>NZ_CANBCC010000004.1 GCF_947366995.1 uncultured Aquabacterium sp. | reverse complement strand
TCCCTACACGACGCTCTTCCGATCTTTCTTCGACGCGCTGCTCCCAGTTCCAGCCGTTGCGGGCCTCGATCTGGGTCATGAGCGATTCCATGTCGTCGGCATCGCCTTCGCCGTGCGTGATCGCCTCGAAGCGTTCGCGCAGCGCGCGGATGTCGCCCAGGCCTTCGCTGACCGTGCTCTCCACGGTGGCGTCGTCGGCGAACGCCGGCTCCTGCGGCACGTAGGCCAGCTCGACGCCTTTTTGCACCTGCAGCTGGCCGTCGTCGGGCTTCTCCAGCCCCGCAAGGATTTTCAGCAGAGAGGACTTGCCCGTGCCATTGCGGCCAATCAGGCCGACGCGTTCGCCGGTTTCGAGCGAGAACGAGGCGTGGTCGAGGAGGGCGACGTGGCCGAAAGCAAGTTGAGCCTGGCTCAGGGTGAGGACGGCCATGGTGGCGGGCAGCAAGCAGAAGCGGAAAAGCTGCATTGTCGCCCCAAGCAGGGGGCAGACCCGTGCAGATCGGCGCGAGACAATGGCGCGATGTCTGGCTTGTTGCTCCGGGCGCGCACCGGCGCCGGTCTGTTGGGATGGATGGTGGTGTGGGCCTTGTGGTCGGTGTGGCCCGTGTCGGGTGCACGCGCGGCCAGCGACGCGGTGGCCGTACGGAGCGTGCCGCTGCACGGTGAAGTGCTGCACCACCTGCACGAGGCCTGCGTGCTGATCGGCGCCAGGGGTGCCGATGGCGTGCCGCCCCCTGACGGCCCCTGGTTGCACACGCACCTGCCGCATCGCTGGATGGACACCCATCCGGGTCACACCGGCTCGATGTGGTATCGCTTCCGGGTGGATCTGGCGGGCGTGCCCAAAGGGCCGTGGGCCGTCTACCTGCCTCGCGTCTCGATGAACGGGCAGGTGTGGATCAACGGTGTGGCCTTGCCGTTCTCGGGCTCGATGACCGAGCCCGTGACGCGCAACTGGTACGTCCCCCTGCTCTTCACGGTGCCGTCCACCTTGTGGCGCGACGGCGCCAACGTGATCGACGTGCGGGTGGCCAGTGGGCACGCCGCCCGTGAGGGTCTGGCGCCCATTGCGGTGGGCCCGCTGGAGCACGTCATGCAGCCCTACCGCTGGCGCCGCTGGATCCAGGTCGATCTGATGAACTTCATCCACACGGCCCTCATCACCAGCGGCCTGCTGATGGGGCTCGGCTGGTGGCGCGATCGCAGCCAGGGCGCAGTGGCCTACATGGGCCTGGCGGCCTTCACCTGGGGCCTGTCGACGCTGTTGATGATCCGGCCCGAGCCGCTGAGCGACCCGTCCTTCTGGGAAGGCCTGCGGTCCACGCTCACGCACTGGTATCAGCTGGCGCTGTGCGCCTTCTTCTTTCGCATTGCGGACTGCCCGCCGCGCTGGCTGGCGCGCGTGTTCGGGGCACTCATGCTGCTGGTCGCCGGCTACCATGCCACGGCGGCCGACTTCGTCCGCACGGCGTATGTCTATGGGGCCACTTACCTCATCGCGCTGGTCGGCATGGGGCTCGCCATCTCGCACGTGATCCGCACCCGCCGGCCGGATGGCGGCTGGCTGGTGCTGGGCTGTGCGGCGCTGGTTCCCGCGGCCTTCCACGACATGCTGATCGTGACCGGCGCGCTGCCCTTCGATGCGGTCTACCTGATGGGCATCTTCGGCCCGGTGCTGATCGCGTGCAACTTCGTGGTGCTGGCCGGCGACCAGGGGCGGTCGCGGGCGGCGCTGCACGAGCTCAACCGCACGCTGGCCACCCGTGTCGCCGAGCGCGAGGCCGCCCTGCGTGACAGCTTCGCCCGGCTGTCCGCGCTCGAGAAGGCGCAGGCCGCCACCGCCGAGCGTGCGCGCATCGTGCAGGACATGCACGATGGCGTGGGCGCGCACCTGACCTCGGCGCTGCGGCAGCTTCAGGCCCCGGGTGCGCGGCCCCCGGACATCGGGCTGGTGACCCAGACGCTGCGCGACTCGTTGGCCCAGCTCAAGCTCACGATCGATGCGATGTCGCTCGCGCCGGGCGATGTGGCGGGGTTGCTGGCCAGCTGGCGGTACCGACTGGCGCCGCGCCTCGAGGCCGCCGGCATCACGTTGCGCTGGGACGTGGCGCCCTTGCCCGCCTGGCCCGACGGCAGCCCGCCCGCCCTGCGTCAGCTTCAATACATCCTGTACGAGGCGCTGTCCAACGTGCTGCAGCACGCACATGCCACGCAACTGGTGCTGGCTGCGCACGCCTTGCCCGATGCCATCGAGGTCACCCTCACCGACAACGGTGGCGGCTGGGATCCTGGCGCCGCGCCCCGTGGGCAGGGCATTGTCGGCATGCTGGGCCGCGCCAGCCAGATCGGCGTGGCGCTGCACTTCGACACCCCGCGGGACGGCGGCCTCGCCGTGCGGCTCGTGCTGCCGCTGGCTGCGTCTGCGCCCGGCCCGGGCCCTGCAGTCGGTATATCCTCGTCCACATGAACCGCGACGCCCCCTGGGACGTGGTGCTGGTCGAGGACAATCAGCTGACTCGTCAGTTCCTCGAGCAGTCCATTGATGCCCATCCTGCCTTGCACCTGCGCGCCAGCTTCGGCACGCTGGCGCCGGCCGCCGCGTGGTTCGAACACCGGGGGGCCGACTTGTTGCTGGTCGACCTGGGACTGCCGGATGGCAGTGGCCTGAGCCTGCTGCGCCAGGTGCACCAGCGCTGGCCCGCGTGCGACATGCTGGTCGTGTCGATGTTCGGCGATGAGGCCAACGTGGTGGCCAGCATCGAAGCCGGTGCGGTGGGCTATG
This sequence comes from uncultured Aquabacterium sp., assembly GCF_947366995.1. Lineage (GTDB taxonomy): Bacteria > Pseudomonadota > Gammaproteobacteria > Burkholderiales > Burkholderiaceae_C > Aquabacterium. The sequence continues at coordinate 99,610 of NZ_CANBCC010000004.1, read as the reverse complement.
TGCACAAGGACGACGAGGCGGCCGACATTGCGGCCACGCTGCTGGCCGTCAAGCAGGGCGCCTCCCCGATTTCGCCGATGATCGCGCGCCATTTGCTCAAGCGACTGCGCCCGGTCCCCGATTCCGTGCAGATGGCCGAACCGGGCCGTGCCGCGCCGGTGCTGCTCACCGCCACGGCCACGCCGTCGGAGGCGGCCGACGCGCCGGCGCCCGTCAGCCTGAGCCGCCGCGAACAGGAAGTGCTCGAGTTCATCGCCCGTGGGTATGCCTATGCAGAGATCGCGCGCGAGCAGGGCATCACCGTGCATTCGGTGCAGACCTACATCAAGAAGCTGTACGCCAAGCTCGCCGTCCACTCGCGCAGCGAGGCCGTGTACGAAGCGAGCCGGCTCGGTCTGCTCGATGTGTTCGGCCGGCCGCGGGGCTGAACAGGCCTTGAGCCGTCAGGCCTTCAAGCGGGCTTCCAGCGCGTCGATGAAGCGTGCGGCCACATCCCAGCCCGTCTGCTGCGTAATCTCCTGGAAGCAGGTCGGGCTCGTCACGTTGATCTCGGTGAGGCGGTCGCCGATGATATCCAGGCCCACCAGCAGCAGCCCGCGTGCCGCCAGAATGGGGCCGAGGTGGCGGGCAATCGCCAGGTCCGACTCGCTCAGGGGCTGAGCCACTCCCTTGCCGCCGGCCGCCAGGTTGCCTCGCACCTCACCGCCCTGCGGGATGCGCGCCAGCGCGTAGGGTACCGGTTCACCATCGATGACCAGCACCCGCTTGTCGCCCTCGGTGATGGCGGGCAGGAACTTCTGCACCATGATCGTCTGCGTGCCGTTGCGCGTGAGGGTTTCGGCCACGCTGCCGAGGTTCAGCCCGTCGTCCTTCACACGGAAGATCCCCGCGCCGCCCATGCCGTCCAGCGGCTTGAGGATCACGTCGCGGTGCTGCGCGTGAAAGGCGCGCACGGTCTCGATGTCGCGCGTGACCAGTGTGGGCGCAATGAACTGCGGGTAGGCCATGATGGCCAGCTTCTCGGGGTGCTCGCGCAGCGCCTGCGGGCTGTTGAACACGCGGGCCCCTTCGCGCTCCGCCTGGCTCAGCAGGTGGGTGGCGTACAGGTACTCGGCGTCGAAGGGCGGGTCCTTGCGCATCAGCACGGCGTCCGCGTCGGCCAGGGCCATCACGGCCATTTCCTCGACGGTGTACCAGTCGTCGGCTTCGCCGGTGAGCGTGATGCGGGCGGCCTCAGCCTGCACCCGGCCGTCGCGTTGCCACACGATCTGCGGCGGCTCGCAGGCCCAGAGTTCATGGCCCCGTGCAGCGGCCTCGCGCATCATCGCGAAGGTGCTGTCCTTGTAGGTCTTGAAGGTGTCGAGCGGGTCGACAACGAAAAGCAGCTTCATGGTGTCTCGGTCGGTTCGGTGGGATGTCGGAAGTGTTCCACGAACAGCGTCAACGCGCCGGCGACCAGGCCCCAGAAGGCCGATCCGATGCCCAGCAGCGTCACGCCCGACAGCGTCACAAGAAAAGTGATGATGGCCGCCTCACGGTAGCGCACGTCGTGCAGCGCGTTGGCCAGGCCATTGGCGATGGTGCCCAGCAGGGCCAGACCCGCCACCGAGATCACCAGCGCCTGCGGAAACGCCGCCAGCAGCCCGGCCACGGCCCCGCCCAGCAAGGCCATGAGGATGTAGAACACGCCGGCGTAGACGGCCGCGGTGTAGCGACGGGCCGGCTCGGGGTGAGCGTGCGGGCTCAGCACGATGGCGGCAGTGATGGCCGCCAGGTTGAACGTGTAGCCGCCGAACGGGGCGAGCACCAGCGTCACCACGCCCGACCAACTCATCAGCGGTGACACCGGGGCCGGGTAGCCCGCCACCCGGAGGGCGGAAATGCCCGGCACCGCCTGCGAGGCCATGGTGACAATGAACAGCGGCAGGCCCATCCCCACCACCGCGTGCCACGAGAACGCCGGCATCACGAACACCGGGCTGGCCAGATTCAGATTGAGCTGGGACGCGTCAAGCTGCCCGCGCACGCCGGCCACCACCGTGCCGATCGCCAGCACGAAGATCACCGCATAGCGCGGGATCCATCGCTTGCCCAGCAGGTAGGCCACCAGCATGGTGATGACCAGCAGCGGCTCACTGGAAGCCGCCGAGAAGGACTGCAGCGCAAAGCGCGCCAGAATGCCTGCCAGCAGCGCCGAAGCCAGCGCGACGGGGATGCGGTCCATCATCCGCTCGAACACGCGCGTCACCCCGCACAGCCACATCAGCAGGCCGCACACCAAGAAGGCGCCGGTCGCCTCGGCCAGGCTCACGCCCGTGGACGCGGTGGCGATCACGGCTGCGCCGGGGGTCGACCACGTCACCAGCACGGGTGCACGCAGCCACAGCGACAGGCCGATGCTGCCTACGCCCATGCCCACACCCAGGGCCAGCACCCAAGAACTGAGTTGCTCGGGCGTGGCGCCCAGCAGCCGTGCTGCCTGGAATACCAGGGCGATGGTGCTGGTGAAGGCCACCAGCGTGGCCACGAAGCCCGCCGACACCGATGAAGGCGCGGAGTCGCGCACCAGGCGCGACAGGAGGCCGGGCGACGCGTTCAGAGCTCGACCTTCGAACCCAGCTCGACCACGCGGTTGGCCGGCAGGCTGAGGAAGTCCGCGACGCCCGACGCGTTGCGGTGCATGCTGGCGAACAGCTTCTCGCGCCACGGCGCCATGCCACCGCCGATGGTCGGGATCACGATGTCACGCGACAGGAAGTAGCTGGTTTCCATGTCGTCGATGTGGACGCCGTGCTGGCGCACCAGCTTGAGCGCTTCCGGCACGTCCGGTTCGTTCTTGAAACCGAAGTGCAGCATGATCTGCCAGCAGCTGTTGCCCAGCGACTCGATCTCGACGCGCTGGTCGAAGCCGATCCACGGCACCTCGTGCGACTTCACCGTCACGAACAGGTTCTGCTTGTGCAGCACCTTGTTGTGCTTGAGGTTGTGCAGCAGGGCGTTCGGCGTGGTGCCTGCGTCGGCATTGAGAAAGACAGCCGTGCCTTCCACACGCTGCGGCGGGCTGGAGAACACGGCCTCCAGGAAGGGCAGGAGGTCGATCGAATCCGAGCGCAGCCGCTCGCTGAGCAGGGCGCGGCCATCGCGCCAGGTCATCATCAGGCTGAACATCACCACGCCGATCAGCAGAGGGAACCAGCCACCATCCACCACCTTGATCACGTTCGCGCTGAAGAACATCAGGTCGATCACGAAGAAGATGCCGGTGGCGCCGATGCACAGGGCGATCGGCAGCTTCCACGCAAAGCGGATCACAAAGAAGGTCATCACCGTGGTGATGAGCATGTCGATCGTGACGGTGATGCCGTAGGCCGCAGCCAGTTTGCTGCTCGAGCCGAAGAAGATCACGGCCAGCACGATGCAGCCGTACAGCGTCCAGTTCACGAAGGGGATGTAGATCTGGCCCGTCTCGTTGACCGAGGTGTGCAGGATGCGCAGGCGGGGCAGGTAGCCCAGCTGGATCACCTGCTTGGTGACCGAGAAGGCGGCCGAAATCAAGGCTTGCGAAGCGATCACGGTCGCGCAGGTGGCCAGGCCCACCAGCGGGTACAGCGCCCAATGCGGCGCCATCTCGAAGAAGGGGTTTTCGACGTTCTCGGGGTGGGCCAGCAGCATCGCACCTTGACCGAAGTAGTTCAGCGTCAGCGCGGGCAGCACCAGGCTGAACCACGCCAGCCGGATGGGCTTCTTGCCGAAGTGGCCCATGTCGGCATACAGCGCCTCGGCGCCGGTGGCGCACAGGATCACCGACCCCAGCGCCACGAAGGCCATGCCCGGGTGGGTGAAGACGAACAACAGCGCGTGATGCGGGCTGAGCGCAGCCAGCACCGCTGGATTGCCGACGATGTGCATGACGCCCAGCACCGCCAGCACGATGAACCACAGCGCCGTGATGGGGCCGAAGAACTTGCCGATGCCGCCGGTGCCGTGCTTCTGGACCATGAACAGGCCAGTGAGCACCACGAGGGTGACCGGCACGACGAAGCGCTCCAGGGCGGGCGCGGCCACCTCCATGCCCTCGACCGCCGACAGCACCGACACCGCAGGGGTGATCACCCCATCACCGAAGAAGATCGCTGTGCCGAAGATGCCGATGCCCAGTAGCTTGGCGCGCAGCGCCGGCCGGTCGGCCACCGCGGTGGAGGCCAGGGCCAGCATGGCGATCAGGCCGCCTTCGCCGTTGTTGTCGGCCCGCAGGATCAGCGTCACGTACTTCAGCGAGACGATCACCATCAGCGTCCAGAAGATCATCGACAGGATGCCGTAGATGTTCTCGGGCGTGAGCGGCACGTGGCCGTGCGCGAACACCTCCTTGAGGGCATACAGGGGGCTGGTGCCGATGTCGCCGTAAACGATGCCGATGGCACCGAGGGTCAGACCGGCGAGCTGTTTGCCGCTGAGGGCGGCGTTGGGGCTGTGTTGCACGTGGAGACGAACGCGTTGCGACAGATGGGCATTTTGCCCGTGTTCCGCCTCTGCGCGCGCGCTCCGAAATGGTGCAGGCGGGTCAGGCGTAGACCTCGGGGTTCGGGTCCGTGGCCTCGAGCTCGTAGGCGGCGGCCAGCATCGCCAGGCGCGCGATCACGCCATACATGTAGAAGCGGTTCGGGGCACTCACGCCCGGCTTCACGCCCGGGCGGGGCAGGTGGGCCGGCTCGGCAAAGGCCAGTGGCACGAAGCTCGAGCCCGGCGCGTTCAGGTTTTCGTCAATGCCCCGTTCGGCGTGCACGCGGTAAAAGCCGCCCACCACGTAGCGGTCGATCATGTAGACCACCGGCTCGGCCACGGCGTCATTCAGGCGCTCGTACGTGGGCACGCCTTCCTGGATGATGACGCGCGTCACCTCCTGCCCATCCTTCACCACCGACATCTTGTTGCGCGTGCGGCGGTTGAGGTCGACCAGCTCCTTGGCGTCCCGCACGGTCATGATGCCCATGCCGTAGGTGCCGTTATCGGCCTTGACGATGACGAAGGGCTTCTCGTTGATGCCGTATTCCTTGTACTTGCGGCGCACCTTGTTGAGCATGGCGTCAACCTGGGCCTGCAGGGCGTCCAGCCCGGCGCCTTCCTGGAAGTTCACGCCCTCGCACACCGCATACATCGGGTTGATCAGCCACGGGTCCATGCCCAGCAGCTTGGCGAACTTCTTGGCCACTTCCTCGTACGCACTGAAGTGCTGGCTCTTGCGGCGCACCGCCCAGCCGGCATGCAGCGGCGGCAGCAAGTACTGCTCGTGCAGGTTCTCCAGCACCGGCGGGATGCCGGCCGACAGGTCGTTGTTGACCAGGATGGTGCAGGGGTCGAAGTGCTTGAGGCCCAGGCGGCGCTTGGTGCGCACCAGCGGCTCCAGCGTCAGCGTCGAGCCATCCGGCAGGGGCAGCTCGGTCGGTTCGGTGATCGTTTCGTCCAGCGTGCCGAGACGCACATTCAGGCCGGCCGAGCCGAAGATCTGCATCAAGCGGGCCACGTTCGCCAGGTAGAAGGTGTTGCGCGTGTGCTTCTCAGGAATCAGCAGCAGGTTCTTGGCTTCGGGGCAGATCTTCTCGATCGCGGCCATGGCGGCCTGCACGGCCAGCGGGATCATCTCCGCCGTCAGGTTGTTGAAGCCGCCCGGATACAGGTTGGTGTCCACCGGCGCCAGCTTGAACCCTGCATTGCGCAGGTCCACCGAGGTGTAGAACGGCGGCGTGTGCTCCATCCACTCCAGCCGGAACCAGCGCTCGATGGCCGGCATGGACTCGAGCATGCGCTGCTCCAGTTCGTTGATCGGGCCGGTCAGTGCGGTGATGAGGTGAGGAACCATGGCGGAGGCAGGCGGGAGTCTGTGGACACCGGATCATTCTAGGAACATCCGGATGTGGGGGCGCATCGGCCAAAAAAAAGGGGCCGCCCGAAGGCAGCCCCGTTGACAGCGGATCCGGCGGCGGGGCAGGGCCCCGTCCGGATTCCGCGTCGATCACTTGTGATAGGCCGTCTCGCCGTGCGAGGTGATGTCCAGGCCTTCGCGCTCTTCCTCTTCCGGCACGCGCAGACCGATCACCACGTCGACGATCTTGTAGGCGATCAGCGAGACCACACCCGACCACACGATGGTGATCAGCACGCCCTTGAGCTGGATCCAGACCTGGCTGGCGATCGAGTAGGCGTCGCCGGTGACCATCGAGACCGTGACCCAGTCCGACACGACCGAGGGGCCGCCCAGGTTAGGCGAGTTGAACACGCCGGTCAGCAGGGCACCCAGGATGCCGCCCACACCGTGCACGCCGAACACGTCCAGCGAGTCGTCGGCGCCCAGGATCTTCTTCAGACCCGACACGCCCCACAGGCAGATGAAGCCCGCCAGCAGACCGATGATCAGCGCACCGCCGATGCCGACGTTGCCGGCAGCCGGGGTGATCGCGACCAGACCCGCGACGGCGCCCGAAGCGGCACCCAGCATCGAAGCCTTGCCCTTGAGCAGGCCTTCGCCCAGACACCAGGCCAGCACGGCGGCGGCGGTGGCGGCAAAGGTGTTGATGAAGGCCAGGGCGGCGAAGCCGTTGGCTTCCAGAGCCGAGCCGGCGTTGAAGCCGAACCAGCCCACCCACAGCAGCGAGGCACCGACCATGGTCAGCGTCAGCGAGTGCGGGGTGAAGGCTTCCTTGCCGTAGCCGATGCGCTTGCCGACCATGTAGGAACCGACCAGGCCTGCCACGGCAGCGTTGATGTGCACCACGGTGCCGCCGGCGAAGTCCAGCGCGCCGTGCTGCCAGATCAGACCGGCCTTGCCGTTCATGGCTTCGACCACGTCAGCCGAGGTGTAGGCGTCCGGGCCCATCCAGAACCAGACCATGTGCGCGATCGGGGCGTAGCTGAAGGTGAACCACAGCACCATGAAGAGCAGCACAGCCGAGAACTTGATGCGCTCGGCAAAGGCGCCGACGATCAGGCAGCAGGTGATGCCGGCGAACGTAGCCTGGAAGGCGGCGAACACGATCTCGGGGATCACCACGCCCTTGCTGAAGGTGGCGGCGTTGGCGAAGGTGCCCGCGGCGTTGTCCCACACGCCCTTCATCATCAGGCGATCGAGGCCGCCGATGAAGGCGTTGCCCTCGGTGAAGGCGAGGCTGTAGCCATAGATGAACCACAGCACGACGATCATCGAGAACGTGACCATCACCTGCATGAGCACGGACAGCATGTTCTTGCTGCGCACCAGGCCGCCGTAGAACAGGGCCAGACCGGGCACGGTCATCAGGATCACCAGCAGCGTGGAGACCATCATCCAGGTCACGTCGCCCTTGTTGGGCACGGGCGCAGCGGCCGCGGCTTCGGCGGGCGCGGAGGCAGCTTCAGCGGCCAGAGGGGCGGCCTCGGGTGCAGAAGCCGGGGCGGCAGCCGCCTCGGTGGCGGTGGCGGCGACAGGGGCCGACGCGGCAGCATCCTGGGCGTGCGACACGCCCAGCAGGCCGAAGGCGGCGAGCCCCAGTGCGATGGACGCAATGAGCTTTCTCATGAAATGCCTCTCAGATACTCAAAGGAGGAGGGGGAGGACACACACCGGGTGGTGCGGCCAACGCTGAATCAGAGCGCGTCCTTGCCGGTTTCGCCGGTTCGGATGCGGATGACCTGTTCGAGATCGGTCACGAAGATCTTGCCGTCACCGATCTTGCCGGTGCGGGCGGACGATTCGATCGCTTCGATCACGCGGTCGAGGATGGCTTCGTCGACGGCGGCCTCGATCTTGACCTTGGGCAGGAAGTCGACCACGTACTCTGCACCGCGGTACAGCTCGGTGTGGCCCTTCTGGCGGCCGAAGCCCTTGACTTCGGTCACGGTGATGCCCTGCACGCCGATGGCTGACAGGGCCTCACGCACTTCATCAAGCTTGAAGGGCTTGACGATGGCGGTCACCATTTTCATGGTTGGTTCTCCGGTGGTTGGCTGAATTGGACGGGTGCATAACTGCACGATCTGTGCCAGTGCTCCAAAACGGGGAACGGCCGCGGGCCCCCGGGGCGCGGTCGCACCGCGATGGCGGGTACAGAGACCTCGCGCACCATAACAAGGCGAGCGGGACGTTCGTGGCCGTCATGGAAGGTGTGCTGCACAACCTTGGTGCGCCAAGTGTCGCCTCGCTCTCCCGGGGGACAGCCAGACACCGGGTCGATGACGACAATCTCGCTCCATCGTCTTTCTTCCCCTGATCCCGATGTCGCTTGCCTTGGTCCGCAGCCGCGCCCTGGATGGGTTGCGCGCACCCGAAATCACCGTCGAGGTGCATCTGGCCAACGGGCTGCCCGCTTTCACGCTGGTCGGCCTGGCAGACACGGAGGTCAAGGAGGCCCGAGAGCGGGTGCGTGCGGCGCTGGCGAACTGCGGGCTGGATTTCCCCTTCAACAAACGCATCACGGTCAACCTTGCGCCGGCCGACCTGCCCAAGGAGTCAGGGCGTTTCGACCTGCCCATCGCCATCGGCATCCTGACCGCCATGGGGCAGCTGGATGCCGAGCGCGTGGCCGCGTTCGAGTTCGCCGGCGAATTGTCGCTGGGCGGCGAACTGCGGCCCGTGCGCGGCGCGCTGCCCATGGCGCTGGCCCTGCACCGCACGGCCGTGCAGGCCGGTGAGGGGCCGCCACGCGCGCTGGTCCTGCCCGCCTCCAGTGCCCGCGAGGCGGCGCTGGTGAACGGTGCCCCGCTGTACGGGGCGGCCCATCTGATGGATGTCGTCAACGCCTTGCGCGTGGAGGGCGCCGAGCCGGGCGGCCTGGTTCGCATGGTGGCCGAGGGCGGCCTGGCCCCTTCCGCCATCGGGCAGCCCGATCTGCGCGACGTCAAGGGCCAGAGCGCCGCCAAGCGCGCGCTGGAGGTGGCGGCGGCGGGGCGCCATTCGCTCTTGATGGTTGGCCCACCCGGCACAGGCAAGTCCATGCTGGTGCAGCGTTTTCCTGGCTTGCTGCCGCCGCTGGATCAGGAAGAGGCGCTGGAGTCCGCCGCAGTGCTGAGCCTGGCGGGCCATTTCGATCCATCGCGCTGGATGCAGCGGGTGATGCGCAGCCCGCACCACAGCGCGTCGGCAGTCGCCATGGTCGGAGGCGGATCCCCGCCGCGGCCGGGGGAGATCTCGCTGGCCCACCACGGGCTGCTGTTTCTCGATGAACTGCCCGAGTTCCCGCGGGCGGCGCTCGAGGCGCTGCGCGAGCCTCTGGAGACCGGGCACATCACGATCTCGCGCGCCGTGCGGCGGCACGACTTCCCGGCGCGCTTTCAGCTGCTGGCCGCCATGAACCCATGTCCTTGCGGGCACTTCGGCAACCCGCTGAAGAGCTGTCGGTGCACGCCCGAGCAGGTCACACGATACCAGTCCCGGCTGAGCGGGCCGCTGCTCGACCGCATCGACGTGCAGGTGGACGTGCCCATGGTGGCGCCGGAGGTGCTGGCCCGCAGTCCGGACGGCGAAAGCACGGCCGAAGTGGCCGAGCGGGTGGCCGCTGCCCGGGCGCGCCAGCTCGGCCGGCAGGGGGTGCTCAATGCCAGCCTGGAAGGGGCCGCCCTGACCGAGCACGCCCGGGTGCATGCCGATGCCATGGCCTTTCTGCAGGCGGCTTGCGGGCGCCTGGGCTGGTCCGGCCGGTCTTTCCACCGTGTGCTGAGGCTGGCGCGCACGATCGCCGACCTTGGTGGCGCGGCCGACGTGCTCACCGCCCATGTGGCCGAGGCGATTCAGTACCGTCGCGTGCTGCAGGTCGCTTCCTGATCCGCGTCAGACGGCAGCGGTGGTGCGAGGCTAGACTGGCGCCTTGTTCCATTCCCCTGTCGGAGCTTGCTCATGCGCATCGTCCCTGCTGCCCTCTCTTCTGCCTGCGCGCTGGCGCTGAGCATGGCGCTTGTCAGCGTGCCCGCCGTGCAGGCGTCCGACAAGGTCGCACCGGGCGCGACACAGGCCGCCGAGGCGCCCGTCTCCGTGGAGGGGGCATGGATCCGGGCCACCGTCAAAGGCCAGACGGCCACCGGCGGATTCATGAACCTGCAAAGCAGCCAGGCCCTGACGCTGGTTGGCTTCAGCGCCACCGAGGCGCCCGTGGCCGAGCTGCACGAGATGAAGATGGAAGGCGACGTGATGCGCATGCGGGCCCTCAAGGCCCTGCCACTGCCTGCCGGCCAGACCGTGAGCCTCAAGCCCGGAGGGCATCACCTCATGCTGATGGGACTGAAGGCGCCGCTCGCTGCTGGCACCACGGTCAGGCTGACCCTGCAATTGCGCGCGGAAGACGGTCGTGTCTTGAGTCAGACGGTCGATGTGCCGGTCAAGGCGATGGCGCCCGCCGGGTCAGGCCAGGGGGCGGGCATGCCGCACCATGGCCAGGGCCATGGCCACATGCATCACTGATCTTCCAGACGCCGGGGCGGGTAGGTGTCCCACCCCTGGCAGCCGGGACATTGCCAGAAGTAATGCTGGCTCTCGAAGCCGCAGGCGGCGCAGCGATAGCGCTGTAGCGGCTTGGCGGCGGTGTTCAAGGCCTTCTGCAGGCCTTCGATCTCGCTCTGATCGAGGGCAACCTCGCTGCTCAACCGCTCCCGGATCAGGCCCTGCGCCGCAGACAAGGACGGCTGGTGGCGCAGGTGCTCGATCAGGCGCTGCCTGCGCAGTCGCTCGTCGGGTTGCAGCAGGTTCACGGCGTTGAGCACCTCGACAGACGGTGCCTGGGCGTACAGCCCTTCCAGCTTGCGCAACGCCGTCGGTCCTTCGCCGCTGGCCTGGGCAGCCTGCGCGTAGTCCATGGCAATCAGCGCAAAGGCCTGAGGTTGCAGTGCCATCAGCTCGTCCCACGCCCTCAGCGCGCCGGCGTGGTCACCCTGGCGCAGCAGGCGCTGGCCCTGGATCACCAGAGGCCGGGCCGCCTGGGGCGCGGCCTCGCGCGCGCGGGCAAGTGCCTGCTCGGCCTCGTCGGCCCGGCCGCGAGCGTCGGCCTCCTGGGCGACCTCACACCAATGGTGGGCCATGCGTTGCGAGAACGAGCCCGTGCCGGCCGCTTCCAGTTGTCGCGCGACGTCGATGGCCGGATGCCAGTTCCGCGAGCGCTCATGCAATGACAGCAGCGCCAGGCGGGCGTCCGTGGTGAAGGCCGTGCCTTCCAGTGCCTTGAACGCGTCCTCGGCACGGTCGAACAGCCCCGCCTTCATGAAGTCCTGAGCCAGCGCGTGCTGGGCACGCTCGCGTTCGTCCCGGGTGATGTCCGCACGGGCCAGCAGGTGCTGGTGCACGCGGATCGCGCGCTCATATTCGCCACGCCGACGGAACAGGTTGCCGAGTGCGAAGTGCAGGTCCGAGGTGTCGGGGTCGTGCTGCACGGCCTCGATGAAGGCGTCGATGGCCTTGTCCTGTTGCTCGTTCAGCAGCAGGTTCAGGCCCTTGAAGTAGGCCTGCGGTGAGGCGCGGTCTTCCCGCTTGAGCTGCCGCAGATCGACACGCGATGCCAGCCAGCCGGCCAGAAAGGCGCCCGGCAAGGCGAGCAACAGCCAGTAGAAATCGAAGTCCATGGGTCACGGGCCCGCCAGGCGGGCAGGTGGAAGCGGTGAACGGCCCGGGGTGGCCGAAGGTCAGCGTGCCGGCTTGCGCGGGGCAGGCATGTCCGGGGGGAAAGGCAGCTCGACAGGCAAGGTCGCGGCGTCGGTGCCGGCTGCGGTAGGCGTGCCCTTGCCGCTCTGCACAGGGGCCTGCGGTTCGGGCTGCAGGTGGGCGCGGTGGCGGGCGTCCCGGCGGTGGCGCCACCAGCTGGGCACCATGGCGAGCACGCCAGCCACACAGCCGAGGGCGAACATGCCGAGCACGATGAACACCATGGGGGCCTCCCACTGGTAGCCCATGAACCACTTGAGTTGCACGACGTGCTGGTTGTTCAACGCGAACGCGAACAGGATGAAGAACAGCAGGGCGCGAAACAGCCAGTTCAGGGTGCGCAGCATGGGCAGGTCAGCTCCGTGAAGGGTCGGTGGACGGGGTGTCGGCCTCAGTGGCCTCACCGCGAGTATCCACCCCTTCGCGCAGGGCCTTGCCGGGTTTGAAGTGCGGAACGAGCTTTTCCGGGATCAGCACCTGCTCGCCGGAGCGCGGGTTGCGGCCCATGCGGGGCGGGCGGCGGTTGATCGAAAAGCTGCCAAAGCCGCGAATCTCGATGCGGTGGCCTCGCGCCAGCGCGTCGGACATGGCGTCCAGGATGGTCTTGACGGCGAATTCGGCGTCACGCTGCGTGAGCTGGCCAAAGCGCTCGGCCAGTCGGGCCACGAGGTCGGATCGGGTCATGTCGGGACGTCGGCAATCGGCTAATTGCCTCTTGTGGAGGCTGTGATGAGCACCGGCACCGTCAGGAAGACAGGCGCCGCGCTCATCACAACCCCCGCGTGCAATGGCCCCGAAGGGCCAGGCACAACGGGTGTCGTGCTCGGAACGTCAGCCGGGATCAGCCGTTGTTCTGGTCGAGCTTGGCCTTCAGCAGGGCGCCCAGGCTGGTGGTGCCGGAGCCTTCCTTGCTGGTGTCGGCGCGCAGCGACTGCAGGGCTTCCTGCTGTTCTGCGTTGTCCTTCGCCTTCACGGACAGCTGGATGTTGCGGGTCTTGCGATCGATGTTGATGATGATCGCGGTGACTTCGTCGCCTTCCTTCAGCACGTTGCGGGCGTCTTCGACGCGGTCGCGGCTGATTTCCGAAGCACGCAGGTAGCCGACGATGTCGTCAGCCAGCGTGATCTCGGCGCCCTTGGCATCCACGGTCTTGACGGTGCCGGTGACGCTGGCGCCACGGTCGTTCAGGGTCGTGAAGTTGGTGAAGGGATCCGAATCCAGCTGCTTGATGCCCAGCGAGATGCGCTCGCGCTCGACGTCGATGGCCAGCACGATGGCTTCGACTTCCTGGCCCTTCTTGTAGTTGCGGACAGCCGATTCGCCCGGCTCGTTCCACGACAGGTCGGACAGGTGCACCAGACCATCGATGCCAGCGGCCAGGCCGACGAACACGCCGAAGTCGGTGATCGACTTGACGGGGCCCTTGACCTTGTCGCCACGGTTGAAGTTCTGAGCGAAGTCGTCCCAGGGGTTCGGCTTGCACTGCTTCATGCCCAGCGAGATGCGACGCTTGTCTTCGTCGATCTCCAGGACCATGACTTCCACTTCGTCGCCCAGGTTGACGATCTTGTTGGGAGCCACGTTCTTGTTGGTCCAGTCCATTTCGGAGACGTGCACCAGGCCTTCGATGCCCGGTTCGATCTCGACGAACGCACCGTAGTCAGCGATGTTGGTGACCTTGCCGAACAGGCGGGTGCCGGCGGGGTAACGGCGCGACACGCCAACCCACGGATCGTCGCCCATCTGCTTCAGACCCAGCGAAACGCGGTTCTTCTCGGCGTCGAACTTCAGGACCTTGGCGGTCAGTTCCTGGCCAACCGTCACGACTTCGGACGGGTGACGGACACGGCGCCATGCCATGTCGGTGATGTGCAGCAGGCCGTCGATGCCGCCGAGGTCCACGAACGCACCGTATTCGGTGATGTTCTTGACCACGCCGTTGACGATGGCGCCTTCGCGCAGCGTTTCCATCAGCTTGGCACGTTCTTCGCCCATCGAGGCTTCGACCACGGCACGGCGCGACAGCACGACGTTGTTGCGCTTGCGATCGAGCTTGATGACCTTGAATTCCATGGTCTTGCCCTCGAACGGCGACATGTCCTTGACAGGACGCGTGTCGAGCAGCGAGCCGGGCAGGAAGGCGCGGATGCCGTTGACCAGAACGGTGAGGCCACCCTTGACCTTGCCGTTGACGGTGCCGGTCACGAAGTCGCCCGACTCGAGGGCGTTCTCCAGCGACAGCCACGAGGCCAGACGCTTGGCCTTGTCGCGCGACAGGATGGTGTCGCCGTAGCCGTTTTCGATGGCGTCCACGGCCACCGACACGAAGTCGCCAACCTGGACTTCGATCTCGCCCTGGTCGTTCTTGAACTCGTCGAGGGGCACATAGGCCTCGGACTTCAGGCCGGCGTTGACGACCACGAAGTTGTGTTCGACGGCCACCACCTCGGCGGTGATGACTTCGCCCGTGCGCATGTTGGCGCGCTGCAGCGACTCTTCAAAAAGGGCGGCAAAAGATTCAGACATGGAATTTCCTGTGCTGGCGCAAACCAGCGGAAACGTTCACGCCGACAGGAACGACGGAACGGGTTGGGTTGAAGAACATGACACCCAGGCCGGCTTGGCGCCGACCCCTGCTTGCGCGTAGCGTCTGCCTGGCAGCAGACGCCGGATGTCACAGCCTTGTCAGGACTTCACGATCACGTGAGGCCAGCCCTCGACCCACGAGTTCAGCACGGTGTCCACCGATTCGTCGATGGACAGCGCCGAATTGTCGAGGCTTCGGGCATCTGCAGCCGGCTTGAGCGGCGCCACCGCGCGGGTTCGATCCCGCAGGTCGCGCGCTTCCAAATCAGCGCAAATCTCTTTCAGGTTAGCAGAAAAGCCTTTGGAAATCAATTGCTTATACCGGCGCTCGGCGCGCTGGGCCACCGAGGCCGTGAGAAACACCTTCAGCGAGGCGTCGGGGAACACCACCGTGCCCATGTCCCGCCCATCGGCGACCAGGCCCGGCAGGGTGCGGAAGGCCTTCTGCAGGTCCAGCAGCGCCTGGCGCACGCCGGGGTTGGCCGAAATGCGCGACGCGGCCTGGCCGACTTCCTCGCGGCGCAGGTCGGCACCCACATCGCGGCCGTCCAGCCAGACGTGTTCGCCGTCGAAGTGCAGCGGAATGCTGTGGCCGACGCGGCGCGCCAGCATCTCGACCTGGCGGCCATCGTCCAGGTCGACGCCGGCTTCCATCGCCAGCAGTGCGGCGATGCGGTAGAGCGAGCCGGAATCGAGGAAGCGGTAGCCCAGACGGGTGGCCAGGCTGCTGGCCAACGTGCCCTTGCCAGAAGCCGTGGGGCCGTCGATCGTGATCACGGGGATCAGGTCGGGCCGCGTGCGGGCCACCTGGAACAGGGCTTCGAAGTAGTCCGGGAAGGTCTTGGCGACGCAGCGTGGGTCTTCGATGCGGACGGACACCGGCGCGTTCGGCGTGGCGGTGGGCGCCAGCGGGTTGAACGCCGCCAGCGAGAAGCACATCGCCATGCGGTGGTCGTCGTAGGTGTGGATGCTCGCGTGTTCCCAGCAGGCCTTGGCCGGGGGCGTGACCTCGATGAAGTCCTCTCCCTCCACCACGGTGGCGCCCAGCTTGCGCAGCTCGGTCGCCATGGCCGCGATGCGGTCGGTTTCCTTCACGCGCCAGCTGGCGATGTTGGTCAGGCGGGTGGTGCCCCGGGCGTACAGCGCCATCACGGCCAGCGTCATGGCCGCATCGGGGATGTGGTTGCAGTCGAGCGTGATGGCCTTGAGCGGCCAGGCGCCGCGGCGCACTTCCAGCCAGTTTGGGCCGGAAGTGACCTGCGCGCCCATGGCCTCGGCTGCCTCGATGAAACGGATGTCGCCCTGAATGGAGGCAGCGCCCACGCCTTCGATGCGGACCGGCTGCTCGGTGGCGGCCAGCGCGCCGAGCGCAATGAAATAGGAGGCGGAGGACGCGTCTGCCTCGACGTGGATTTCGCCGGGGGACTGGTAGTGGCTGCCCTGCGGAATGGTGAAGCGCGACCAGCCCTCGCGGCGCACGGTGATGCCAAAGCGTTCCAGCAGGTTGAGCGTGATCTCGATGTAGGGTTTGGAGATCAGCTCGCCGACCACCTCGATGACCAGATCCTGTTGCTGCGAGACCAGTGGCAGCGCCAGCAGCAACGCCGTGAGGAACTGGCTGGAGACGTCGCCCCGCACCTTGATCGGATCGGCCAGATGGAGCTTGCCGCCGGCCAGGCGCAGCGGCGGATAGCCCTCATTGCCCAGGCACTCGATGTGGCAGCCGAGCGGCCGAAGGGCATCGATCAGGTCGCCGATGGGGCGCTCGTGCATGCGCGGAATGCCGCTGAGTTCGAAGACGCCGCCCTGCGTGGCCGACAGCAGCGCGAGCGCGGCGGTCAGGGGGCGCATGGCCGTACCGGCGTTGCCCAGGAACAGCTGCGCGTTCTGCACCGACAACTGCCCGGCCAGGCCGGTGATCGACACGGTGTCGCCGTCCTGTTCGACGGCGCAGCCCAGCGTGCGCAAGGCTTCCAGCATCACGCGGGTGTCGTCGGACGCGAGGAGGTCGTGCACGACGGTGGTGCCGGCGCTCAGGCCGGCCAGCAGCAGCACGCGGTTGGAGATGCTCTTGGAGCCTGGCAGCCGGATGGTGCCGCCGGCAGACAGCAGGGGCGGCAGATCAAGGAAAGCGGTGGTGTACATGCGAGGCAAGCGGGTGAGCGCACACGGCGCTCAGCGGGAAGCGGCGGGCTTGGGGCCCAGGTGCCACTGGCTGCGGGCGTCGGAAGCCGACTGGATCAGTTCCTGCAGCGCGGGGCCGTTCCAGTCGCGCATCTGGCGTTCCATCAATTCGAGCGCGTGGCGGAAAGCCTCGGATTGTTTCAGGATTTCTTCCCGGTTGGACAGCAGGATGTCCCGCCAGACAGTGGGGTCGCTCGCTGCGATGCGGCTGAAGTCCCGGAAACCGGGACCGGCCAGCGAGAGGTACTCCTGCCCGGCAGGCTGCTCGGCCATCGCGTTCATGTAGGCGAAGGCCAGCAGGTGAGGCAGGTGGCTCACGGCCGCGAAGGCGGCGTCGTGGTGCTCGGGCGTCATCTTCAACACCTGGCAGCCCACGGCCGACCACGCGTCGGTGGCGCGCTGCACCAGCAGGGGATTGGTCTGCGGCAGGGGCGTCAGAATGGTCTTGCGGCCCTGATAGAGCGCGGCATCGGCGTGCTCGATGCCCGCCACCTCACGGCCGGCAATCGGGTGTGCGGGCACGAAGCCCGGCAGGCGCTCCTTCAGCACGCGGCGTGCGGCGTCGA
This sequence comes from uncultured Aquabacterium sp., assembly GCF_947366995.1. Taxonomy (GTDB): domain Bacteria; phylum Pseudomonadota; class Gammaproteobacteria; order Burkholderiales; family Burkholderiaceae_C; genus Aquabacterium. Next base: position 82,617 of record NZ_CANBCC010000004.1, on the reverse strand, counting down.
CCACGTCCCGCTTGGTCGAGCCCACATCCATCATCAGCACGGTGGGGTCCACCAAGTGGCGGATGGCCTTGAAGGTGGCTTCGGTGGCGGCCACCGGCACGGCAATCAGCACGATGTCGGAGCCGGACACGGCCAGCAGGGCGGATTCGGCGGCAATGTCGATCACGCCGAGTCGACGGGCCTTCTCGACGGTGGAGGGCGACTTGCTGTAACCGATGACCCGCTTGACCAGGCCGGCTTTCTTGAGGGCGAGGGCGAAGGAGCCGCCCATCAGGCCGCACCCGATCAGACCGAGTTGGTTGAACATGGGACAGCGCTTTCAGTGAGATCCGTGTGCATCCAGCGGGTAGCTGCCAAGCACCTTGATGAACGAGACTTGCGCGCGCAGCGCTTCGAGCGCCGCAGCGACGTTGGGGGTGTCCGGGTGACCCACGATGTCGACGAAGAAGACGTACTCCCACTGGCCGGAGCGGGCCGGGCGGGATTCGATGCGGTTCATCGACACGCCGTGCTGCTTGAGCGGCACCAGCATGTCGTGCACCGCACCGGGTTTGTTGGGCACCGACACCGCGAGGCTGATGCAGTCGCGACCTGTGGGCCCCGCCGGCTTGTGCTTCTCGGCCGGCGTGAGGATGAAGAAGCGGGTGCGGTTGTTGGCCTCGTCCTGCACGGCGCGCTGCACGACGTGCAGGCCGAACATCGAGGCGGCGCGCTCGCTGGCCAGGGCGGCAAAGCTCGGGTCGGCGGCGGCCAGGCGGGCGCCTTCGGCATTGCTGGCCACCGCGCGGCGCTCGGCGTGCGGCAGATTCTGGCTGAGCCAGCCCTGGCATTGCGCCAGCGCCTGCGGGTGCGCCGTGACCACCTGGATGCCGTCGCGGCCGGGGTCCTTGCGCAGCAGGTTGTGCTGCACGGCCAGGCTGGTCTCACCCATGATGGTCAGTGACGACTGCAGCAGCAGATCGAGCGTGCGGGCGACCACGCCTTCAGTGGAATTCTCGATCGGCACGACACCGTAGTCCGCCGAGCCCGAGGCGGCCGCCCGGAAGATCTCGTCGAAGCTCGAGCAGGCAATCGGTTCGATGGACGAGCCGAAGTAGTTGTACATCGCCTGCTCGGTGAACGTGCCTGCCGGCCCGAGGAAGGCCACGCGCTGCTTGGCTTCCAGCGCGCGACAGGCCGACATCACTTCGCGCCAGATCGGGCCAATGCTCTCGGGCAGGATCGGGCCCGGATTGCGCTGCTTCAGGCCTTCGATCACCTGCAGTTCACGATCGGGCCGGAACACCGGCGAGCCGTCGATCTTCTTGACCTCGCCCACCGCCTGAGCAAGCCGCGCGCGCGCATTGAGCAGACTCAGCAGCTCGACATCGAGCGCGTCGATGCGCACGCGAAGGTCGGCCAGCTGCTCGTCGACCGGCCGGCCATCGGGTTCATAGTGGGCGTCGAGGGGCTCAGCCATGGGTGCGTGCGAAGTGCTTCATGAAGTCGACCAGCGCCTGCACGCCCGCCAGCGGCATCGCGTTGTAGACCGAGGCCCGCATGCCGCCCACGCTCTTGTGACCCTTGAGCTGAAGCAGGCCCGCTTCCTTGGCGCCAGCCAGGAAGGCGTCGTTGAGCGCCTCGTTCTTCAGGAAGAACGGCACGTTCATGCGCGAACGACAGTCGACCGCCACGCGGTTCTCGTAGAAGCCGGAGCCATCGATGTAGTCATACAGCAGCGCCGCCTTGGCGATGTTGCGGGCCTCGACCGCGGCCAGCCCGGTGAGATGGCCCTCGGTCTGGCGCTTGACCCACTGGAACACGAGGCCTGCGATGTACCACGCATAGGTGGGCGGCGTGTTGTACATCGAATCGTTCTTGGCCACCGTCTGGTAGTCGAAGGCAGACGGGGTGATGGGCAGGGCGCGGCCCAGCAGGTCTTCCCGGACGATCACCAGCGTCAGGCCCGAGGGGCCGATGTTCTTCTGTGCGCCCCCGTAGGCGACGGCCACGCGGGACCAGTCGAGCGGGCGGGAAGCGAGGTGCGACGAGCAGTCGATCACCAGCGGGGCGTTCGAGCCGAGGGCCTTCAGGTCGGGCAGCTCGTGCATCTCCACGCCGTGGATGGTTTCATTGCTGCAGACGTGCACATAGGCCGCGTCCTTCGACAGCTGCCAGCTGCCATAGGCGGGCATGCGCGTGTGCAGGTCGGCCTCGTTGGTGGCCGCCACGTGCACATCGCAGTAGGTGCGCGCTTCCTTGGCCGATTTCTGCGACCACGAACCGGTGATCACGTAATCGGTGCGCGCGCCCCGCGACAGGTTCATTGGCAGGATGGCGTTCTCGGCGATGGCGCCGCCCTGCATGAACAGGACCTTGTAGTTCGCCGGGATCGAGAGGATCTCGCGCAGGTCGGCTTCGGCCTGCTGTGCGATCGAGATGAACTCCTTGCCGCGGTGGCTCATCTCCATGACGCCCATGCCGCTGCCGCGCCAGTCCAGCATCTCGGCGGCGGCCTGTTTCAGAACGTCTTCGGGCAGCGTGGCCGGGCCAGCCGAGAAATTGAAAGGACGCGTCATGGGGCAATCCGATGGGAACGAACCCGGCGCGCGGCCGGGTCGGGGAGGGTCACTTCTTGGCGGGGACGGGCTTGGTGGCCGGAGCAGGCTGACTGGATTGGCCGCCACTCAGCTTGCCGCCGGTCGCGGTGTCCAGAATCTTGCGGATGTTCTGCTGGGCGGCCTGCAGCTTGGGGTCAACCTGCGGGCGGGCTTCCTGCACCACCTTCTCGACCAAAGCGTTGCTCATCTCGGGCAGCAGCCCCTGGTACTTCTTGAGCACGGGCGACTCGAGCATGGTGACCAGCTGGCGCAGTTCATCTTCGGTGAAGCGCTCTTCGAACATCGGGCCGATCACGCTCTGGCTGAGCTTGACCGTGGTGCTGCGCAGCACCGGGATGGCCACGTCCAGATACTTGCGGATCTCGGCGTCGATCTGCTTGGCGGTGGCTTCGCGCTTGTCTTCCGGGACAGCCTGGGCCAGGACCGGCTGCGCCGCGCCGGCGAGTTGGCGGGCCGGGTTTTCGGCCAGGCCGCGGGCGGTGCCTTCGAGTGCGGGTTGCTGGAGGGTCAGCAGCTTCTGAACCAGCTCCTTCTTGCTTTCGGCATGCGCACCCAGGCTGGTCGCCATCAGGGTCGAGGCGATGGCCGCAGCCCACACCGTTTTCGTCAGCTTCATGTTCGGTCCTTGGTGTCCGTGAGAGAAGGAAAACCCCGCCAGTGTGACGGGGCGCAACTCGCTTGGTGTCAGATCATCACAGATCGGTTCCGGCCTCGCCGTCTTCCGGGTCGTTCTCTGTCGCGGCGGCATCGGCGTTGGCGTCGTTCTCGACGATGCGCTGCAGGCCGATCAGCTTGGCGCCTTCATCGAGCGCGATCAACGTCACGCCCTGGGTGGCGCGGCCCAGCTCGCGGATTTCACTGACGCGGGTGCGCACCAGCACGCCCTTGTCGGTGATCAGCATGATCTCGTCTTCGGCACGCACCAGCGTGGCGGCCACGACCTTGCCGTTGCGCTCGGACTGCTGGATGGCGATCATGCCCTTCGTGCCGCGGCCATGGCGGGTGTACTCGACGATGCTGGTGCGCTTGCCGTAGCCGTTTTCGGTGGCGGTCAGCACGCTCTGCGTCTCGTCTTCGGCCACCAGCATGGCGATGACCGACTGGCCTTCTTCCAGCATCATGCCGCGCACGCCGCGGGCGCTGCGGCCCATGGGGCGCACGTCTTCTTCGTCGAAGCGCACGGCCTTGCCGCCATCGGAGAACAGCATCACGTCGTGCTTGCCGTCCGTGAGGGCGGCGCCGACCAGGTAGTCGCCGTCATCGAGGCCCACGGCGATGATGCCGGCCTTGCGTGGGTTGCTGAAGTCGGTCAGCGGGGTCTTCTTGACCGTACCCAGGCGCGTGGCCATGAACACATAGTGGTCTTCAGGGAAGCTGCGGAACTCGCCGGTCAGCGGCAGGACGACGTTGATCTTCTCGTCCTTCTCCAGCGGGAACATGTTCACGATGGGCTTGCCGCGCGAGTTGCGCGAGCCCTGCGGCACTTCCCAGATCTTCAGCCAGTACACGCGGCCGCGGTTGCTGAAGCACAGGATGTAATCGTGCGTGTTGGCGATGAAGAGCTGGTCGATCCAGTCGTCTTCCTTCGTGGCGGTGGCCTGCTTGCCGCGGCCGCCGCGCTTCTGTGCTCGGTATTCGCTCAGCGGCTGGCTCTTGATGTAGCCGGTGTGCGAGAGCGTCACGACCATGTCGGTCGGCGTGATCAGGTCTTCGGTGCCCAGCTCCTGCGCGTTGTGCTCGATCGTCGAGCGGCGGGCGCCGACCTTGGTCTGACCGAACTCGGTGCGGATGGCCATCAGCTCGTCACCGATGATGGCCGAGACACGTTCCGGCTTGGCGAGGATGTCCAGCAGATCGGCGATCTGGGCCATGACGTCCTTGTACTCGCCGATGATCTTGTCCTGCTCCAGGCCGGTCAGGCGCTGCAGGCGCATCTGCAGGATTTCGCCAGCCTGCTCGTCGGACAGGCGGTACAGGCCATCGGCCTGCATGCCGTAGTTCGGCGACAGGCTCTCGGGGCGGTACTGCTTGGCGTCGCCTTCGACGCGAGACAGCATCTCACGCACCAGCGACGAGTCCCAGCTCTTGCTCATCAGCGCCGTCTTGGCGACCGGCGGCGTGGGCGAGGTCTTGATGGTTTCGATGAACTCGTCGATGTTGGCCAGCGCCACGGCCAGGCCTTCGAGCACGTGGCCGCGCTCGCGCGCCTTGCGCAGCTCGAACACCGTGCGGCGGGTGACCACTTCGCGGCGGTGCTCCAGGAAGACCGTGATCAGGTCCTTCAGGTTGCACAGCTTGGGCTGACCGTCGATCAGCGCCACCATGTTGATGCCGAAGGTGTCCTGCAGCTGCGTCTGCTTGTACAGGTTGTTCAGCACGACCTCGGGCACTTCACCGCGCTTGAGCTCGATCACCACGCGCATGCCGGACTTGTCCGACTCGTCCTGGATGTGGCTGATGCCTTCGATCTTCTTCTCGTGGACCAGCTCGGCGATGCGCTCCAGCAGCGTCTTCTTGTTGACCTGGTAGGGGATCTCGTCAACGATGATCGCCTGGCGGTCCCCCTTGCCGATGTCCTCGAAGTGCACGCGGGCGCGCATGACCACACGGCCGCGGCCGGTGCGGTAGCCCTCGCGCACGCCGCTCATGCCATAGATGATGCCGGCGGTGGGGAAGTCGGGCGCGGGGATGATCTCCATCAGCTCGTCGATCGAGCAGTCCGGGTTCTTCAGTGAGTGCAGGCAGGCGTCGACGACCTCGTTGAGGTTGTGCGGCGGGATGTTGGTCGCCATGCCCACGGCAATGCCCGCCGAGCCGTTGACCAGCAGGTTGGGCAGCCGGGTGGGCAGCACCAGCGGCTCTTTTTCCGAGCCGTCGTAGTTCGGGCCGAAATCGACAGTTTCCTTGTCGATGTCGGCCAGCATTTCGTGCGCGATCTTCGACAGGCGGATTTCGGTGTATCGCATGGCCGCGGCGCTGTCGCCGTCAACCGAGCCGAAGTTGCCCTGGCCATCGACCAGCATGTGACGCAGCGAGAAATCCTGCGCCATCCGGACGATGGTGTCGTAGACGGCCGAATCACCGTGGGGGTGGTATTTACCGATGACGTCGCCAACGATGCGCGCCGATTTCTTGTATGGCCGGTTCCAGTCGTTGTTCAATTCGTGCATCGCGAACAGGACGCGGCGGTGCACGGGCTTGAGGCCATCACGGGCATCGGGCAGGGCGCGGCCGACGATCACGCTCATCGCGTAATCGAGGTACGAGCGCCGCATCTCCTCTTCGAGGCTGATGGGCAGGGTTTCCTTGGCGAATGACGTCATGCGGACTCGGTCGGCGAGAAGGAGCGGTGCAGCCGGGAGGCAGGGCACCGCGACGGGCTTCCATGGACCCCGCCGCCCCCTGTGTCAGAGGGGAGCAGGGCTGAACAAGCCATTGTAATTGGCCTGGATTGTCTCCCTCGCGCAACAAGTCGGCGGCCGTGTTCGTGCAGTACGGACGCCTCATTGAGTGTCATTTCCGCTATGGCACAATGGTTCGTGTCAGCCCCCAAAGGGTTACCCCCTTTCACCGTTAGCTTTTCGGCTAATTGCCCAGGCAGGGCGCTTCGCAGTCCAATGCTGCGTCTTACACGTGAGGATTCGCATGAACAAACTCAATAAAGTTGCCGCGCTGTTTGCTACTGTTGCCCTGACGGGTGGTGCTTTCGCCCAAGCCCAGTCGACCACCGACAACTGGCGTGGTACCGACGGTACCGTGTGGAAGAACGGCACCAACGAATACTGCTGGCGCGACAATTTCTGGACCCCGCAGACCGGCGTTCAGGGTTGCGACGGCGTGCCCGCCCCGGCCGCTCCCGCTGCTCCGGCTCCGGCTCCGTCCGCAGCCCCGGCTCCGGCTCCAGCCCCCGCACCCGCCCCTGCCGTGGTCGCCCCGGCCACCGAGAAGGTCAGCTTCGCTGCCGACGCCTTCTTCGACTTCGACAAGGCTGTGCTGAAGCCCGAAGGCAAGGCCAAGCTGGACGACCTGGCCGACAAGGTCAAGGGCCTGAATCTGGAAGTCATCATCGCCGTCGGCCACACCGACTCGGTCGGCTCTGATGCCTACAACCAGAAGCTGTCGATCCGTCGTTCGGAAGCCGTCAAGAGCTACCTGACCGGCAAGGGCATCGACGCTGCCCGCGTGTACACCGAAGGCAAGGGCGAGAAGCAGCCCGTGGCTGACAACAAGTCGGCCGAAGGCCGCGCCAAGAACCGCCGCGTGGAAATCGAAGTGGTGGGCACCCGCAACAAGTAAACTTGTCTGGTGCGCCGGCTCCCCGAAGGGCCGGCTCCAACAACAAAACCCCGCCTTGGCGGGGTTTTGTGTTTTCCGAGGGGCTGGTTTGCCCCGCTCTCATCAGACCAGCGACACCATCTGGCCGCTGAGACGGCGCGCGAGCTGGGTGGCCATGCGATTGACCGTTCCGTAGATCGACAGCTGTGGATTGGCGCCGATGCTGGTGGGAAACAGCGAGCCGTCGTGCACCGAGAGGTTGGCCAGCTGCCAGTGCACGCCGTCCGGGCGCACCACGCCCTGCTTCTCGGTGCCCCCCATCCGGCATCCGCCCATGACGTGTGCGCTGCCCGCGCCAACGAGGTAGGGCTTCATGTCGAAGGCGGCAATGGCTGCCTTGGCCTCGGCCCAGCTTGTGTAATGCTGACCCTGTTCGTGCAGCGGCAACACCTTGCGGGCGCCAGCGGCAAACTGCACTTCGGCCATGCTGGCCAGCGCGCTGCGGAAGCCTTCCAGGACATAGTCGGTCAGCGGGTAGTGCAGCAAGGGCGAGCCGTCCACGTTGAGGTACACCGTGCCCCCGCCGGACTCTGGATGGAAGCCGTCGCGCAGCAGCGCAAGCATCATCTGCGTGTTCGGATACTGCGCAAAGCGCTCGGCGAGCAGATGGCCGTGCCCGCCCAGCAGCACGGAGGTCAGGCCCGGCTGCATCGGGGTGGCTTCAAGCTTGTAGCCCATCGGGCCGTCGAGCGGCGCGTTGTGCACGAAGTGATCGGAGTAGATCGACTGCGGCGCGCCAGCCCAGCCTTCGATGCGCTGGTCGAACACCGCCGATGAGAAGGCCACCGGGTGGAGGAAGGTGCGCGTGCCGAGCAGGCCGTGGGGGTCCGGCACCTTGGAGCGTTTCAGCAGGGCGGGCGAGTTGATCGCGCCGCCCGACACCACATAGTGGCGCGCGGTGACCCGCATCAGCTGGTCGGACACCTTCTGGCCGTTGATGCGGATGGGCGCACACAGCAGCGCCTTCACCTTGTCGCCGTCAAGCTCGAATGCCTCGGCGCGAGTCTGATGGAACAGACGGGCACCGCGCTCCAGGGCCGTCGGCAGCGTGGTGACCAGCATCGACTGCTTCGCGTTGGTGGGGCAGCCCATGCCGCACGAGCCGAGGTTCCAGCAGCCCTTGACGTTGCGGGGGATCACATCGGCCTGGATGCCCAGCTTGCGTGCCCCGGTGCGCAGCAACTCGTTGTTGGGGTTGGCGGGCACCTCCCACGGGGTCATGTTGAGGCGCGTCTCAGCCTGCTTGAACCAGGGCGCCAGGGCGGCTTCGGTGAAGTCCTGCAGGCCGAATTCGCTCTGCCAGTACGACAGCGTCTGCGCTGGCGTGCGAAACGAGCTCGTCCAGTTGATGACGGTCGTGCCACCCACGCAGCGCCCCTGCAGGATGGTGATCGCACCGTCGGCGGTACGGCGGCCGGCGCTGTCCTGGTAGAGGGTGGCGTAGGCCTCGGACTCTTTCTGGTGGAAGTCGCTGCTGGTACGCAGTGGACCTTCTTCGACCAGCACGACATCGAGGCCGGCCTTAACGAGCAGTTCGGCAGTGATGCCGGCGCCGGCGCCGCTGCCCACGATGACGACATCGCATTCGACCCGACTGGGCAGACCGGTTTCGCCGTTGACGGCTTTCCAGCCGCGGGCCAGGCCTTCGCGGAACGGATCAGGGAGTTTGCTCATAGGTCGACGGGGCCAGGGTAGCCAGTGAGGGACCAGTGGTCGCTGTTTGCGAAGAACGTCATGCAGGTGATGGAGCGCACCACCTGGTAGGTCAGCCGGTTGCTGGGCAGCGGATGGCGCCGCATGTTGTCAAATGCGGCCTCGAGTTGGGCTGGTGTGGCGCTGTCCCAATCGGTGGGCAGACCCGTCAGCATGCGGCGCGTGACGCCGTTGGCGAGCAGCCCGACGATGGCATTGACTTGCACCTGCAGCACCTGAGGCAGGTTGTTCAGAAAGGGCTCCAGGTGCTCGAGGTGCGCGCTCAACAGGGCTTCGCGCTTGGCGGGATCCTGCGGCAGCATCGGACCGACAAAGCCGATGGCAAGGGCACGAAACACCGAACGGCCTTCTGGCGTGAGGTGCCCTTCGCGCATGCCTCGGTGCCAGTACACCAGGCCGCCGAGGGAGGCACCCAGCGCGCCAATCGCCAGGGCGGTCTTAAGGAACCAGCGGCGTCGAGGGGTGAGGGGATGGTCTATCGCACGGTCAGCCATGATGGACAGCGGGGCCTGCAAATGAGTGGTGAAGAGGAAACATGTGGAGTCACATTCGAGGGTATTGTGCCTCCGTGTGCCCGGACTGTCTGTCCCGGTTAACACGGGTGGCCCCGCAATCAGGGTGAAATAACCTGTTGCAATCGGCCGCTGGGCGCAACTGGTACTCGGGATTACCCCTAGCTACAGATGTTGCAGAATGCGTGCAGCGCTGTCGTGCGGTGACCCCCGTCAGGGTGCCGTGCGTGATTGACCTGACCAAGAGACGAGGATGACCCCATGACGAGCTCCAAACCCTGGCTGGCCCACTACGAAGCCGGCGTGCCTGCCGAGATCAACACCGCCGAATACGCCTCGCTGGTCGATCTTCTGGACCAGTCGTTCAAGCAGTACGCGAAGCGCGACATGGCGGCGTTCATGGGCGCCCACTTCACGTACGAGCAGGTCGACGAACAGTCGCGTGCCATGGCTGCCTGGCTGCAGTCGCTGGGGCTGGCCAAGGGCGCCCGCGTGGCGCTGATGATGCCCAACGTGCCGCAGTATGTGGTGGCGATTGCCGCCGTGCTGCGCGCCGGCTATGTGGTGGTCAACGTGAACCCGCTGTACACCCCGCGTGAGCTGGAGCATCAGCTCAAGGACTCGGGCGCTGAAGCCATCGTCATCCTCGAGAACTTTGCGACCACGCTGCAGGAAGTGGTCAAGCGCACGGCGGTCAAGCACATCGTCGTGGCCACCATGGGCGACATGCTGCCCGGCCTGAAGGGGCCGCTGGTGAACTTCGTGGTGCGCCACGTCAAGAAGATGGTGCCGGCCTACAGCCTGCCCAACGGGAGTGGCATCAAGGTCACGCCGTTCAAGCAGGTGCTGTCGCAGGGCAGCTCGGCGAAGTACGCGCGTCCGTCGCTCAGGCCCGATGACGTTGCCTTCCTGCAGTACACGGGCGGGACGACCGGCGTGTCGAAGGGTGCGACGCTGCTGCACAGCAACATCGTGGCCAACATACTGCAGTGCGAGGCCTGGTTCAAGCCCGAGCTGGGCAAGCTGGGCAACCAGCCGCTGACCGTGGTGTGCGCGCTGCCGCTGTACCACATCTTTGCGCTGACGGCCTGCTACATGGTCGGCGCGCGCATGGGCAGCATGAACATCCTGATCGCCAATCCGCGCGACATCCCGGGCTTCGTGAAGACGCTGAAGAACTACAAGGTCAACCAGTTCCCCGCCGTCAACACGCTGTACAACGCGCTCGCCAACGACCCCGAGTTTGCCAAGCTCGACTTCTCGGGTCTGAAGGTGTCCAACGGCGGCGGCATGGCCGTGCAGCAGGCCACCGCCGAGAAGTGGCAGAAGCTGACGGGTTGCCCTATCGTGGAAGGCTATGGCCTGTCGGAGACCTCGCCGGTGGCCACCGTGAACCGCCTGGACAACAAGGGCTTCAACGGCGCCATCGGCCTGCCGCTGCCCTCGACCGACGTGGCCATCCTGGACGACGATGGGAACCATCTGCCGATCGGCGGCGTGGGCGAGATCTCGATCCGCGGCCCGCAGGTGATGGCCGGCTACTGGAACCGCCCGGACGAGACCGCCAAGGTCATGACGCCCGATGGTTTCTTCCGCACCGGTGACATCGGTGTGATGGACGAGACCGGCCTGGTGAAGATCGTGGACCGCAAGAAGGACATGATCCTGGTGTCGGGCTTCAACGTGTACCCGAACGAGGTGGAGCAGGTGGTGAACATGCATCCCGGGGTGCTGGAGTGTGCGGCCGTGGGTGTGCCGGACAGCAAGTCGGGCGAGGCTGTGAAGCTGTTCGTCGTGCGCAAGGACACCACGCTGACGGAGGAGCAGCTCAAGGCTTACTGCCACGAGCAGCTGACCGGCTACAAGTGTCCCAAGCACATCGAGTTCCGCACCGACCTGCCCAAGACCAACGTGGGCAAGATCCTGCGTCGCGAACTGCGCGACGAGAAGAAGGCGGCCTGATCGCCGCGCCCCGGCCGGGCAAGCCCTGGCTGGCGAAACCGGACCCAGCCGCTGGTGTGAGCCAGCGGCTTTTTTGTGTCAGTCCTTCAGGAAGAGGCCCTGCAGGTCACTGAGGAAGTCGAAGCCGCGCGCGGTGGGCCAGGCGCGTGTGAGGTCGCGGGCCAGCAGGCCCTTGGCCTCGGCCTCGGCGAGCGGGCCCTGGATGCTGGCCAGCGTGAGGCCGGTGCGCTCGGTGTAGCGGTCGAACTCGAAACCGTCCTTCAGGCGCAACGCGTTCATCATGAATTCGAACGGGCGGTCGGCCAGCGCCACCGGGGTCTCGTTCGAGCAGGCCTGCCCCTGCGTCGCCTTGTCCATGTAGGTGCCGGGCTCGCGCCAGCGCACCTGCCGCACGATGCGGTCAGGAAAGCTCAGCTTGCTGTGGGCGCCGGCGCCGATGCCGAGGTAGTCGCCGTACTGCCAGTAGTTCAGGTTGTGCCAGCAGCGGTGGCCCGGGCGGGCGTAGGCCGAAACCTCGTAGCGCTGCAGGCCGGCCTGCGCGGTGCGCTCGGTGACCACGTCCAGCATGTCGAACGCCGTGTCGTCGTCTGGCAGGCCTTCGGGCGGGCGGGAGCCGAACACGGTGTTGGGCTCCATGGTCAGGTGGTAGAGCGACAGATGCGGTGGCTGCTGGGCCAGGGCGAGATCCAGGTCGGCATGCAGGTCGGCCAGGGTCTGACCGGGCAGCGCATACATCAGGTCGATGTTGAAGGTGTCGAAGCAGGCGCGGGCCTCGTCGATGGCCGCCAGGGCCTGGTCGCGGCTGTGGATGCGGCCCAGGGCCTGCAGCTTGGCGTCATCGAAGCTCTGCACACCGATCGACAGGCGGTTGACCCCGGCGGCGCGGAAGGCGCGGAAACGGTCCTTCTCGAAGGTGCCGGGGTTGGCCTCCAGGGTGATCTCGGCCTGGGCGTCGAGCGGCAGGCGCGCACGCACGTCGGCCAGCAGGCGATCGATGCCGGCTGGGCTGAACAGGCTGGGCGTGCCGCCCCCGATGAAGACGGAGTGGACGCGCCGTCCCCAGATCAGCGGCAGCGCGCTTTCAAGGTCGGCGCGCAGGGCGTCGAGGTAGCGGGTTTCGATGTCGGGCGACAGCACGGCCGCCCCGCCAGGCTCGCGCACCTCATGGCTGTTGAAGTCGCAGTAGGGGCACTTGCGCAGGCACCAGGGCAGGTGCACGTACAGTGAAAGCGGGGGCAGGGCGCTGAGTGCGCCGGGGCGTTGCAAGGTGATCATGGCTGTGCCGTGCGTCTAGAAGCGGTCGCAGGCGTGTCAGGCGCCCTGCCAGGGCCATGCGGCGGGGGCGTCTGCGGCGGCTGGGGCATCTAGGCCCCAGCGGAGGCGCATCATGTCGCGCAGGCGCTGGCAGGCCACCGCGCGGTGGCTGATGCCGTTCTTGATGTCGGGCGGAAGCTGCGCGGCACTCATGCCGTGCGTCGGAATCCACAGCAGCGGGTCGTAGCCGAAGCCGTGCTCGCCTTGCGGCGCGGTCAGCAACTCGCCCGACCAGTGGCCTTCTGCGATCAGCGGCTCGGGGTCGTCGGCGTGGCGCACCGCCACAAGCAGGCAGGTGAAGTGCGCGCGGCGCTGGGCTGCTTGTGTCAGAGGGGCCATCTGGGCCAGCAGCCAGGCGTTGTTGGCCGGGTCGATCACGTCCCGGCCGGCGCCTTCGGGCACCCGCCCCGCGTCGACGGCGTAGCGGGCCGAGCGCACACCCGGCGCGCCACCCAGCGCATCGACACACAGGCCGGAGTCGTCGGCCAGCGCCGGCCCGTTGCCCTCGCGGGCGGCATGGCGGGCCTTGGCCAGTGCGTTCTCGACGAAGGTGACGTGGGGTTCTTCCGCCTCGGCGATGCCCAGCGCGCCCTGCGTGACCAGATCGACCCCCAGCGGGGCGATCAGCGCTTGCAGCTCGCGCAGCTTCTTGGCGTTGTTCGAGGCGAGGATGAGTTGGCGTGGCATGGCGGCAGACCGGGCAGGGGGACGGATACGTGCTCAGGCGAGCGGCTGGGCGAGGGCGGCGGCCTGGGCGGCGATCAGCTCGCGGATGCCCTTGTCGGCCAGGGCCAGCAGCTGGTCCATCTCGGCGCGTGTGAAGGCCACGCCTTCGGCCGTGCCCTGCACCTCGACGAAGTGACCGGCGCCGGTCATGACGACGTTCATGTCGGTGTCGCAGGCGGAGTCTTCGACGTATTCAAGGTCGAGCAGCGGCGTGCCTTCGACAATGCCGACGCTGATGGCGGCCACGGGCTGGCGCACCGGGTTGTCAGTGAGCTTGCCGCTGGCCAGCAGGCCGTTGACCGCGTCCATCAGCGCCACGTAGGCCCCGGTGATGGCGGCGGTGCGGGTGCCGCCATCGGCCTGGATCACGTCGCAGTCGAGCACGATGGAGCGCTCGCCCAGCTTGGTCAGGTCGACCACGGCGCGCAGGCTGCGGCCGATCAGGCGCTGGATTTCCTGCGTGCGGCCGCTCTGCTTGCCCCGGGCGGCTTCGCGGTCGCTGCGGGTGTGGGTGGAGCGGGGCAGCATGCCGTACTCGGCGGTGACCCAGCCTTCGCCGCTGCCGCGCTTGTGCGGCGGCACTTTTTCTTCTACCGAGGCGGTGCACAGCACCTTGGTGTCACCGAAACAGATGAGCACCGAGCCTTCGGCGTGGCGGGTGTAGCCGCGGGTGATGGTCAGCGGGCGCAGTGCGTCGGCGGCGCGGCCGTGGGGGCGTTGGAAGGCCATGGGGGCTCCTGTGTCGGAATCGGTCGTCAAAAACAAAGAGGGCACGTGCGTGTGGCCGTGCCCTCGGAGGATGGTGTGTCGGGCGCGCTCAGGTCTTGCGGGCGGCCGCGGCGGCTGAGCGGCGGATGGCCTCGTTGATCTCGCGGATGGAGCGCTCGATCTCGGCCTCGTCCAGGTCGTCGGCTTCGACGATGTTACCCGGCCCGGTGGCGTTGCCGACGCTGGCCTGGATGGTGGAAGCAAACACCTCGTCGCCCAGCGTGTCGGTCGAGATTCCGCGCGTGTCTTCGTGGCTGGCCGATTCCCATTCCATCGCGATGACGGTCACGTTGTCGCACTTCGGGCCGCCGTTGCGCAGCGCTTCTTCGACCAGTTCGGGCACGGCATCCGAGATCGTGCGGGTGGCCATGTGGTGCGTGATGACCTCGTCATCGACCGTACCCCAGAGGCCATCGGAACACAGCAGGACACGGTCACCCTCCTGCAGCAGCAGCGGGCCGGCGGTGTCGACGACCGGCTTGCCGGGGCTGCCCAGGCAGGTGAACAGCACGTTGCGGTTGTAGCGCTCGTTGAGCGGCACCACGGTCGACAGGGTCTGCTGCAGTTCGGAGTAGGAGTGGTCGCGGGTGCGAGCGATCAGCTTGTCGCCGCGCACGAAGTACAGGCGCGAGTCACCGCAATGAGCCCAGTAGGCGGCATTGCCCTGCAGGATGCAGGCGACGATGGTGGTGCGCGGCGTGTCGATCAGGCCTTTTTCGCTGGCATAGCGCAGCAACTGGTGGTGGCCCGCCATGACGGCGTCCTGCAGAAAGCGGATCGGGTCGGCCAGCGTGGGGCGGGCATCGCGCTGAAAGAGCGCGGCCATCGTCTGCAGCGCAAGCTGCGAGGCCATTTCGCCCTCTGGGTGGCCGCCCATGCCGTCGGCCAGCGCGAACAGACCGGAGTCCCGCGTGTAGCAGTAGCCCATGCGGTCTTCGTTCTTCTCGCGGCCGCCCTTGCGGCTGATCTGATAAACGGAGAACCTCATGCTTTGGTACCGGTCTTGAGGTTTTCAATCTGGAGTTTCACGCGCTCGGCAAAGGTGAGTTTCGAGTAGCGACGTTCGGTTTCACGCGCCAGTTCCTTCTGCAGCGCGAAAACGCTCTGCGGACGGGCCAGCGGGTCGAGCGACATGCACCACTCGGTCACCTCCAGCAGGTTATCCGAATAGACGTTGCGCAGCCGCGAGAGGGACAACCCGAGACGGTCTTTTTCAAGACGCTGCGGGGCGTCGTTGGGCGGGTAGCCCTGCATGCAGGCGTAGATGCAGGCACCAATGGCGTAGATGTCGGTCCAGGGCCCCAGCGAGCCATCGCGACGGTACATCTCGGGCGCGGCAAAGCCGGGCGTGTACATCGGGCGAATGAAGTTGCCTTCCTTGGACAGCACCTCGCGCGCGGCGCCGAAATCCAGCAGCACTGCCTTGTTGTCGTTCGTGATGAAGATGTTGGCCGGTTTGATGTCGAGGTGCAGCATCTTGTGCTGGTGCACGATGCGCAGGCCGCGCAGGATCTCGTCGAACAGGCTGCGGATCGTGGATTCGCGGAAGACCTTGTCGCGCTTGAGGTCGCGGGCGGTGACGATGAAGTCCTGGAGGGTGTCACCCTGCAGGTAGTTCATCACCATGTAGACGGTTTCGTTTTCGCGGAAGAAGTTGAGCACCGAGACCACGCTGGGGTGCGCGATTTGCGCCAGCGAGCGGCCTTCTTCGAAGAAACTCTTGAGACCCAGACGGTACAGCGGCTGCTTGTCGGGCTTGACGCGCGGAATCAGCTCGCCGGGCGAGCGCTCGGCCAGCGAGGCGGGCAGGTATTCCTTGAGGGCGACCAGGCGTTTTTCGGGGTCTTCGGCGAGGTAAACGACGCCGAAGCCGCCAGCAGCGAGCTTCTTGACCACCTGGTAGCCACCCACGACGGTGCCCGAGGGCAACGGGGCGGGTTTGGGCTTTGACATAATCGAGTTTTGTCCGGTGTCAAGTAACCATGTCAGTCTACAGTATGACCGGCTTCGCCAGTGCGGCGGCGTCCTTGCCCGACCAGGGTGGTGAGCACGGCGAGGATTCCGACACGCCATCGGCGTCGCGCAAGGGCCTCAGTGGCTCGGTCGGCGCGGAGTTGCGCTCGGTCAACAGCCGTTTCCTCGATCTGAGCTTCAAGCTCGCCGACGAGTTCCGGGGGCTGGAGCCCGCGCTGCGCGAGCTGGTCACGGCGTCGTTCAAGCGCGGCAAGATGGAGTTCCGCCTGCAGCCGCAGCGCGCGGCCGACGCCGGGTGGCCCCAGCCTCAGCCCGACCAGTTGCACACGCTGGCACGCCTGGAAGGCACGGTGCAGAACTGGCTGCCCAAGGCTGCGCCCTTGAGTGTGAACGAGGTGCTGAACTGGTGCCGTGCAGCCGCGCCGGCTGCCCGCCTGGAAGAGGTCGCCATGCAGGCGGCCCGCCAGTGCATCGAGGCCATGAAGGAGGCCCGCGAGCGTGAAGGCGCCCGCCTGGTGGCCGTGCTGCAGGACAAGCTCAAGGGGCTGAAGGCGCTGGCCGCCCAGGCCGAGCCGCTGGTGCCTCAGGCCGTGCAACGCCAGCAGGAGCGCTTCGTGCAGAAGTACGAGGAGGCCCTGAAGGCCGTGGGCGGCACCGTCACGCCCGAGGCCGCACAGGAGCGCGCGCTGAGCGAGGCGGCTGCCTACGCGCTGCGCATCGACGTGGACGAAGAACTGCAGCGCCTGAAGGCCCACCTCGACGAGATCGGTCGGCTGCTGAAGAAGGGCGGCGAAGTGGGCAAGCGCCTGGACTTCCTCATCCAGGAGCTGCACCGCGAGGCCAACACGCTGGGCTCGAAGGCCGCAGCGCTGGAGCTGACGCAGGTGTCGGTCGACATGAAGGTCCTGATCGAGCAGATGCGCGAGCAGGTTCAGAACCTTGAATGAGTGCCGATAACGTGTCTCATCCCACCCCCATCGCCCCGGTCAGTGACATGGACTACCCCGGCAACCTCTTCGTGGTCTCGGCCCCCAGTGGCACGGGCAAATCCAGCCTGGTGAAGGCGCTGCTCGAGCTGGACTCGCGCCTGCAGGTCAGCGTCTCGCACACCACCCGCAAGCCGCGCGGTCAGGAGCAGCACGGTCGCGAGTACTGGTTCGTGTCCAAGGACGAGTTCAACGCCATGGTGGAACATGGCGACTTCTTCGAACATGCCGAGGTGCACGGCAACTGCTACGGCACGTCCCGCAAGGCGATCGAGGAGCGCATCCAGCACGGCGAGGATGTGGTGCTGGAGATCGACTGGCAGGGCGCGCTGCAGATCAAGCAGATCTTCCCGACTGCCATCCTGATCTTCATCCTGCCACCCAGTTACGAAGAGCTTTTGCAGCGTCTGAACCGTCGCGGCGAGGACGCGCCCGATGTGATCGACGTGCGCATGGCCAATGCCCGCATCGAGGTGGCGCAGGCGCAGCACTTCGATTTCGTGGTGGTCAACGCGCTGTTCGAGTCGGCTTTGTTCGATCTGAAAGCCATTGTTCACGCGCAGCGGTTAAAATACGCTGCTCAGCGCCGCAACAAGTCTGTTGTGTTTCGCGCCCTCAATCTGGTTTGACCGGGCTTGTCCTGGACAAAACCTGAACACGAACCGGTTTGCCGGTTCACCCTTCGGAGAGCCCCATGGCCCGCATCACCGTCGAAGACTGCCTGCAGAAGATCCCGAACCGCTTCCAACTCGTGCTGGCCGCAACCTACCGCGCCCGCATGCTGAGCCAGGGTCACACGCCCAAGATCGACACCCGCAACAAGCCGAGCGTGACCGCCCTGCGCGAGATCGCCGCGGGCCAGGTCGGCCTGGAAATGCTGCGCAAGGTTCCGACCTGATCCAGCCTGGCTCTGCACGCCACACAAGGCCCGCCTCGGCGGGCCTTTGTCGTTGTTTCCCGAGAGCCTGACGTCCCCAGGGGACTTGCGCTCGCGCTACATTCAGGACATGACCCTGGCCACTGACGCCGCGGCGGCTTCTTTTGCCGCGCTGACCCACAAGCTCGATTACCTGGACGAGGCTGACATCCGCCGTGTGCGGGACGCCTACCGGTTTGCCGACGAGGCCCACCTGGGGCAGTTCCGCGCCAGCGGCGAGCCCTACATCACGCATCCGATTGCGGTGGCCGGCCTGTGCGCCGACTGGAAGCTGGACGCGCAAGCCATTATGGCGGCGCTGATGCACGACGCGATGGAGGACTGCGGGGTCACCAAGGTCGAGCTGATCGAGCGTTTCGGGGCGCCCACGGCCGAGCTGGTCGACGGGCTGACCAAGCTCGACAAACTGCACTTCTCGACGAAGGAGGAGTCGCAGGCTGAGTCTTTCCGCAAGATGCTGCTGGCCATGGCGCGCGATGTGCGCGTCATCCTGATCAAGCTGGCCGATCGGCTGCACAACATGCGGACGATGGCCGCGATGGTGGCGCACAAGCGCGCCCGCATCGCCCGGGAAACGCTGGAAATCTACGTGCCGATTGCGCACCGGCTGGGGCTGAACCAGACCTACCGGGAGCTGCAGGAGCTTTCCTTCCAGTACATCAACCCGTGGCGTTACGGGGTGCTGGCCAAGGCCGTGAAGAAGACCCGCGGCAACCGGCGGGATCTGGTCGAGCGCATCCGCAAGGAAGTGCAGGAAGCGTTCGACGCGGCCGGCATGCACGTGGAGGTGTACGGCCGCGAGAAGACGGTCTACTCGATCTATCACAAGATGGTCGAGAAGAACCTGAGCTTCGCGCAGGTCAGCGACATCTTCGGTTTTCGCATCGTGACCAACGAACTGCTGGAGTGCTACACGGCGCTGGGCGTGCTGCACCAGCTCTACAAGCCGCTGCCGGGGCGCTTCAAGGACTACATCGCGATCTCGAAGGCCAACGGCTACCAGTCGCTGCACACCACGCTCGTGAACCCGGTGGGCACGGCGGTGGAGTTCCAGATCCGCTCGCAAGCCATGCACGCGGTGGCCGAGAAGGGCATTGCGGCGCACTGGATGTACAAGGAGCAGGAGGAGCCCGGCGATGCGTCGCCGCAGCAGGCGGCGGTGTGGCTGCAGTCGTTGATCGACATCCAGCACGAGACGCGGGATTCGGCGGAATTCCTCGAGCACCTGAAGATCGACCTGTTCCCGGAGTCGGTGTATGTGCTCACGCCGAAGTCGCGCATCGTGGCGCTGCCCAAGGGCGCGACGCCGGTGGACTTTGCCTACGCCATCCACTCGGGGGTGGGCGACCGCTGCGTCTCGGCCAAGGTCAATGGGGAGCCGGTGCCGTTGCGCTCGCAACTGCACAGCGGCGACGTGGTCGAGATCATCACGGCACCGAGCGCGCGGCCGAATCCGGGCTGGCTGAATTTCGTGCGCACGGGCCGGGCTCGCTCCAAGATCCGCAGCTATCTGAAGGCGATGGAGGCGGAGGAGTCACTGGAGCTGGGCGAGAAGCTGCTGGCGCAGGCGTTGCGTGCCGAGGGGCTCACGCTGCCCAGTGGCGACGACGAGAGTCCGGGTGCGGAAGGTGCCCTCTGGCAGAACCTGGTGCGCTGGGGCGGCAACCGCAGCCAGCGCGAACTGCTGATCGACATCGGCCTGGGCCGCAAGATCGCGCCCATGGTGGCCAAACGCCTGGCACAGCTGATGGCCGAGTCGGGCGAGCGGCCGGACGCGCTGACGCTGACGCTGGGCCGATTTGCGGCGGCCGAGGCGCCGACGCAGGGCTCGGTGGTGATCGACGGCAGCGAGGGCGCCACCGTGCGCCTGGCGCCGTGCTGTACGCCCGTGCCGGGCGATCCGATTGCGGGCTATCTGGGCCGCGGCGAGGGCCTGGTGGTGCACACGCAGCACTGCGGCGTGGGACGACGCCTGTTCGAGCGGGACAGCGAGCGCTGGATCGACGTGAGCTGGGCGGAGGAGCCGACGAGGGCATTCGAAACCGTGCTGGCCGTGACGGTCACCAATGGCAAGGGCGTGCTGGCGCAGGTGGCCTCGGCCATCAGCACGGCCGAAACCGATATCACCCACATCGAGATGGGCGACGAGCGCCTGGGCCAGACGGCGGAGCTGCGCCTGACGGTGGCGGTGCGCGACACCGAGCACCTGTCGGACGTGCTGCGCGCGCTGCGGCGCTGCAACGTGGTCATCAAGGCCGAGCGCGTCTGCCCCTGAGGCCGCAGACGGGCTTCAGGGCGCGTCGGTCTCTCGGGCTGGTGCGGGGTAGCGCACTTCGATGACTTCGAGCCGCTCCAGCCCGCCGGGTGTCATCAGTTGCACCTCGTCGCCTTCGCGGGCCTTCAGCAGCGCGCGGGCGATCGGCGAGATCCAACTGACTTCGCCATTGAGGTTGTCGACCTCGTCGATGCCCTTGATCGTGATGGTGCGTTCCACCCCCGCCTGGTTGGCGTAGGTGACGGTGGCCCCAAAGAAGATCTGGTCGTTGCCATGGTGCGCGGTGGGGTCGGCCACCTCGGCGCGGTCCAGCCGCTTCGTGAGGAAGCGGATGCGGCGGTCGATCTCGCGCAGGCGCTTCTTGCCGTAGAGGTAGTCGCCGTTCTCACTGCGGTCGCCATTGGAGGCCGCCCAGTGGACGATCTCCACCACCTTGGGGCGTTCCACGTCGATCAGGCCGACCAGCTCGGCACGCAGTCGCTGGTAGCCCTCGGGCGTCATGTAGTTCTTGGTGCCGGCAGGCAGCGGCGGCAGGGCGACGTCGTCGTCCTCGTCGCCTTCGGCTTCCTTCGTGAAGGCTTTGCTCATGGGACGCGATTGTGCCCAATCCGCCGGAGCGCGCCAAATGCGACTTCTGCACGCACCGGGGGTGTTTCGTGCACGGGGCGACCTCCGAAGGGACCTGGGAACTCGAAAAACTGAAATGTCTGCCGACAACATGGTTGAGACCACCAACTGGCGCGACAAAAAGGTTTGTCCCATGTCCCACGTGATCCCTCTGGGCCCCGCGGCCCGCATGCTGACCACCCGCGAGGCCGCCCTGCGCCTGGGCGTCTCGCTGCGCACCGTGCAGCTGTGGGTCGAGGCCGACATCCTGCCGGCGGCTCGCACGCCCGGGGGGCACCGACGCATTCCGTACAACGCGGTCGAGGCGCTGGCCTTGAGCACGGGGCTGGGCGGGGAGCCTCCGCGCGCGGACGAGCGCGCCCGGGCCCTGGCTGCGGTGCCCGAGATGCAGCCACAGCCCCCGCGGCCGCGCGATGCCGTGCAGGGCACCCGGCCACTGGACGTGCTGCTGGTGGCCGATGACCCGCAGTGGCAGGCACGCTGTGAAGCCGCGGTGCAGCCGTTCGGGCCCTCGGTGACCATGCGGATGGCTGAAACCGGCTACCTGGCCCTGCTGCAGATCGGCCAGCGTGCGCCCGACCTGCTGGTGACCAACCTGGAATTGCCCGGGATGGATGGCATGGCGATGCTGCGGACGCTGGAGCGGTGCGAGTCACTGGCCGGCATGCGCGTGCTGGTGCTGAGTGCGGCCAGCGACCATGAGATCGCCCGCCGTGGAGGGTTGCCCGCCGCTGCCGAGCTGATTCATCTGCCGGTGTCGCCCGAGGCGATTGCCGTGCGGGTCGGGCGTCAGTTGCTGGGCCAGCGTGTCAGTTGAAGGCGCCAGAAGGGGATCACCATGAACGACGCTTTCCGGATGTTGTTTGACCAGGTCAAGAGTGGCGTGGTCTGGGTGCAGCGCAACGGGGTGGTGCGTTATGCCAACAAGGCCGCGGTGCAGATGACGCCGGTGATGCTGGGCCAGCCGATGATGGACCCGGTGGCCGAGCGCACCGTCAAGGCGGCTGGGCAGAACATGCTGACCCTGCCTTTCCAGTTCGAGCTGACCACGCAGGAGGTGAACCCCGACACGATCCGCGCGGTGGTGATCAACGCGCCGGTGGGCAACGACCTGATGGTGGTGCTCAACAACGTGTCGGAGGAGCGCTGGTATTCGCACGCGCTCGAGAACCTGATCGGCTACATCGACGCCGAAATGGCCCGCCCGATCGAATTGCTGGCGGGCAAGCTGCCGGCCATCGGCCAGATTCTGGCCCGCCCGGGCATCGCGCCCGAACTGCAGGCGCTGGCCGAAGAGGCCTCTGCGCTGTCGGGCAAGCTGGGCAAGCTGCACGATCTGGTCAGCGTCTTCGGCGAGAGTGCCATCCAGCGCGACGAGCGCATCCTGCTGCCCGATCTGCTGCGCAAGGCGCTGGACGAGGTGATGTACCTGGCCGACGCCCGCAATGTGACCGTGGCCGTCAACGGCATCGATGGGGAGTTGCCCCCGGTCTATGGCAGCGTGCACTGGCTGGGCAAGGCCATGTCCGAGTACCTGGAGCAGTCCATCCGCAGCGCGCAGCCGGGCGGGCTCATCGACCTGTCGGTGCAGGCCGTGGGCACGCGCGTGATGGTGCGCGCCCGTAACCAGGGCCTGTTCGTGTCCAACCACGAGCGCCGCAAGGCCTATGTGCCCTTCGGGGTGGGCGACTCACCCAAACCCGTGGCACGGCAAGGTATCGGCCTGGCGCTGAGTCAACGCATCCTGGAACAGCACGGCGGCTCGGTACGCATCGAGGACGACTTCGATGGCGTCGACTTCGTGCTCGAGATCCCGGCGGGGGCCCCCGCCACGCAGGACGCCCAACTGTCCGTGGAGCAGGCTCAGCGCTATGCGCGCGACATGTCGCAGCTGCTGGCCCGCAGCATGAGCAAGAAAGTCACCTGAGGAGACAGACATGGCCCACCGCATCCTGATTGTTGAAGACCAGGCCGACATCCGCAAGCTGATCCGCATGACGCTGGAGTTCGGCGATTTCGAGATCCACGAGGCCCACGACGGCGAGTCCGGTCTGGCCATGGCCCGCGCCATCCGGCCCACGGTGATGCTGCTGGACGTGATGATGCCGGGCCTGCTGGACGGCTACCAGGTGTGCGCCCGCATCAAGCAGGATCCCGAACTGAAGGCCATCCAGGTGGTGATGCTGACGGCGCGGGGTCAGGCGACGGACCTTGCCGCTGGCGAGGCCGCTGGTGCCGACGCCTACCTGGTCAAGCCGTTCAGCCCGCTGGAGCTGATCGAGCGCGTGGAAGCCATGGTCTCGACCGTCGCCTGAGGGCAGCCCTGCACCGGGGGTGCCAGTCGCCCCGCGTCGGCCCCCTCGTGGGCGCAAGGAGTGAGGCCATGATGAACCACCGTCGCGATGCTGTGGAGCTTCCCGCCACCCTCGAGCGGCTCATCTCGGCGCTGGAGCGCCTGACCGGGCGGATTCCCTTGGGGCATGCGCTGACGCTCATCGGGGCCATCGGGGTGCTGCTGACCTCGGCCATGGTCTTCACCGTGTGGCGCATCGAGGCCGAGCGCACCCGACACGAGTTCGACGCCGATGCGGTGCGGCTGCAGATGTTGCTGCAGGATCGGTTGATGCAGCGTGTGATGACGCTGGAGCAGGCAGCGGCCTTGTTCGGCGCCAATGACCGCGGGATGGCATCTGCCAGCTGGCCCGCCGCCCGGATCCTGCGCGTGAATGGCGAGGCCGCATCGCCCGCGGCCTTGAGCCGACTGGGGGGCTACACCCCGGCCGACAGCGAGGCGCTGGCGTCCTGCCTGGTGCACGTGGAGGTCGGTGCCACCACCTTGTGTCCGCCAGCCACCGGGGCGGCGAGCGAGAACCGCTTCATGGCACGGGCGCTGCCCGCTTCGCGAGGCTGGGTCGTGGCGCTGCTGAACGACGCCGATCTGCTGCCCGCGGCCCTGTCTCGCGGCGACTGGCTGCTGTGGGCGCGGCTGTTCGGCAAGGTACCTGTGCCGCTGCATGAGGGGGCGCGCTTGCCCGCGGCGCCCGCGCTCGACGAGGCCGCACTCACCCGCTGGCACCGTGACGTCGGCATCATGCTGGCTGGTGAGCGCCTGACTCTCACGTTGCAGGGCCACGAACAGGCGCGTGGGTGGTGGCAGGGCCTGATGCGCTACGCCAGCGTGTGGGCGGCGGCCGCGTTCGGGCTGGTCTGCACGCTCACGGCGCTGCATGTTTACCTGATGCTCATCTCCACGCGCAGGCGCGCGGCCCGCATGGCGAGCGAGATGTCGGCGGAGTTGGAGCGCACACAGTCGCGCAACCAGGCGGTCATGGACACGGCGGCCGATGCCATCGTGATGGTCGATGGCCAGGGGCTGGTCCGCTGGTGCAATCAGGCCACCACCAGCATCTTCGGCCGGCCGCCCGACGTGCTCGTGGGCCAGCCGATCGACAGCGTGCTGCCCGCCCTGTCGCCGGACGGTCTGGACGACTGGTTTGCCAACCACGGTTTCTCCAACCGCGTGATCGGCTGCGAGACCACGGGGCTGCGCAACGAGGGCACGGCCTTTCCGGTGGCGGTGTCGGCGAGCCGGGCCACGCTGGACGGCGAGCGCATCCAGACCTTCATCGTGCGCGACACCACCGACGCGAAGTGGGCCGAGCAGGAGCTCATCCTGCGTGACCGTGCGCTGGCCTCGTCGGCCGATGGCGTGGTGATCGCGTCGATGACCTTGCCCAACCACCCGGTCATCTACGTGAACGCGGCGTTCGAGAAGATCACGGGCTACGAGGCCCATGAGGTGCTGGGCCTGAACTGCAGCCTGCTGCAGCGGCATGACCGCAACCAGCCCGGCGTGGAGGCCATGCGGGAGGCCATCCGTGAGGGCCGGCCCTGCCAGGTCGTGGTGCGCAACTACCGCAAGGATGGCAGCCTGTTCTACAACGAGCTGGCCATCTCGCCGGTGCTCAATGCCGAGGGCGCGCTGACGCATTACGTTGGCGTGCAGTCGGACATCACCGATCGCATCGCGGCCGAGCAGGTGCTGCAACTGCGCACCGAGCGGCTCAACGCCGTGTTCGATCTGAGCCCCGATGGCTTTGTGGTGCTGGACAAGCGGGGCGAGGTCAGCATCGTGAACCCGGCCTTCGAGCGCATGACCGGCTTGCTGGCGGCCGATCTGGTCGGGCAGTCGATCGAGGCGCTGGAAGAGCAGTTGATGGCGCGTTGTCAGTGGGTCGAGACGGATGCCGTGGTGTCGGTCGAAGGGCAGGGGCCGGAGGGCGATGCCCGCCAGTTCGGCCCGCGCGAGTTGCTGCACCTGCACACACCGTGTGCTCGCACGCTCACGCGCCGCGTTCGACACGGCGGGCAGGACAACGAGACCGTCATGTACTTCCGCGATGTCACGCACGAGCGGGAGGTGGACCGCATGAAGAGCGAGTTCCTGTCGATGGCCGCACACGAACTGCGCACCCCGATGGCCAGCATCTTCGGCTTCACCGAACTGCTGCTCAAGCGCCAGTTCAGCGACGAGCGCCGCAACGACATGCTGTCGACCATCCACCGGCAGGCGCAGGTGCTCATCAACCTTGTCAACGAGTTGCTGGACCTGGCCCGCATCGAGTCGCGCCGGGGCAAGGACTTCAAGCGCGAGCGCCAGGTGCTGCAGCCGCTGATCGAGGCCACGCTGTCGGGCCTGCTGGTGCACAACGACCCCCGCAAGGTGGACTACCACCTGCCCGAGGAGGCCATCGTCGTCGACGTCGACCGGGAGAAGCTGTCGCTGGCGCTGACCAACGTGCTGTCCAACGCCTACAAGTACTCCCCGGGGGGCGGCGCCATCGAGCTGTCGCTGCTGTGGCGGTCGCAGGGGCTGCAAGGGGTGCAGGGCGAAGTCGGCATCCAGGTCACCGACCACGGGCTCGGCATGACGCCCGACCAGCTCGAGCGGGTGTTCGAGCGCTTCTTCCGCGCCGACACCTCGGGCAACATCCCGGGCACCGGCCTGGGCATGACCATCGTGAAGGAGATCATCGAGCTGCACGGTGGACAGGTGATGCTGACCAGCGAGCACGGTGCGGGGACCACGGTGGTGCTGTGGTTGCCGGTGGTGAGCGGTGCGCCTGTGGCGCAGCAAGGCGAGTCCGAGGCGGCCATGGCCTGAGGTGTGGCGTGCGGGATGCGGGCATCCCCGAAGCGCGGGGGCTGCGGCCTTGTTCGGGGGCATCCCCGCATGGCCGGGTGCGGAGGGCCGGGGCAGCATCGCTCTGCGCGCGCGGCGATGGGGCCGCCGCGCCTGGAGACCGTCCGTGCTTTCCTCGCTGTCTGTGCCTCCGTTGCGACGGACGCGCTTTCTATTCATTGCGGCTTACGCGCTGGTGGGCGTGGGCCTCGTCTGGCTGTGGCAGCAGCCGCAGGCCAGGGCGCTGCTGAGTCTGCCGGCCTTGTCCGAGGCCGGACGCACGTTGCTGAAGACCCCGTTCGGCTCCCTGGCCGTGATCGGCGGCTACGTGCTGGCCGTGTTCCTGGCGGTGCCCGTGGCCGCACTGATTGCCGCGGGGGTGCTGGTGTTCGGGCCGTGGCCCGGCATGGCCTACGCGATGGCGGGGATGCTGGCGGGGGCGGTCGTCGCCTGGGCGGTGGGACGCTGGAGCGGCCCGGCGCTGATCGACCGGGCGGCGGGCGGGCGGCTGGCGCTGCTGTCGGCGCACTTGCACCGGCGCGGTCTGTGGACGGTGGCGGTGGTCCGCGCCTTGCCGGTGGCGCCGTTTCTGGTGGTGAATGTGGCGGCCGGTGCGCTGGGCGTTCGACTGCGTGATTACGTGCTCGGCAGCTTTCTCGGCCTGCTGCCCGGCACGGTCGGGATGTCGCTGTTCATGGACCGTGTGGTCGCGGTGTGGCGCGAGCCGGGACCCGGCGCTTGGGCCAGCCTGGCCGCGGTGTTCGCCGGCGTGGCCACCCTGCTGTGGTGGACGCGACGCAGGCTCAGCCAGCCGCCGGTCTGAGCCTGCGCGGGCCGGCCCTCAATACAGGCCGGCGGCGCTGCCCGATTGGAGGGCGGCCAACGCCGCAGGGTAGCCTTGTGCAGCCGCCTTCTTCAGCCAGTGCAGGCTGGCCGGCAGATCCTTGTCCTGACCCACGCCGGTGCGGTGCATCACGGCCAGCGCGTACTGGGCCTCGGCCTCGCCGGCATCGGCCGCCAGACGAAAGCGACGTGCCGCTTCGGCCAGGTCGCGCGGCACGCCACGGCCGGCCTCGTACATCCAGGCCAGGCGGGTCTGCGCGCTGCGGTCACCCTGGTCCGCCAGGCGCGCATACAGCGTGGCGGCCTCGGTGTGGCGGCCCCCGGCCGACAGCGATTCAGCCTGCTGATACGGGCTCAGAGCCTGGTCGGGCTGATCGAGTGCGGCCAGGCGGGCGCGCGCGTCCGCGTCACCGGCCTGTGCCGCCATGCCGAGATAGAGCCGCGCCCGGGCCAGGTCTCGCGGCAGTGTCTCGCCGGTGCTGTAGAGCAGGCCCAGTCGGTACTGGGCCTTGAAGTTGCCAGCCCGCGCCGCGGCGGTGTAGAGGGTTTCGGCCTTGGGCAGATCACGCGGCTCGCCCAGTCCGTCTTCGGCCAGCACGCCCAGGTTGAACAGCGCGTCGCCGTTGCCTACCTCGGTCAGCGTCTCCCACACATGGCGGGCCTCGGCGTAGTGCCCCATCTTGAACTCGGCGTAGGCCTTGTAGTTGCCCATGGCCGGATTGCGCAGCCAGTCGCTGCGGGTGCTGTCCTGCGCAGAGGCCGTGCCGATGAGGGCGAGCAGCATTGCTGCGGAGAGCAGGGGGCGCCGCCATGGCGAGCAGGAGGCGGGGTGAGAGGGCATGGGCTTTGTCTCCGGTGACCTGCGCGCTGCGCAGCCGGGCCGGTGCGTGCCGGCCCTGGGTTGAATGCCCGACAGCATACGCGCTGCGTGTCATCTGGAGGGGGCCTCGGCGCGAAGAAAGCGGAGGCAAAAACACAAAAGGTCAGATGCCTTGAGACATCTGACCTTCTGGCGCACAACGCAATGTGCTTGGTGCGGCTGGCAGGATTCGAACCCACGACCCCTTGGTTCGTAGCCAAGTACTCTATCCAACTGAGCTACAGCCGCTAAAAATGTTCTCGGCTACCAGTGATGAAACTGGTGCGGCTGGCAGGATTCGAACCCACGACCCCTTGGTTCGTAGCCAAGTACTCTATCCAACTGAGCTACAGCCGCCGAGAAGTGAAACTATAGCATGTTTTCGGCCCTGCCGTCAAAACGGTGCACTTTTTGTGCGTCGCCGCGGCACAGTGTGGTGGGCGCCACACCGCCGCGGCGGGTCAGTCACGTTCGCCGGGCAGCGCGGCCCGACGGTAGAAGCGAGCGGCTTCGTCGTCGCGGTGTTCGCGTTCGGCAAGCTGGCCCAACGCGGCCCAGGCCGTGCGGCGCCGCTCGGTGTCCAGCGCCTGGTCATTGGCCGCCGACATCAGCATGCCGCGCGCCTTGCCCCACAGCTGTCGTTCCGACAACGCCAGGCCCAGCACCAGCGCCAGGCCCGGATGGCGCAGGGCCATCTGCGTGTAGGCATCCAGGCGTGGCAGCCACTCGGCTTCCAGGCCGATCAGGCTGTCGCCCAGCGCCTGGGTCAGCGCGTCGACGGCCTCGGGCGATTGCTCGGGCAGGCGGTCCCACAGCGGGGCCAGCCACTGACGGGCATCGGCCGGGGCGCCGAGCGAGGCCATGCGCCGTGCGGCGTGCGCCACCACCATGGCGTCGCGCCGGTCAGCGGGGTCGAGGTGCGACCACACGTTGCGGAGCTGGTCGGCGTCGCGGGCCGAATCGAGTGTCTCGGTGGCCAGTGTGCGCAGCAGGCCTTCGGCGGCAACCGGTGTGAAGCCCTGGTGCTTGGCCAGCAGGCGGGCGGTGCGCAGCGCCTCGACGGGCTGGCGGGCCAGCCGGGCAGCCTGGAGCTTGAGACGCAGGGCCTGGGTGCGGCGTGCCACGCCGGGCGGCAATTCGGCCAGATCGCGCAGGGCCTTGGGGGCGTCGCGGTCTTCCAGCGCGCATTCGGCGGCCATCAGGCGTGCGCCCTCTTCGGTCGGGCGCGGCTTGCGCGTCAGCTGCGAGAGCTCGATGGCGCGACGCAACTGCTCGTCGCGGCGCGGGCGGTCCTGCAGGCGGTGCAGGCTGCCAGCCGACAGCAGGTGGGCCAGGGCCGTGAACTCGGCATCGAGCGCCAGTTCGGGTGTGTCGGCCTGGATGGCGATCGCCTTCTGGCAGGCGCGGTGGGCGCGGCTGTAGCGGCCGGCCATGTACAGCGCCAGCCCTTCACGCAGGGCCGCCTGGGCCAGGCGGTCGCGCTGGTTCAGGCGCCAGCGTCGGGCGCGCTGCGGCAGGTCCAGCAGGCCGTCGAGCCCGCGGATCAGCGAGTACACGGCCAGGTAGATCAGGATCAGGCTGATCAGGAAGAGGTTGAGCGAGAGGTCGGCGCGCCAGCCCATCCAGTAGAGGGTGACGAGGCCGTCATTGGCGCCGAGGGCGGTGGCCCCGACCACGGCCACGACGGCCAGCAGCAGAAGCCAGACGATGGAACGCATGCCTTGGGTCCTTCCGGGGCTCAGCGACCGCCGTTGACCGCGATGAGCGCGGCCAGCGTGTCATCGGGGCGGGGCACCACGGTGTGCTGGCCCTGGCCGATCACTTCGGCCAGCAGCGATTGCAGCAGCTGGGTCTTGCGCGAGCTGGTGTCGAAATAGCGGGACACGGCCTGCTGCGTGGCTTGCAGGTCGGCGGTGGCGGTGTGCGTCTGCCGGCTCAGCAGGGCCACGCGGGCATTGAGCAGGCGCAGCTTCATGTTCTCGCGCATGAAGAAACCCTGCTCGGGCGACATCAGCATCGCTTCGGGGCGGTCCACGCGGGTCAGGCGGACGAGGCCGCGGGTCTCATCCCACACGGTGCGGGCAGAGCCGCTGATCCAGCCCAGCACCTGCTCGCCCCAGCCGGGCTCGCCAGAGGCCGCTTCGGAGGCCGCGCCCGGGGCAGAGGCACCCTTGGTGGCCTGGGCGTTGCGCAGCGCGGGCCGGCTGGGGGCGGGCACCGGGCGGCCCTTCGCCATGGTGGCCTCGGGCTGGTTGAGCAAGGGCACCTCGTCGATGAGGCGGATGGCCTCGTCGAGGCGGATGCCCAGGGTGACGAGGTCGGCCACGCGCGTGGCTTTCACGCGGTCAAGGTCCTTGGCGATGGCGCGGCGCACGTTGTCCAGCCGGGGCTGGCGGGTGCGGGTCAGGCGTTCATCGGCCGATTGCAGTGCGGCCACGATGGGATCGGCGCTGCCCGTCAGCGAGGCCTGCTGTGCGGCCACGCGCAGGCTTGATTCGATGTCGGCCAGCAGGTTCTCGTCGCGTGACTGGCTGAGGTTCTTGACCAGGTCTTCGACCTGCGTGCGCTGCAGGGCGACTTCGGCCAGGCGGGTTTCGAGCAGCGTGGCGCGGGCCGCAGCCTCGCGCGAGAGCTCCTGGGCCTGCTTGGCGGCCACGCGGGCCTCGGTGGCCTGGCCCTGGCTGTCCTGCTGTCGGCGCACCAATTCCTGTTCGAGGCTGTGCACGCGCTGCTGCGTCTGCCAGGCAGACCAGCCGGTCGCGACGGCGGCGGCGGCCAGCGCCAGAACGGTCCATCGCATCCACCCGGGCTGCCCGGACGGGGTGACGGTGTCGTCGCCTGCGCGAGGGGACACGGGCAGTGCGGGCTCGGTGGCTTGAGGTGGGGTGGTATCGGTCACGCTTTGATTGTATCGAGCGGCCCAGCGTGCGCCCGTGACAAAAAGGCGTGGGGCCGACTCAGGCGGCCGTGCGTCGTGCCTGCACGACGGCCTCGAGCGTGGGCCGCGTCTGAACAATGTGGCCGAAGCCCGCGCGCCGGGCGTGTTCGGCGATCTTCGGGTGGGTGACGAGGGCCTGGTGGTCTGCCCAGTCGGGTACAGCACAGGACCAGGCGGGCAGGTGGTGGGCGATCAGATGGTCGATGGCTTGTGAGCTGCTGAACAGCCACTGGTGGGTGGCGGGTTGAGCCAGCGCGGCGCGAGCCAGCGCCTGTTCGTGTGCCTGCCAGGTGCCGGGGCCGCGCTGGTAGGCCAGCACCGGGGTGACAGTGGCGCCGCGCGCGCGCAGTTGCTCGGCCAGCCAGGTGCGTCCCTTGACGTCGGACTGGTCGCCGCCGCCGAGGATGGCCACGTGCTGCCCTGCCCAGTCCAGTGGGGCCAGCACGGGCCACAGGTGTTCGGAGTCGAACTGGCTGGCCTGGCTGGGTGGGGTCAGGATCTGCTGCGGCGTCAGGCCGCTGGGGGCGCCGGCTGCCTGCAGGGATCGGGCCGTGCCCGGGCCCGGCGTGGCAGCCAGGCAGGTGGCAGGCCAGCGCGCTTCGGGCGGCCGCAGGGCAAAGAACCACTGCACCGCAGCGGGGCTCACGAACATCAGCAGTCGGTGCGCTGCCAGCCCATGCCACAGCGCGCGAACCGGCTCAGGATCGGCCGGGCCTTCGATGGCGATCAAGGGCAAGGCCGCGGCATCGAGCCCGGCCGCACGCAGGTCGGCCACCCAGGCATCGGCCTGGGGCTGGGGCCGCGTGACCAGCAGCGGCATGGACGGATCAGGCTGCCGGGTGCAGCGCAGCCAGCCATTCCGGGCCGGCCTGCTCCTGCAGCCGCCGCGCAACCGCCTGGCCCATGGCCTCGGCTTCGGCAGCATCGGCCGGGGTGGCGCTCAGGCTGGCTTCCACCAGGCCGCTGGCGCTCGGGTGTCCCAGTCGGGCGTCGAGCACCAGCTGGCCTTCGCGCCACTGGGCGAACGCGGCCAGCGGCATCGAGCAGCTGCCGCCCAATGCGCGCGACACCGCCCGCTCAGCCAGCGTGGCCAGCCACGTCGGCATGTGGGCCAGCGAGGCGATGGCGTCGGCGAGTTCGGCGTTGCCGGTGCGGATTTCGATGCCGAGGGCGCCCTGGCCCGCAGCGGGCAGCATCACCGACGGTGCAATGAGGGCGCGGATGCGGCCTTCGAGGCCCAGGCGCTTGAGCCCGGCGGCCGCAAGGACGATGGCGTCGTACTGACCGTCGTCGAGCTTGCGCAGACGGGTGTCGAGGTTGCCCCGCAGGGGCTCGATCTTCAGGTCGGGGCGCAGGGCGCGCAACTGGGCCAGGCGGCGCAGGCTGGAGGTGCCCACCACCGCGCCTTGCGGCAGGGCTTCGATCGACGCGTAGCGGGACGACACCAGCGCATCGCGCGGGTCTTCGCGCTCCATCACGGCGGCCAGCACGAAGCCTTCGGGCAGCTCCATGGGCACATCCTTCAAGGAATGCACAGCGAGGTGCGCCCGGCCTTCTTCGAGCGCGACTTCGAGTTCCTTGACGAACAGGCCCTTGCCGCCGACCTTGGAGAGGGCGCGGTCGAGGATCTGGTCACCCTTGGTCGTCATGCCCAGCAGGTCGACGGGCCGGCCGAAGCGGCGCGACAGGATGTCGCGGACATGCTCGGCCTGCCACAGGGCCAGGCGGCTTTCACGGGTGGCGATCACCCAGGAGGACAAGGCGGTGGTGCTCATGCCCGGCATTATCGGGCCTGACGGCTCCCGGGACACGAAAGGCAGGCTCAGCCTTTGATGCTGCCCAAGGTGGCGAGTCGACGCTTCTGCGTCTGGTTCACGTACAGGGCCAGTGTGCGGTCGCGCGGGTCGATGCCGGCCAGCTCGCAGCCCAGTCGGTGCGCCGGGGCCTGCGTGCCCAGGGCGGTCACGTGGTGCACGATGAGATCGCAGCTCAGCTGGGTTTCCTCGTCCAGCTCCAGGTCGACAGCCTGGATGCGGCTGCCCGCGGCCACCATGGGGGCATCGGGCGGCAGCAGGAGCGCCACGCCATGCAGGCTGACGTCCAGCACGCGCAACACGAGCGGGGCATCGGGCCGAGCCGGGTGAACCAACCGCGCCAGGGGGGTGCTCGATGCCAGCGGCTGCACACGGAAGGCGGCGCGGCGTTGGAAGCGGTAGGCCACGGTCGGCAGGCTCGCGTGCAGGGTGCTGCCCTGGGTGCCGTGCACGAGCACGAGGCCATCCATGTCGAACTCGACCTTGATGCTGTCAAGGTAGGCGACGGCTGACACCTCGTTGCTGTCGAGCAGGGCCTGAATGCGGGCATCGCCCTCTTCGGCACTCAGGGTCACCGTGTGACGCTGCGGGTCGATGGTCAGCAGCACCGTGGTGTAGCTGGCGCCGCCCGGCGCACTCAGGGTGACCAGTGCGTGCTCGTCGTGCATCTGGCGGAGCAGTGCTGCAATCTCGACGGCCGACGTGATGCGGTAGTCGTCCAGATCGGCAACACGCCCGCGTGATGCGGGCGTGGAAGGGGTGCGGGTGTCCATGTCGGATTAGCCCGAGGGCTCAATGCATCTTCGTCGGATCGGTGGTGTTGCCCATCATGCGACTGAGGTCGTTGATCCACGGCTCGGCCAGGTTGCGGATCTCGGCGTCGTTGACAAGGATGCGCTGCATGATGCGCGTCTTGAGCGCCAGTTCCGACGGGCCCATCGGGTGCTCTTCCGAGGCGTGCTTGAGCTGCGCGATCAGCACGGCGCAGGCGCCTTCCAGCTTCACCACGGTGTCCCAGTCGCCCTTGCGGGCGGCGTTGAGCATGTCGTGGCTGGCGGTCTCGATCGCTTCGTAGTAGCCCAGCAGGCTGCCGTGGAAGAGTTCTTCGTCGGGGTGGCCGAGGATTTCGGGGGCGTTCATGCGCGGAGCTCCATGCCAGAGGCGTAGGCGGTATGGCTCTCGCCTGCGTTGATGCCTTCCCACGCTTCACGAATCGGTTGCATGAGGGCGTTGCATTCGTCGAGCGCCGCCTCGTCGTTGCGCAGATTGGCGTGAGTGAGGCGGAGGCAGACGTAGCCGTAGAGGTCGCTCAGATTCTGAGCCAGTTCTCCACCGGCTCGCAGATCGAGGCTGGCTTTGAGACCTTCGTCGACGATGCGCAACGCCCGACCCAGGGCGTTGCCCTTGGCGGCCATGTCACCGGCCTTCATGGCGCCACGGCCTTCGGCCACGGCATCGAAGTAGCCGGCGAGCAGCAGTTTGATGAGCTTGTGTGGAGACGCGCCGCTGATGCTGGTCTCGACGCCCACTTGCTTGTACATCGCGGACATCGTGCGGTCTCCGGCGGGGAGAGGGCGGGAAAACGGGCTGGCAGGTGCAAACATCTTGGTGCTCTGCTGGGTTGACGACTGATGTATTGGTTATCGACCTGCTGTGAGCAAGCTTGACCCGTTTAGCCCTGAAACAGGCGGTGACTACGCCCTCAGTTCTTGTTCAAGGCCGCGAGCTGTGCGGACACGTAACTCTGCAGCCCACTGAGCTTGGAGACATTGGTGTCCAGGGCCGAGTACTGCGCCCGCAAGCGGGCCTCCATCAGCGTGACGCGGTCTTCGATCCGTTCGATCTTGTCCTTGTTGCGCTTGATGGTGCTGTTGAGGCCATCCGTCTTGGAGTCGATGGCGCCATCGTCCTGGAGGAGCTTCTTGGTCAGCTCTGCGACGCGCTGCCCGATCCCGTTCTTGGTCGTGTCTGCCTCGTTCACGTTGGAGAAGAACTTCTTCATCTCCGGCAGGTTGTCCAGCGCGGCGTTCAGCTTGGATGACTTCGTGCTGAGCGTGCCGTCCTTGCCAATGTCGAGGCCGATGTCCGGCAGGCGCGAGAACACGCTTGAAGCCCCCGTTTCGCTTCCCATCAGGCTTCGGATCTGGGAGAGCAATCCTCGCGCGGTCGCGTCGCCTTGCAGCGGGCCGGCGGTCTTGGAAGCTTCGTCGTACAGCGTCTGAACGCGGATGGTGCTGACGACGTTGTTGTAGGCCGAGACGAAGGTGTCGATGCCCTTCTTGATGCTGGAGGTGTCTG
The DNA here is from genome assembly GCF_947366995.1 of uncultured Aquabacterium sp. Lineage (GTDB taxonomy): Bacteria > Pseudomonadota > Gammaproteobacteria > Burkholderiales > Burkholderiaceae_C > Aquabacterium. The sequence continues at coordinate 47,954 of NZ_CANBCC010000004.1, read as the reverse complement.
AGGTCACGTTCACCGAAACGGGCGAACTGGTGACCTTTCCGACCGTCAGGCTCACACCCTCGAGGACGTTGCTGAACGTGTTGCTGCTGGAGGACACCGAGATGCCGTTGATCTCGGCCACCGCATTGCCCGCGAGTTGCGTGCGCGCCATCGGGTTCTCGGCTTTGACCTTGGTGCCGTCGTACGCCAGCGCGGAGAGGCCCGGCGCGGCTGCGTCTTCCGTTACGTCGACCTTGAAGCCGTTCTCGCTGCCGGTGGAGCCGCGCATGATGAGGCGTGTGCCCGACGCGTCCGTGACGAGCGAGGCGGTGATGCCCGCGTTCGCACTGTTGATGCGGTCACGGATCTTCTCGAGCGTGTTGTCCTCAGGCCCGATCGAAATCTTCACTTCCTGCGCGGCGGCCTTCGCGTTGAAGGTGGCCGCGGGCGGTGCGTTGTCCGGATCGTTTGCGTAGGTGCCAAGCTGAATGCGGATCTCGCCCTGCCCCACGGCGGAGGTCTTGGCTGCAAACGGCTTGCTGGCGATGTACTGCGCCGACGCGAGTGCGGACACGTTGACGCTGTAGGCGCCTGCCGCACTTTCTGACGTTGACGTGACGGCCACCGCTGACGCGTCGCTGGACGACGCCGTGGTGGCCGTCCAGAAATCGGACTTGTTCAGCGCCTTTGCAGCGTCCTGCAATGCGGAAAACGCACTCTGGATCTTGCCCCACGTGGAAACCTTGGTTTCCAGCTTCGAGTTCTGCGTGGCAATGACCTGTGCGGGCTGCTTTTCGATCGCCACCAGCTTGGTGACGATGGATTCCGCATCCAGTCCGCTGCCAACCCCCAGTGAAGATAACGACGCCATGATCTGCCCCTCTCAATGCACAACAGTCCAGGCAGTGACTCACCACCCGGACATCGAAGGAATCGGCTGTCGTTCACGGAACTTGAGCCGCGCTGATCCCATCGCGTGAAGAAGTTCGCGGGATGTCAGCCTTGCAGCAGCTTCAGAACCTGCTGCGGCAGCTGGTTGGCTTGCGCCACCATCGCGGTGCCGGCCTGCTGCAGGATCTGGGCGCGCGACAGGTTGGCTGTTTCGGCGGCGAAGTCGGCATCCATGATGCGTCCGCGGGCCGCGGCCTGGTTCTCGACGCTCACCTGGAGGTTCGAGATCACGGCCTCGAAACGGTTCTGTGCAGCGCCGAAATCGGCGCGCTGGTCGTTGACCACGTCGAGCGCCTTGTCGATGGCGTTGATGGCGTCATCGATCTCGGCTGCGCTGGCCAGTGTGCTGCCCGTTCCGCCACCGATTGCAATGCCGTTCGTGCCGTCGAAGGCGCCAACCACCGTGGCCATGAGGTCCTGCACAGCCGACGTAGAGGTCGATGCAATCGCGGAGGAGGCAGAGATGGCGGAGCCGCCGCCGAGCACCGCCCCCTTGATGTCGATCGTGTCTTCGTTGGTCGTGCCCGCGCCGACCTGGAATTCCAGTGTGGTGGCTGCGGTGGACGAGAAGAGCGGCTTGCCGTTGAACTTGGTGCCATCGATCGTCCGGGAGATTTCTCCCTGCAGTTGCGCGAATTCCTTCTGCAGGTTGGCGCGGTCGCCTTCCGAGTTCGTGGCGTTGCGCGACTGGACTGCCAGCTCACGCATGCGCTGCAGGTTGTCGCCGATCTTGCCCAGTGCGCCTTCCGCAGTCTGCGAGAAGGAGATGCCGTCGTTGGCGTTGCGGATCGCGACGTTCATGCCGCGGACCTGGGTGTTCATGCGCTCGGCGATCGCCAGACCCGCGGCGTCATCCTTGGCGGAGTTGACGCGCAGGCCCGATGACAGACGCTGCATCGAAGTGGACAGCGAGGTCTGCGAGGTGTTCAGATTCCGCTGGGCGTTGAGCGAAACGATGTTCGTGTTGATCGTTTGGGGCATGTTGCACTCCTAAAGAACCCGTGACTCCCGGCATGCACGCCGGCCGGCTATTGGCTGGCCAAAGACGGTGTCACCTTCGACCTGTAGTGAGTGCAATGGTGAGACTTTTGGGTCAGGGGCAAGGCCGCGATGTGACCGGCTTTTGGGGGCTATTTCGCATCTTGATCCACCCCATGAAAAAGGCCGCCCCGTGGGGCGGCCTGTTCGCTTGAGCCCCTGCGGGCCGGTCGATCAGCGGAGCAGCGAGAGAACCTGCTGCGGCAGCTGGTTGGCCTGGGCCACCATCGCGGTACCGGCCTGCTGCAGGATCTGCGAGCGAGAGAGGTTCGCGGTCTCGGTCGCGAAGTCCGCGTCCACGATCCGGCCTCGTGCGGCAGCCTGGTTCTCGATGTTGGTCTGCAGGTTCGAGATGACAGCTTCGAAGCGGTTCTGCGAGGCACCGAAGTTGGCGCGCTTGTCGTTGATGAGGTCCAGGGCCTCGTCGATGGCGTTGATCGCCGCATCAACCTGGTCCACGCCGGCGACGGACGTGCCGCTCGTGGCAGCGCCGCCGATGGCGATACCGTTGGTGCCGTCCCAGCCGCCGACCACGGTGGCCATCAGGTTGGCTTCGTCGGTGCCGTCCACACTGGTGCCGTCCATGGCGCCGATGGCCGATGCTGCCGACATGCTGGTGCCGCCGCCGAGCACGGCGCCCGCGATGTCGATGCGGTCCTCACTGGAGGTGCCGGCGCCGACTTGGAAGGACAGCTGAGTGGCTGCGCCCGATGCGAACAGCGCGGTGCCGTTGAACTTGGTGCCCTTGACCGTGCGATCGATTTCGGCCTGCAGTTCCTTGAATTCCTTCTGCAGGTTGGCGCGGTCGCCGCTCGAGTTCGTTGCGTTGCGCGACTGGACGGCCAGTTCACGCATGCGCTGCAGGTTGTCGCCGATCTTGCCCAGGGCGCCTTCAGCAGTCTGGGCCAGCGAGATACCGTCGTTGGCGTTGCGCACCGCCACATTCATGCCCTTGACTTGGGCGCTCATGCGTTCTGCGATGGCCAGACCGGCGGCGTCGTCCTTGGCGGAGTTGACGCGCAGACCCGACGAGAGGCGCTGCATGGTGGTGGCCATGCTGGATTGGGAGGTGCTGAGGTTGCGCTGGGCATTGAGCGAAACCACGTTGGTGTTGACGGATGCCATGATCTGATCCTTTGACGTTGAAACTACCCGGCGACAGCGCCGGCGAACAAGTGCCGCTTGATACGAAGTGCCTTGCGGCTTGACCTGCCCGACGCTAGTCAGCCTTGGACCTGGTAGGTGCTTGATCACCCGCAGGACGCTGGCCGTCTAACCGGACCCCGGAACCTTTCAGTGCCGTTGGGTTGTTTATCGTCGCGTCGTGTCCGCCTCTTGAGTGATTTTTTGCTCGCTTTTGCAAAGTCGTCGCATGCGGGATGCTTGACGGCGTTGAGAGAAGCGGGGGGTTTTCGGGTCTCTTGCGCTGAACTTGAGCACTTTCTTTTTCTAGACTGCGACAGGGGATGTTGATGCCCTGCAACCAGCCCAGGAACGCCATGAAGGTCAGCTCGAAACCCAGAACACGTCAGGCTCAGCAAGCGCAGACACTGTGGGAGCGCGGCGTGGCGCTGACCAAGCAGAAGCAGTGGCGGGAGGCCGCTGAAGTCTTTCAATCGGCGGCGAAGCTTCAGCCGCAAGATGCCCTGCTGGCCCTCAATGCTTCGCGGTGTCACTTTCAGGCCGGGCAACTCGATGACGCGCTGCGCCACGTGGAGCGGGCCTGCGCGCTCGAGCCAGCCGCCGAACTGCAGGCGCTCTTTCGCGTGCGCATCCTCAACCGCTTGCAGCGACATGCGGAGGCGATGCAGGTGCTGCAGGCCATGCCTGAAAGCGCCCGGAGCTCGTTCGAGTACAACGCCTTTCTGGGGTTCTGTCTGCAGCACGTTGGCGAACACCAGAAGGCGGTGGGTGCCTACATGACCGCGCTCGGTTCGAAGATGGACGATGCCATGTCGCACTACCGCATGGGCGTTTCCTTCTATGAGCTGGGCCTGAAGGAGGAGGCATCCGAGTGCTTCCGGACCGGACTCGTCCTCGGGTTGGGGTTGAGTGCGGTACACGTGCACGGCATGCTGGCCTATGCAGAGCGGGAGAGCGGGCGTTGGCCCCAGGCCCAGCTCGAGCTCAGCCGGCTGCGCGACATCATCGCCCAACTGCCTGACGATGCAGCCATCACCACGGCCCCCTTTGCGCACGTCACGTTGATGGACGATGCCCTGCATCAGTTGAAAGCGGCCCGCCTGATGTCCAACACATGGCGATCGGTGCAGCGTCTGGCGCCCGCACCGCGGCAGACGGACGATGGGCGCATCCGCGTGGGCTACCTCTCGAGCGACCTTTACCAACACGCCACGTGCGTGCTCATGGCCGAAGTGTTCGAGCATCACGACCGCAGCCGCTTTGAGGTGTTCGTGTATTCGCACGGTCAGGATGACCGATCGGCCATGCGCCGTCGCGTGATCGATGCCAGCGAGCATTTCGTGGAGTTGCGCGGCCTGGCCGATCGAGAGATGGCCCAGCGCATTGCAGCCGATGGCATTGACGTGTTGATCGACCTGAAGGGGTACACGGCGCATAACCGCATGGGCGTGCTGGCTCGCCATCCCGCCCATGTCCAGGCCACCTTTCTGGGCTTCCCGGGCACCACGGGGGCCAGCTTCATGGATTACATCGTGGGCGACCCAGTGGTGACCCCGCAGGCTCACGAGGCGCACTTCGCCGAGAAGATCGCCCAGATGCCGGTCTGCTATCAGCCCAATGACCGTCAGCGCGCCCGACCACAGCCCCGTACCCGTGCTCAAGTCGGCCTGCCCGACGATGCGCTCGTGCTGTGTGCTTTCAACCAGGCATACAAGATTTCGCCCGAGGTGCTGGATGTCTGGGTCGCTCTGTTGCGCGACTTGCCGAATGCGGTGTTGTGGCTGCTGGACTGGCACGGTCAGGCCCGGCCCAATCTGGAAGGAGAACTGCGCGCGCGCGGAGTGGATCTACGACGCGTGTTCTGGGCGCCCAGGCTGAGTCTTGACGAGCACATCAGCCGCGTTGCCCTGGCCGATGTCTTCATCGATACCTGGCCTTGCAATGCACACACAACCGCCAGCGATGCCTTGTGGGCCGGGCTCCCTGTCGTGACGCTCATGGGTCAGACGTTTGCCTCCCGTGTGGCGGCCAGCCTGCTCAATGCCTGCGGTCTGCCGGAACTGGTGACAGAAGATGTGGACAGCTACAGGCAGACCATTCTTCGACTGGCCCGCGATCCGGCGTGGCTTGCTGCGTGCCGCAGCAAGCTGGTCGAAGCGCGCGACACCAGTCCGCTGTTCGACAGTGCCAGGTTCACCCGCGATTTCGAGGCCCTGCTGGAGCGCATGGTGCAGCAGCACCGCGAGGGGCAGGCTCCAGCTCACCTTCTCAGTCTCTGAAGACGCTGACGCGATGCGGGGAATGGGGCCGGAACCACGGTTTATTTCTCCTCTTCGGTAGCCGCGCGCTTGCCGGAACATCAGGGTCATACCCAGCGAAGACAGGATATCGCCATGTCAGACCGTCGCCCTCTGTACGTCACCCGGCCCGAGTTGCCGCCGCTCGAAGAATTCCTGCCTTACCTGAAAGAGATCTGGGATACGCGCATCCTGTCCAACAACGGCCCGTTCCACCAGCAGTTCGAACAGGCGCTGTGTGAGCATCTGGGCGTGCGCCACATCTCGCTGTTCACGAATGCCACCATGGCGCTGGTGACCGCGCTGCAATCGATGCGGGTCACGGGCGAGGTCATCACGACGCCTTACTCGTTCGTGGCCACCGCCCACTCGGCCATGTGGAACGGCATCAAGCCGGTGTTTGTCGACATCGACCCTGTGACGCTCAACCTCGACCCACGCAAGATCGAGGCGGCCATCACACCACAGACCACGGCGATCATGCCGATCCATTGCTATGGCACCCCCTGTGATGTCGATGCCATCCAGGCCATTGCCGACGCCTACAACCTCAAGGTGATCTACGACGCTGCCCATGCCTTCGGCGTGCGTCGGATGGAAGGCGGCGAGATGCGCAGCGTGCTCAACCATGGTGACCTGTCGGTGCTGAGCTTCCACGCCACCAAGGTGTTCAACACCTTCGAGGGTGGGGCCATCATCGCCCCCGATGCCAAGACCAAGCAGCGCATCGACCACCTCAAGAACTTCGGATTCATCAACGAGACCACCGTGGTGGCTACGGGCATCAACGGCAAGATGAGCGAGTTCAATGCAGCGCTGGGCCTGGTCCAGTTGCAGCACGTCGACGGGGCCATCCGGCGCCGCGGCGAGATCGATGCGCTGTACCGAAAGCTCCTGGCCGATGTGCCGGGCATCCGGCTGCTGGCGCCCCCTGCCGACGCGCAGCCCAATCATTCGTACTTCGCGGTGCTGATCGGCCCCGACTTCGGTGTCTCGCGCGATGCAGTGTACGAGGCCCTCAAGGCCGAGCAGATCATGGCGCGCCGTTACTTCTATCCGTTGATCTCTGACTTCCCCATGTACCGTGGGCTGCCGTCGGCCGCGCCGGCCAACCTCCCGATCGCGCGCGCGGTTGCGGATCAGGTGCTCTGCCTCCCCATCTTCCCTTCGCTGGAAGACGCCGAGGTCGAGCGCGTCGTGTCCGTGATGCTGGCCGCCCGCGGTCAGGCCGTGTTCGGCGGACCGTCCGTGCTGCCGGATGTACCATCGCAGCCTTCTGGGCTGTTGCGGTCTTCGACGCTGGCGTTGAGTACCTGACGTCGTTCATCCGGAGGGTGTCGTGAGCCTGCGATTGTTCGGGCTGTATGGGGCGGGCGGCTTTGCCCGCGAAGTCATGCCCTTTGCGCGGCAGCAACTGCTCGCCGAGGGCTGGCAACTGGTGTTTCTGGAAACCTGTCCTGCCGCGACCGAAGTCAACGGCGTGCCGTTGCTGTCAGAAGACGCCTTCTTTGCAGCGCCGGCGCATGAGCGCGGGTTTGCTGTCGCCATCGCCGACTCCCGCGCGCGCGAGACGCTGGCGCTGCGGTGCGAAGCCCGGGGCGCACGCCCCATGACCCTCCAGGCACCGAGCGCGCTGGTGTACGACGCGGACCGCATTGGCCCGGGCGCCATCATCTGCCCGTACGCGTCGATCACGGCCAATGTCACCGTGGGGCGCCATTTCCACGCCAACTTCTATTCCTACACCGCGCACGACTGCGTGATCGGTGACTGGGTGACCTTTGCGCCCCGCGTCAACTGCCTTGGCAACGTGACGGTACACGAGCACGCCTACATCGGGACCGCCGCCATGATCCGCCAAGGCATCCCGAGAGGTCGCCCGACGGTGGTGGGGGCAGGGGCCGTGGTCGGAATGGGTGCTGTGGTGACCCGCGATGTGCCGGCAGGGGTGACAGTGGTGGGCAATCCAGCGCGTCTCTTGCAACGCCCATCAAAGTGAACCCAACGGTGCGGTCCGCGGGTTCAGATCCTGGGCGTCAGGGCCGTGTCGACGAGCATCCGTGTCCGCTGGCGTTGGGTGCTTCGGCCGTACTCCGCCAGCAGGATGCGAGCCTGCATTTCGGCGTCGGCCTCGGTCAACGGTTGAAGGGCGGGTTGCACCAGGTCGGAGATCGGCAGCCCGAGCTTCTTCATCCACGATGCCACCGGGTTTCGACGGTGGAGGTGCATCCGGGCGCCGAGCAGGCCACTGATGATCAGGTTGCCCATCGCCTGCTGGCGGACGTGGTTCATCATCACGTGTCCGCACGACGTCAGCACCTCGATGTAGCGATCCTTGGGCAGGTAGTCCAGCAGCGGGACAAGGCGCGAGCCGAAATGCTTCTGTCCGGCTTGTACAACGTGCCGCGTGTACGCACCGTCGCCATCACCATAGCTCAACGGTACAACGATGCGGCGCCCGTCAAGATCCGGCTGCCGGGCCAGGCTGGCAAAGCACTCGAGATGGTTGTTGGCCGGCGTGGCGCTGTTGCCCACCAGGATGTCGGCGCCGAGCGTCTGGCAGCGTGCGGTCCCCAGGCTCATGTCGTCCTCGGCCGTGCCGTAGTTCCAGCGGATGAACCGGGCGCGCAGCTGGGGTTGATGCTGTGTCAGCAGCGTGTATTCGTTGGGCAGCACCGGACTGAAGAAGTCGACACGCTGCAGGGCCGACAACTCGGTCCGAGATGGCTTCGCATACGGTCGGGCTGCCGAGAGCACGGATGACCGCATCGACCCCGTCCTGGGAAGTCCGCCTCGCGGCTGCAGCCCGCCCATCAGCCGGGCCGTTTCCGGCATGAAGAGGCCCTCCGGGAAGGCGTCCATCAGCAGGCCGTAGTAGTCATAGCCCCATCCCAGCCAGATGACGTGGGGTCGTTCGGGCATTTCCGGCAGCATCAGCAGCGTCGACAGCGGCAGGCTGTGGCACACGATGGCCGCGACGTCGGGCTGGTTCAGCCGAGCCAGGCAGGCCCCGCGAGAGACCGCCTGGATCAGCGGGCTGCGCACATAGCGATAGGGCGGCGAGCCGCCGCCGACGAGGAGGTACTCGTGAACGCCCGGGCTCACGCCCTCGAATTCGCGGATGGCGCTGTCGATGAACTTGTCATCGACCACAAGGTGAATGATCTTCATGGCGGACTCCGGACGATTCAGTGTGAATGAACGACCAGGGCCTGCCCTGCAAGCGCGCCTTCTGCGTAGCCCAGTTCCGGTGCTGCTGCGCGCCATGCGTGCACGGCCTGTTGCAGCGGCTGCGGCTGACCGGGGGACCAGACACACAACCGGAAACCCTCTGCGCGAAGGCGGGGCAACACCATGGGGAGGGAAAGTACCGCGTCGGCCGGGACACGGCCGGCACCCTCCGCGTGAACGATGACGAGGTCAAAGTCGATTGCGTCATCCGGCAGCAGTGCGAGGTTGGGGAACTCGCCCGCATGCCCTTCGAAATCCGCTGCCACGAGCGGCACATGCAGAACCTCGGCGTCGATGCTCGCCGAGCCCAGCGAGGCATACAGGGACATGGCGCGCTGCTGATCGCCGCACACATGGGTCATCTTGCCGCCGAGGCCGCCAGTCAGCGCATGCAGCGCCGCAGACAGCGGGCTCGTCCCGATGGAGAGGACCCTGGGCTGAGCAGGACCACGTTGCAGCCATTGCCACCATGCCCACAAGACCTCGACGTCGGGTCTGGCGTGCACGGACGCCATGACGAGTTCGAGCAGGCCAGGGCAGCGCTGGTGCAGCAGGTTGGCGGCAGCGTGGATCCACGGGTCCTGCGCGCCTGGCGCAGACTCGCTTCTCGCCGGTTCCCCGCCAGCCAGACGTTGCATCAACGCTTGCTGACCAGCCAGCACCTTGTGCTGCAGCTGGCCGATCAGCTGATCTCCGGCCCCTTGTGGGCCAAACACCCATCTGCGGCACGGCAGCGGCGCCTTGGCGAGCACGACCTCGGCGCTGCGCATCTGGTGCCGCGAACTGAGGCCGACCGCGTGCGGGTCCTGGTTGTGATGTGAAGACGGGTTGGTGGCGGTGTAGCGGTAGGCCACCACAGGCAGGAAGCGATACCTGCGTGTCTGGTCCAGCATCGGGAAGGCGATGGCCAGGTCGCACGCGGCCGTGAGCCACGCGCCCGTGTCGTCGCGGAAGTAGGATTCCGGCACGCCGTCCAGCAGCTCGGCCCGGAAGCTGAAGAAGTGACTGGTCTTCCAGCCCTGTTTGCGTGGCGACACGAACGGGTCGAGCGCCGCATTGCGCCCTACGGCGCCCTGATCGGTTTCGAAGTTGCTCCACACCACGTCGAAGCCGGCGTCGTACTGCGCCGCCATCTCGGCCAGGATATCTGCCTTGATCAATTGGTCGTCGGCGTCGAACACCGCGACGAAATCGCCCTTGTCCCGGCAAGCCCGAAGATGCACATGGGTGTTCCGGGCCTTGCCCCATTGCTCGGGGTTGCGAACGAAGGTGTGGCGGCCATCAAAGAATTCGCTCAATACCTTCTGGGCCACGGTGCCGGTTTCGTCGCTGGAGCAGTCGTCCACGAACAGTACGTGGATGCCGGGGTGCGTCTGCCAAGCCAGGCTTTCGAGCGCTGCGCCCACGTACTTCGCGCAATTGCGCGCATTCATGAACACGAGGGCACGTGGAGGCGTGGGAATCATGGCCGGGGGTCCTTGCTGAGCGACACAGAGCGGCGCCACACAGCAGGGCAACCTGTGTCCGGCTGGCACGACGCCGCATGCTGGACTCTAGGCGCCGCCCTGCAATCCAATGGGCGGAATAGAACGGCCCCCTCGGCTCATTTCAGCCCGGACGGGATCCCGGGCCGCATGCCTCAAAACACCCGCTCCCCCGTCACCCGCTCATGCTCCTTCACCGCAAACCGATCCGTCATCCCCGCGATGTAATCCGCCACCGCCCGGTGCAGGTCTTCGCGCGCCGCATAGTCGGCCGGCATCGCCTTCGGATCGGCCACATAGGCCTCGAACAGCTCGGTGATGACGCGCCGGCCTTTGGCCGTCATCTCGTTGACCTGCGGGTGCCGGTACAGCTCCTTGAACAGGAAGCGCTTGAGCTGCGTGCTGGCCTCGCGCATGGGCGCGCTGAAGCGCACCAGCGGCGGGCAACGCCGCGCCTCGTCGGCCGTCACCGGCAGGTGCTCGGCAATCTGTGCGCGCGTCGCGTCGATCACGTCGTACACCTGCTGTGACAGCATCCGGCGGATGGTGTCGAACAGCAGGCGCCGGCCCTTGGCGTGCGGGAACTCGCTCAGCGTCTCGTCGCGGAAGCGCACGAACAGCGGCACGGCTTCGAGCTGCTCCATCGTGATCAGGCCCGAGCGCACGCCGTCGTCGATGTCGTGCGCGTTGTAAGCGATCTCGTCGGCCAGGTTGCACAGCTGCGCCTCCAGGCTGGGCTGATGGCCCTTGATGAAGCGCCGGCCCACGCCGCCCGGCTCGTGCTTTTCCAGCGCCTCCGCGTGGGCACGCGAGCAGTGCTTGAGAATGCCCTCGCGCGTCTCGAAGCTCAGGTTCAGGCCGTCGTAGCCCAGGTAGCGCTCTTCCAGCTTGTCCACCACCCGCAGCGACTGCAGGTTGTGCTCGAAGCCGCCGTGGCCCTGCATGCAGGCATTCAGCGCGTCCTGGCCCGCATGGCCGAATGGCGTGTGGCCCAGGTCGTGCGCCAGCGCAATGGCTTCCACCAGGTCTTCATTGAGCCCCAGCGACCGCGCCACCGAGCGACCCAGCTGCGCCACCTCCAGCGAGTGCGTCAGCCGCGTGCGGAACAGGTCGCCCTCGTGGTTCAGGAACACCTGCGTCTTGTAAACGAGCCGCCGGAACGCCGTGCTGTGCACGATGCGGTCGCGGTCGCGCTGGAAATCGCTGCGCGTCGGGGCCGCCGGCTCGGGGTGGCGGCGCCCCTTGGTCTGCTCAGGATGACTGGCGTAAGGGGCTAACCACATGGTGTCTCGTTTCCGGTGGTGTCAGCGGGTGTGGGTGGCGATCACATCGCGTACCAGGGCGTCCGGCGCCCCGCGCATGCCTGCCTGTCCCAGCGGGCCGATCACCACGAAGCGGATCTCGCCGCCCTCGGCCTTCTTGTCCACCTGCATCAGCTCGATGTAGCGGTCGGCGCCCAGATCGGGGCCCCGGGTCGGCAGCCCGGCCCGTTTGATCAGCGCGATGATGCGGTCGGCCGTGCCCGTGTCGATCAGGCCCAGGCGCGCCGACAGGTCGGCGGCCATCACCATGCCGCAGCCCACGGCCTCGCCGTGCAGCCATTCGCCATAGCCCAGTCCCGCCTCGATGGCGTGGCCGAAGGTGTGGCCGTAGTTCAGTATGGCGCGCAGGCCGGCTTCCTTCTCGTCCTGGCCCACCACCCAGGCCTTGATCTGGCACGAGCGCTGCACCGCGTACTTCAGCGCCTGGCGGTCGCGCGCCAGCAGGGCATCCAGGTTGTCTTCCAGCCAGCCCAGGAAGGCGGCATCGGCAATCGGGCCGTACTTGATCACCTCGGCCAGGCCGGCCAGCAGCTCGCGCTGGGGCAGGGTGTCGAGCGTGCTCATGTCGCACACCACACGCAGCGGCTGGTAGAACGCGCCGATCATGTTCTTGCCGGCGGGATGGTTGATGGCGGTCTTGCCGCCCACGCTCGAATCCACCTGGGCCAGCAGCGTGGTGGGCACCTGCACGAAGGGCACGCCGCGCATGTAGCAGGCCGCGGCAAACCCGGTCATGTCGCCGATCACGCCGCCGCCCAGTGCGTACAGCACCGTCTTGCGGTCGGCGGCTTCTTCCAGCAGGCGGGTGAACACCTGGTTCAACGCCGGCCAGTCCTTGTACTGCTCGCCGTCGGGCAACTCGATGTCGAGCACCTGCTTGTGCAGCGGGGCAATGGCCGCGCGCAGCCTGGCGGTGTAGAGCGGCCCCACCGTGGTGTTGGTGACGATCAGCGCCTTGGTGGACTTGGGCAATCCGGCAAACGTGGCCGGGTCGTCCAGCAGGCCCTCGCCGATCAGGATGTCGTAACTCCGGTCGCCCAGGTCGATGGCCACGTTGGCCGTGCCGGCGGGGGCGGGAGAAGCGGGGGGCAGGTGCGTGGATGCCATGAACGCGGTCGTCGGTCTCAGCGGGGTTGAACGGGCTGTTCAAGCGCCCCGAACTTCGCGGAAGTTCGGTCCCGGCCGCGACGCAGGGGGCATCTGGAAAGGAAAGGGTGACGAGCCTTGACCTGGCACTGTTGGCTAACGGTTGGGGCTGCTTCGTTCCCGACCTGACCCGGTTGGCCGCGCCCCCATGCAGGGAGGCCCGTCACTGCGGATTGTAAGCGATCCTCGGCCTCTTCCCGGGATGGCTGTGGTGCCCTTGTGCATGAGAAGGCCTCTTCCGGTGGCCAGGAAGAGGCGTGCCGAGCTGCCTCAGTAGTGCGGCGGCAGCTCGTCGCGCAGGCTGCGGAAGGCGGGCGGTGCGCCCTCGTCGGTCTGCTCCCGCAGACGGCGCACCTCGTGCAGCAGCAGGTCGATGTGGGCCTGCTGCCGGGCGACCACGGTGTTCAGGCTGTCGACCAGGTCTTCCAGGTAGACGGCCTTGATCTCCAGCGATTCAAGCCGGGCGGCCGTCTCGGCCTCCCGGGGCGTGGGCGTGTCAGGCATGCACTCAGCGCAGCTGCAGCTCGTCGGCGCCGTAGGTCACGCCCAGCGGCTCGATCACGACCTGCTTGGGGCCTTCTTCCACGCGGCCGGCCACCAGGGCCGGGATGCCCAGCGACTGGGCCACGGCCACCACGCGCTCGGCCTGGTCGGCGGCCACGTACAGCGCAAAGCCGGCGCCCATGTTCAGCGTGCCGTAGGCTTCGTGGTCGTCCAGGCCGCACTCCTTCTGCATGAAGGCCAGCACGGGCGTCTTCTCTGGCAGGGCGGTGATGCGGTAGGTCAGCGCCTTCGGGTGGCGCAGCAGCTTGCGCCAGCCGTGGCCGGTCACGTTCGCGCAGTAGTGCGGAATGATGCCTTCCTTGGCCAGCGCTTCCGTCACGGGCGAATACAGCACCGTGGGGGCCAGCAGGGCTTCGCCATAGGTCTGGCCATTGCCGATGTCGGTCAGGTAGCCCTGCGGCAGGCGCTCGGCCAGCTTGCGGGCCAGCGACAGGCCGTTGGCGTGGATGCCACTGGAGGCCAGCAGGACGATGGCGTCGCCGGCTTCCAGCTTGTCGCCCACCGACAGACGCTCCTTCGGGCTGATGATGCCGGTGCACGAGGCGGCCAGGTCGACGCGGCCATCGGCCACGATGCCGGCCAGCGCGGGGGTTTCACCGCCGCCCCAGGCCACGTTGCACACCTCGCAGGCCTTCTTCCAGCCGGCCACCAGCGCGTTGGCGCGCACCTTGTCGCCGAACCAGTCCGAACCGCCCGCGGCCCAGTAGGCCTGCACCACCAGCGGCGTGGCGCCCACGGTGATCAGGTCGTTCACCGCCATGGCAATGGTGTCCTGCGCGATGCCGTCGTAGTAGCTCTTGCCCGTCAGCGTGGCCATCTCGTCGGCCACCAGGGTCTTGGTGCCCAGGCATTCCACGATCGAGGCCAGGTACATCGGGCCCACATCCACCACATAGGCTGACTCGCCGCGCGAAGCCAGCACCTCGCTGAAGCCATGGCTGGCCAGGTGGGTGCCGGTTTCTGCCGCGGCACGCTGGGCGGCCACCTTCAACGGGTCGATCAGGTCGTAGTTGACGCCGGCCTGGTCGTACGTCAGCGGGGAAGAGGGCGTGGCAGAAGTCATGGCGGTCGGGGAAATCGGTTGAGGCCCATCCGGGGTCGGACGTGGCCGGACGGCGATGCGCAAAGGCGAGATTATCCGGCACCCGGAGGCCGCGTGGCACGCCCGGCCGTCACTGGCTGATCTTGCGTGCCTCTTCCACCTGGTACTCGAAGTAGCGCTGCCCCGAGAACGCGATGGTGGCCATCAGCACGGTGGCGCCCACCATCAGGGCCAGGACCACGGCGATGACCACAGCCCAGCCACTGTGCGAGGCCATGGCAGGGTCGGTCAGACCGGGGTTGTGCCGCGCGTGCCAGCGGGCGTCCGTTGTCAGCCCGTAAAGAATGGCCTGCAGCATGGTCCCGGCCACTGTGAAACCGAGCACCGGCAGCAGCAGCCACGACAGGGTGTCGTCCTGACCGTAGCGCTCCACCCGGCGCAGGCCGGCCAGGCCGATCAGCGTCAGTACGGGCATCGCCCAGCCCAGCCGATCGCGCCAGCCGTACAGGTAGAAGCGGTGCAGGCCGAGCGTGCCGACCAGGAAGGCCAGCCAGGTCGCGAGCGTCTTCGATTTGGCGGGTGTCGGCGCGTCTTGCATGGGGTGTTCACACAAAGCGGTTTCGGGGGACTATAATCCGCGGTTTTCTGGCCCGAGCTGCGGGCTTTCCTTGAGTGTCCGGCTGGCCGGGTTCGAGCGGGAAGTGCGTGGCGCGTATCTAATCGGCGCCGAATCAAAAAACGGTGCGGGCAGGTCGGATGAAACCAGACGCCTGCGCGAACCCTGGCTGGTCTACCCCGAGTGTCTCCCGGGCGGGCCCGTCGCCCAAACCAATTTGAAGGACACACCATGGTCGTGATTCGACTTGCACGTGGCGGCTCCAAGAAGCGCCCTTTCTTCAACATCGTTGCCGCTGACTCGCGCAACCGCCGTGACGGCCGCTTCCTCGAGCGCGTGGGTTTCTACAACCCCGTGGCTTCGGGCAACGCCGAGTCGCTGCGCGTCGCTTTCGACCGCGTCGAGTACTGGGTGAACAACGGCGCACAGGTTTCGGAAACCGTGGGCCGTCTGCTGCGCCAGGCCAAGACCCAGGCCGCTGCCGCCTAAGGTTCTGCGTTTCGCATGAACGACCGCGCCGCAGCCTCGCCCCTCGTGCTGGAAGACGGAGTCGTCTGGCCCGATGACGCGGTGGAGGTGGGGCGCGTGCTGGACGCCTGGGGCGTGAAGGGTGGCATCAAGGTGCTGCCGTTCTCGACCGATCCCCAGGCGCTCTTCTGCACCAAGAAATGGTTTCTGCGCCCGGCCGAAGCGGCTTCGGGCGCCGTGGCGCGTCCGGCAGCACGTCGGACGGCCCCTGCGGGCACCGAGCCCGCTGCGCCGGCCCGCCTGAGCGCGCCGCGCTTCCTGAAAGTCAGGCAGGCCCGCGAGCAGGGCGACGTGGTCGTCGTGACCGCCGAAGGCCTGGAAGACCGCAACGACGCCGAAGCCCTCAAGGGCGCGCGCGTGTTCGTGTCGCGCTCGGCTTTCCCGACGCCCGATGAAGACGAGTTCTACTGGGTCGACCTGATCGGCCTGGACGTCGTCAACCGCGAAGGCCAGCCGCTGGGCAAGGTGGTCGACCTGCTCGACACCGGCCCGCACTGCGTGCTGCGCTGCGCCGTCGAAGCGCCCGCCGAGGGCACCCCGGCCGAGCGCCTGATCCCCTTCGTGTCGGCCTACATCGACAGCGTCAGCCTGGCCGACAAGCGCATCGTGGCCGACTGGGGCCTCGACTACTGACGCGGGGCGGCACATGGCCGTGCGCTTCGACGTCATCACCCTGTTCCCCGAACTGTTCGCCCCATTTCAAAGCGTGGGCGTGACCCGTCGCGCGTTCGAAACGCGCGCGGTCGACGTGCGCCTGTGGCCGCTGCGCGACCACGCCGAGGGCGTGTACCGCCGCGTCGACGACCGGCCTTTCGGCGGTGGCCCGGGCATGGTCATGCTGGTCGAGCCGCTCGTGCGCTGCCTGTCGGCCATCCGCGCCTCGCAGGCGGTGGACGGCGCGCCGCGCCTGCCGGTCGTGCTGTTCAGTCCCGCTGGCCGCCCATTCACGCAGCAACGCGTCGAGGCGCTGGCCGCGTCGCCGGGCGCCGTCCTGCTGTGTGGCCGCTACGAAGGCATCGACCAGCGCTTCATCGACGCGCATGTCGATGAGGAAATCAGCCTGGGAGACTACGTGCTGTCGGGCGGCGAGTTGCCCGCACTGACATTGATGGATGCCGTGGCGCGACTGCAGCCCGGCGTGCTGCATGATGCGGCCTCGCACCAGCAGGACAGCTTCTCGGATGGCCTGCTCGATTGCCCCCACTACAGCCGCCCCGAGGTGCTGCCGCTGCCTCCGCGCGAGGGCGGCGAGCCGGTAGAGCAAGCCGTGCCACCGGTGCTCTTGTCGGGCCACCATGCGCACATTGCCCGCTGGCGCCGTGAGCAGCAACTCGCGATCACGTGGCGCCGCCGCCCCGAACTGATTGCTGCAGCGCGCGAACGCGGTGAGTTGTCGAAGAAAGATGAAGACTTTCTTCGCGGACTGACGCTATAATCTGCGGTTTTCCGATCCTCTACCCGGCTTCATTGCGGGGGCGCCTCATCCCGAGGGGTCTTCGACATCCAACCTGGCGCGGGCAAGATCACCCTAGGAGCCCTTGATGTCCAACATCATCCAACAGCTCGAGCAAGAAGAAATCGCTCGTCTGAACAAGATCATCCCGTCGTTCGCCCCTGGCGACACCGTGATCGTGAACGTGAACGTGGTTGAAGGCACCCGCAAGCGCGTGCAGGCCTACGAAGGCGTCGTGATTGCCAAGCGCAACCGCGGCCTGAACTCCAGCTTCATCGTCCGCAAGATCTCCAGCGGCGAAGGCGTCGAGCGTACGTTCCAGCTGTACAGCCCGCTGATCGCTTCGATCGAAGTCAAGCGCCGCGGTGACGTCCGTCGCGCCAAGCTGTACTACCTCCGCCAGCGTTCGGGCAAGTCGGCTCGAATCAAGGAAAAACTCGCCTGAGCATGGCTCTGCCGTGGTCATGGGCCACGGTGCTTTGCAACGCAAAGCAAGCGAGTTTCCGACGTGGGCCCTCAGGGCCTGCGTCAAGCGCGAACACATCAAAAGCCGCCTGCTGCGCAAGCCCAGGCGGCTTTTGCTATGGTGCTGTCCATGACCGTTTCCATCGACCCCCGCGTCGCCGAACTGCTCGGTCACGATCACCATCTTCCGCCTGTCGATTCGCAACGCTTTTCGCCGCAGGCGCTGGTCGAGCGCTTTCTGTCGCCGCCTGCGTGGGAGCCTGACGTCTCGATCGAGCGCTGGGCCACGCCGTCCGACCCGGTGCATGCCGCGGTGCTCGTGCCCATCGTGATGCGGCCCGAGCCAGCGGTTCTGCTGACCCAGCGCACCGCCACGCTGCGCAAGCATCCAGGCCAGATCAGTTTTCCCGGCGGGCGTTGCGAGCCCGACGACCCCGACCCGGTGGCCACGGCGCTGCGCGAGGCCCAGGAAGAGGTCGGCCTGCCGCCCGAGCGGGTACAGGTGCTGGGCCAGATGCCGCGCTACACCACGGGCACGGGGTTCATCGTGACGCCGGTGGTGGGTCTGATTGCGCCTCAGCCGCACGAGACGCCGATGCTGGCGCTGCAGCCCGATCCGCGCGAGGTGGCCGAGGCCTTCGAGGTGCCGCTGTCCTTCCTGATGGATCCGCGGCATCACCAGCGGCGGGCCTTCGGCGTGCCGGCCCTGGAGATGGGCCGTGACAACCCGCGCATCGAGTTCTTCTCGATGCCATGGCGGCCCGGCGCCGAATCCGATCGCGAGTATTTCATCTGGGGCGCCACCGCCGCGATGTTGCGAAATTTATACCGCTTCCTTTCCGCGTGATGCGGCGTGTTCTTTTCTGTCACCAGGGGGCCGGTGGGCCCCGCTATGATCCTGAGCCATGAGCTTTTTTGCCGTGCTGTTCGCCCTGCTCGCCGAACAGCTCAAACCCCTCTCGAACCTCAACCCCATTCACCACGGCCTGACGGCCTGGGTGCGCTGGGTCGGGCGCAATTTCGATGCGGGGGCCGAAGTGCATGCGCGCGTGGTCTGGGGGATCACCGTGGTGGCGTCGGCGGCGCTGGTGGCCATCCTCTACGTTTTCGTCAACCGCTACAGCACCCTGCTGGCGCTGGCGTTCGACGTGGCCGTGCTGTACCTGACGCTGGGCTTCCGGCAGTTCAGCCACCATTACACCGACATCCGTGATGCCCTCGAGCAGGGCCGTGAAGAGCGCGCCCGCGAGCTGCTCGCCCACTGGCAGAACGTCGATGCGAGCGACCTGCCGCGCACCGAGATCCTGCGCCATGTCATCGAGTTCTCGCTGCTGGCGGCGCACCGCCACGTGTTCGGCGTGTTCTTCTGGTTCGTGGCGCTGTCCACTTTCGGGCTGGGCCCGGCGGGCGCCGTGCTCTACCGCATGGCCGAGTTTGCCGGCCGCTACTGGTCGTACAAGAGCCGCGTGACCGGCCAGCCCACGCACGACCGCCTGATGGCGCTGTCGCAGACGATGTTCGCACTCATCGACCACGTGCCCGCGCGCCTGACAGCGTTCGGTTTCGCGGTGGTGGGCAACTTCGAGGATGCGATCGATGCCTGGCGCCGCCATGCGGTGCTGTGGGCGCATCCGAACGAAGGCACGATCCTGTCTGCCGCGTCGGGCGCCATCGGCGTGCGCCTGGGCGGGCAAGTGGCACCGGCCACCGGGCGTGCGTTCGGGGATGTCAGCCGCACCGTGGTGAGCGGCGATTCACCCGATGTGATCGACGCAGAGGGCAGCACCACCGGTGCACCGCCCGAGATGGCGCACCTGCGCAGCGTTGTGGGCCTGGTGTGGCGCTCGGTCGTGCTGTGGATGCTGTTGCTGGCGCTGCTGTCGCTGGCCAACCTGATCGGCTGAGCCGGTCCGTCCGGCATGCGTCGCCCCGGTATTCCGGCGCCTGCGCCCGTGCGGTGAGCCGCCGAGCTTCAGCCGTACCGGGTCACCTTCCTGGCTTCACAGCGCGCGGGCGCGCGCCAGCCAGTCGCCCAGCGCCGCCACCATGTCACCCTGGCTGAACGAGCAGCTTTCTTCCGTGAACAGCGCGGCGCTCTCCAGTTGCGACAACACCCGTTCCAGCACCTCGAGGTAGCGGGGCGGCAGCGCCGGTTCGTGCGCCCGCGCGGCCTCGCGCCATTGTTGAGTCAGTGCGGAAAGAGGCATCTGGCCGGCGCTGAAGGCGGTCAGGGTGGCGGGCAGGGCGGCAAGGTGGTCGGACATGGGGCGGCAGGCCTCACCAGCGGGGCTGGCTCAGCTCCTCGAACAGGTCATTGAACAGGCTCAGGCGGATGGGGCTGACCTCACCGCGCTCGACGGCAGCCCGTACGGCGCAGCCCGGCTCCTGCCGGTGCGTGCAGTTGTGGAAGCGGCAGTCGGCCACGTGTTTGCCGATGTCGGGCATCCAGCGCGCCAGGTCGGTGGGCGGAATGTGGTGCAACCCGAACTCCTGAAAGCCCGGCGAGTCGATGACGGCGGTGCCCGCGGCCTTGTCCATCCAGTACCAGAGGCTGGTGGTGGTCGTGTGGCGGCCCGAGTTCAGCGCCTGCGAAATCTCACCGACCTCGGCGCGCGCCTCGGGCAGCAGGGTGTTGATCAGCGTGCTCTTGCCGGCGCCGGAGGGGCCCAGCACCAGCGTGGCCTTGCCGTCGAGCAGGGGAGCCATCTGGGCGCGGGCGCCCTCGGTGTCGGCCTTCAGCGAGAGCTCGACCACCCGGTAGCCCATGGCGCGGTAGGGCGCCAGGCGGGCGCGGGCGGCGTCGGCGCCGGGCAGGTCGATCTTGTTGAGCACGATGGTCGGCGGGATGTCGGCCGATTCGGCGGCGATGAGGGCGCGCGTGAGCTGCGCTTCGCTGAACACGGGCTCGACCGCAATCCACATCAGCAGCTGGTCGAGGTTGGCCGCAAACGACTTGCTGCGCCATTCGTCCTGGCGCCACAGCAGGCTGCGGCGCGGCTCGACCTGCACGATCACGCCTTCGTCGCCCCCGTCGAGCGTGTGCTGCCACAGCACGCGGTCGCCGACGACGGCCTCGCTCTTCTTGCCGCGGGGGTGACAGATCAGGCGCGGGCCCTCCTCGGGCTCGACCACCACGTGGCGGCCGTGCGTGGAGACGACCAGGCCGCGGCTGCAGCCGGAGGTGTCGGCCTCACGGGCCGGGCGTCCCTTGCGGCCCTGTGGGGCGGGCGGGTGACCCCGCTTCATGCGCCAAGGGCATCCACGCGGGCGGCGCAGATGAAGTCGTTCAGCGAGACGCCGCCGACCGAATGGGTCGACCAGCGCAGCGTGCAGCGGTTGAAAGACACGGCCATGTCGGGGTGGTGATCCTGTTCGTGGGCAATCCAGGCCACGGCATTCACGAAGGCCATGGTGCGGTGGAAGTCGGGGAAGGTGTAGGTGCGCTGCAGCGCCCCGCCCGGCACGGCGTCGTCCACCTGCCAGCCGGGGATCTGGCCGAGCATGGCGTGCTGGCCGGCCACGGACAGCGGCGAGCCAGCGCGCGGCTCACAACGCTGCTGGTGCAGCGGCAGGGGGCTGACCGCGCTCATGCCGGTTGGGCCGCGCCGTGCGGGGCCGTGCGGGTGAGGGCGCCCATGGCGGCCAGGCGCTCGGAGGCCGGCGGGTGCGAGTAGTGGAAGCGCACGTACAGCGGGTCGGGCGTGAGGGTGGACGAGTTGTCCTTGTAGAGCTTGATCAGGGCGTTCGCCAGGTCGGTGCCGCTGGCCTGGGCACAGGCGTAGGCGTCCGCCTGGTATTCGTCACGGCGCGAGAAGGCCGAGAACACCGGCGCGATGAAGAACATGACGGGCGGGAGCGCCAGCATGAAGAGCAGCAGGGCCAGCGCGTCGTTCGGCGCACCCAGGTTGGGCGATGCGCCCAGGCCGGTGTAGAAGGCCATCTGGCGCGACAGCCAGCCCAGCAGCGCGAAGCCGATCAGGCTCATCACGAACATCATGATCATGCGCTTGAGCACGTGCTTGTGCTTGAAGTGCCCCAGCTCGTGGGCCAGCACGGCCTCGACTTCGCCATGCGAGAGCTTGGACAGCAGTGTGTCGAAGAACACCACGCGCTTGGAGGACCCGAGGCCCGTGAAGTAGGCGTTGGCGTGCGCAGAGCGGCGGCTGCCGTCCATCACGAAGAAGCCTTTGGCCTTGAAGCCGCAACGCTGCATCAGGCCGGTCACGCGTTGGGCCAGGCCCTCGTCCTGCAGCGGCTCGAACTTGTTGAACAGAGGGGCGATGAAGATGGGAAAGATCACCATCAGCAGCAGGCTGAACGAGACCCAGGCGACCCAGGCCCACAGCCACCAGGCGCTGCCCGCGGCGCCCATCAGCCACAGGATGAGGGCCGCGATGGGGGCGCCGATCACGACACCGACGATCGCCTGCTTGATGTGATCGCCCACCCACATGCCGAAGCCCATGCGGTTGAAGCCGTGGCGTTGCTCGATGCGGAAGGTGTGCCAGGCCTCCAGCGGCATCTCGATGAGGGCGCCGATGGCGCTGAAGGCGCCGAGCAGCACAAGCTGGTAAGCCAGGCCGCCCCAGCGGGGGAAGACCAGGTCGCGCACCGCGTGGTTCAGGGCGTCAAGCCCGCCCAGCAGCGTCCAGCCAAGCAGCACGGCCGTGGTGACCACCGTGTTCACCAGGCCGAAGCGGAGTTTGTCGAGCGTGTAGTCGGCGGCGCGCTGGTGGCTGCGCAGCGTGACCTCGTCGGCAAATGCCGGGGGCACGGCGGCGCGGTGGCGCGCGACGTGGCGGGCCTGGCGGGTGTCGAGCCAGAGCTTCACGAGCACGGAGGCCGCGACGAAAAAGGCAAAAAGCAGGGTGACGGTGCTGGATGGCATGCCGGGAGTGTACGTTTGCCGCACAATCGGCTGCCGGGCTGACGTGCACAAGACCGTGACGCCAGCGCCTGTTTTGACTTCTGCCGACATGACCGACACCACCGCCCCCGACACCCCCGTGACCCTGGCCAAGAGCGACCAGAACCTGATCTGGATCGACCTGGAGATGACGGGCCTCAAGCCCGAGAGCGACCGCATCATCGAAATCGCGGTGGTGGTGACCGACGCCAACCTGTCGGTGCGCGTGGAGGGGCCGGTGTTTGCCGTGCACCAGAGCGACGCCGTGCTCGACAAGATGGACAACTGGAACAAAGGCACGCACGGCCGCAGCGGCCTGATCGACCGCGTGAAGGCCTCGACCGTGAGCGAGGACGAGGCGGCCCAGGCCGTGATCGACTTCCTCAAGCAGTACGTGCCGGCCAACAAGTCGCCGATGTGCGGCAACTCGATCTGCCAGGACCGCCGCTTTCTGGCGAACTACATGCCCAAGCTGGAAGCCTTCTTCCACTACCGCAACCTGGACGTCAGCACCCTGAAGGAACTGGCCAAGCGCTGGAAGCCCGGGCTCGCCGAGGGTTTCAAGAAGGCACAGAAGCACACCGCGCTGGCCGACATCCACGAATCGATCGACGAGCTCGCCTACTACCGCGAGCACTTCCTTGTGAAGTGAGGTCGGGTGCATGACGCAGCATGCTGATCAACCTGGCATCGTCCGGTTCGATGCGCCTGTGGGCGGCGGCACGATCGACCATCCGCGTCCGGACCGGCTGGAGCAGGGCAACCCGCGTCGTGAAACCTGGACACTGTACGAGCCGGCCGCGGGCGGCCTGTCGGCCGGCATCTGGGCCTGCGAGGTGGGCCGGTGGCGCATCGTGTTTCCGCCGGGCAAGCACGAGTATTTCTTCGTGCTGGAAGGCCATGTGCGGCTGCATGACGCGGCCGGAGGATGGACGGATGTGCGCGCTGGCGAAGGCGCCGTGATCCCCGGCGGCTTCACCGGCGCGTTCGAGGTGATCGAGCCTGTGCGCAAGCACTTCGTGCTTGTCGGCGGCTGAGCCACCCGCACGCCGTGCCACGCTGTTGTGCGGCACGGTGCCGTCAGGCGATGGTTTCGGTGTGGGGAGCGGACGAGGCCCAACAGGCCACCCGGGCCCGCCAGGCCGGAATGGCGGCGCCGAGCCACTCGCCCACGGTGCTGCCGCCCATATCGGACAGCCCTAGCACGGCACCCGCCCGCCGCAGCGCATCCAGCGGATCGTCAAGGGCCAGGGCCGCCGCACCGTTCTGCTTCGACAGTTTCTCGCCGTTGTCGCCCATCACCAGCGGCGTGTGCAGGTAACGCGGGTGGGGCCAGCCGAGTTGCGTCTGCAGCCACATCTGGCGCGGCGTGTTGTCGGCCAGGTCCTCACCCCGCACCACGTCGGTGATGCCCTGCTCGGCATCGTCCACCACGACGGCCAGCTGGTAGGCCCACAGGCCGTCGGCCCGGCGCACCACAAAGTCGCCCACGGCGTCGTCCAGCTGCTGTGACTGCGGGCCCAGACGCCGATCGAGCCAAGGCCAGTGCGCAGCGGCCCCCTCGGGCACGGCCACCCGCCAGGCGCGGGGCGCGCGACCGCGCAAGCCCCCGTGGTCAGGGCGGCACGTTCCGGGGTAGACCAAATCGCCGTGCCGGGGCTTGATGCGGCCCAGTTCGGCGTTCGCCCGCGCAATGTCGCTGCGGGTGCAGGCGCAACCGTAGGCCACCCCCTGGGCGATGAGCCGGTCGAGCGCCGCCTGGTAGCGGTCTCCGCGGCGGCTCTGCCAAACGGGGGGGGCATCAGGGAGGAGGCCGCAGGTGGCCAGCTGCTGCAGGATCAGTGTGTCGGCACCCGGCACGCAGCGCGGCGTGTCGACGTCCTCGATGCGCACCAGCCACTGCCCGCCCTGTCCGCGCGCGTCCAGCCAGCTGGCCAGAGCCGCCACCAGGGAGCCCGCATGCAGCGGGCCGGTGGGCGAGGGGGCAAAGCGGCCGATGTACGGTGCGGCAGCGCTCACAGCAGCAGGCCCTCGTGGCGCTCGAGCAGCGCGCGCCGGGTGGTCGGGCTGGCCAGCTGATGCAGCCACCATGTGAGCCCGAGCCCCGGCTGGGCGCTGGGTTGACGCCAGGCGTAGAACGAGCGGATCAGCCGCTCTGGGCCGGTCACCGGCTTGTGCACCAGCCGGCCCTGATCCAGGTAAGGGCGCAGCATGGGCTCGGGCAGGTAGCCACAGCCCAGCCCGCGCAGCTGGGCTTCGAGCTTGGCCGACATGGACGGCAGCGTCAGCACATCCTGCCCGGGAAGGATGCCGACCGTCATCGGGGTCAGCCCCTGCGCCGTGTCGGCCACCGCGATGATGCGGTGTTGGGCAATCTCGGTCGGGCTCAGCGGGCCGGGTTCGGCGGCAAGCGGGTGATGGGGCGCCACCGCGAAGATGAACTTGAACTCGCCGATCAGTTCCTGCCGCATGTCCGAGCCCACCACACGGTCGGCCGGCACGCCGATGGCGAGATCCGCCTTGCCGGTGGTCAGGGCTTCCCAGGTGCCCGTCATCACCTCGCTGCGCATGCGCAGGCGGGTGGGCGGCTTCAGCGCGTAGAACGCCTCCATCAGGTCGAAGATCGCATGGGGCGCCATGGCCTTGTCGACCGCAATCGTCAACTCGGCTTCCCAGCCCGACGCCACACGCTGGACCCGGTTGGCCACTGCCGCCATCTGCTGCAGCAGCAAGCGCCCTTCGCGCAGCAGTTCCTCTCCGGCGGTGGTCAGGCGGGCCTGGCGGCTGCGCCGGTCGAACAGCAGCACATCGAGTGCGTCTTCAAGCTGGCGCACGCTGTACGTGAGGGCGGAGGGGACCTTGCCAAGTTCGCGCGCGGCGGCTGCGAAGCTGCCAGTGCGGGCGATGGTGTCCATCATCAGCAGCGCGTCGGGCGTGAGGACATGGCGGCGATCCGGCATCGTTCGGCTAATTTCGTTCAATTGGTTTGAATGATGCCATCAGACGGCCGCAGCCTCCGAGGGGTTGTCGGTGCCTACAGTGAGGTCATGCGTCCAGTGGGCGCCCGACCCCTCTCAGGAGACCCCTCATGCTGACCCTGCGCCGATCCGAAGACCGCGGCTACGCCGACCACGGCTGGCTGCAGAGCTTCCACAGCTTCTCGTTCGCGGACTACCACGATCCGGCCTTCATGGGCTTCGGGCCGCTGCGCGTCATCAACGACGACGTGATTGCCCCCGGGCGTGGCTTCGGCATGCACGGCCACCGCGACATGGAGATCGTGACCTACGTGCTGGATGGTGCCCTGGCGCACCAGGACAGCCTGGGCAACGGCGCCACCATCCTGCCTGGCGACGTGCAGCGCATGAGCGCCGGCAAGGGCATCCTCCACAGCGAGTTCAACCACGAGACGGCCGCCGCCACGCACCTGCTGCAGATCTGGATTCAACCCACGGTGCGCGGCATTCGCCCCAGCTATGAACAGAAGCACTTCGACGCTGCCGACAAGCGCGGGCGTCTGCGTCTGGTGGCTTCACCCGATGGCCGCCAGGGCTCGGTCAGCATGACGGCCGATGCCCTGCTGTATGCCGGCCTGTTCGACGGCACTGAAACCGCGGAACTGACACTCGATCCCCGCCGCAAGGCCTATGTGCATGTGGCGCTGGGCGAGGTGACGGCGAATGGGACTGTGCTGAAGGCGGGCGATGCGGCCATGCTGGAAGGCGAGGCGCTGCTGCGGCTGGAAGGCGGGCACCAGGCCGAAGTGCTGGTCTTCGATCTGGCCGCCTGAGTTCAGGACACGGCATGCGCGTCCTGCATCCGATCCTGCGCTCAGTTCTGCTGGGCTTCGAGCGTGTAGGCCGCGTGGTCATCCTCGCCGAGCTTTTCGACCAGCCAGGGCAGGGCCTCGGCCAGGCGGTCATACAGCGTCCAGGGCGGGTTGATGACGAACATGCCGCTGCCGAACAGGCCCATGCCGTCGCGGGCGGCCGCCTTGACACGCAGCGTGGCGTGCAACCAGTCAACCTTGGGCAGCGCCGCCGCCACCCGCTTGAGCTGGCCCGGCAGCTGCTGCGCTTCGTGGCGCGCCACCTCGGGGTACCAGATGGCGTAGGTGCCCGTGGCGAAGCGCGGCACGGCCTCCTTCAACGTCTGGATCACGGTGCGGTAGTCGTCCTTGACCTCGTACGGCGGGTCGATGTGGACCAGGCCGCGGCGGGGCGGCGGCGGCAACACGCCACGGAGCCCCGCAAACCCGTCTGCCACCTGGATGCTGACGCCTCGGCGCACCGACGCGAAGTGCTGCTCCAGCAGTTTGCTTTCGGTGGGATGCAGTTCGTACAGGCGCAGGTGATCGCCCTCACGCAGCATCTGCGCGGCCAGTTGCGGCGAGCCGGGATACCACTGCAGCGTGTCCCCGTGGTTCACGGCAGCCACCTGTTTCAGAAAGGCCTTGACGGCTTCCGGCATGGCCGGGTCGTGCCGTTTGGGCCAGAGGGCCTGAATGCCGGAAGCCGCCTCGCCGCTGCGGGCGGCGTAACCCGCGGTCAGGTCATACAGGCCGCCGCCCGCGTGGGTGTCGATCACCCAGAAGGGTTTGTCTTTCTGCAGCAGGTGCTCAAGCACCTGCACCAGCACCGTGTGCTTGAGCACATCGGCGTGGTTGCCCGCGTGGAAGCCGTGTCGATAACTGAACATGGCCCAAGGGTAGCAGCGGATGGCGCTGCCTGCGGCTGATGTCCTTGTCTTTTTCCCGTTCCGTCTCTCTCCCTGAAAGGATTCCCTCATGAGCAAGCAGATCGCCATCGTGTACTTCAGCGGCTACGGCCACACACAGCGCATGGCCGAGGCGGTCGCCCAGGGCGCCGGCGCGACCCTGGTGGCCGTGGACGCCGAAGGCAACGTGCCGGACAGCGGCTGGGCCACGCTGGCGGCCGCCGACGCCATCGTGTTCGGCGCGCCGACCTACATGGGCAGCGTGCCCTGGCAGTTCAAGAAGTTCATCGACGCCACTTCCCGCATCTGGTACACGCAGGGCTGGAAGGACAAGCTGGCCGCCGGCTTCACCAACTCGGCCTCGATGAACGGCGACAAGCTCTCCACGTTGCACTACCTGTTTACCCTGGCCATGCAACACAGCATGGTGTGGGTCGGCACGGGCATGATGCCGAGCAACAGCAAGGCTGCGACGCGCAACGACGTGAACTACGTGGCCTCGTTCAGCGGCGCCATGGCCACCACCCCATCGGATGCCAGCGTGGACGAGATGCTGCCCGGTGACCTCGAGACCGCCCGCCTGTTCGGCGAGCGCGTGCGCGCCGTGGCCAACCGCTTCAACGCCTGAACGACACCCGAAGGACGACCCGCATGACCGCCTCCCATCCGAACCGCGCCCCCCGCCTGCTGGCGCTGAGTGGCAGCGCCCGCGAGGGCTCGATCAACGGCAAACTGGTGGCGGTGGCCGCCGCCAAGGCCACCGCACTGGGGGCCGAGGTCACCTCGGTGGACCTGCGCGCACTGGCCCTGCCGGTGTTCGATGCCGACCTGATCGCGGCCGAAGGGCTGCCCGCCGGTGCGCGTCAGTTACGTGACCTGATGGCGGCGCACGACGGCGTGCTGCTGGCCAGCCCCGAGTACAACGCCTTGCCGACTCCGTTGCTGATCAACGCACTGGATTGGCTGTCTGTGGTGCAGGCCGAAGGCGACCTGCCAGGCGGCACGGTGGCCACCGCGGGCAAGCCGGTGGGTCTGATGGCCGCATCGCCGGGCGCGCTGGGTGGCGTGCGGGCGCTGCCCATCGTGCGCACCTTCCTGAGCACCAATTTCGCGATGGTCGTGGTGCCCGAGCAGGTGGGTGTGCCTGCGGCCGACCAGCAGTTCATGGCGCCGGGTCGTCTGGCGAGCGACGCGCTCGACCAGATGCTGGACCGCCTCGTGGCGTCGGTGGTGCGTCAGGCCAACTGGCGCCTGCAGGGCTGATCAGCTGCCCAGAAACTCGCGGACGGCGCTCAGCGTGGCGGCCGGGGCCTCTTCCTGCGGGAGGTGGCCCAGGTCGGGGTAGGTCACGAGCCGGCACTGCGGGATGTCCCGGCAGAACAGCCGGCCGTGTTCGGGCGAGATCATTTCGTCGCGCTCGCCCCAGATCACCAGGGTGGGCTGGCGCACGCGCTTGATCAGCAGGGCCGAAGCGCCGAACTGCGCCTGGTCCATGCGCTGGAAGAGCGCGCCGCGGTTGCCCACGCGCAGCGCCATCTCGAAATAGCGGTCGACCTGTTCCTGGGTGACCCGCTCTGGCGCGCCGAAGACGCTGCGCACGCTGGACGCCACCAGGGGCTTCGGAAGGATGCGCTCCGACACCCATCGCAGGCCCCGGGTGCTGGCCACCTGGAAGGCCAGAGGCATGGACAGCACCGACGGTTCATAGCCATCGGCGTCGATCAGGATCAGTCTGCTGACCCGGTCGGGGGCCAGCACGGCGGTCTGCCAGGCGATTTCGCCGCCCAGCGCATTGCCGCCCAGGATCACCTGGCGCAATCCCAGGTTGTCCAGCAGGCGCAGCACGAAGCGGGTGTAGGCGTCGATGCGGTAGTCGCCCTGAGGCGACGGGCCCGTCAGGCCGAAGCCCGGCAGGTCGACCGTGATGACGCGGTGCCGGGCCTGCAGGCCACGCTGCCAGCCGTCGAAGGTGTGCAGGCTGGACGCCATGCCGTGCAGCAGCACGATCGGGGTCTTGTCATCGCGCGGACCGGTGTCGCGCACGTGCACCTGCATGCCATCGAGCTCGATGAAGGTCGATGGATCAGGGGCCCAGCGGGCCACGAGCTGGCCGAGCTGACGATCAGGTTCCCAGGTGGTCGCCACGACCGCCGCCAGCGCGGCAGCAAACAGCACGATGGCCCACCACAGACGTTTCAACCACTCCATGGGCCGACATCATGCCTTGCTTCAGCGCGGTTTCCGGCTGTTGAGCTTGCGCATCTGGCGGATCACGAGCGCCTGGTAGGTGCTGCCCAGCAGGCGCACCACCTTGTCGAGGAACTTCGCGTCGGGGCCGACGAGCACGCGTCGGGCATTGCGCTCGACGGCATCGAGGATCTGCAGCGCGGCCGATTCGGCGGTGGTCGTGCTGATCATCTTGTTGGCGCGGCGCTTGTGCTGTTCGATGGTGGCGCCGGTGAGTTTCTCCATCGCCGGGTCAACCTTGCCGGCCATCGCGATGTTGGTGGCAATGCCGCCCGGGTGCACACAGGTGGCGCTCACGCACGCGCCTTCCATCTCCAGTTCCATGCGCAAGGCTTCCGTGAAGCCGCGCACCGCGAACTTGGTGGCGTTGTAGGTGCCCTGCGTGGGGATAGCCATCAGCCCGAACAGGCTCGAGGTGTTGACGATGTGGCCGTCGCCGGAAGCGCGGAGGTGCGGCAGGAAGGCCTGCGTGCCGTGCACCACGCCCCAGAAGTTGATGCCCATGATCCACTCGAAATCGGTGATCTTCGCGTGCTCGACGGGCACCGTCAGCGCCACGCCGGCGTTGTTGAACACCAGGTTGACGCGACCGTGGTCGCGCACGACCTCGTCGGCCCAGGCGAACACGGCGGCGCGGTCGGCCACGTCGAGCTTGCGCAGCGTGACCCGCACCCCGTGCTGGCCGGCCAGCTCGGCAGTGCGGACGAGCTCGGTGTCGTTCACATCACTGAGGGCCAGGTGGCAGCCGCGGCGGGCCAGTTCGATGGCCAGGGTACGGCCCATGCCGGAGGCCGCGCCGGTGATGGCGGCGACCTTGTCCTTGTATGACTTCATGTGGGTGGCGAAAACAATCAGGCCGCGCGGCGGGCGGCATCGGCGGCCGCGTTGGCGGCCTGGGTACGGCGGGCGATCCAGGTGCCGCAGTCGGTCAGCGTGCGGCGCGCCTCGGGCAGCATCAGCATGGTCGGCCACACATGGGGCATCCGCGCCTTCAGGTGCAGCTCGCTGGTGACGCCCTGCACCACGGCCCGGTCATGCAGCCGGGTGGAGTCGGCCATCAGGATCTCGTGGCGGCTGGCGTGGATCATCAGCGGGGGCAGGCCCCGCAGGTCGGCAAACAGCGGTGAGGCCACCGGGTCGTTTGCAGGCCGGCCCGCCAGGTAGAGCTTCGCCGCTTCGGGCAGCAGGTGCGGGTTGAACATGACGTCGGCCTTGGCCTGCGTCTGCATGGTCTCACCGGAGCAGGTCAGATCACACCAGGGCGAGAACAGCACGGCGCCGGCGGGCAGCGGCAGACCGGCATCGCGTGCCGCCACCAACGTGGCCAGCGCCAGGCCGCCCCCGGCCGAGTCTCCGGCAAACACGACGTCCTCGGGTCGGGTGCCTTCGGCGAGCACGGCTTTCCACCAGGCTAGCGTGTCGTCCACGGCGGCCGGGCAGGGATGCTCGGGTGCCATGCGGTAATCGACCGACAGCACGCGGGCCTCGGCGGTGCGTGCCAGGTAGGCGCACGTGGGCCGGTGGGTGGTGAGGCTGCAGAAGAAGTAGCCGCCACCGTGGAAGTACAGCACGGTGCGCTTCGGGTTGGCGACGCTGAGCCATTCGGCCGCGCACAGGCCGGCGGCGGGGTTGGCGGCCACCGGCGTGTGCCGGATGCTGGCGGGCGGCGGCGGGTAGCGGCGCGCCAGCTGATCGACCTTGTGCCGCGCGGCGGCCACGTTCAGCGGGCCGCGGCTGCCCCGCTTGAACTGCCAGCGCAGGACCAGGTTGGTGAGGACGGACTGGATGCTCATGCGGGCTCGCTCAGGTAAGGCTTGAGGTTGAAACGGCGGGTCTTGAGACGGTAGGCGAAGGTGAAGCCGGGCCACAGGGAAATATTGCGTCCCTCGGCCGTGAGGTACCAGCTCTTGCACCCCGACTGCCAGACGGTGCGCTGCAGTTGCTGCTGCACCTCGTTCACGAAGCGGGCTTGCGCCTGCGGCCGGATCTCCAGCGTGCGCAGGTGGCGTTCGCGCATGGCCTTCAGCGCCTCGACGATGTAGTGCGCCTGGGACTCGATCATGAAGACCATCGAGTTGTGGCCCAGGCCGGTGTTGGGGCCCATCAGCATGAAGAAGTTCGGAAAGCCCGCCACGGTGATGCCCATGTAGGCCTCCGGGCCGTTGCGCCAGACTTCGGCCAGGTCGGCGCCGCCACGGCCGAAGACCACGCCCGGCGGGATCGGATCCGAAACCTTGAAGCCGGTTCCGAAGATCAGCGCATCCACGTCGCGCAGCGTGCCATCCTGCGTGACGACGCCGGTTTCCGTCACTTCCCGGATGCCATCGGTGATCACGTGCACGTTGGTGCGCGCCAGCGCCGGGTAGTAGTCGTTGGAGATCAACAGACGCTTGCAGCCGGGCGTGTAGTCGGGTGTCACCTTGGCGCGCACCTCCGGATCCCGGATGGCCTTGGCGATGCGGTGCTTGCCGACCTTGGCCACCAGCTTCATCCACTCGGGCTTGTACTTGAAGGCCAGGAAACGGGCTTCGAGCATCCAGTAGAGCTTGATGCGCTGCAGCCGCTGACGCCAGGGATGGGCGCTGAAGTCGGCGCGTTCGCGCTCGATCAGCGGGCGGTCATCTTCGGGCACCACCCACGGCGGGGTGCGCTGGTAGTAGTCGAGCCGGTCGACCAGCGGCGCAATGGCCGGCACGAACTGGATGGCGCTGGCGCCACTGCCAACCACCGCCACGCGCAGGCCCCGCAGGTCCACATCGTGCTGCCAGGTGGCCGAATGGAACACCGGCCCCTTGAAACGCGCCAGGCCGGGCAGGTCTGGCACCATCGGGTTGCTCAGGCCGCCCATGCCGGACACGAGCACCTCGCCTTCGAAGACCCGACCGTCTTCTGCCTGCACCACCCACAACCGGCGGGCTTCGTCGTAACGCGCACCCACGAGGTTGGCGTTGAAGTGGATGTGGCGCATCAGGTCGAAGCGCCGGGCCACGTCCTTCAGGTAGGCAAAGATTTCGGCCTGCGGGGCGTACATCCGCGACCAGTTCGGGTTGGGTGCGAACGAGAAAGAATAGAGGTGCGATTGCACGTCGCAACCGCAGCCCGGGTAGGTGTTGTCACGCCACGTGCCGCCCACCTCGCTGGCGCGTTCGAGCAGGACGAAGTCTTCCTCGCCCGCTTCCCGCAGCTTCACGCCCATGCACAGGCCCGAAAACCCCGTGCCCACCACGATGACGCGGTGCCGGGACGGCGCGGTGCCCGAAGGGGTGGCCGGCTGGGCGTAAGCCTGGGGTTTCATGCGAGGGGAGGGTTGATTTCTGACAAGGAGGCTTGTCACAATAGCTTTGACAATGGACCATGTCAACATAGGCATCCCTATGGAAAGCCCACGCCCTGACCCATCCCCCGCGAACAAGCGCCGCTACGGCGGCGTGCTGCCCGAAGAGCGGCAGCGGCAGCGCCGTGCCAAGCTCATCGAGGGGGCGCTGGCGGTGTTCGGCACCAAGGGCTTCCACGCCACCACGGTGCGTGAGGTGTGCGTGGCCGCGCACCTGACCGAGCGCTACTTCTACGAATCGTTCAAGACGCTGCCCCAGCTTTATCTGGCGACCTATGAAACG
Source organism: uncultured Aquabacterium sp. (assembly GCF_947366995.1). GTDB lineage: Bacteria > Pseudomonadota > Gammaproteobacteria > Burkholderiales > Burkholderiaceae_C > Aquabacterium. The sequence continues at coordinate 15,209 of NZ_CANBCC010000004.1, read as the reverse complement.
CTGCGCGAAGAACTGATGCGGCTGACGCTGGCGGCGCTGTCGCAGGCCGAGCCCACGCCGCTGGGCTTGCTGGAGCCTGCGATGCGGGTGTTCCTTGAGTTCATCCGCGACGACCCGCGGCGTGGCCGCATCATGCTGGTCGACTCGCTCGCCGTGAACGACGAGGTGGCGGCCGTGAGCGGCGCCACGGCGCGCGATTATTCGAACATGCTGCGCTCGCACCTGGCCCAGCTGGTGCCTGATCTGAAGCGCGATGACATCAGCCTGGACCTGCTGGCCGAGGGGATGATCGGGTTGAATGTGCTGTTGGCCGCCCGGTGGATGCAGGACGGTTTTGCCGAGCCCATCGACAAGGTGGTCGCGACCAATCTGCTGCCGTATCGCGGGCTTTTCGCACTGGCGGGCGCCCCGCGCAAGGCCTGAACGGACACGGTGCGACGAGGCGGGCACCGGGCGGCGCCGGCCTCCCTACAATCGCGCCCATGCCTTTCGTTCACCTGCGCTCCCACACCGAATTTTCCGTCGTCGACGGCACCGTCCGGATCGACGACCTGGTCAAGGCCGCGGCCAAGGACAACCAGCCCGCGGTGGCCATTTCTGACCTGAGCAACCTGTTCGGGGCGCTGAAGCTGTACAAGAGCGCGCAGAAGAAGGGTGTTCAGCCCATCATCGCAGCCGACGTCTGGCTGGAGCCCGAAGAGGCCGGCAAGGCGCCCACCCGGCTGCTGCTCGTCATCCAGAATCGCGAGGGCTACCTCCGGCTGTGCGAGCTGCTGGGCGAGGCCTGGACGGCCCCGGGCCAGCGGACCCATGCATGGGTGGCGTGGGCCTCGCTGGCGCAGCGCAACGAAGGGCTGATCTGTCTGTCCGGCGCCGACCTGGGCCCGGTGGGGCAGGCCGTGCTGATGGGCGATCTGGCGAAGGCCGAAATGTGGGCGCGCAAGCTGGCCGAGATCTTTCCGGGCCGCTTTTACCTGGAATTGCAGCGCGGTGGCCATGCCACGAACGAGCCGCACATCCGCGCTGTGGTGCCGTTGGCCGCGCGGCTCGGGCTGCCCGTGGTGGCCACGCACCCGATCCAGTTCATGACGCCCGATGACTTCGATGCGCACGAGGCCCGCGTGTGCATTGCCGAGGGCGAGACCCTGGGCAACCCCAAGCGCATCAAGCGCTTCACGAAGGAGCAGCACTTCAAGACCACGGCCGAGATGACGGCGCTGTTCGCGGACATCCCCTCGGCGATCGCGAACACGGTGGCCATTGCCCGCCGTTGCGCGCTGACGCTGGTGCTGGGCAAGCCGCAGTTGCCCGACTTCCCGACGCCGATCATGCCGGACGGCCAGCCGCAGCCGATGGAAGACTTCTTCCGCGAGCTGTCGCACCAGGGCCTGGAAGAACGCCTGCTCCACCTGTTCCCCGACGAGGCCGAACGCAACGCGCAGCGCCCGACCTATGTGGAGCGCCTGGACTTCGAGATCAACGTGATCCTGAAGATGGGCTTCCCGGGCTACTTCCTGATCGTGCAGGACTTCATCAACTGGGCGAAGAACAATGGCTGCCCGGTGGGCCCGGGCCGGGGCTCGGGCGCCGGTTCGCTGGTGGCGTATGCGCTGAAGATCACTGACCTCGACCCGCTGAAGTACAACCTGCTGTTCGAGCGCTTCCTGAACCCCGAGCGGGTCTCGATGCCCGACTTCGACATCGACTTCTGCCAGGGCAACCGCGACCGCGTCATCGACTACGTGAAGGACCGCTACGGGCGCGATGCCGTCTCGCAGATCGCCACGTTCGGCACCATGGCCGCCAAGGCTGCGCTGCGCGACGTGGGCCGCGTGCTGGGCATGGGCTACGGCCATGTCGACAGCATTGCCAAGCTGATCCCGGCGCCCCCGGGCAAGACGGTGACGCTGGCCAAGGTGCCTGCCGAGCCCGACCCCGGCATCATCTACGCGCGCAAGGAAGCCCCCGAACTGGAAGAGCGCGAAAAGGCCGAAGAGGAAGTGGCTGCGCTGCTGACGCTGGCCGAGCGTGTGGAAGGCATGGTGCGCAACATCGGCATGCACGCCGGGGGCGTGCTGATTGCGCCGGGCAAGATCACCGACTTCTGCCCGCTGTACATGCAGCCGGGCAGCGACTCGGCCGTGAGCCAGTACGACAAGGACGACGTCGAGGCGATCGGCCTGGTGAAGTTCGACTTCCTGGGCCTGGCCACGCTGACCATTCTGGAGACGGCCAAGGAGTTCATCATGGCCCGGCATCCGGACCAGAAGGACTTCGATTTCGCCAAGATCCCGCTCGATGACGCGCCCACGTTCCGGCTGCTGTCCGAAGGCAAGACGGTGGCCGTGTTCCAGCTGGAATCCCGCGGGATGCAGGGCATGCTGCGCGACGCCAAGCCCAGCGTCTTCGAGGACATCATCGCGCTGGTGGCGCTCTACCGTCCGGGCCCGATGGACCTGATCCCTTCGTTCTGCGCGCGCAAGCACGGCAAGGAAGAGGTGACCTACCCGCACCCGCTGATGGAGACGGTGCTCAAGGAAACCTACGGGATCATGGTGTACCAGGAGCAGGTGATGCAGGTGGCCCAGATCGTCGGGGGCTACTCGCTCGGCGGCGCCGACCTGCTTCGCCGGGCCATGGGCAAGAAGAAGGTCGAGGAGATGCAGCACCACCGCGGCATCTTCGCGGAGGGCGCCGCCAAGAACGGCATCAGCGCCGAGCTGGCCAACGAGATCTTCGACTTGATGGAGAAGTTCGCGGGCTACGGCTTCAACAAGTCGCACGCGGCGGCCTATGCCCTGCTGGCGTACCACACGGCCTGGCTCAAGCAGCACTACACGGCCGAGTTCTTCGCAGGCAACATGACGATTGCCAGCGACGACACCGACAAACTCAAGATCTTCCACGACGATGCCACGCAGAACTTCGGCATCACGTTCACGCCACCGGATGTGAACCAGGGCGCGTGGCGCTTCATCCCGATCGACGACAAGACCATCTGCTACGCGCTGGGCGCGGTCAAGGGCACGGGCCAGGGCGCCATCGAAGCCATCGTGCGCGAGCGTGAGGCCAACGGCCCGTTCAAGAGCTTCTTCGATTTCTGTTCGCGTGTGGACCGCAAGCTGGTCAACAAGCGCGTGGTGGAGGCCTTGATCAAGGCCGGTGCCTTCGACCGGCTGGAGCCGCACCGCTCGGGCTTGCTGGCGAGTGTGTCGCTCGCCTTCGAGTACGCCGACACGCTGGCGGCCAATGCCGACCAGGGCGGGCTGTTCGACTTCGGTGACAGCCACGCGGCCTCGACCAACGAGCCTGACCTGGTGCCGACCGAGCCGTGGACGCTCAAGGAGCGCCTGAGCCTCGAGAAGACCGCCATCGGCTTCTACCTCTCGGGCCACCTGTTCGACGAGGCCGAGCCCGAGGTGCGGCGCTTCTGCAAGCAGCGCATCGGCGACCTCAAGGACAGCCGCGATCCGCAGCTGGTGGCCGGCATCATCAGCGAACTGCGCATCATCAACGGCACCCGCGGGCGTGTGGCCATCTTCAAGCTGGACGACAAGAGCGAGACGATCGAGGCCGTGGCCAACCAGAGCACGCTGGATGCCAACAAGGACCTGCTCAAGGACGACGAGCTCGTCATCATCCAGGGCAAGGTGCAGACGGACCGCTTCTCAGGCGGACTGAGACTGAACGTGCAGGAGGTGATGAGCCTGGCGTCGGCGCGGTGCCGCTATGCCCGCTTCGTGCGGCTGGTGGCGCGCGACCAGAAGCTGCCCGTGGCCGAGGTGCTGCGCGAGCACCCGGCGCGGCGCATCGAGTCGGATCAGCCTGACCTGCCGCCCATCCTGCAGGGCCTGCCACTGCGTGTGCTGGTGGAGCGCCGGACGCCCGAGCTGTCGGCGCGGGCCGAACTGGAGCTGGGCGACCAGGCCAAGGTGTACCCGACCGAGGCGGCCATGCTTCGCTTCAAGGAGCTGATGCCCGACGCGCAGGCCACGGTGGTCTACGGCGAAGGCTGATCGGTCCACCAAAAAAAGCAGGCACATGCCGTGGAGCGCCATGTGCCTGAAAAGAGGGCAGGCCACGAGGCCCACCCGCCGCTGATCTGCTGGTGATCAGGTCAGAATCAGAATTGGTCCTCGCGCAGGGCCAGCGTGCTGCTGGCGCCGTTGACGACGCGGTCGCGCCAGGCCGGTGCTTCGACCAGCATGTGGTGCAGGAAGTGCAGCGCGGTGCCGACCTTGGCGCTGAGGAAGCCCTCGTCGCCGGTGGCGCCCGACAGCTGGGCCAGAGCGGCCTCGGCCGAGCGGCTCATCAGCCAGCCACCGATCACGGTGCCGCTGAGCTTCAGGTAGGGCACGGCACCGGCCGCGCTGGCGGCCGGTTGCTGGGCGCCGACGGTCAGCAGCCAGTCGGTCGCCTGCGACAGCGCATCGAGACCGCGCTGCAGACCCTGTCCCAGCTGGCGCAGCGACGCATCCGGATGCTCGCTCAGTCGGTGAGCGTCGGCCGACATCGTGCGCGTCAGCGCCTTCATCGTCACGCCGCCTTCTCGGGCCAGCTTGCGGCCGATCAGGTCGTTGGCCTGGATGCCGGTCGTGCCCTCGTAGATGGTGGTGATGCGGGCGTCACGCACGTACTGTGCTGCACCGGTTTCTTCGATGAAGCCCATGCCGCCGTGCACCTGCACGCCGTCGGCCACCACCTGCTGGGCGGTTTCCGTGCACCAGCCCTTGACCACCGGGATCAGCAGGTCGACCATGGCCTGGCTCTGCTGGCGCACCGTCGCATCGGTGTGACCATGGGCGCGGTCCATCTGGCCGGCTGCGTAGTAGGCCAGCGAGCGCATGGCTTCCACGCGGGCCTTCATGTCCATCAGCATGCGGCGCACATCGGGGTGGCCGATGATGCCGCGGCTGCCTTCGGTCAGGGTGCGGCCCTGCACGCGCTCGATGGCATAGGCGCGGGCCCGCTGGTAGGCGCGCTCCGAGATCGCCACACCTTCGAGGCCGACATTCAAGCGGGCGTGGTTCATCATCGTGAACATGTAGCCCAGGCCCTTGTGGGCCTCGCCCACCAGGTAGCCGATGGCGCCGCCCTGGTCACCAAAGGACATCACGGCGGTGGGGCTGGCGTGGATGCCGAGCTTGTGCTCGATGGACGAGCACATCAGGTCGTTGCGCTCACCGAGTGAGCCATCGGCATTCACGAGGTACTTGGGGCACACGAACAGCGAGATCCCCTTCACGCCTTCCGGGGCGTCCGGCAGGCGGGCCAGCACCAGATGGACGATGTTCTCGGCCATGTCGTGCTCACCCCAGGTGATGAAGATCTTGGTGCCCGTGATGCGGTAGTGGTCGCCCTCGGGCACCGCGCGGCTGCGGATGGCCGAGAGGTCCGAGCCGGCCTGCGGCTCGGTCAGGTTCATGGTGCCCGTCCACTGGCCGGACACCATCTTGGGCAGGAAGCGCTGTTGCAGCTCAGGGCTGCCGTGGCGCGCCAGGGCCTCGACGGCACCCAGCGTCAGCATCTGGCACAGCGAGAACGCCATGTTCGACGACTTCCACATTTCCAGCACCGCGGTGCTGACCAGCGTCGGCAGGCCCTGGCCACCGAATTCGGTAGCGGCGGGCATGCCGTTCCAGCCTGTTTCGCAGAACTGGGCGTAGGCTTGCTTGAAGCCATCGGCCGCGTGAACGACGCCGTTGTCCCAGCGTGCACCCTGCTGGTCGCCGGGCCAGTTCAGAGGGTCCAGCACACCGCTGGCAAACCGACCGGCTTCCTCGAGGATGGCCTCCACGAGATCGGGCGAGGTTTCTTCGAAACCAGGCTGGGCGCACACGGCGTCCAGGCCGGCCACCTCCTTCATCGTGAAGGCCATGTCGCGCAGGGGCGCGCTGTAGACGGACATCGTTCGTTACTCCAGTTCAGACTTGGGGAAAGGACTCAGTGCGCGCTGGCGGCCGCGGCACCGATGCCGGTTTCGGCGCGCACGCTCTGGTCATGGAAGCCGGCCTTGTCCTGCTTGGCACGGGCGCTGCTGTCGGTCACCGAGAACAGCCACGTGAAGAAGAACGCCAGCGGCATCGAGAACAGGGCGGGGTGTTCGTACGGGAAGATGGGCTTCTCGTTGCCGAGCACCACCACCCACACGGCCTTGGACAGCACGACGAACAGCACGGCCGACACCAGACCGGCGATGCCACCCAGCAGGGCGCCCCGCGTGGTCAGGCCCTTCCAGTACAGCGACAGGATCAGCACCGGGAAGTTGGCCGATGCGGCGATGCCGAAGGTGAGGCCCACCAGGAAGGCGACGTTCTGCTTCTCGAACATGATGCCGAGCACGACGGCCACCACGCCCAGGCCGATCGAAGCGAACTTCGACACGCGCATTTCTTCGGCCTCGGTGGCCTTGCCATGGCGCAGCACGCGGGCATAGATGTCGTGGGCGATCGACGAGGCACCGGCCAGGGCCAGGCCGGCCACCACCGCGAGGATGGTCGCGAAGGCCACGGCCGACAGGAAGCCCAGGAACAGGTTGCCGCCGACGGCGTTGGCCAGGTGCATGACGGGCATGTTGTTGCCGCCGATGATCTTGCCGCCGATGACGCCGCCTTCAAAGAACTTGGGATCCTGGCCGACGATCACGATGGCCGCCAGACCCAGCAGGCACACGATCAGGAAGAACAGACCGATGAAGCCCGAGGCCACGAACACCGACTTGCGCGCTTCCTTGGCGTTGGGCACGGTGAAGAAGCGCATCATGATGTGCGGCAGGCCAGCGGTGCCGAAGACCAGACCCAGCGACAGCGAGGTCGCGGTGATGGGGTCGGCCAGCATGCTGCCAGGGCGCATGATGGCGTCGCCATCCTTGTGCGCAGCCACGGCCTTGGTGGCCAGCGTCTCGATGTTGAAGCCGAACTGGCTCAGCGCAAGGCCGAGCATCAGCACGCCACCGGTCAGCAGCAGCACGGCCTTGATGATCTGCACCCAGGTCGTGGCAATCATGCCGCCGAAGGTCACGTACACGACCATCAGCACGCCCACCACGGCCACGGCCACGGGGTAGTCCAGGCCGAACAGCAGCTTGATCAGCTGGCCCGCGCCCACCATCTGCACGATGAGGTAGAAGCACACGACGGTCAGCGACGAGAAGGCTGCGAAGGTGCGGATCGAGCCCTGCTGCAGTCGGTACGACGCGATGTCGGCGAACGTGAAGCGGCCCAGGTTGCGCATGCGCTCGGCCAGCAGGAACAGGATCACCGGCCAGCCGATGAAGAAGCTGATGGTGTAGACGAAGCCGTCGTAGCCGCGCATGAACACCAGCGAGCTCAGGCCCAGCAGCGTGGCGGCCGACATGTAGTCGCCGGCAATGGCCAGGCCGTTCTGGAAGCCGGTGATGCCGCCGCCAGCGGTGTAGAAATGAGCGGCCGATGTGGTGCGCTTGGCGGCCCACCAGGTGATGCCGAGGGTGAACAGCACGAACACCAGGAACATGCCGATGGCCGTGAGGTTGATCGGCTGCTTCTGCACCTGACCGACGTCACCGGGCGCAGCAAGGGCGCAGCCCACGGCCAGCAGGGCCGCCGAAGCGGCAAGGGCTTTCAGATGGGCTTTCATTTGTTGCGCTCCACGATTTCACGGGTCAGACGGTCGAACTGGCCGTTGGCGCAGCGCACGTACCAGCCGGTCAGCAGCCATGAGCCGACGATGAGGGCAGCGCCGACCGGGATGCCCAGCGTCAGCGTGCTGCCGGCAAACAGCGGCTGGCCGAAGATGCCGGGCGCGAAGGCCACGATGGCCATGAAGCCGTAGTACGCGCCGAGCACCAGCACCGACAGCGTGACGGCCAGTCGGTTGCGGCTGCTTTTCAATTCGCGGAAGGCAGGGTCGGCCTCTACGCGCCGATAGATGTCCTGGCTCATGTCTCTCTCCAATTTCTCCAGGGATTCAGGGAGCGGCCCACCGTGGCGGGCCGCACGGGGTCACTCGATGGCGCTGGCGGACTTCACCCGCTCACGCAGCACGAACTTCTGCACCTTGCCGGTGGCCGTCTTGGGCAGCTCACCGAAGACGATGCGCTTGGGCACCTTGTAGCGGGCGATGTGCTCGCGGCAGAAGGCGATCAGCTCTTCTTCTGTCACGTGCTGGTCGGCCTTCAGTTCGACGAAGGCACACGGCACTTCGCCCCACTTCGGATCGGGCTCGGCCACGACCGCCGCCGACATCACGGCCGGGTGGTGGAACAGCGCGTCTTCCACCTCGACGGACGAGATGTTCTCGCCGCCGGAGATGATCACGTCCTTGCTGCGGTCCTTGATCTTGATGTAGCCGCTGGCATCGCGCACGGCCAGGTCACCGGTGTGGAACCAGCCGCCCGCGAACGCTTCCTTCGTCGCCTTCTCGTTCTTCAGGTAGCCCTTCATCACGACGTTGCCGCGGAAGCAGATCTCGCCGATGGTCACGCCGTCGCACGGCACGGGCTCCATCGTGTCGGGGTTGAGCACGGTCACGGCTTCCTGCAGCGCGTAGGGCACACCCTGGCGGCCGTTCAGGCGGGCACGCTCGTCCAGTGGCAGGTCGTCCCATTCGGCTTGCTTGGCGCACACCGCGGCGGGGCCGTAGACCTCGGTCAGTCCATATACGTGGGTCAGGTTGATGCCGGCGGCCTCGCAGCCTTCGATCACGGCGATCGGAGGTGCAGCGCCCGCGATCAGGCCGTTGACCGTGTGGTTCAGGCCTTCGCGCAGCTTGGCCGGGGCACTGATCAGCATGTTGTAGACGATCGGGGCGCCGCACATGTGGGTCACATGGTGGCTCTTGATCAGCCAGAAGATCACCGACGGGTCGATGCGGCGCAGGCACACGCTGGTGCCGGCGATCAGCGCCATCGTCCACGGGAAGCACCAGCCATTGCAGTGGAACATCGGCAGCGTCCACAGGTAGGTGGCGTGCTGCGGCAGGCTCCACGAGATCACGTTGCTGGCCGAGTTCAGGTAAGCGCCGCGGTGGTGGGTGACCACGCCCTTGGGGTTGCCCGTCGTGCCCGAGGTGTAGTTCAGCGCGATGGCGTTCCACTCGTCGTCGGGCAATTGCCATTCATAGGCCGGGTCGCCCTCGGCCAGCAGCTGCTCATAGGTCAGCGAGCCGAGGTTGTCGCCCGCAGGCGCTGTCTCGTCTTCGACGTCGATGACGAGGATATCCCGGCCGGCCATCTCCAGCGCCTTGCTGATCACGCGCGAAAACTCCCGATCGGTCAGCAGCGCCTTGGCTTCGCCGTGCTGCAGCTGGAAGGCGATGGCTTCTGCATCGAGCCGGGTATTGAGCGTGTTGAGGACGGCGCCCACCATCGGAATGCCGAAGTGCGCCTCCAGCATGGCCGGCACGTTGGGCAGCATCACGGCCACGGTGTCGCCCTGACCGATGCCGCGGGCCGCAAGGGCGCTGGCGAGTCGGCGGCAGCGCGCGTCGGTCTCGGCCCAGGTCTGGCGGCGCTCGCCGTAGACGATGGCCGCGCGGTTCGGGTAGACGGCCGCCGCCCGGCGCAGAAAGCTCAGTGGCGAAAGGCTGACATGGTTGGCGGCGTTCTTGTCCAGGCCAAGCTTATAAGGGTTTATACTAGTCATCGTGGTCTCCGTGGCGGCGGTGCCTGCCGCGCCCGGATTCACAGTCGGACGATGACGCGGCAAGCGTTGTCGGCGGCGATGATGGCCAAGGACTTTTTCACGACCTCCCATCAAATGTGACGAATCTTTGCGTCACCCGTCGTGGCCGGCGATCCAGCGCGCTGCTGCCTAGAATCCGGCAGTCAAAGGGTCCGTTCGAGGCCCGCCCACGAGGAGACAGCGTGACGGCCATCCCCCCCACTTTTCCAGCCGATGGCGGCAGCTGGCGGCAGCAGACGCTGCAGGCCGGCCTGGATCTGCTCGACCAGGGCCTGACGGTGTTCGACGCCTCGTTGCACCTGGTGGCCTGGAACCGGGCCTTTCTGGAGCTGCTCGCGTTTCCACCTGAGATGACGCGCATCGGCGCGCCGTTCGAGGACTTCATCCGCTACAACGCCCGCCGCGGCGAGTACGGCGACGAGCCCGAAGACGAGGCCGTGCGCCGGCGCGTGGACCTTGCGCTGAAGTTCTTGCCTCACGACATCGAGCGCACCCGGCCCGACGGCCGCATCCTGCGCATCACCGGCCAGCCCCTGCCGGGACACGGCTTCGTCACGCTGTATTCGGACGTGACCGAGCAGCGTCGCACCGAGCAGGCGCTGCGGCAGGCCAACCTCGAGCTGGAGTCGCGCGTACGGGCCCGTACCGCCGAGCTGCAGCGCAGCGAACAGCAGATGCGGCTGGTGACCGACTCCATTCCCGCGCTGGTGGCCTACTTCCGGCGCGACCGTGGCTATGAGTACATCAACCGCGGCTACCAGGACTGGTTCGGGCTCGACCCGAAACGGCCCGAGCAGGTCAGCGCGCGGGCCTTCCTTGGCCCCGAGGTCTACGAAGGCATCAAGCCCAATGTGAAGCGGGCGCTGGCCGGCGAGTCCGTCACGTTCGACTACGAGCTGCACACCGTTCAGGGTGAGACGCTGTCCGTGCGCACCACGCTCATCCCCGACCGCACGGCCGATGGCGAGGTGGTGGGCTGCTTCGAGTTGACCTTCGATGTGACCGAGCAGAAGCGCTCGCAGGCGCTGATCGAGCGTGCGCAGAAGATGGAAGCCATGGGCCAGCTGGCGGGGGGGCTGGCCCACGACTTCAACAACATCCTGACCGTCATCATCGGTAACCTGGCGGCACTGGGCGATGCGCGGCCACAGGATCAACTGGTGAGCGAGTTCACGCAGCCCGCCGTGGCCGCTGCGCGCCGTGGTGCGGAGCTGATCCGCGGCCTGATGACGTTCGCACGCCAGCAGCCGTTGCAGGCGGCGGCGGTCGACGTGGGGGCGCTGGTGTCGTCGGTGGTGCGCCTGGTGCGGCCCGCGCTGCCGGCCTGCCTGACGCTGCAGGCCCATGCGGGCGACGATGCCGCGTGGACCTGGGTGGATGCCACGCAACTCGAGAACGCGCTGGTCAACCTGATTCTCAATGCGCGCGATGCCACGCCAGGCAGTGGCCGCATCGACGTGCGTGTGCGGTGTAGCGATCTGGATGGTGTGCGGGCTCGAGCGCTGCAACTGCAGACAGGTCCGCATGTCTGCATCGAGGTGCAGGACCAGGGCGTCGGCATGGATGCCGCCACACTGGCGCGGGTGTTCGAGCCCTTCTTCACCACCAAGCGGCATGGCAGCGGAACGGGCCTCGGCATGGCGATGGTCTATGGCTTTGTGCGGCAGTCGGGCGGTGCTGTGGACGTGCGCAGCACGCCGGGGCAGGGCACCACGGTGAGCTTGTGGCTGCCCGCCACCGAAGCCCCGGCCGAATTGCCGGCGCTTGACGAGCCGGGGCATGTGCCCGGCAGTGCGCGCCGCGGCGTGGCCCTGCTCGTGGAAGACGACGGGGATGTGCGCAAGGTGGTGCGGCGCAGCCTGCTTGACCTGGGCTTTGCCGTGATCGAGGCCGCCAACGGCCATGAGGCGCAGGAGATCCTGGCGCAGATGAGCGGCATCACGCTGCTGCTGTCCGACATCATGATGCCCGGCGACATCGATGGGCGTGTCCTCGCCCGGCAGGCGCGCGAACGCGGTCAGGCCAAGCAGGTGTTGCTGATGAGCGGGTATGCCCCCGGCATCGACACCCTGACGGACCTGCCCTTGCTGGCCAAGCCCTTCACCACCAGCGAACTGGCCGCGGCCATCGAGGAGCTCACGGTATGAGCGAGCCGCACCTTCCCGCAGCAGAACAGGACGGCCAGGCGCCGGCCCTGATCTACATCGTGGACGACGACCTGTCGATTGCCCGGTTGCTCACGCATGTGCTGACCGAGTTTGGCTTTCTCGCCGAAGCCTTCGGCACCGGTGCGGCGGTGTTGCGTCGTCTGCAGACCACGCGACCGGACCTGTGTATCGTCGACCTCGGCCTGCCTGACATGGACGGGATCGAGTTGGTGCGCCAGATCGCCCTGCAGTCGCATGCCGGGGTGCTGATCCTGACCGGGCGCGGGCACACGGTGGACCGTGTGATGGGGCTGGAACTGGGCGGCGACGACTACGTGACCAAGCCGTTCGAGCCGCGCGAACTGGTGGCACGGGTGCGCAGCATCCTGCGGCGGCGAGCGCCCCACACGGGCACGGCCGTGGGGTCGGCACGCCGGCTGGCGTCGTTCGCAGGCTGGACGCTGGACTGTGCCGCCAACATCCTGCGTGCCGAAGACGGTACCGAACACGTGCTCGGTGTGGCCGAGGTGCAGGTGCTGCGGACGTTTCTCGAACGGCCGCATCAAATCCTGAGCCGTGAACAGTTGGTGGGGCACCGCGGCCTGTCGCCCATGGACCGGAGCATCGATGTGCGCATCTCTCGGCTGCGCCGCAAGATCGAAGTCGACCCGATGGACCCGCGCATCATCAAGACGGTGTATGGCGCGGGGTATGTGTTCTCGGCGAGCGTCAGCTGGTCCTGACGGGCGAAGGGGTTTGCGCAGCGCGCGGTACTGTATGAAAATACAGTATGCGCAAGCCCGCCGCTACCCCTGACGCCATTCCGGACGACCGGCGCGCCGCCGCGCCCGTGAAGGGCCGTGGCACGTCCACGCAGCTGGCGCATCGCTTCGAAGCCCGCACACGTGAGCGGGACCAGACCGGCTGGGAGCCCATGCAGTGGCAGCCTGCGCAGCGCCCGGAGGAGGGCCCCGCGGATGACCCGTTCGACGCGCCGCCCTCGGTGCAGCCCACCACGTGTCGGCCCGAACCGGCGCGCACCATCCTCTCCCGCAATGATTCTCCGGACATTCCCTTCACCTGGGCCATCAATCCCTACCGTGGCTGCGAGCACGGCTGTATCTACTGCTACGCCCGGCCCACGCACAGCTACCTGAATCTGTCGCCGGGGCTGGATTTCGAAACGCGGCTGATCGCGAAGGTCAATGCGGCCGAGGCGCTGCAGCGCGAACTCGCCCGGCCTGGCTACCAGCCGAGTCCCATCCAGATCGGCTCGGCCACCGATGCCTATCAGCCCGTGGAGCGCGAATGGCGCCTGACCCGGCGGGTGCTCGAGGTGTTGGAGGCCTGCCGGCACCCGTACACCATCGTCACCAAGTCGAGCGGCGTGGAGCGCGACATCGACCTGCTGGTGCGTGCAGCCGACCGGAAGCAGGTCTACGTGATGGTGAGCATCACCAGCCTGGATGCGGGCCTGTCGCTGCGGCTGGAGCCCCGGGCGGCGGCGCCGTGGCGTCGGCTGGAGACTGTGCGGCGGCTCGCAGCGGCTGGGGTGCCGGTGGGGGTCAACGTCGCGCCCATCATCCCCTTCCTCAACGAGCCGGAGATCGAGCGCATCATCGAAGCGGCAGCGCAGGCCGGGGCCGCCAGCATCCACTACACCGTGGTGCGCCTGCCCTGGGAGGTGAACCCGCTGTTTCAGGGCTGGCTGGCCGACCATGTGCCCGACAAGGCCGAGCGCATCATGGCCCGCATCCGTGAACTGCACGGGGGGCGGGATTACGAAGCCGACTTTGCCCGGCGCATGAAGGGCGAGGGCATCTGGGCCGACCTGATCCGCCAGCGTGTGCGCAAGGCAGCCGAGCGCCATGGGCTCGGCCACGCCGGGCCCGGGTTGGACGTGACCGCCTTCACCCCCCCGGCACCGAGGCCCGCAGCCAGTCCTTTGTTGCCGCCCGCGCAGGGCAGCCTGTTCTGAGCGACCTCAGGTCGCCTGTCGCACGTACAACGGCGGAACCGGCAGACGCTCGATGTCTGCCAGCGTGGGGTCGTCGCCTGCCCACAGGGCGAGCACCGGGCCCGGCACGTCAATGGCGCTTTCGAGCTCGCGACACAGGGCATACCGTCGGGCGTCGCTCAGGCCGGGCAGGTCGAGCAGAAGCAGGTAGCCGGTGCGGCGCCCGTGGCCGGGCAGATCGCGGCTGACCAGCCAGGCGCGTTGAACGGTCGGCTCGCGCATGATCGGGTCCAGCGCGTCGTCCACATCGAGCGCCGACAGCTCATGCGGTCGCACACGCTGTAACCAGGGGGGCGTGTGCAGGGCCTCCCACAGGGCCTGGTCGCTGGCCTGGGCGTCCTTCACGCGCTGCCGCCAGCGGGCGAGTGTGTCGGCGGCCACCGAATGGATGCTGGACTCCAGCCGCTGCACCGCCTGACGGGCGGCCCAGCTCTGCAGGTTGTCATCGCGCTGCCACAGCGTATCGAGCCAGAAGAGGTGGTCGTCCAGCGGTGCGTTCGGGCGAGACAGCACCAGCCCCTTGAGGGCCGGGGCATAGCCGGGCCGAAGCTGCAAGGCGCGTTCGTACCGATCCGCCAGCTCATCAAGTGAGCCAGGCGCCCGCCAGCGCCGTTCGCAATCCGCCCACATCACCCATTCCTCGGCAGACAGCTGAGGCGCGCGCTGGCGCCAGTCCTGGGCCAGGGCGCGCAGTTTCTGCAAGCGCGCGTGGCGTGTCTTCCAGGCGCTGGCATGGTCGCGGCACCAGCGCTGGTCGAAGTGGGCGATGCTGCGCTCGGCGTGCGGGCCCAGCAGAGACAAGGCCGATCGGCTCGACCAGGCCGGCAGCGACAGGTCGGCCGACAGCGCTTCCAGCCGGTCCTTGAGGCCCGGGTGCGTGTCGTCGAAGTTGCTCGGACGGCGCAGAGCCTGCCGCAGCGCTTCGCTGGCGTGCGCCGCTTCGGGCGGGCTGGCCAGCAGGTGGCGCATGGCCTTGAACGGGCCCTGGGGCAACGCGTGCGTGGCAGCGCCGAGCCAGTGCTGGCGCCAGAAGGCGCGTGCCAGCCAGTCGCCCTTGACGCTGATTTCAATGAGAGCGGCACCAGCCACCTGAGGGCCCACCAGGCTGGCCGCGATGCGATCGGCCTCGTATTCGTCCTGGCGGGCCAGCGCGAAGGTTTGCGCCAGAAAGCGGGGCACGTACCAGCTCATGAAGCGGGCCGTGAGCCAGGAGGCGGCACCGTCGTCGCCGTCCAGTTGTGCGTTGAGCCGGGCCCAGCTCTGGCGGCTGCGGTACACCCAGGCGGCGAAGCGCCCGTGGTGGCCGCGCAGATGGCCGTACTCGTGCGCAAGCACCGCCGCCACCCGAGGGCCGTCCAGCGCCATCAGCAGCGGCAGCCCGAG
>NZ_CANBCC010000003.1 GCF_947366995.1 uncultured Aquabacterium sp. | reverse complement strand
GCGCCGGTGTCGAAGGCGCGGGCCCGCAACCGGCCTGCACCGCAGCCCATTCCCCCTGGCCTTGCCCGAGCCGATCGAAGCCCAGCTCAACCTGCTGGCCTTCATCCGCTGGGCCGGCACCGACACAGTGGCCGCGGCGGCTGCCATCCAGGACAACACGGCCCGACAACGCTGGCACTGGCAGCCCGAAGAAGCCGGCTGGGCGTGGGCGCAATTGGGGCGTTCGGCCGCCTGGCGTCTGAACCCGGAAGCCCCCTCGTACTTCCAGCGCGCGCTGACCGACCGAGGGCTGGCGCTCGGGACCGGCGGGCGCATCCCCGTGAGCTGGTCGCCCGAGACGCTGGCGTGGATGGCCCGGGCTGCCCTGCGTGCGGCCTCGGCCGGTCAGCCTGCGGCGTGGGCCCAGCTCGAGCAGGCGCTGGACGCCATGGCCCCCGAACAGCAGGCCGACCCGGCCTGGGCCTACTGGCGTGCCAAGGCGCTGCAGGCCCGGGCGACACAGGCCACGGCAGAGCCTGCCCGCAAGGAATTGCGTGAACGGGCCCGCGCGCAACTGCAGCGGGTGGCGCACCCCTTGACCTTTTACGGTCAGCTCGCGGCCGAAGAACTGCACGGCACCCCGGCGCGCGCGCCCGCCACCCCGGCGCCCTTCACCGAGGTGGAGTTGGCCCAGGCGCGTGCAGTGCCGGGCACCGACCGTGCGCTGCGCCTGTTCGATCTCGGCTGGCGCGGCGAGGCCGTGCGCGAATGGAACTACACGCTCACCTGGGGCAAGCCCGGCGGCATGGCCGACCGCGACATCCTGACCATGGCCGAACTCGCCTGCCAGCGCGAGATCTGGGACCGTTGCATCAACGGCAGCGAACGCACCCGCAACGAGGTGAGCCTGGCCCAGCGCTACCCCACGCCCTTCCGCCAGGACATCCTCTCTGCGGCCCGCGATGTGGGTCTGGACCCGGCTTACATGCTGGGGCTGATCCGGCAGGAGTCGCGTTTTCTGGTGGCCGCCCGTTCGCACGTCGGGGCGTCGGGCCTGATGCAGGTGATGCCCGCCACCGCCGCCTGGACGGCGCGCAAGCTCGACATCGCCTACCAGCCCGACCTGCTCACCGACCGGCAGACCAATCTGCGCATCGGCGCCGGCTACCTCAAGCTGGTGCTGGATGACTTCCAGGGCATGCAGGCGCTGGCTGCCGCGGCCTACAACGCCGGCCCGGGCCGCCCACGGCGCTGGCGCGAAGGGCCCCGCACCGAAGCCGCTGCCTGGGTCGAGAACATCCCGTTCACCGAAACCCGCGACTACGTCAAGAAGGTGCTGTCCAACGCGGTGGTTTATGCCCACCTGCTGCACGGCAAGCCCCTGTCCCTGCGTGAGCGCCTGGGCGCCAGCGTCGGCCCGCGTGCCGGCACCGCACCACCCAGCGCCACCGACCTGCCCTGAAACCACCCGGAGACCCGGCATGCAACGCATCCTCATCCTCGGCGGCACCGGCTTCGTGGGCCGCGCCCTGTGCGAGCACATCCCCCACAGCCCGGCCCTCGCCGGCGCGCGCGTGCTGGTGCCCAGCCGCCGGCGTGAGCGCGGCAAGCACCTGTTTCCGCTGCCCCATGTCGACGTGGTGGACGCCAACGTGCACGACGAGGCCACCCTGGTGCGCCTGCTCAGCGGGTGCGATGCCGTGGTCAATCTGGTGGCCATCCTGCACGGCACGCCGCAGGCCTTCCGCGCGGCCCATGTCGATCTGGTTCAGCGCCTGGTGGGCGCCTGCCTCAAGACCGGTGTGCGGCGCCTCGTGCACGTCAGCGCGCTCGGCGTGCCGGAAGACCCGGCTCAGGCGCCGTCCAACTACCTGCGCAGCAAGGCCGAGGGCGAGGGCGTGCTCCGTCAGGCAGCCGCCAGCGGCCTGAGCGTCGGCATCCTGCGGCCCAGCGTGATTTTCGGGGCGCAGGACCGCTTCCTGAACCTGTTTGCGGCCCTGCAGCGCCTGTTTCCGGCCCTGCCGCTGGCGGGCAGCCAGGCGCGCTTCCAGCCCGTGTGGGTCGAAGACGTGGCGGCCGCGCTGGTCAAGCTGCTGGAAGGCGGGCAGACGGGCGTCTACGAGGCGGCCGGCCCGCAGGTGCTGACGCTGGCCGAGCTGGTGCAGCGCGCGGGCCGATGGAGCGGGCGCGCCCGACCGGTGCTGCCCATTCCCGACTTTGCGGGGCGCATGCAGGCGACGATGATGGGCCTGATGCCGGGCGAGCCGCTGATGTCCACCGACAACCTGGACTCGATGAAGGTGCCCAATGTGGCGAGCGGGCGGCTGCCGGGCCTCGCTGCGCTGGGCGTCACACCGCACTCGCTCGATGCCATCGGCCCGGGCTACCTCGGCGAAGCCGGCGCCATGGCGCGGCAGATGGACCTGTGGCGTTCGCTGGCGCGGCGCGGCTGAAGAAGCACAGCCTGCAGAAGCGGCAACGCCGCCCGGAGGCGGCGTTGGTCAACGCGAGGCGGTCGAACTCAGGCGGCAGCCAGCAGCTGGGCCGTGTCGAACACGCTGCTCATGGGCGGCAGGTTCATGATCATCGGTTGCGGCGCGTTCTTCGAAATCTTCACCGGCTTGGCGTTCGGGTCGTTCTGGGCCACGTCGGCCTTGTCCCAGTTGCCGGCCGATTCCTTTCCCGACACGGCGATCGAGTAGAAGACGCGGAACGGCACCTTGCGTTCGCCCCAGAAATCGGCGGCGTCACGGAAGGCGTCGAGCAGCTGTTCGCGGCTTTCGCGGTCGTAACGGGCACCATCGGGGATCAGTTCCAGCACCACGACAAAGCCCGGCTGAGGGCCTGACTTGTGCACGGTGTCGGTGATGCAGTCGTACAGCGCGTCCAGGTTCTTGCCGAAGTGGTCCGGGAAGAGGAAGTCACGGGCGATGATGTCCAGCACGTCCTGTTTGCTCTGAGCGCCGCTCAGGTTGGTGTACAGGAAATGCTGGCCAGCCGCGTTGGCCGCCTGTTGCAAGTCTTCCGGGCGGTAGGCGCGGATGGATTGAACGATGTTGGTTCGAACGGATTGCAACAACATGATCGCTGGGGCCACGGAGCGGGAGGCGCTGAGCGCCTGCGCCCCGGTGGGCCGATGAGAAGGTATGAAGAAAGAACGAAGATGGGGACGACCGGGATGACCGGTCAGCGCCGCGGATCAATGGTCAGGAAGCTCTGGTAGTGATCCTCGGTGTAGAAACAAGTTTCAGGTTGACGAAGCTCATGTCCGCCACAAACAATGCGCCGGGCCCCCCGGTCGCGCGAGCCCGGTGTGGGCACGGTGTATTCACGGTAAAAGCCGCGTGGCTGCCGGGGCAGGGCACGCTCGCGGTTGAAGAAGACCGTGCCGTCCTTGTCGTATCGAAACGGGCCGCCCTGGTGGATGCGTCCGTAAACGTCCTGGGCCTGACGTGGCAGGGAGGACAGGGGCGCAACCGCCAGGCCGGACGGACTGGACAGCTCGGTGTCTTGCGGGGTACTGCGACGAGCCTGCGCCGAATCGGGCACAAGGCCCAGACTCAGGCTGGCTCCCATCAACAGGGACAGGGCCACGCGGGCGACGAAACCGGCCAGCTTGTGGTGGCCGTTCAGGCGCCCCGGTCGGGTCAGGGAGGCGGGCTGGGTAAGCAAACCGCGACCACTTGGCGACGGATCCCGGGTCAGCGTGGAGGGCACCATGTTGCTGTGTTTCCAGCCTTGATCGGTCAGCAATGCAGCACTTCGACAAAGACGAGATGCTATAGAAATCGGCCCAAAAGCTCAAGGCCCCGGTGCCTCAAAAAGGGGCAGACGGGGCCTTTTGATCCCGCTGGAGCGGGTGTGCTATAAGCCCGCCGCCCCGTTTCCAGGGGGCGGGCATGCGCCTTTCAGCGCACCGCGTTGGCGTCGGCCACGGTCATGGCCGTCATGTTGACGATGCGGCGCACGGTGGCCGACGGCGTCAGGATGCACACCGGCTTGGCCGCGCCCAGCAGCACCGGGCCCAGCGCGATGCCATTGCCCGCCGCTACCTTCAGCAGGTTGTAGGCGATGTTGGCGGCGTCGATGTTCGGGCACACCAGCAGGTTGGCTTCGCCGGTCAGGGTGCTGTGCGGCATCAGCTCGGCGCGGTAGGCCGCGTCGAGTGCGGTGTCGCCGTGCATTTCGCCATCGATTTCCAGCCACGGAGCCTGTTGCTGGATCAGGCCGAGCGCCTCGCGCATCTTCATGGCCGACGGCTGGTTGCTCGAGCCGAAGTTCGAGTGCGACAGCAGCGCGGCCTTCGGGCGCTGGCCGAAACGCATCATTTCCTCGGCGGCCATGATGGTGATCTCGGCGATCTGTTCGGCCGTCGGGTCGTAGTTGATGTGCGTGTCGAGGATGTTGACGGTGCGTCCCGGCAGGATCAGGCCGGTCATGGCGGCGTAGGTCTTCACCCCGGCGCGTCGACCGATCACCTGATCGATGTAGTTCAGGTGCATCGAGGTCTGGCCCCATGTCCCGCAGATCAGGCCATCGGCGTCGCCCTTGTGCACCAGCATCGAGCCGATCAGCGTCAGGCGACGGCGCATCTCGATCTTGGCCATCTGGGCGGTGACGCCCTTGCGCTCGGTCAGGCGGTGATACGACTGCCAGTACTCGCGGTGGCGCGGGTCGTATTCGGTGCTGACCACGTCGTAGTCGATGCCGGCCTTCAGGCGCAGACCGAAGCGCTCGCAGCGCTGTTCGAGCACGGCGGGGCGGCCCACCAGGATCGGACGGGCGAGGCCTTCGTCCACCACGATCTGGGCGGCGCGCAGCACGCGTTCTTCTTCGCCCTCGGCGTAGGCAATGCGCTTGGCCTTGGCCCGCTTGGCCACGCTGAAGATCGGCTTCATCGTGGTGCCCGAGGCGTAGACGAAGCTCTGCAGCTTCTCGCCGTAGGCCACGAAGTCCTTGACCGGGCGGGTCGCGACGCCGGACTCTTCGGCGGCCTTGGCCACGGCCGGCGCGATCTTCATCATCAGGCGCGGGTCGAACGGCTTCGGAATCAGGTATTCCGGGCCGAAGCTCAGCGTGGCGCCCACGTAGGCGGCGGCCACGACGTCGCTCTGCTCGGCCTGGGCCAGCTCGGCGATCGCATGCACCGCGGCGATCTCCATCTCATCGGTGATGGTGGTCGCGCCCGAGTCCAGCGCGCCGCGGAAGATGTACGGGAAGCACAGGACGTTGTTGACCTGGTTCGGGAAGTCCGAACGGCCCGTGGCCATGATGGCGTCGTCGCGGACGGCCTTGACCTCTTCCGGCAGGATTTCCGGCGTGGGGTTGGCCAGCGCGAAGATGATGGGGCTGTCGGCCATGCGCGCGACCATGTCGGCCTTGAGCACGCCACCGGCGGACAGGCCGAGGAAGATGTCGGCGTCGGCGATGACTTCGGAGAGCTTGCGCTGCTCGGTCTTCTGGGCGAACTGGGCCTTGTCCGGGTCCATCAGTTCCGTGCGCCCCTCGTACACGACGCCGGCGAGGTCGGTCACCCAGATGTTTTCGCGGGGCAGGCCGAGCTTGACGAGCAGCTGCAGGCAGGCGAGGGCTGCGGCGCCGGCGCCCGAGGTCACGAGCTTGACCTGCTTGATGTCCTTGCCGACGACCTTCAGGCCGTTGAGCAGGGCCGCGCCCACGACGATGGCGGTGCCGTGCTGGTCGTCGTGGAAGACGGGGATGTTCATCCGCTCACGGAGCTTGCGCTCGACGTAGAAGCAGTCGGGTGCCTTGATGTCTTCCAGGTTGATGCCGCCGAACGTGGGTTCGAGCGCAGCGATCACCTCGACGAGCTTGTCCGGATCCTTTTCGTTGATCTCGATGTCGAAGACGTCGATGTCGGCGAACTTCTTGAACAGGACGGCCTTGCCTTCCATCACCGGCTTGGCGGCCAGCGGGCCGATGTCGCCCAGACCCAGCACGGCGGTGCCGTTGGTGATGACCGCCACGAGGTTGCCGCGGCTGGTGTACTTGAACGCGTTCGCGGGGTTCTCGACGATCTCTTCGCAAGGCGCGGCAACGCCGGGCGAGTAGGCCAGGGCCAGGTCACGCTGGTTGGTGAGCTGCTTGGTGGCGCTGATCGCAAGCTTGCCGGGTGTCGGCAGCTCGTGGTACTCGAGCGCGGACTTTTTGAGTTCGGCTCGCTTCTGCTCAGGTGTGGTCATAGAGGGGACTTGCTCCGTGGTGACGGCCGAAAGCGGTCGCCGGAGGGGGGATTTTAGGAAGTTTCCCTGGCGCGGGGGCATGTGGATGCCCGCATGGGTGAGGGAAGTGCGCTTTGCGCACCGGTGGAGCTTCTCGGCGGCGGAGAGAAGGGGGGTGGTACGCCGGCTCACCGTGAGCTTGTCACGTTGAAGCCCCCTCTCGTGGGGCGATTGGCCATCTGGCCGATGAACAAGCCATCAAACCCCGGCTAACTGACATTTCAAGTTCACGTTAATTCACACAAAATGTCCTTTGTGACTGCAGTGACATTTGGTTTCCCCGCGAAGCCCCGCCTGCAGTTGTTTCAAACCGGCCTTCAAGGAGATGGCGTTGACGACTTGGCGTAAGCAGCCCTGGACATGGGCGAAGACAGCGGTGGGCGTGGCGGTGGTGGCAACCCTGGCGGCATGCGGGGGCGGCGGTGGAAGCAGCTCCACCCCGCCGTCGACCAGCACGGCCAGTGTGTCGGGTGTGGCATCGAAGGGTTTGATGCGCAACGCGGTGGTGTCGGCCTATGCCGTCAAGGCCGACGGCACTGTCGATCGGTCGAAGGCACTGGCCACCGACCGCACGGACAATGCCGGTCTCTACGAACTGCGCGGGCTGCCCGCAGGGCAGGTTGTGGTCATCGAAGTGGTGGCCGACGACCAGACGCGCATGGACGATGAGGCGACGGGCGCCGTGATCACTCCGGTGGCCGGGTTCACGATGCGCGCGGCCGCCGTGCCCGAAGCCGGTGGCACCGCGAGCGTGCAGGTCACGCCGTTCTCCGAAATGGCTGTGGCGATTGCCGAGAAGAACGCCGGTGGTCTGAAGGCCGACACGGTGGCCGCTGCCAACGCGCAGGTGGTGCTGTTTGTCGGCGGCACCGACGTGCTGAAGGACAAGCCGGAATTCGATCCGGACACCAAGGCGCCGCTGAATGCCGCCGCCGTGGCCCTCGCAGCTGTTTCCAAGCTCGCCGAGCGGGGCGGGCTGGGTTGTGGCGTCCCGCTTTCCCAGCTCAGCGCGCCGGGCCGCGTGACGGCCGCAGGCGCCGTGATCGCAGCGCCCGCCGCACCCGCACCCGCGGACCAGGCCGCCGCCGTGAAATGCGTGGTCGAACAGCTGGCTGCGCTCGGCACCAAGGACGATGACACCTCTGACGGCACCGACGTGGTGGCCGAACTGGAATCTTCGCGTCAGGACATCATCGCGCAGGTAGGCTACACCGGCACCGTGCCGCCCGTGCAGACCGCTGACACCGTTGCGCCGAGCACGATTTCGACCACCGTGGCGGGCTACATCCGCGACGCCAAGGCGCTGATCACGTCGCTGCGCACCACGGGCGCGACGCTGAGCAACAAGACCGAGCCGACCGCGATCACGACCCGCCTGAAGTCCGTTGGAGACGCATTCGACAGCGCGGTGGCCCCGCTCGACAGCAGCTCGTGGACGCAGATCGTCACAGCCATGGCCGGCACCTTCGTCATCGACAGCGGCCCGTGGATCTATTCCGAGCTGATGGTGGACAGCGCGGGGCGCTTCAACCTGCTCAACACGTCGGCCGACCTGCCCGGTCAGTCTCAGAATGTCCCGGTGACCTGCCGTTTTGCAGACGCCACGTTCTCGGCCACGGTGCCCTCCGGACCCACCAACCAGCTGATCTGCCGCGCGACCTATGCGGTGCGTGAGGCGACCGCTCCGCTGCCCGCTGGCGTCGGTTCGTCGAACACGAACGTGGCCTTCCAGCACCACTTCCGCCTGAAGCGCGGCACCGACGACAGCATGACGATCGAAAGCCGTCTTGTGCGCCAGTTCGGCACGATCAACAGCACATCAGGGGTGTTCGAGCCCAGCACGGTGGCCACCGATGCCCTACCGGTTGCAGGTGGCGACAAAGCCTTCCGTACTGCCACGGCCACCCGCACCTGCGAACGCTCGGACGACGTGATCACTTCGTGCAACGCCTTCGGCATCAGCGGCGAAATGGCCGCGGGGCTGCACTTCGAGCCGGGTGTGGGTTACAGCTCGCGTGGCACGCACCAGCAGATCGCGCTGAACTTCGCCTCGTCGGCCACCGGTACGGGCAACACCCTGACCAAGCTGGCGACGACGGCCGAGTTCAAGGTGATGAGCGGCACGACGCGCCTGTCGACGGTGGCCATCAAGAATGGCTCCGAGATCATCGCGAAGACCGCCACGCCGGGTAACGTGTACAACGTTTCCTCGGCCCTTGCCGACATGGAGAACTCCAGCGCGAAGTTCATCGTGGAAGCCGTGGCGCCAAACGGTGCGACGCTGACTGGCACCCTGAGCGCCAGCAGCTTCATCCCGGATGGTACCGGCCGTGCCGTGCCCACGCTCGCCTCGTTCCAGGGCGTGATCAAGGAAGCCGGCGGCGCTGCGCTGTTCGATGGCACGCTGACCGCCACGATGCCCGAGTACCTGCAGCTGAACCAGGGCAACAACTGGTCGCTTGGGCTGAATGGCACGCTGATCACGTCGGGCACCAACACCCTGACGCTCAATGCCACGCTGACGCAGGAGCAGTACGACGCAGGCACCGGCAAGCGCAAGTTCGGCCTGGCCGGTACGTACAGCGAGAACGGCACACAGAAGGTGATCCTGTCCGGCACGGTGAACGAAATCACCCCGTCGGAGAGCGCCCTCAGGTTCTCCACGCCGTCTGGTGTCGCCTTCACCGTGACGAGCGGCGCCACGTCGATCCCCATCGCCAAGGGCCGTGATTCCGTCGGCGTCTACGATGTCGACAAGAGCCTGCTGGTCTACGCCGACAACAGCTACGAACGCTTCTGACCGCCTGGCCGGAATGACGCTTCAGGGCCCCCGGCGACGGGGGCCTTTTTTCTATAGGGGACAACAATGAGAAGCAAGCGTGGCGCCGCGTTGATCCTGCCGCTGGCCCTGTGGATGGGCGTGTCGGTGGCGGCAGAAGGCGATGGGGCGACGGGCCCCTCGAGCTGGGCCGTGCGCCCGTACGCGTCGGTGCGTGCCGAGGCCTGGTCCAACGGCGTGCCGGTCTTCCAGCTTGATGGCGACTGGTCGTCGGATTACCGGATGCGGCATGACACGCAGCGGGCGGAGGTGCAAGGCCGCGCCGAAGCCGGCGTGGCCGTCGCATTCAGTGAAGCGGGGCGCGACAACCCGTGGCGCATTGGTGCGCTGGCCCGGGTGGACGGCACGGCGCGGCTGTCGGGCGAGGCCGCCCAGGTGCTGTACCACTACCAGAGCCGCACCGACCCCGACGCGCCCGTGCGTTACAACGCGGACACCAACCTGATGATGTGGGCCGGGCGCGGCGTGGCGATTCACCTGCCCGCCGTGCGCATGGGGCAGCTGGGCCTGGAGGTCGGCTGGGACCAGCTGATCCTGCAGCGCCTGCGCACCATCCACAGCCAGGGCGAGGTGGGCTACCAGGCTGACGACAGCTACGCCTTCCGCGGCACGCTGCGCGACGACAACCATGAGGCGACGACGCCGTACCTGCCTCCGGCACGCGCACAGGGGCAGGGCCAGGCCTTGTCCATCGCCTTGACGTGGGCCCGCCCTCAGGGCGAGGCGGGCGCGGCGGTGTGGCCCGATCGATGGCGGCTCGATGTCCGAGACGTGTGGTCGCGGCTCACGTGGTCCGGGCTGATCCGCGATGACGCGGTGCTCGACAGCGCCGTCAGCACCCGCACGCCGGAAGGGCGCATTGCGTACCGCGCGGCCATCAACGGGCAGTACAGCCAGATCGAGGCGGTCAAGCGGATTCCGGTGGCGACCCGCTGGCAGGCCGACTGGGATCGAGCGAGTGGCACCTGGACCGTGACCCTGGCCCACCGCATTGGCCTCTGGCAACGCTGGCTCGACTGGCAATCCCCCGGCACGGTGCGCTGGCGCGTCGGCATGGAGCCGTTTGTCGGCGTGGCGCGCGTCGGGGTCGCCTGGCAGGGGCTGGAGGCCTCGCTGATGAGCGGCTTTGGCGAGGCGTCGGGCCACGTGCGCGGCCTGCAGATGAGCTGGATGCTCGGATTCTGAGCCGGCTCGACACCGTCGTCGGGGCGAGCGCCTTCGCAATCGCTTCCATCCGGCGCGACAATCGCCCCATGAGCCTGGGTGAATTCGAACTGATCGAGTCGTTTTTCTGGCGCCGGCCGGGGCAGGGCCCGCGGCGTGCCGTCGTGGGCAATGGCGACGACTGCGCGGTGATTGCGCCGGCGCCCGGCATGCAGCTGGCCGTCTCCACCGACACGCTGGTGGAGGGACGGCACTTCCTGTCCACGGTCGACCCGCGCCGTCTGGGGCACAAGGCCCTGGCCGTCAACCTGTCCGACCTGGCCGCGTGCGGCGCGCAGCCGCTGGCCTTCACGCTGGCGCTGACCTTGCCACGGGTCGATGCAGCGTGGCTGCAGGCCTTTGCGCAAGGCCTGCTGGACCTGGCCGACGAGCACGAGTGCGAGCTGATCGGTGGCGACACCACCGCCGGGCCGCTGGCCATCGGCATCACGGTGATGGGCGAGGTGCCAGCCGGCCAGGCCCTGCTGCGCAGTGGCGCCTGTGCGGGCGATGACATCTGGGTGAGCGGCTTCCCGGGCGAAGCGCGGCTGGCGCTCGAGGCTTTCCGCGGCACGTTGCACCCGGGGCTCAGCGGCGATGCCTTTGACGCCACGCGGCTCGCAATGGAGGCCCCGTCCCCCCGCGTGGCGCTGGGTGTGGGGCTGCGCGGCGTGGCCTCGGCCGCGGTGGACGTGTCCGATGGCCTGTTGGGCGACCTGGGCCATGTGCTGCGCCGCAGCGGAGCGGGCGCCATGCTGGCGCTCGACGCGCTGCCGCTCAGCCCGTGGCTGGGCGCACGGCCCCGTGCCGAGCAGCTGGATTGCATCCTTGCCGGCGGCGACGACTACGAGCTGGTGTTCACGGCCCCGCCCGCACGGCGCGAGGGGGTGACGGCGCTGGGCGACACGCTCGGCCTGGTGCTCAGCCGCATTGGCCGCATCGAGGCCGAACCCGGCGTGCGGCTGCAGGCATCCGGCCTCGACGGGGAGGGCGACGCCACTCCCGTGCCCAACCGCTGGGTCTCGTTCGACCACTTTCGGGGCTGAGCCATGGACACGCTTGTTTCGGCTCCTCGCCGCCCCGGTGTGCGCCTGCTGCTGAGCCATCCGGCGCACTGGATCGCCTTGGGCGCCGGCAGCGGCCTGAGCCCCATTGCCCCTGGTACTGTCGGTACGCTGTGGGGCTGGCTGGTGTTCGTCGCGATCGAGCGGGTGCTGGGGCAGGGCCGCCAGGCCGACCTCACCTGGGCCGCCATCCTGGCCGTCGGCTGGCTGGTCGGCTGGTGGGCCTGCACGCGCACGGCCCGCAGCCTGCAGGTGGCCGACCCGGGCGCCATCGTGTGGGACGAGATCTGGGCGATCTGGCTGGTGCTGTGGGTGGTGGGCGCCGCCGACTGGCGGGGTCAGGCACTGGCCGTGGCGGCCTTCCGCTTCTTCGATGCGGCCAAGCCGGGCCCGGTGGCCTGGGCCGACCAGCTGTTCAAGCTGCCCAAGGGTCAGCCCATCGGGTGGGCGCAGGGGCTGGGCATCATGTTCGATGACCTCGTGGCGGCGGGTTGCACGCTGCTGCTGCTGGCGCTGGCCGTGGTGGTGCGCCAGGGTGGCGTGTCGGCCGGCCTGTTGAGCTGACAAGGAGCACACATGGACACCCTCGCGACCCTTGGCCTCGTTGGCGACGTGGCGGCCCGGCTGCAGGCGCGCGGCTGGCGCCTGGCCACGGCCGAATCCTGCACAGGCGGCCTGATTGCCGCCGCCTGCACCGAGCTGGCGGGCTCGAGCCTGTGGTTTGACCGCGGCGTGGTGAGCTACAGCAACGAGGCGAAGACGGCCTTGCTGGATGTGGCGCCCGAGTTGATCGAGGCGAACGGTGCCGTCAGCGAGTCCGTGGCGCTGGCCATGGCCGAAGGGCTGCTGGCGCGCTCAAAGGCCGATGTGGCGGTCGCCGTGACCGGTGTGGCAGGGCCCACGGGCGGCTCGGCCCTGAAGCCGGTGGGCACGGTGTGGTTTGCCTGGGCCACGGCGGCGGGGGCGCATGCCGAAGTGCGTGTCTTTCCGGGCGACCGGGCTGCGGTGCGCGAGGCCACCGTGCGCCACGCGCTGGCCGGGGTGCTGGCGCGGAGCGTGCCGCTCTGAAACGCGGGTCGCGGGCGCGGTCTCAGGCCCGCGGCGGCGGGCTGCCCGTGCGAAACATCCGCTCCAGCGCCACGTCGATCACCAGGCCCCACAGGCTGTAGAGCACCGAGCCGAGCAGCGCCCCGCCGAACCCGCTGACCTGAAAGCCGTCCAGCAGGCCGGACGCCATCTGGAAGGTGAGGGCGTTGATCACGAACAGGAACAGCCCCAGCGTCAGCACCGTGACCGGCAGCGTCAGCAGGATGAGCACCGGCCGCACCACCGCGTTGAGCAAGCCGATGACGAAGGCCGCGAGCAGGGCCGATCCGAAGCTGCGCACCGACAGACCCAGATCCCATTGGGTGAGCAGCACCAGGGCGCAAGCGAGCAGAAGCCAGCGAACGATCAGTTTCATGACCCGAGCATAGCCCAGCAGCAACCGTGTGCAAGTTGACGGCGCGATGCACCCTGGCCGTATTGGGTCAAGAACGCGCCCGTTGACGGTGTCACACTTTGAATGAACAGTCCGGCCGGAGCCGGGCCTGGAGTGCAAAACGGTCATGCGAGCCCGGATGGCCCACCTCTTGAGCAGCGCGACACCTGCCCGCCGGATCCTGCTGGCTGTTGCGGCGTCGTTGCCGTTCTTTCTGCTGGTGCTGTTCATCCACGAACAGGCGCTGTCCCACCCGGCCGTGTCGCCCTACCTCGATGCGGCGCTTGTGCGGACCATGCAGTGGCCCATGCTGGGCGCGGCCCTCCTCAACCTGGGCGTGGCCGTGTGGGTGTGGCCGCGGCGTGACGATGCCGAGCCGCTGGCCTGTGCCACGCTGCTGGTGTGTCTGACGATCGGCGGCACCTACACGCTGATCACCATCCTCTCGGGGCCCTACACCTCGCCGCCGAGCCTCGTGCTGGTCGGGGTGCTGCTGGTGGGCCTGCTGCTGTTCGATCGCCGCCCCGTGGCCATCACGTTCGGGGTGTGCATGGGCATGCTGCTGGTGCACGATGCGGGCGTGCTGGCTGGCTGGTGGTCCTACGCGCCGGGCCTGCGCCCCGCGCTGTTCCAGGATCCGGCGGCGTCGGAGGCCTGGCGGGGCTGGCGCACCTTTGTCTTCGTGAGCGGCTTTGCGGTGCTGCTGGGGCTGGCGATGGTGCTGTTTGCCCGGTTGGACGCCCTGCACGGGCAGCTCGACACGCTGTCGCACACCGACGCGCTGACCGGGCTGGCCAACCGCCGCCGGCTGATGGAGGCGCTGGAGGCGGAAGTGGCGCGCCAGCGGCGCACTGGCCGGCCGTTCTGCCTCGTCATGATCGATGCCGATCACTTCAAGCAGGTCAATGACACCTGGGGCCATCTGCAGGGCGACATGGTGTTGCGCAGCCTGGGCCGGCTGCTGCTGGCTGGCGTGCGCAGCCCGACCGACCTCGCGGCCCGGCTGGGGGGCGAGGAGTTTGCGCTGCTGTTGCCCGACACCCGGCTGGATGAGGCCGAGGTGGTGTGCCAGCGCATGTGCGAGGCCCTGTCCCGAGAGCGCTTCGGCGACCCGCTGGCGCCGTTCACGATCACGGTGAGCATGGGTGGTGCGGTGTGCAGCAGCACCACGTCTCACCAGGCCCTGCGCGAGGCCGACCAGCAACTCTATCTTGCGAAGGCAACCGGGCGCAACCGAGTCTGCCTGCGCGCAATCGTGGGGGCGGTCGCGTGAAGGCCTTGCGCAGCGTCTGGCTGCAGCGGCTGGCGCACAGCCTGGTCGCGCACCACGACGCGCGGGGCGTGCTGTTGTTCGTGATGGGTGCCTGGCCCATGCTGGCCGTGCTGTGGGTGATGCAGACGGTGGCCCTGCTGGGCGTGGCCGGCACGCAGCACGTTCACCGGCCATGGCTGCTGGCGGTGCATGGGGCGCTGAGCGCGCTGATGGCGTGGCTGCTCGGCGTGGCGTGGTGCGCGTGGACGCGGCGCTGGCGGGCGCCTGCGCAACCCGGTCTGGTGCGTTGGACGGTGTGGCCGGGCGTGCTCGGCGTGACCGCCCTCGGCCTCGCCTATGGGTTGACCGACACCCCCATGGCCATGGTGTTGATGGCGCAGATCGTTCTGGCGCGATCCGTGTTCACGTGGGCCCAGTTGCGCCCGGCGGTCGTGGCGGCCTTCGTGCTGGTGGCCGTGGTCGGGCTCGATCGCCTGGGGCCCGGGCAGGATCTGTCGCCGATGCTGCGCGCGCCGGTGTTCTCGGGCGAGCCCATGGCCCCCTGGTGGCTCTGGTGGACGCGCATCACCTTCGCGGTGGCCATCGGGCCGCACACCGCCATGATGTTCTTCTACGCAGGGGTGATCGCGCGGCGCCAGCGCGCCCTCGAGACGCTGGTCAGCACGGACGGCCTCACGGGCCTGCTCAACCGGCGCGCCTTCCTCGAGCGCTTCGAGCGCGAGGCGCACCGCCAGGCGCGCAGCGGTCGTCCGCTCACGCTGCTCATGGTCGACATCGACCGCTTCAAGCTCGTCAATGACCGCCACGGGCATCCGGCGGGGGACAGCGTGCTGGCCGAGTTCGGGCGCGTCCTGCGCGAACACACCCGCGAGCGCGTTGACACCGCTGCCCGCTATGGCGGCGAGGAGTTCCTGCTGCTGTTGCCCGAAACCGACCTGGCCGGGGGCGAGCGCGTGGCCGCCAAGGTGTGCGATCACCTTCGCCAACACACGTTCCAGATCGATGGCGCAGCCTTTCACGTCACCGCGAGCGTGGGGGTCGCCCAAGTGGTGGAGGGCCACGCGGAAGCCGCCTTGCGCCTGGCAGACAACAACCTCTACGATGCCAAGCGGGCCGGGCGGGATCGCATCGTGGGTGGCGTCGCTACTCCTGAGGTGGTACGCGCCGGGACCGGTTCGGCGGGGTTGTTTCAGTGATCAGACAGGCGAGGCGAGATGCAGACATTCCCCCCGGCTCAGGGGCCGCGAGCGTGACATATGGCCGTTCAACAACGCCCATTCCGCGCGAGTGTGCGCGCCGTGCGTGCGCACAATCGGGTGGTGATGACATCCCGTCCTGTCTGGTACGCGCGCATGGCGTGCGTTGATCTGCCCGTCTGTCGCAAAGGGTGCGCACCCCAGGGGCCCGCACACGGCGTGCCTGGGCGCACCACGGTGAACGGGGTGGCACGATGAAGCTGCAGACCGTATCCCGCTGGTTCTTCGTGCTGGTTGGCCTGGCGCTGCTGGCCAACGTCAGCTTTCTGCTGCTGATCCGCACGGCCTACCAGTCGAACGAGGCGGCCAATGCGCGGCGCGCCGAGACCCTGCACGTCGTGACGGCGCTGCGCCACGAAACCGAACTCCTCGGGCGGCTGGTGCGCTCCTACGCCACCACCGGCAACCCGCGCTACCTGCTCTATTACTACGACATCCTGGCGATCCGCGAGGGCAGCAAGCCCCTGCCCGAGTCCGACAACCCCGACCTGTACTGGGACGACGTGATTGCGGGCCGGCGCGGGCACGTGCTGCCCGAGGGCAAGCCCGGCGTCTCCCTCATCGACCGCATGCGCGCGCTCGACTTCAGTGCGACCGAACTGGCCGCCATGAACCAGGTCGTGGCGGCCACCGAGCGCCTGCGCAAGACCGAGCAAGAGGCGTTTGCCGCTGCGCAGGGCCTGTTCGACCGCGAGAAGCAGGCCTATGTGTCCGAGGGCCGGCCCGACCTGGCCTACGCCAGCGAGCTGGTGCACGCCGCGCGCTACGAGGCGCAGACCGCCGACCTGGCGCAGGCCGTGGGTGCGCTCGGCCGCGCCACCGACGAGCGCACCGCCCGCGAGCAGCAGCAGGCCGCGGCCAACCTGCAGCGCTTCATCGGCTACGCGCTGGTGATCGACCTGATTCTGGTGCCGGCCCTGGCGTTGGCGCTCTTCATCCTGCGGGTCCGTCTGCTGAATCCGATCGAACGGCTGGGCGGCGTCGCACGGCAGATTGCCGAAGGCGGCTACACCGCCCGCACGGGTGACCGTGCAGGCTGGGTCGAAGAGCTCGACACGCTGGGCCGTGCGCTCAACGGCATGGCCCAGGCCGTGGAGGACGACCTGGCCCGTCGCGCGCGCATCCAGGAAGAACTGCAGGCCGCGCGTGACCAGGCCGAGGGCGCCACGCGCGCCAAGTCGATGTTCCTGGCCAACATGAGCCACGAGATCCGTACGCCGATGAACGCCATCCTCGGGATGACGCACCTGGCGCTACAGACCGACCTCGACGAGCAGCAGCGCGACTACCTCAACAAGGTGCAGGCCGCGTCCGACACGCTCCTGGGCGTCATCAACGACATCCTCGATTTCTCGAAGATCGAGGCCGGCAAGCTCGAGCTCGAGTCCGCGCCCATGCGGCTGGAAGACGTGGTCGGCCATGCGCTGATGCTGCTGCGCCAGCGCGCGCAGGAAAAAGAGCTGGAGCTGCTGTGCGAGTTCGGCAGCGAGGCGCTGCTCAACGAGGCGGGCTGCGTTTACGGCGATGCGTTGCGCCTGGGTCAGGTGCTCACCAACCTTGTGTCCAACGCGGTGAAGTTCACGCACCATGGGCACGTCAAGGTGGGCGTGTACGTCGTCACGCACATCGGTTCGCAGCTGACCCTGCGCTTCGAGGTGCGCGACACCGGCATCGGCATGAACGCCGAACAGCAGGCCCGCCTGTTCGAAGAGTTCACGCAAGCCGATGGCTCCACCACCCGCCGCTACGGCGGCACCGGTCTGGGTCTGAGCATCACGCGCCGGCTTGTCACGCTCATGGGCGGCGCCATCCATGTGCACAGCGAGTTGGGCAAGGGCTCGTGCTTCTCGGTGACCCTGCCGATGCAGATGGCGCCGATGCCGCAGCACGCGCTGGGCGGCATGCCCGTGTCGCGGCTGCGCGTGCTGGTGGTCGACGACCAGGCCGAGACCCGCCTGACGCTGCGCAGTCTGCTGAACTCGCTGGGCGTGGGCAGCCAGGCGCCCGGCGGCATCGACCTGGCAGAAGATGGTCAACAGGCCATCGACAGTGTCCACGCCGCGCTGCAGGAAGAGCACCCTTACGACCTCGTGCTGCTCGACTGGGTCATGCCCGGGCGCGATGGCAAGTCCGTGATAGCGGAGTTGCGCACGCTGGCGCCGCGCACCGAGGTCGTCGTGATGTCCGCCTACGGCCTTGACAGCCTGCGCATCTCGGCGATGCAGGCGGGCGCCAGCGGCTTCCTGAACAAGCCGGTGCTGCCGGAAGGCCTGCGCGCCATGCTGGCACGGCTGCTGGGCATCAGCCTGCCGGAGCACTCGCGCCCCGCGGTGGTCAACGAAGGGCTGCGGCTCGACGGCCTGCGCGTGCTGCTGGTGGAAGACAACCTGCTCAACCAGCAGCTGGCCATCGAACTGCTGGCACGGCGTGGCGCGCGCGTCGCCGTGGCCAACAACGGCTGCGAGGCGCTGGAGCGGCTGCGCCAGGCGGGCGCCGATGGCTTCGACGTCGTGCTGATGGACCTGCAGATGCCGCTGATGGACGGCTACGAGGCCACACGCGAGATCCGCGCGGACGCCACGCTGGCGAGCCTGCCCATCGTGGCGCTGACCGCCCACGCCATGCAGGAAGAGCGCGACCGCTGCACGGCGCTGGGCATGGTCGGCCATCTGACCAAGCCACTCGACCCGGGACGCTTGTACGAAACGCTGATGCCGTTCGTGCCCGCGCCATCGACCGGCTCGCCGAGCGGCTTCGGCGCGCTGGCCGACAGCGCGCACACGTCGCTGGACGCACCGGCCGCTGCATCGGCGCCCGACGGCCTGCCGCAGATCGAAGGCCTGCATGCCGAGCTGGCGCTGTCGCGGTTCGAGGGCGACGTCGACTTCTACAACCGCACCCTGCGCAGCTTCATGCTGCACGCGCGCCACCTGCCGCACATCCTGCGCTCCGCCCAGCAGGAGCGGGCCTGGCCCGACCTGGCGCGCGAGGCGCACACGCTGAAGGGGCTGGCCGGCACCATCGGGCACGACGGCCTGGCCCTGCACGCCACCATGCTGGAGGCGGCAGCCCAGTCGCCCGACGCGCTGGACGGCGCCCCCCCGGCGGTCGATGCGGTGGTCGGCGAAATCGAGCGCCTGCTGCCAGCGCTGCGCGCCCACCTCAACGGGCCGTCTTCCGCGTCCGGTGCCGGTGCGCCCGCGGGCACCACGGCCGAACACGTGGCGCTGGCCGAGGAACTGCGACGCCTGACCGCCGAGAGCGACAGTGAGGCCCTCGCCCTGTGGCAGCGGCATCGTGCCGACTTCGCCAACTGGCTGCCGCCCCTGACCACCGCCCGGCTGGCTTCAGCCCTCGATCGCTGCGACTTCGACTCGGCCTTCGGGCTGCTCACGGAACTCCACGAGGGGGTGAAGCAGCCATGACGACCACGCCGATCGCCCCCCTGGCCACCGTGCTCGTCGTTGACGACGCACCCGCCAACCTGAGCCTGCTGGCCGGGCTGCTCAACCGGCTGTACCGTGTCAAGCTCGCCGCGTCCGGCGCCAAGGCACTTGAAATTGCGCGCCGTGACCGTCCCGACCTGATCGTGCTCGATGTGATGATGCCGGAGATGGACGGCTACGAGGTGTGTCGCCGTCTCAAGGCCGACCCGGCCACCGCCAGCATCCCCGTGCTGTTCCTGACGGCCATGAGCCAGGTGGAGGACGAAACCCTCGGCTTCGAAGTGGGCGCCGCCGACTTCATCCACAAGCCCGTGAGTCCGCCCATCGTGCAGGCCCGCGTGCGCACCCACCTGCAGATCAAGACCTACCGCGACGAGCTGATCGACCGGGCCGAGTGGCTCGAGCGCGAGCTGGCCAAGCGGCTCACCCAGGTCGACCAGCTGCGCGAGGCCACGCTGCACGTGATGATCTCGTTCGCCGAGTTCCGTGACGAGGACACCGGCCACCACGTCAAGCGCACGCAGGAGTACGTGCGCACCCTGGCGCAGTACCTTTACGAACAGGGCCGCCACCTCGACGTGCTGAACCCCGAGAGCATCGACCACATCGCCCGCTCGGCCCCGCTGCACGACGTCGGCAAGGTCGCCATTCCGGACCACATCCTGCTCAAGCCAGGGCGCCATACGCCGGAAGAGACGGTCATCATGCGCACGCACGCCATGCATGGCTGGGAAATGCTGCGCCGGGCGGCCGAGCGCCTGGGCGAACACGCCGATTTCCTCACCTACGCCATGCAGATCGCGCGGGCCCACCACGAGCGCTGGGATGGCACCGGCTACCCCGACGCTCTGCAGGGCGAGGCCATCCCCCTGGCCGCCCGCCTGATGTCCGTGGCCGACGTGTACGACGCGCTGATCAGCCGCCGGCCTTACAAGATCCCGTTTGCCCACGAAGAGGCCGTGCGCCTGATCGACGAAGGCAGCGGGCACCACTTCGACCCGGAGGTCGTTGCCGCCTTCCACGCGACGATCGACCAATTCCGCTCCATCGCTGACACCTGGCGCGACGCCTGATGCCCACACCGTACGTTGTCCCCCTGAACCGCCTCGGCCTGGCCGCCTGGCTGGCACTGGCCACCGCCGCGGGGCTGATGCCCCCGGCCCACGCCGAGGGGCTGGATTGGCGCCTCTCCGGCTTCGGCACGGCCGGCTGGGCCCAGACCGATCGGCCGTACGCCTACCAGCGATTTCTGTCGGACCAGGGGTCGTTCAAGCGCGATTCCGTCTTCGGCACGCAGCTCGACCTGCAGTTCAACCCGGCCTGGTCGGCCACCGTGCAGGCCACGCTCGCGCCCTCGCTGAGCGACGACCACGGCCTCGCCGTGACCGCCACGTGGGCCTTTGTCTCCTGGCGCCCGGACAACGACTGGCTGGTGCGGCTGGGGCGACAGCGCATCCCGCTCTTCCTCCATACCGAGAACCGCGACGTGGGGCAGACCTACGACCTGCTGCGCCTGCCGGCGGAGGTCTACGGCATCGCGCCCAGCACCGACATGACGGGGTTGTCGGTGTCGCGCACCTGGCAGCAGCCCGCGGGCGAGTGGTCGCTGGACGCCTATGCCGGCGCCGACGACCTCAGCGTGCGGGTGTCGTCCCGGGACCTGGGCACCGACTTCCTGCGCGTGCACACCCGGGTGGTGGGCGCGGCGCTGACCCTGCGGCTCGAAGATGCGAGCACCTTCCGCGCCAGCCTCTACCGTGCCACCACCGAAAAGCGCGATGGTTCGCCGCTGGACGCCCGTTATCCCCGGGTCGACGCCGGCTTTCCGCTCGGCAGCTACTACCAGGTCAGCAACGCCCTTCCAGGCCCGGGCGTCGACACCACGGACACCATCGTCAACGATGTCGTCACGCTCGGCGCCGACCTGAATCTGGCGCCCGACTGGCGCCTGGTGGGCGAGGTGGCGCGCAATTTCCAGCGCCGCACCGACCTCGGCTCCAGCACGGTGGGCGCCTACCTGGCGCTGCTGCGTCGCATCGACCGCGTCACGCCGTATGTGGTCGTCTCGCACCTGCGCAGCCTGGGCGCCTCGATGCGCAACGCCCAGGCGCTGGAGCAGGCGTCCCAGGCGGCCATCATCCCGGACCTTGCGCTGGCCCAGCGCGCCGCCGGCGACAGCATTCCGGTGTACGACCAGACCGCACTCAGCCTCGGGCTGTCGTATGCGCTCACGCCGCACAGCAAGCTCAAGGGCGAGTGGATGCGCACCCGCATCGGCAAGCGCTCGGCGATGGTGGACAGCCCGGCCGGGAGCGCGGTCGTGTCGCGCGAGCTGATCAACACGCTGTCGATCAGCTACAGCTTCGTGTTCTGAGGGAGGCCGCATGACGCACCCACTCAGAACCCTCGCGCACCGTGTCCTGCTGGCCGTCGGCCTCTGCGGCGCGGTGCTGGCCCACGCCGGCGTTGTGGTCATCGCCCACCCGTCGGTGCGCAAGCTCGACGTTCCCGCCGTCCAGCGCATCTACACCGGCCGCATGGTCGAAGTCGATGGCGTGCCCGTCGTGCCCCTGAACGCCCCATCCGGGCAGATGCTGCGCAAGCGCTTCCTGGCCGACTACCTCGACCAGACCGAGGACGCCTA
Organism: uncultured Aquabacterium sp.; assembly: GCF_947366995.1. Taxonomy (GTDB): domain Bacteria; phylum Pseudomonadota; class Gammaproteobacteria; order Burkholderiales; family Burkholderiaceae_C; genus Aquabacterium. The sequence continues at coordinate 81,085 of NZ_CANBCC010000003.1, read as the reverse complement.
CACCGCTTACTGGACGGTGCGCCGTTACGTGGGCAAGGGCGTGCCGCCGCGCGACGTGTGGCCGCTCGCCGAGCTCCTCGCCCAGGTCAGCCGCACGCCCGGCGCCATTGCCTACGTGGACGAGGCCGACGTGCCGCCCGGCGCCCACATCGTGCTGCGCAAGTGAGCGGGCGACACAGCGCCCCCGCTTCGCGCTAGCATCGTCACATGGTTGCCGGTATGTCGTCGTGGATTGCGTTGGCCGTCGCCCTCGTGTGCGGCGTGCTGTTGCTGCGCCTGCTGATGCGCCCCGCACGGCGCGCCCGGTTCGACCGTTTCTGGGTCGACCGCGTGGGGCGAGGCAGCCTGCACCGTGCCCGGCAGGTCGGGCACGCGCTGCGGCGTCTGTGGCACCGCCGGGCCGACCGCCGCGAGGCGGCACGGGCGGCCGAGGACGTGATCAACCGCGCCCGCCGCGCCCGCCCCGGTGTCGACAAGGACGGAAACGTCTACACCCCGCACTCGTTCAAGGGCCCGCGCAAGCCCCACTGAAGGCGGGCACCCCATTGGCAGGGGGGCGTGCGGCGCGGCGCGGAAGCCGGAATTAGCCATCCGGCCAATGGTGCGGCCGGGAAGAAGGTGCGACATTCGGACATGCTCTCGTCCCCCTGGCGTCCCATGTCCGCAGACCCCTCCGAACCCGCCGCCACTGGCCCTGCCGCCGCCCGGTTCTGGGCCGACACCAATGTGGTCACCCAGGTGCACGACGCCGCGCCGCGTGCTCCGGCTGCAATCGACATCGGTGAACCGGTGGGGCGCCACACCCGCGAGCTGTTCGTCTCGTGCGAGCCCGCCGAGGCCTTGCGCATGCAGTTGGGCCAGACCGGGCTGCGCTACATGGTCATCGCCGATGTGGGCGGGGGGCGGGCCCGTCGCGGGCTGCTCGACATCGCCCGCGCATCGGGCTGGCCGCTGCAGCGCCTGGTGGTGCGCCGGCAGGGTTTTGGCGACACGCTGGCCACGCTGCATTTTCTGGACAGCCCCACGCAGGACGGCGGGCGGGTGCGCGTATTCTGTGCCGACGCCGATGCCGACGAAGTCAGCCGCCAGGCCCTGGCCCAGGCGCTGATGGGCCGCGCCGAGCTGGTCGCCATGCTGGTGCCGGAGGGGCTGACGCTGGCGCAGCAGGCCGACGCAGTGAGCGCACTGGCCACTCAGGTGCGCAGCGGGCGCGGTGACTGGCTGTGCCGCGCCATCATCTTCATGCCCGGGCAGACGTCGCCCGACCTCGTCAAGTACATCACCCGGTTTCGGGCGGACACCGGCATCCCCGCGCGCATGGCGCCGGCCGTGCGCCGCGCCGACCAGCTCTGGGTCTACCTGGGCTCCACCTGGAACCAGATGCAGGACAAGGAGCCGCCCGCGCAGCGCCTGACCCTGCGCACGCTGGCGCTGGTGGCGGCCGACACGCCGTCGACCCGCCGGGCTGAATCCATCGTGGTCAACGACACGGGACTGCTGGCCCAGCGCCTCGTGCACCATCTGATGCGCCAGCCGGGTGTGCAGCGGGTCTGCCTGTTCAACCTGCAGAGCCAGGCGGTCGTCGCCCACAGTGGCTCGGCGGAGGAGGGCCGCGTCATGGCGGCCCAGGGGCGCGCCTTGCTGCAGGTCACGGGCCGCGCCGGTGAAACCCTGAAGCTGGGCCACGCTCTGGTTGAGGCGACCTTCACGCTCGCCGAGCACCGGGTGCAACTCAGCGGCATGGCGCTGCTGCCCGGGTGCGTCATGCAGGTCATCCTGGCCCGTGGCGCCCCGCCGCTCAAGCCGCTGCCCAGCCGCGCGCAACTCGAAGCCGGCACCTGATCCGGCGCCACCCCACCGCGGCCGAGGTCTGGACGAGCATGTGGCCAGCATGCTACAGTCAAAGGTTTCTTCTCGGTCACCACGCACGGGTCCGGGAGGAGCATGCCAGGGCGAGGGCCGATCCGAACCCCCGTCCGCCCGACACCCGGCACGCCGGACCGTGGTTGCGCCAGAGGACGCAACCCGATCCGAGTGGGCCACCCAACCGGTTCCATTTCATGGCCAAAGAAGAACTGATCGAAATGAACGGCGTCGTTGACGAAGTCCTGCCCGACTCTCGTTTTCGCGTCACCCTGGACAACGGGCACCAGCTGGTGGCCTACACGTCCGGCAAGATGAAGAAGCACCACATCCGCATCCTGGCGGGTGACAAGGTGTCGCTTGAGCTTTCGCCGTACGACCTGACCAAGGGCCGGATCACCTTCCGCCACATCGAGCGCAGCGGCAACTACACGCCCGCACCGCGCCGCCACTGAAGCGGCTGACGCCCGCACCGCCGGGCATGGCAGCGCGTCACCAGCTTGCCGCCTCCTGCGGTGAGGCGGGCCGATAAGCCGCAAAGCGGTCTGCCAGAAAGTCCAGAAACACCCGCACGGTCGCCGACAGGTGATGGCGCTGCGGGTAGATCGCGTGGATGTCGGCCGACGGGTCGGACCACGCAGGCAGCACGCGCTGCAGGGCCCCTGACCGCAGGTAGGGCGCCACGTCCCACTCCGAACGCAAGAGGATGCCGTGACCGGCCACGCCCCAGTCCACGGCGATCTCGCCATGGTTGGTGGCCAGGGCGCCGCGCACCTTCACGGTTTCCTGCTGGCGCCCGTCTGACAGGTGCCAGGTGTTGTAGGCCGCGTTGTTCTCCCGGATGACGATGCACTGGTGCCGCGCGAGCTCGCGCGGGCAAGCCGGTGTGCCGTGCGCCGCCAGGTAGGCGGGCGCAGCACAAAGCAGCCGCCGGTTGGCGGCAATCTGCCGCGCCAGCACCCGTGCGTCCGGCGGCACGCCAAAGCGGATGCCGATGTCCATGGCGTGGGCCGTGAGGTCCAGTGGCCGGTCGGTCAGCTCCAGAATCACCTCGACGGCCGGATGCAGCCGCACGAAGTCGGACACCGCGGGACCCAGGTGCCGGCGCCCGAAGCCGAAAGTGGCATTGATGCGCAGGAGGCCGCGGGGCGCATCCCGGCTGGCGCCCAAGGCGCGCTCCAGTTGCTCGATTTCGCGCAGCAGGCGGGCGCCTTCCTCCAGATAGCGTTCCCCCTGGGGGGTCAGGCTCAGTCGCCGCGTGGTGCGGTTGAGCAGGCGCACGCCCAGTCGCTGTTCCAGCGCCGCCAGCCGCCGACTGACCGCCGGGGCCGACACACCCAGTTCGGGGGCGGCGGCCGCCAGACTCGGGTGGCGGGCCAGCACGGTGAAGAAGGCCAGATCGGCCTGGGTGGAATGGACCATCGGGTTTGCGTCGACAAGCAGCTCGGGTGGCGGTGCCCCCATTCTTGCACCCAGCGCATCAATCAAGTGAATGCTTGCCCATTGATGAGCGGCATGCCGTGAAACATCATGCGGGCCATGCTGTCGCCTGCCGATCTGTTCGCCTTCCTGCCCGCTCTGCTGCTGGGCGGCCTCATGGGCTTCTTCGGCGGGCTGTTCGGCATTGGCGGCGGAATCATTGCCATCCCGCTGCTGGTGCTTGGCTACGGCATGGACCAGGCGCTCGCGCAGGGTACCGCGCTCGTGATGATGGTGCCCAACCTGCTGATCGGCTGGTGGCGTTACAGCCGGCTGTACCCGGTGCCGCTGCGCCGTGCGCTGGCCATCGGCGTGTGTGCGACCACCACGACCTGGCTGGTGGCGCAGGTGGCGATCGGGCTGCCGTCTGCCTTGCTGCGCACGGTGTTCAGCGTGGCGCTGATGCTGCTGGCGTGGCGGCTGCTGTGGCAGCTGCGGGTGCGTCAGCGTGCGGCCGCGGCGGGCATCACGACCGAGGCCGCGCCGCGCGTGTCCGAGCGCTACATCCCGCTGGTCGGCATGGTGGGTGGCTCGAGCATGGGCCTGCTCGGCATCGGCGGCGGGCTGGTGGCCACGCCCATTCTCACCAGCGTGTTCGCACAGCGTCAGACGGTGGCGCAGAGCCTGTCGCTGGCGCTGGTCGCGCCCAGTTCCATCATCGCGCTGCTGAGCTACGCGCAGGCCCACCGGGTTGACTGGCACATGGGGCTGCCGCTGGCCGCCAGCGGCATGCTGACGGTGTCGGCCGGCGTGGCGCTGGCGCACCGCCTGCCCGAGCAGCGCATGAGGACGCTGTTCGCGTGGATGCTGCTGGTCACGGGGGGCTGGCTGTTGTTGGGCCTGCTCTGGCACTGAAGGCCGGCGCACCTCGGCGCATGACAGCCCGCGCCCGCAGCGCCTACACTGCCGGCCTGCCTCCACCCTGATCCATGCGCATCGAGACCCTCCGCCAGCGCCTGCGCGAGCATGGCGCCCGCCCCCTTCACGAGCAGCGAGTGCTGCGCCTGTGGGCCCAGGCCCTGCCGCAGAGCCACGGCCGCCGCAAGCCCGAAGACTTCCTGCCCGAAGCCGTGCGCGCCATGCTGCCCGCCTTCACCGACGAGCTGGCGGGCCTGGCGCGCCTGAAATCCGAGCACCCGGGTGAAGACGGCTCGGCGCGCCTGCTGGTCGAGCTGGCCGATGGCCAGACCGTGGAAAGCGTGCTGCTGCCGCGCGACGGCTTGTGCGTGTCGACCCAGGTTGGCTGCGCCGTGGGATGCGTGTTCTGCATGACCGGCAAGGAAGGCCTGGTGCGCCAGGTCACCAGCGGCGAGATCGTGGCGCAGGTGGCGCTCGCGCGCACGCGGCGGGTGGTCAAGAAGGTCGTGTTCATGGGCATGGGCGAGCCCTCGCACAACCTCGAGAACGTGCTCGAAGCCATCGACCTGCTGGGCACCGTCGGCAACATCGGCCACAAGAACCTGGTGTTCTCGACCGTGGGCGACCACCGCGTGTTCGAACAGCTGCCGCGTGGGCGCGTGAAGCCCGCGCTGGCCCTGTCACTGCACACGACCAAGCCGCAACTGCGGGCGGAACTCCTGCCACGTGCGCCCCGCATGGACCCGGCCGAGCTCGTCGAGCTGGGCGAGGCCTACGCGCGCGCCACCGGTTATCCCATCCAGTATCAGTGGACGCTGCTGGAGGGCATCAACGACGGTCCCGACGAGATCGAGGGCATCGTGCGCCTGCTCAAGGGCAAGTACGCGTTGATGAACCTGATCCCGTACAACGCCGTGCCCGAGCTGCCCTACCAGCGGCCGGCGTGGGAGAGGGCCGCCGAGATTGCCCGCTCGCTGCATCGGGCGGGCGTGCTGACCAAGCTGCGGCATTCCGCCGGGCAGGATGTGGACGGCGGCTGTGGCCAGCTGCGGGCGCGTGCGGCCCTGCCGAAGGCGCAGCGTGTGGCGCTGCATTTGCGCCGCGCCGACGTCATCCCCGTTGCTGACCCCAACGCCGCACCGTGAGGCGCTCGAGCGTCTGGAACACCAGGCCTTCCACGGCCAGGCCGATCAGGATCACCAGCACCAGGCCGGCAAACACGCGGTCGGTGTAGAGCTCGTTGCGGTTCTGGTAGATGTACCAGCCCAGGCCGCCCTGGCCCGAGGTGGCGCCGAACACCAACTCGGCGGCGATCAGCGTGCGCCAGGCAAAGGCCCAGCCGATCTTCAGGCCTGACAGCACCGACGGCAGCGCTGCTGGCAGCAGGATCTGCACGACATAGGGCACGCCCTTGAGCCCGTAGTTGCGGCCCGCCATGCGCAGCGTTTCGGGCACCGCCTGGAAGCCCGCCAGCGTGTTGAGCGCCACCGCCCACAGCACTGCGTGCACCAGCACGAACAGCAGGCTGGCCTTGCCCAGGCCGAACCACAACAGGGCCAGCGGCAGCAGCGCGATGGCGGGAAGCGGGTTGAACATGGCGGTCAGCGTGCCGAGCAGGTCGCGGCCCCAGCGTGACGCCGTGGCGAGCGCCGTGAATCCGAACGCGGCCAGCACCCCCAGCGCGTAGCCCTCCAGCAGCGTGCTGAGCGAGACGGCGGTCTTCGCGAGCAACTCGCCCGAGCGCACGCCGTCGGCCAGCGCCCACAGCGTCGCCGTGAAGGTGGGCAGCAGCAAGTCGTTCTGCTGCCAGCGGGCGGCGGCCTCCCACACGGCCCCGAGCACCAGCAGGATCAGCGCCTGCCGTGCGGCCGGGTGGGCGCGCCAGCGTGTGGCCCAGGGCAGGGCGCGCGCCGGTTGCACGTGGCTCAGCGGCGCGAGCTCGCGTTCGTACTCGGCCCGCAGCGTGGTGGTGCTCATGCGAGCCTCCTTTCAGGCAGGGCGATCACCGGCGCGCGCGGGGCGGCGTCGACCCCAGCGGGCGCCTGCCCGGCGTCTTCAAACAGCAGGCGGTGGATGCGTTGCACCGCCGCCTGAAAACCCGCCTCGCCCTGGCGGTCCAGTGTCCAGCCCTGGCTGTTGAGTTCGGCCCGCACGCGCCCGGGGTGCGGCGACAGCAGCCCGATCCGGTTGCCCACCACCAGCGCCTCTTCGATCGAATGCGTGACGAACACCAGCGTGAAGCGCACCTCGTCCCACAGGGCCAGCAGTTCTTCCTGCATGCGGCGGCGCGTGAGGGCGTCCAGCGCGGCAAATGGCTCGTCCATCAACAGCACCCGCGGCTGCATGGCCAGGGCCCGGGCAATGGCCACGCGCTGCTTCATGCCGCCCGACAGGGTGTGCGGGTGCGCGTCGGCAAAGCGGCTCAGGCCGACCTTCTCCAGATACACCTCGGCTCGCTCACGGGCCTCACGGCGGCGTAGGCGCCCCGAGGCCAGCAGCGGAAACATCACGTTCTCGCGCACGGTCTTCCATGGCGGCAGCTGGTCGAATTCCTGGAACACCACGATGCGATCGGGGCCCGGGCCCTGCACCGCCTGGCCATCCAGGCGGATCTCGCCTTCTGTCGGTTCGATGAAGCCCGCGATGGCCTTGAGCAGCGTCGACTTGCCGCAGCCCGAGGCGCCCAGCAGCACGAAGCGATCTGCCTCGTGCACGTCGAAGCTCACCTGGTGCGTGGCGCGCACCTCCTGCACGGCTGTGCGGTAGACCAGGCTGACGCCGTCGACCTGCAGCAGTGGCGGATGCGGTATGGGGCTCATGCGTGCCTCCCGTCAGCTGCCGCCGCGCAGGTGTGCGTCGGCGAAGAAATAGTCCTGCACCGACGCCGGTCGGTTGCGGATGGCGCCCACGCGGGCCATGAAGTCGGCCAGCACGAACGTGTTCTGCGGCGTGAGCGAGAACTGCACCTCCGGGCTGCGGATGACCTTCAGCAGCAACTCGCGGTCCAGCTTCGCGTGGTTCACGCGCAGGTAGATGTCCGCCGCCAGTTCCGGTTGCTGCGCGATCAGCTTCGACGCGTCGGCCAGGGCCTGCACGAAGGCGCGGTAGGTCTTCGGATTCTGCGTGCGGAAGGCCTCGGTGGCGTACAACGCATTGGGCGATGAAGGGCCGCCCAGCACGTCATACGAATTGAGGATGACGCGGGCCTTGGGGTTGGCCGCCAGTTCCTGCTCCTGGAACGGCGGGGTGGCGAAGTGCGCGTTGACCTCGGTGCCCCCGCGAACGATGGCGGCGACCGCTTCGGGATGCGGCAAGGTCACGGTGAACTTGTCGAGCTTGTTGAAGCCGCCATCGCCCCAGCGTTTGGCCGCGGCCAGCTGCAGGTAGCGCGACTGCACCGACACGCCCACCGCCGGCAACGCAACCCGGTCCTTCTCGGTGAGGTCGGCCACGGTGCGCACGTTCGGGTTGGTGCTGATCAGGTAGTACGGGGTGTTGCCCAGTGAGGCCACGCCCCGGACGTTCTGGCGGCCCTTGGTACGGTCCCACAGGGTCAGCATGGGCCCGATGCCCGCGCCGCCGATGTCGATGGAGCCCGACAGCAGCGCGTCGTTGATGGCTGCGCCACCGGACAGCTGCAACCACTGTGGCGTGATGGCCAGACCCTGTGCCTTGCCGTGCTTCTCGATCAGTTTCTGATCCTGAACGACGTGGAGCAGCAGGTAGCTGATGCCGAACTGCTGGGCGATGCGGATCTGCCCTTCGGCGTGGGTGGCCAGGCTGGAGGCGGCCAGACCCAGGCCGACGAGGAGGGCGCTGATGCGGCGACGGGAGAGCTTCATGGTGCGTGTCAGAGGGGAGGGCGGGCCAATCGATGCGGCGTTCAGGCTCATGGTGTGAGCCAGCAGGTGTTCTTCGCGAGTGACGCCGGTCAGAACGGGACGTCGCCTTCGACCGTGGTGCGGTACAGCTTGCGACGCAGGTGCGGTGGCGTGCCGGCGGCCAGGTGCGTCACCGAGCGGTTGTCCCAGAACACCATGTCGTGCGTGCGCCAGACATGCTGGTACTGCAGGTCGGCCCGGGTGCTGAGCGCGAACAACTCAGCCAGCAATGCACGGCTCTCGTCCTCCGGCAGGCCCACGATGCGCGTGGTGAAGTGCTCGCTGACGAACAGGGCCTTGCGCCCGGTCTCCGGGTGGGTTCGCACCACCGGGTGCACCACCGGCCTCACTTCGTTCAGCTGGGCCGCGGTCAGGTTGGGCCGCCAGGGGCTGCGGGCCTGCAGCTCGGCATAACGCGCGGTGTAGGTGTGCTCGGCGCGCGCGTGCGCGATCGCCACTTTCAGGGCCAGCGGCAGTTCTTCCCAGGCAAGGTGCTGGTTGGCGAACAGGGTGTCGCCTCCCTCCGACGGCAATTCCTGTGCATGCAGGAAGGAGCCCAGGCTGGGGCGCTCCTTGTACGACAGATCCGAGTGCCAGAAGTGGCCGGCATCGCCCAGGCCGATCGGGCGCCCGTTCTCCACGATGTTGGACACCACCAGGACCTCGGGGTGGTCCGGCAGCGCGAACTGCGCCAGCACATGGCGCTGCAGCGGGCCGAACCGTGCGCTGAAGCTCACCTGTTGAGCGGGCGTGATGCGCTGATCTCGGAAGATCAGCACATGGTGCTGCAGGTGGGCGCGATGGATGCGGCGCACGTCTTCCAGCGAGACGTCGCGGGACAGGTCCAGCCCCCACACTTCGGCGCCCAGCGGCCCGTTCAGGGGGCGGACCTCGATGGGGCCGAGGCGAAGGTGAAGGGCCGGTGCGGCGGCGTGGGGCGCGTCAGGGGTGGCGATCGTCATGCGGTGCTCCTTGTGGGAACACCGACTCTAGGCAGCGCCGCCTGCCGATGGAACAAAGCATTCGGCACATGCATCGACCGGCAACGCATGTCGGCAGACCGATCTGCGTCGAACGCATAAGGCTTATTCCAGACTGGCTGCGAAGCGTTCCCGGAACGCGTCCAGAAAGGCCATCGTGCCGCTCAAGGTCAGCGTCACCGTGTGCCAGTCGCCTTCCCGGCTGATCTGCAGGTCGTGGTCCCACTCGAAGCCTTCCTCCAGTGGCCCGTGCCCCAGGGGGCTGTGAGCCTGTGCCCAGACGAGCACGGTCTGCGCTTCGGCGAGGGCCTGCGCATGCGCTGCGGCGTCGGTCGACGCCATGCCCTCGGCCGTGCCGATGCCGTCGGTGTCTTCGCTGATCTCGAACGTGAGGTAATGCAGTGCGCTCATGTCGCCATTGTCCGCCCGCGGGGCCGATCATGCCGATACCGCCTGAGGTCATGCGCCAGGAGTTGAACGCTTCGTGAACGCGGCGGTATAGACTCTCGGCTTGTCTGGCCCCCAGAGCCGTTGCCCCACGCCACGAGCGTGGCCGCGCGACGGTGTGACCTGTCTTGATCGCGCTCGAACGACTCCACAAAACCTACCCGGCCCGCGGCGGTGCGCGCCATGCTGCCGTCACGGCCCTCGACGACGTGTCGCTGCATGTGCAGCCTGGTGAAATCTTCGGCGTCATCGGCCGCTCCGGCGCCGGCAAGAGCACCCTGATCCGCACCGTCAATCTGCTCGAGCGCCCGGACGCGGGCGTAGTGCGCGTCGGCGGTGTCGACCTGACGGCGCTGTCGCCCCGCGAACTGCAGCAGCAGCGTCAGCGCATCGGCATGGTGTTCCAGCACTTCAACCTGCTGCAGTCGCGCACGGTGGCCGGCAACGTCCGCTACCCGATGCAGCTGGCTGGCGGGCGCACGGCCGCCGAGATGGACCGCCGTGTGGACGAACTGCTGACCCTCGTCGGCCTGGCGCATCTCAAAGACCGGCACCCGTCGCAGCTGTCCGGCGGGCAGAAACAGCGCGTCGGCATCGCGCGGGCGCTGGCCAACGAGCCGCACGTGCTGTTGTGCGACGAGGCCACCTCGGCGCTCGACCCCGAAACCACCGAACAGATCCTGAGCCTGCTGGCCGACGTCAGCGCGCGGCTGAAGCTCACCGTGTTGCTCATCACGCACGAGATGCACGTGATCCACTCGCTGTGCGACCGCGTGGCCGTGATGGAGCAGGGCCGCATCGTCGAGCAAGGGCGCGTGCTGGACGTGTTTCTCGACCCGCAGCACGCCACCACCCGGTCGCTGCTGGCGCATGCGGGCTTTCTGCTGGATGAGGGGGCGGCGACCGAACCGGGTCGACCCCATCTACAGATCACGGCCGTGGGTGCGGCGGCCCAGTCGCCGTTGCTCGACCGCCTGCGCGCGCAGCACGGCATCCGTCTCAATCTGCTGGAAGGCCGCGTGACCCACATCAAGGGCGAGCCCGTGGCCCGCCTGCGCGCCGACGTGCTGGGCGCCGACGTGCCGCTGGACCGCATCCCGGCGCTGGTGGCCGAACTGGGTGGGCACGCCCGCTGGTTGAACGAGGGGATCACCCAATGAGCGAGCTCGACTGGCAAACCTTTGCCGCCATCGACTGGGCGGAAGTCTTTCAGGCCAGCCTGGACACCCTGACCATGCTCGGGGTTTCGCTGGCGTTCACCGTGCTCATCGGCCTGCCCCTGGGCGTGCTGCTGTTCCTGACGGCCCCCGGTCAGCTGCTGGCGCGCCCGCGCCTGTATGCGGCCATCTCGCTGCTGATCAACGCGCTGCGCTCGCTGCCCTTCATCATCCTGCTGATCGTGATGATCCCCGTCACGCTGAAGCTGGTGGGCTCGTCGCTCGGCGTGGCCGGGGCCATCCCGCCGCTGATCGCCGCCGCGGCCCCGTTCTTCGCGCGCCTCGCCGAGAACGTCTTCCGTGAGGTCGATCCCGGCGTCATCGAAGCCAGCCAGGCCATGGGCGCCCGCCTGCACCAGCTCATATTCGGCGTGCTGCTCCCCGAGTCACTGCCCGGCCTGGTCGGCGCCATCACCGTTACCGCGGTCACGCTCGTGTCCTACACCGCCATGTCCGGTGTGATCGGCGGCGGCGGCCTGGGCGACCTGGCCGTGCGCTACGGCTACCAGCGTTTCCAGACCGAGGTCATGATCGTGACCGTTGCGCTGCTGCTGGTGCTGGTGCAGTGCGTGCAGTCGGCCGGCGATCGGCTGGCGCACCGCCTGCTGAAGCGCTGACGCGTCCGTGCGTCCGCCCGTGTCTACAACAAAACCGTTTCCATCCGCTGAAGGAAAAACACCATGACCAACGTTGTCCGTCGCGCCGTCATTGCCAGCCTGCTGCCGCTGTTCGCCGCAGGCGCCTCGTGGGCGCAAACCACCCGCATCGTGGTGGCCGCCTCGCCCGTGCCGCACGCCGAGATCCTCGAGTTCGTCAAGCCCAAGCTGGCCAAGCAGGGCGTGCAGCTGGAAGTGAAGGTCTTCAACGACTACATCCAGCCCAATCTGCAGGTCGACCAGAAGCACCTGGACGCCAACTACTTCCAGCACGTGCCTTACCTGGACACCTTCAACAAGGGCAACGGCACCAAGCTGTCGGTGGTGGGCCAGCCCGTCCACATCGAGCCGCTGGGCGCCTACTCGACCAAGCTCAAGAAGCTGGCCGATCTGCCCGAGGGCGCCGTGGTCGCCATTCCGAACGATCCGACCAACGGCGGGCGCGCGCTGCTGCTGCTGGCTGCGCAAGGGCTGATCCAGCTGAAGGACACCAACAACATCCTGGCCACGGCCAAGGATGTGACGGCGAACCCGAAGAAGCTGAAGTTCCGCGAACTGGAGGCCGCGACGCTGCCGCGCGTGCTGCCGCAGGTGGACCTGGCGCTGATCAACTCGAACTTCGCGCTGGCTGCCAAGCTCTCGCCCACACAGGACGCGCTGTTTGCCGAGAAGGTCTCGCCCTATGCCAACGTGGTGGTGGCGCGCACCGAGAACAAGGACAACCCGGCGCTGGTGAAGCTGGTGAACGAACTGCGCAGCGCCGAAACGCGCCAGTTCATCCAGCAGAAGTACAAGGGCGCCGTGGTGCCCGCGAACTGAGCCAGCTCATTGTGTGAGCCTGCCGCATCAAGCCCGCGCTGAGGCGGGGTTGACGCGGCGCTCAGCGCTCGTCGAAGCACGTGAGCGTGGGCTCGTCCGTGTCTTCGGCGCACCAGCCCAGCTTGGGCCAGCCACCGGCGTGGATGAAGTCGGTGAACAGTTGTTCAGGCGTGGTGCAGAGGGACGGGTTCATCGCAGGGCCTTTCCGGTGAGTGAATCGGTGGAGCCCATCGTGCGCCGAGTCGCATTGAACGCGTTCAGTGAAACCCCGCGCCGCCCCGCGTTCGCGGGAGCGGGTTCACACGGTCTTCGGTGACCAGCCCAGGGCCTCGCCGCGGTCGCGCAGGCGGCTGATGAAGCCCTCGGGCGGTGGCGCCACCTTCTTGTGGCCGTCGCCCTGGTCGCGCAGAAAGACCACGCCGGTCTTGCCCCGGGCCACTTCGCGGCCTGTCGCCTTGTCCGTCAGGCGGAACACCAGATCGAAGCCGTACTTGTTGAAGTCGTCCGGCACCATGTCGACCTGCATGGTCTCGCCGTAGAAGGCCTCCGACTTGTACTGCGCCATCATGTCGCCCACCACGATGGACTGCCCGTCGACGTTCAGCTCACCCTGGTAACCCAGCCAGCGGAAGAAGCGCACACGCGCTTCGGACACCAGCGTCAGCAGCTGAGCGTTGTCCAGATGCCCGCCCTGGTTGACGTGGCTGATGTAGATCGGGATGTCGGTCGAGAAGAGGAAGCGCTCGGGAAGGGTGAACTGGATGCGGGGCATGGCGGGTAATGCGGGGTTACCCTGGGATTATGGGTGACAGCGGGCTGCCCGTCAGCCGTCGAGAAAGCCGTCTTTCTTCAAGCGCTTGTCCGACAGGTATTCCCGCACGGCCAGCGTCACGATGACGATCAGGGCTTCGACGATGGCTGCCGTGACCGAGACCTTCATGAAGGTCGGGCCGTCCAGCGGCGCCCACCACAGCTGGGCGATCGCCAGGGCACCCCACAGCACAGCCACCGCCAGGCCGCAGATGAGGCCCAGCTTCACGCCTCTTTCTCCATCAGCACGACATAGGCCTCGCGGCGCCACAGCAGCAGCATGCGGCGGATGTCTTTCTCCATGGTGATCACGCGCCAGCCCTGGGCGGCGTGCTTGTTGAGGAAGTCGGTGAACCGGACCGGGTCGACCTTGGACGCGCCGAGGAGCAGCGAGCCGAGCATGCCCTCTTGGTAGATCACGGCTTTGTATTGCTTCATGGGTTTTTGCTGTGTTGAGGGGCGGATTGAATGTTGGATAGGCGAAGCCTAGAGTGAATGAGCTTTACTTCGCCGCACGGGTTCGTCTCCTGTCCGGATCAAGGTATCGGTGCGGTCGTCATGCTACGCATGCCATGTGTTACGACGGTTCAGGGATCCGAATCGAGTAGCTCTCCATTGACCCTGATGACCGGCTTTCTGCGTGGCTTGTCGAGCTCGGCCAGATCGGCTGCATGCATGTCAACGATCTCGCGGGGCCACTTGGGAATGGGCGCCACCCGCAGTGCCAGCCAGTTGGTGAACTGCAGGGGGAACAGCACCGGGAAGAACACCACGAAGCCGATGGTGCGGATCCAGGGCTTGCCCAAAGGCCCGGGTTGGCCGTTGGCAATCAAGGCCCACTCGTCGGCTAGGCCGAGGAAGTTCACCATCGCGTACCAGCGGGGGCGGTGTTGCAGCAGCCGGTTCGGCGGCGGCAAGCCTCGGGGGCCGTGTTCCATGAACGCACGCACGTACTCCAGCCCGGGCATCACGCCGGCTTCGGCTGCGGAGATCTGGCCTACCTGAATCAGGTGCGGGATGTTGCGCGTTACCTTGATCTGCCCTGAGGCGTCGAACTCTGCATACACGCCGCGGTAGGTGCGCCCGGGCAGGTGGGCCGATGCAGCCAGGCCCATCACCCCAGGGTGCAAGTCGGCCCAGCGCATTTCGATGGGGCCGCTCCCGGTCCACATCCACACTTTGCCCCGCTTGCGGTCGAAGCGCACCACCACGTCGGTGACGGCGAAGAAGCTCATGTAGAGCCAAAAAAGGGGGATGACTGACATGGCAAAAACGAGCGTTGCCAACCCAACGTCCAAAGCGGTGCCTGCGTAACTGAACTCACCGCTCTGATAAAGGCCGCGTTCGACTCTGGTCTGGATGTCAGAGATCAACGTGTACGGCGTCGAAAGAGTGAGAAACGCGCCGAGCAAGAATATCAGCGCGCCCCATCCCCGCATGGGCGAGGCGCCACCTTGGCTGATCTCCAGGTAAACCGGGTTGGCCGCGTAGACGAGGTCTTCCGCCTGCGGCCAAGGCGACAACTGCTGCCCCGGCGGCAGGCGCCGCAGGTTCTGCGCGTGTTGCCTGAGCGATGCGAGTGCTTTCTTCTGCTGGGTCTTGCTGAACATGGTGGTCAGTCGCTCACCAGCTTGAAGTTCAAGCCATTGGCAGCCGGTGTCATCTTGAGTTGGGGACGGTGAACGATGTCGGGCCAGTACTCGAACTTGAGCCTAGCGTGATCGTAATGGTCTTCGCTGACCTTCACGCTGCCGGACAGGGTTGCGGTGCCGCCGCTGATGCTCAAACGGACGGGCTCTTCCAGTTCAAGCACTTGTTCCATAAGAGTGGACTTCTGTCCTGGCTTGACCGCACTCATGTAGTGCTGGGTCCGCTGCGGCTGTAGATCTGGATCAGCACTCATGCCACTGGTCTTGCGATCCACCGTGGTGTTCCATGTGCCTTGGCGATTGCCAAGGCTGAGGGCAAAGGCGTACTCGCTGCTTTGCCCGAAGCCGGGCATGAGCACCTGCACCGTCACCCGGTCTTTGCCGATCTTGTCCTCCCACTCGAGTGTCACTTGTAGTCCGAAGACGGCCTGCTGGAAGCCCTCCATCTCCAGCGCCGCGGTGGCATAGCGCGCCCGATCGGTGCTGGCGTAGGCGGCTTCGTTGCGCAGGCAGCAGCGCGAAAGCCAGACCTCCAACGGCATGTCTTCCTCCTTGGAACCCTGAAACATGAACCACACGCCAGCTACCAGACTGAGTACGCCGAGTGCGATCCATCCCCAGACGGGGATGCCAAGAAGAACAGCGCCGCTACCTGTCATGCCGACAATGGCGCCTGCGATGCCACCCGACGATGCGGTGATGCCTGCAGCCGTGAATGCTGCTCCTGCGTTGACGATCGCGACGGCGGCGCCAGCAGCACCAGAGGCTGCCAACAAGTAGGAGGCCCGTTGATATGCTGTGGCAGCATCCTCGTCCCCAGAGCGCGAAAGGTTCCTCGCCTTCAAGTAGCTCTGCGTCGCTTCCGTCCAAGCCGCCCCCATCGCCAGCAACCCACCACTGAGCGTAGTCCAGCCCACCACGGTGAGCAGCTTGGTGCTGGTGCTCGCGGCGACCGCCGGCACCACCCGGGCCTCGACTGTTTTGGCAACCACTTCCAGCGTCACGCCACCGAGCCCACTGATGCCGGACGCAACACCGAACAGGGCTTCCTTCACCGCAGCCGCATCACCCGCGAGTTCCGCCGTTCTCATGGTGGCCAGCGTGTTGCTCAGATTCCAGAGTTGAAGGGCTGCGCCCAGTCCCACCAGCCGGGCCTCGGTCTTCTTGCTCCACGCCAAGAAGGCCTTAAAAGGGTTCAGCGCGGGGGCCGGCAATGCGAGCGGTGCTTTGACCGGGGGTAGCTTTGCCGTTGTCTGTCCCACGAGCGACTGCCCGCCCAACTCGGCGGCCACCACGCGCGGCAACCACATGTCGATGTGTACCACTTGGCTCACGTTGGCCTTGGCCCCCAGCAGCATGCCATCCAGGTTTTGGATCAGCCGCAGGCGCCGTGTCTCCTGCATGGCCTGGGTGAGCCTGGCGGTTGGTGGTCCCCAGACCGTTTCATGGCTCATTGCCACCAGCTCTCTCACCTGGACGCTCAAGCGATAGGGGGAGATTTCCATGTCCATCCGCGCTGCGGCCACGATGCGCAGACGCAAGCCCAGCACCTGAGCTTGCTGAGGACGCTGCGCGAACAGGCGGGCCGCTTGCGAGGCAATGACATTGCCCAGCAGGCCCGTGTCGTGCGTGGCCGTGCGCACCAACGCTGCCTTGCGCCTGTCCGCCAACCACTTGCTCAGGTTGTCCTTGCCATCCCGCGCGTTCTTGAATACGTCATTGGCCTTGTCCCCCTTGTCCTTGAGGAAGTCCAGCACCGATTTGTCACCGGCCGCGAACGCAAGCCAGAGGGCCTGGACATTGCTGTCCAGGCTCGCACTGAGCATGCTGTCCCATGCCGCTTGTTCGGGCTGGGTTGCGCCAGAGCCCTCGACCGCCCGTGAGAAGAGCCGCTCCATGTCCAGGCCCACACTGCGTTCTGCGCCGTCGAAGACCGCCCAGGCGTCCCAGAAGGAGCGGCTGCACATCCACAGCTGCCAGTCCTTGCCGATCTTCTCCAGAACCGTCTCGAACCGTTTGACCGTGTCGTCGTACTTCTTGCGGACGCCGTCGACCCGGGACATGTCCACGTGCTTGGCGTAACGCCCCCATTCTGTGGCGCGTCCGGCGTCGGTCAGCTGCTGCTTGAGCCCAAGCACGATGTCTGCCACCACCTTCTCGCGCAGGTTTTTCTGGTCCACCTCGAACTTGGCCAGCTCTCCCGCTTTGAAGTTCCGCCACTTGCTGATGTCTCCGACGATGCCGATGGCGTCGGGCAGAGCCAGCGCAAGCGCGTTACCTGGCGACATCTGGTGCATGCGGTGGGCCAGGGATGCCAATTCGGCCTGCCGGTCACACGCGGCCGACCACGTGTACGCGAACCTCCGGGCAGCGACGCCGGTGTTGCCATACTCGAGCACATGCTGCCCGAGGCTGACCCCGTTGGCGTCGATGCGAAACCCGTCCGTCACGGGCAGGCTGCCCCCCGTGACCAGGCTGCGGGGATCGAGCTTGACCATGGTCTTTTGCCGCAAGGCCAGGCTGTCGCGCAGCGTCTTTCGGGCATCTCGGGTCAACCAGGTGCGGAAGTAGCCGACCCACGTCTCGCTCCCTGAAAGAGCGTCTTCCACCGAGATGACCGAGGCCGCCACACCGTGTCCTTGAGTCGCACAGCGAAACGTTGGCGCCTCCTTGGGGCGATCCTCATCGGCGATCGTCACTTCGCGGAATCGTCCGTCGGGCGTCGCGGCGAAACAGCGCCACCCGACATGCGCTCGCGTGTCGTAGCTGTACACGAAGCCCTCGGTGATGGTGCGCAAGACGTACTGTCCTGTCCCCAGGGCGCCTGCCAGCGACTTTGCTGCTGACATGCCCGGGGGGAGTTGCCCTCCGCCGTCTGGCAGGTACGCAAAGCGAAGGGGCAACAGAGGCAGCCCCCTGCGATTGCAGAACTTGCAGTCTTTGGTTTCTGACACGGTGTTCCGACTTTCTCTCTATGGGTTGTGGCTGCGCAGTGCCGATGCACCTTCACGGACCATCTCCCTCCAGTCCGCCGAGTCCATTTCTGATGTCATCACCCCGTAGCTGCCGGGATGCTCGCGTGCCGTGGCGAGGAGGTCGGCAAATCGGCTTGAGTGCCTGATGGCGTTGCCATGCAGCAAGCAATCGCGCGCCACCCTGAATCGGTCATCTTCATGAAGCAGATTCAGTTGCCCGACCAGGGCTAGGGTTCTCCAGACCTCTGCCCCAAGCGCGCGCGCAGGCGCTTTCTGACGAGGTATGAGTAATTGCATCAGCCGATTGAAGGCGCCGAGTTGAACCAGGCGCTGTTCATGCCAGGCCATGACGTGCCCCCGGTTCCCGCTGGCGTGGAGGCGAATCAAGTCGCCGGACCAGTCGAAGAAGAACCATTCGCTGGGCGCCGCATCCAGGGCCATTTCTTCCTGGCGGCAGACATCCGCCCATGAGGAGAGAAGCCGAGGGTCCCAGATTCGAACCAAGCGACGGCGCTCCTCGATGTGTTGCCAGCAGGCCCCGGCGATCGCGTTGGCCAGCGCTTGTTTTGACACGCTCGACGCAATCCACGCGCAGTACGAGCGGGCTTTGCGACCGGCTTCGGCAGGGCGCAGCACCTCATCCAGTGACAACGAAACAGACTCCTTCAGAAGCAGGTCGTCGGCAGACGCCGTACCGGGTGCGAGCTGCAACAGGCGTGGCGTTTGATCCGGTTCCACATCAGGGTGGCGCACAGGCACTGCGGCCCATTCCACGGGCCGGCCGGACCAGCGGGCATGTTCTTCTTCAGACCATGTGACGGGGTCTACCAGCAGGTAGAGACTCTGGCCCGGCACGCGCTCCGTGGCTTCGTGAAGGCGTGCGACCGCATTCAGAGCGGGTGAGGTTTCCAAGGACATGGTGTCAGATCACCGCGGAGCCAGTCAGCGCCGCATCGACGACCTTCTCGGAGCACCCTTTCAGCGATCCGATCTTCTTCAATGGGGGCCCATCTCCCGAGGGCCTTCCCCCCGACGTCAACTCCTTCATCGCCGCCTTGAACTGCGCCATCCCGCTCGTGCCGATCTCGATGTTGCCGCCGTCGATCTTCACGTAGCCCCCGCCGCCATTGAGCACGATGCGCGAGGGCGCCGAGATCACCACATCCGCCGCCGTACTCTGCACATCGACCGCGTTCAGCGCCGTCAGCGAAAACGCGCCGCTCTGAGCCTGCACGTTCACGTTGCCGCTGGCCGCATGCAGCTTCATGCCGACGTCCTTCACGGCGCGCTGTTCGTTCTTCGCCTCGCCGCGGGTGAACAGGCTGATGCCGTCTTTCACGGCCCAGGCCTGATGGCGCTGGGCCAGCAGGTTGGTGTCTTGCGCGGCGCTCATCGTGGTGTGCTGGCCGGCGCTCAGCACCGTATGGGCAGGCGTCATGCCGGCGATGTCTCCGGCGGCGCTGGCCACCAGATCCGGTCGCTCGGTGACGGGGATGCTGCCGTGCCCGCCGCCGATGGGCACCACCTCGCCCGATGCGCCATCGGCTTCGCTGCCCTGGCCGTTGCCTTCCGTGCCCTTCAAGCTCCGCACCGTGGCCTGCATGGCCTGGTGCGCGGGCAGCTTGTCGGCTTCCGCCTCGTTGGGCAGGTTGGCTTGGTGCGTGCGGGCGTTGCCGGCCAGCGTCCGCACCAGGGCGGCATGGCTCACCAGTTGAGCCTGTGCTTCGCGCGTGTCCATCGGGCGGGCCTGCGCACTGGTGCCACCGGCGCGCGCAAAGCTCGACAGGTGCAGCCCCGACGCGGCGCGCAGGGCGCCTTGTGCCAGCGTGTGCAGCTCCAGCCCGTGCCCGCGGTGCGCCAGGCGCTGGTTGTCATGCTGTTGCAGCAGGTGGCCGATCTGCAGCCAGGTCTGGTGCTGGGTGGTGTGCGCCAGCAGCCGGCCTTGTCCTGGCGTGTCGTCCAGCACGAGCTGGTTGTGCCCGCCGCTCCCCGTCTGCGAGGCATCCAGCGCTTGGCTCTTGAAGCCACTCAGTGTGGCCGTGTGGGCGTGGCCCTCCAGCTCGCCGGCCTTCTGGCTGCCGGGGAACCACGCGGGGGCGTTGCCCGTGGCCGTGGCGCTGCCGGCGGCCACCTGGTTGCCCTGCGCATCGGCGGCGCCTTGTCCGTTGTAGGCCGCGCCCACCACCACGGGGCGGTCGATGTCGCCTTCGACGAAGCCGACGATGACCTCCTGGCCCAGGCGGGGGATGAAGACGCTGCCCCAGTTCTGGCCGGACCAGTCTTGCGCGACCCGCACCCAGGTGCCGGAGGCAGCGGAGGCGGGCGCGTTGTCGTCGGCCGGGGCGCTCAGGCGGTGGCTACCCTGAGCGCCGCGTTGCCAGTGGAACTGCACCTTGATGCGGCCGTCACGGTCGGTGTGCACCGGCTCGCCGAGGCCCACGACCACGGCCGTCTGGGCGCCGTGCACCACCGGGCGCGGGTGCAGCAGCCGTCCGTCGGCGCCGCGCATGGGCGCGCGTACGGGCACGCTGTGGCGCTGGGCGGTCACGCGGGCGCGGTACAGGGGCGCGTCCGAGTCGTTGGCCTGGGCTTCGCCGTCACCGGCGGCGGCCAGGGCGCCCAGCACGGCATCGCCCAGCAGGCGCTTCAGCCCAGCCTGCGCATCGGCGCTCAGGTTGTTGCGCGCCTCGTGCACCACGCCCAGCACCACGAACTGGTTCTCGGTGCTGCCGGCCAGCAGGATCCCCACGTCGTGCTCGGCATGGTCCAGCAAGGTGAAGGTGGTGGCTGGCGCCAGCGTGCGCACGGTGCCTTCACCCACGAAGCGCTTGCGCGCCGCGTCGAGCGACTGCATCTGCACCCAGGCGCGGCGCTCGGCCTGGGCCGGGGTCTCGTAGGCATAGGTGCCGGGTTGGTCGGCGTGGACCAGATCGAAGGGCTGGTCGTGGCCGGCGTCGGTGGTGGCGCTGGCGCCGTGGTTGGCCACGGCCCGGTAGTCGAAGCTTGCGGTGTGCAGCGTGGCCGGGCTGATGCGGCGCAGGCCGTGCCAGCGCGTGAGGCTGTCTTCCTTCATCACGGCGCCGGGCTGGGTGAAGCGCACGCGCGGCTGCGCGTTGGGGCCGAAGGCACCGTTGTGGTCGGCGATCACCAGGGTGTGGCGGCCCAGGTGGGGGGCGTCGGCGGGGCGTCCCTCGTGCTCGAACCAGATGAACAGGCCTTCTTCGGCCCACAGGCGCTGCAGGAAGGCGAGGTCGGTTTCGTTGAACTGCACGCACAGCGAGCGGCGCGCGTAGGCGCTGCGGTCGGCCAGATCGAACCGCCAGGCGGGCACCAGCTTGCCCTGTGCGGCGTAGTCGGCGAACACCGCTTCGGTGATGTCGAGCACGCTCATGTCCTGGAACACCCAGGCATCGGTGCGGTGGCCGAGGAAGGCCAGCCAGGGTTCGATGCGCAGGCGGTAGCGGGCATGGCCGCCATCGGCGCCCAGCAGTTCGAAGGCGGTGACGTGACCGTGGAAGGGGCGAAGCGTACCGCCCGGGCCGGCAGTGAGCAGCTCCAGCAGGACAGGGTGGCCGAGGAGGTCCACGGGAGCGAGATCGGCACGGGTGCTGAGCGCCAGCAATTCGATGCGCTGACCCGTGGGGGGCGCCTCCACCGACGGGGCAGGGTGCGGGCCGACGGGGGCATCGAGGGTGTCGGGCAGCAGCGCGGCGCCGGGGCCGATCCCTTCGTGGATCTGCACGCGCTCGGCCAGCAGCACGTCTGGGCCCAGCGGAGTGTGCAGGCGCAGCAGCCGGGTGTGCTGGTTGGGGCCGAAGGCGCTGAGCTCGGCCAGCAGGCCATCGAGCACGCTGCGCGCAGCGTCACCCAGCGCATGCTGGATGCCGGAATGGTCGGTCATGGTCGTCCCTGATGTGTCTGTCACCCGTGTGCGGATGCACGGGCTGGTCATGCGGCGACGGTAGCGCAAAAGCCGCCGTGCACCATGCATGGGCACCCGCCTGGGGGCCCCGCGCGCACATCAAAAGTGCAAGAACTTGTGTCCGATGTGACGAGAGCTCCGGGGCCGTGCGGCTTGACACGGTTTGACCGTTTGGCACACTGGTCCGGCATGCACCCTGGTACGGGCCTTGCGAGCACCCCGGCTGGCAGCCGGGCAACCGGCCTGCACCCCATCCACCGAGGACCTGATGCAAGGCAAGCTACCCGGCAGTTTCAGCGATCTGGAGCATTGGCTCAACGAGCGGCGTGTCACCGAAATCGAATGCCTCGTCCCTGACCTGACGGGGGTGGCCCGCGGCAAGATCCTGCCGCGCCAGAAGTTCACCGAAGACCGCGGCATGCGCCTGCCGGAGGGCATCGTGGCCATCGGCGTGACGGGCGAGTTCCCGGCCAGCGGCCCGTACTACGACGTCATCACCCCGACCGACCGCGACATGCACCTGCAGCCGGACCCGGCCACGGTGCGCATCGTGCCGTGGGCCTCCGACCCCACGGCGCAGGTCATCCACGATTGCTTCGACCGCGAGGGCAACCTCATTCCGTATGCGCCGCGCT
Source organism: uncultured Aquabacterium sp. (assembly GCF_947366995.1). Lineage (GTDB taxonomy): Bacteria > Pseudomonadota > Gammaproteobacteria > Burkholderiales > Burkholderiaceae_C > Aquabacterium. The sequence goes on along the minus strand of NZ_CANBCC010000003.1, from coordinate 58,894 downwards.
CGGTGCTCAAGCGGGTGTGCCAGCTGTATGCCGACAAGGGCTGGTCGCCGGTGGTGGCGCCCGAGCTGGAGTTCTACCTGATCGAGCGGTCAACCGATCCCAACATGCCGCTGAGGCCGCCCCGGGGGCGCAGCGGTCGGGCCGAAACCTCGCGGCAGGCCTACTCCATCGACGCGGTCAACGAGTTCGATCCGCTGTTCGAGGACATCTACGACTACTGCGAGAAGATGGAGTTGAACGTCGACACGCTGATCCACGAGGTGGGCGCGGGGCAGATGGAGATCAACTTCTTTCACGACCACCCGCTGGGCCTGGCCGACGAGGTGTTCTTCTTCAAGCGCACGATCCGCGAGGCGGCGCTGCGCCACGAGATGTACGCGACTTTCATGGCCAAGCCCATGGCCAACGAGCCGGGCAGCGCCATGCACGTGCACCAGAGCGTGGTCGACACGGCCACGGGGCAGAACATCTTCAGCAACCCGGACGGCAGCCCGTCGAAGGCGTTTCACTGGTTCATCGGCGGGCTGCAGCGCTATGTGCCCGCGGCCATGGCGTTGATGGCGCCCTATGTGAACAGCTACCGCCGGCTGGTGCGGGCCACCGCAGCGCCCATCAACATCCAGTGGGGCTCGGACAACCGCACGGTGGGCTTCCGATCGCCCGTGGCCACCCCGGCCTCGCGCCGCATCGAGAACCGCGTGATCGGGGCGGATGCCAACCCGTATGTGGCGCTGGCCGCCACGCTGGCCTGCGGCTACCTCGGCATGGTCAAGCAGATCGAGCCGGCGCCGGAATGCCGGGGCGACGCCTACCTCGGGGACTACGGCCTGCCCCGCAGCCTGGGTGAGGCGCTCGCCCTGTTGCGCGATGAAGCCGACCTGGCCGAGGTGCTGGGCCACGAGTTCGTCACGGTCTACACCGAGATCAAGGAAGTGGAGTACGCCGAATTCATGAAGGTGATCTCGCCGTGGGAGCGCGAGCACCTGCTGCTGCATGTGTGAGCGGGCGCCCTGCGGCGTCCGCACCACATCGGCGCGTCACAATTTCGAATTGAACCGATGCACCTGTCCGGGTGCGCACCTGAACCTGTTCGCGGCCCCGCGCTGGAGACGATCACCATGAACCTGAAGATGAGTGCAATGCCTTCCCTGATCCGGCTGACGTGCGGCCTGGCCTTCGGCATGGCGGCAGCCCTGGGCGCCCACGCCGAGGAAGAGAAGGTGCTCAACATCTACAACTGGTCGAACTACATCGCACCGGACACGATTGCCAACTTCGAGAAGGAGACGGGCATCAAGGTCCGCTACGACGTGTTCGACAACAACGAGATCGTGCACGCCAAGCTGGTGGCCGGCAAGACGGGCTATGACATCGTCGTGCCCTCGTCGTACTGGGGCAAGCTGCAGGCCGATGGCGGACTGCTGCAGAAGATCGACAAGAGCAAGATCCCGAACTGGAAGAACCTGGATCCGGCGATGCTGGCGCAGCTCGGTCGGCTCGACCCGGGCAACCAGTACATGGTCAACTGGATGTGGGGCTACACCACGGTCGGCATCAACGTCGACAAGGTGAAGGCCGCGCTGGGCAGCACGCCCATGCCCGACAACGCCTGGGACCTGATCTTCAAGCCGGAGTACATCAGCAAGCTCAAGAGCTGTGGCGTGTCCTTCCTGGATTCGCCCACCGAGGTGATCCCGGCGGCGCTGCACTACCTGGGCAAACCGGCGTACTCGAAGAACATTGCCGACTACCAGGCCGTGCCGCCGCTGCTCAAGACCATCCGCCCGTACGTGACGCTGTTCAGCTCGAGCGGCTACATCAACGACCTGGCCAACGGGCAGCTGTGCGCGGTGTTCGGCTACTCGGGCGACATCAACATCGCCAAGAACCGTGCGATCGAGGGCAAGACGGGCCAGCACATCCAGACGATGACGCCGAAGACCGGCGGCGTGATCTTCATGGATTCGATGGTGATTCCGGCCGATGCGCCGCATCCCGAGAACGCCCACAAGTGGATCAACTACATCCTGCGCCCCGAGGTGCATGCGGGCCTGAGCAACAAGGTGTTCTACGCCAACCCGAACCTGGCGTCGCGCAAGTTCATCAAGCCCGAAGTGGCCAATGACCCGGCGGTGTTCCCGCCCGAGGCCGAGATGAAGAAGATGGCGCAGCCCGAGGCGCTGAACAACGACATTCGCCGCCAGATGACGCGCATCTACACGTCCTTCAAGACCGGCCTGTAAAGAACAGAATGAACAGCAGGACAGGGGAGGGCTACCTGGTCATCGACCGGGTGGTGAAGGACTTCGTGAGCCCGGACGGCGGCAGCTTCCGGGCGGTGGACAACGTGTCGCTGTCGATCCGGCAGGGTGAGATCTTCGCCTTGCTGGGCTCGAGCGGCTGCGGCAAGACGACGCTGCTGCGGATGCTGGCGGGCTTCAATGCGCCCACATCGGGGCGCTTGATGCTGGGCGGTCAGGATCTGGCCGGGCTGGCGCCCTACGAGCGGCCGATCAACATGATGTTCCAGAGCTACGCGCTGTTTCCGCACCTCAGCGTGTGGGACAACATCGCGTTCGGCCTGAAGCGCGAAGGCATGCCGCGCGCCCAGATGGCCGAGCGGGTGGAGGCCATGTTGAAGCTCGTGCAGCTGACGAAGTTCGCGCAGCGCAAGCCGCACCAGCTGTCGGGCGGACAGCAGCAGCGCGTGGCGCTGGCGCGCAGCCTGGCCAAGCAGCCCAAGCTGCTGTTGCTGGACGAACCGCTGGGCGCGCTCGACAAGAAGCTGCGCGAAGAGACGCAGATCGAGCTGGTCAACATCATCGAGTCGGTGGGTGTGACCTGCGTGATGGTGACGCACGACCAGGAAGAGGCCATGACCATGGCCAGCCGCATCGGCATCATGAGCGAGGGCCGCATCCTGCAGGTGGGCTCGCCGCACGAGGTGTACGAGACGCCGTCGACGCGCTTCGTGGCCGACTTCATCGGCAACGTCAACCTGATGGATGGCACGCTGGTGGTGGACGAGGCCGACCACTGCGAAGTGGCCTGTGCCGATGTGCGGCACTTCGTGGGCCACGGCATCACGGGCCATGAAGGCATGGCGGTGACGGTGGCGCTGCGCCCCGAGAAGATCCGCATCGGCAAGCGCCCGCCCGAGCCGCTGGCCGGCGAACCGGCTGCGCCGCTGAACCGGGTGAAGGGCACGGTGAAGGACATCGTGTACTTCGGCGACAGCACGGTGTACCACCTGGCCCTGCCCAGCGGGGCCGTGCTGAAGGTGAGCCAGGGCAACACGCAGCGCCACGTCGACGACGCGCTGACCTGGGGCGACGAAGCCCATGCCAGCTGGGCTCCGTCGGCCCAGGTGGTGCTGACGCAGTAAGGCGAAGGCGATGGCCCATCACCCCAAGCTGAACTGGCGGGACCGCACGCTGATCGGCGTGCCGTATGCGTGGCTGCTGGTGTTCTTCCTGCTGCCCTTTCTGATCGTGATGAAGATCAGCGTCTCCGAGATGGAGGTGGTGAGCTTCAAGGACCTGATCACCTGGAAGGACGGCGTGCTGCAGCTGAGCCTGAAGCTGGGCAATTACCTGTTCATCACGCAGGACGAGCTGTACTTCCTGACCTACCTGAACAGCCTGAAGTACGCCGCGATCACGACCGTGCTGTGTCTGGCCATCGGCTACCCTTTTGCCTACTTCATGGCGCGGGCGGACCGCAGCGTGCAGCCGGCGCTGGTGATGGCCGTGATGCTGCCGTTCTGGACCAGCTTTCTGCTGCGCGTGTATGCGTGGAAAGGCCTGCTGGGCGAGGGCGGCTGGGCCGCGATGGCGCTCAACGCGGTGCACGCAGACCAGCTGCTGATGACGCTCGGCCTGATCCCCGGGCCCGGGCAGTATCTGAACACGGCGTTCTCGCTGGTGCTGGGCATGGTCTACACCTACCTGCCGTTCATGATCCTGCCGCTCTACGCCAACCTGTCGAAGATGGATCTGCGGCTGCTGGAGGCGGCCTACGACCTGGGCGCCACGCCGTGGGTCGCGTTCTGGAAGGTGACGGTACCGCTGTCGCGCGCGGGTATCGTGGCGGGCTCGATGCTGGTGTTCATCCCGTGCGTGGGCGAGTTCGTGATCCCCGAGCTGCTGGGCGGGCCGCAGACGCTGATGATCGGCCGCGTGCTGTGGGACGAGTTCTTTGCGAACAACGACTGGCCCATGGCCTCGAGCGTGGCGGTGGTGATGATCCTGCTGATCATCGTGCCGCTGGCGTGGTTCAACAAGGTACAGGCCGAAGCGCAGGAGGGCGGGCGATGAGCGAGGGGCTGCCGTCTTACCTGCGCCGGGGCCGCTGGGTGTCGCGCACCTGGCTGGCGCTGGGCTTCGCGTTTCTGTACCTGCCCATCGCGATGCTGGTGGTGTTTGCGTTCAACGCGTCGCCGCTGCCCTCGGTGTGGGGTGGCTTCACGCTGAGCTGGTTCAGCAAGCTGGCCGATGACACCGAGATCCTGCAGGGGCTGTGGCTGTCGCTGCGCATCGCCTTCTTCACGGCCTGCGCGGCGGTGGTGCTGGGCACGCTGGCCGCCCTGGCGCTGGTGCGCTTCAAGCGCTTTGGCGGGCGCACGCTGATGGTGGGCATGATCAACGCGCCGCTGGTGATGCCCGAGGTCATCGTCGGGCTGTCGCTGCTGCTGATGCTGGTGTCGCTGCAGCGCTGGCTGGGCTTTCCCGAGCGCGGCATGGTGACGATCTGGCTGGGCCACCTGCTGGTGGGGCTGGCCTATGCCACCGTGGTGATCCAGGCGCGGCTGCAGACGCTGAACCCGCAGCTGGAAGAGGCCGCACTCAACCTGGGCGCTCGGCCGGCGCAGGTGTTCTTTCTGGTCACGCTGCCCATGATCGCGCAGTCGCTGGCCTCGGCGTTCCTGCTGACCTTCACGCTGTCGCTCGACGACGTGGTGCTCGCGGCCTTCCTGTCCGGCCCGGGCTCGACCACGATGCCGCTGGTGATCTTCTCGCGTGCGCGGCTGGGTGTCGACCCGAGCGTGAACGCGGTGGCCACGGTGGTGATTGCCGTGGTGGCGCTGGCGGTGGTGGGCGGCAGCTATGCGCTGGCCCGTGCCGAGCGGCGACGGCAGCAGGACATGGCGAAGGCGGCCCTCGGCTGAGGCGGGCCGCCACGATCCCTCATCCCTCACAAGCACAACCGATTGCAACGACACCAGGAGCCCAGCCCCATGAACACCGTGTCCTCATCCCCTGCGGCCCGTCCCGGCCGCGCCTGGCCGGCTGCCACCGCGCTGGCGCTGGCCCTTGCGGCGGCCTTTCCGCTGCCGGCGGCCGCGCAGTCGAACGCCGAGTTGCTGCAGGAGCTCAAGGCCTTGAAGGCGCGCATGGCCGAGCTGGAAAAGAAGCTCGAGGCACAGGAGACGAAGCAGGCCGAGGCGGCCGCGGCGGCGCCGGCCCCGGGCATGACGCCCGAGCAGCAGCAGGACTTCAATCGCATCGCCGTGAAGGCCGAGGCGCTGGAAGACTCGCGTGACATGCTGGGCTTCAAGGGCCTGAAGATCGGGGGCTACATGGACCCGACCTGGGTCTTCAACCAGCGGCAGCACCGCGCGGGCTTCCAGTTCCTCAACCCGGTGGACGAGGGAGGCTACTACTACGACACGTCCTACATCGGCACGGTGGCGCTCGACATCGTCAAGGAGACCGACAGCGGTGCACGCTGGCGCCTGACGCTGGTGCCCCAGCGCAGCACGCAGGCGGTGTCGGAAGGCACGAGTTCGCCGGTGCAGGAGGCCTCGGTGTCGGTGCCCATCACCGACCTGCAGACCCGCTTCATTGCCGGGCACATCCCGGACTGGTCGGGCTACGAGATGCTGCAGCCCACGCTCAACAAGTTCGTGACGCACAACCTGCTGTTCGACACCACGCTGCCCGCGTCCTACACCGGCGCGGGCTTCGAGATCCTGCGTGGCAAGTGGCTGACCAAGGCCGTGGTGGCCAACATGGCGGCCAGCCGCCGGCAGCCGAACGAGAAGACGCCGGTGTTGGCCTATCGGGTGGACTATGCGAAGGGCGAGTTCCAGGGCTTCGGGTTTGCAGGGATCCATGGGCGGGCGGCGAACTTCTCGGAAAGCGCGACGGAGACGGTGAGTGTGCTCAATCCGATCACGGGCGTGGTCGAGTCGGCCCAGCAGCCGATTGCCCAACGCGACTCCCGCGTCGACACCTTCGAGTTCGATGCCTACTTCATCCGCGGCCCGCTGACGCTGCAGGGCCAGGTGTCGTTCGGGCGACAACTGAAAGCGTCCATCACGCCGGACCCCGAAACGGGCCGCCTGCGCGATGCCTACTGGTCCGGCGTCTCTGGCCTGTTCGCCTACAAGATCGAGCCCTGGCTGGAACTGGCCGCCCGTGCGGATTACATCTGGAACGGCAAGAATGGCGGCGGTCTCCTGACCTATGCGGTGGCTGACACGTTCAACGGCATCGGCCCGGCGCGGGTGCGCGATGAGTCGGGGGCATGGGTGGCGGCCAACGGCGGCGCTCGCGGTGTCGATCGCGGCGCCCTCAGTCTCGGCATGAACTACGCCTTCAACCTCAACACGCTGTTCAAGTTCGAATACCGTTACGACTGGGCGTCCGGCCCGGTGTTCATCGACACGAAGTCCAACGACTACAAGAAGAGCAACCAGCTCTTCGGCACGGCGGTCGTCGTCAGTTTCTGAGCACTCCGGCACGGCGCGGCACGAGGGCGTTCAAGTTGCCTGCGTTCTGACCGATGTCACACGCAGCAGCCGGGCCATGGCAGGAACCGTCCTTTCCGCTCGGGCACGTGGCTGCACTTTCAGGAGTGTGTATGTCACGTCTGTCCATCGGTCAGCGGCTGGCCCTGGGCTTTGCCCTCGTTCTCTTTCTTTGCGTCCTGACCACCGGCATCGGCCTGTGGCGCCTGCACGAAACAGCCCGTGAGACGGCCGACATGATGCAGACCCCGCTGGCCAAGGAGCGCCTCGTCAGCGACTGGTATGCCAACGTGAACGCCGGTGTGCGCCGCACCGCCGCGATTGCGCGCAGCAGCGACCCGTCGCTGGTGGCGTTCTTCGCCGAAGACGTGGCCGAGGCCAGCAAGGCGTCCAGCCACTATCAGAAGTCGATCGAGGCCTTGCTGTCCACGCCGCGTGAACGCGAGGTCTTTGGCGAGGTGGGAACGCATCGCAAGCAGTTCATCGCGGTGCGCGACCGCATTGCCGAGCACAAGAAGGCCGGCCGCGTCGACGAGGCCAGCGCCGATCTGACGCAGCATTTCATGCCGGCGGCCAAGGCCTACCTGGGTGGCATGCAGGCCCTGCAGGCGCTGCAGCGCGAGGAGATCGACCACCGGGCGAAGGGCATCGCCACGCTGAATGCCGCGAGCGCGCGCCTGCTGTGGGCGCTCGGTGCGTTGACGCTGCTGCTGGGCGGGGCCGTGTCCTGGCTGATCACACGCAGCATCACCACGCCGCTGCACGAAGCCGTGAAGGCCGCCCAGCGCGTGGCCGCGGGCGACCTGACCGGCCGCCTGGAGACGGGGCGTGCCGACGAGACCGGCGTGCTGCTGCGCGCGCTGCACGACATGCAGGAGCGGCTGGTGGCCGTGGTCGGCCGCGTGCGGGGCAACGCCGAGAGCGTGGCGACCGCCAGCAGCGAAATCGCCCATGGCAACCTGGACCTGAGCCAGCGCACCGAGACCCAGGCCGCCGCCCTTCAACAGACCGCGGCCACCATGGACCAACTCAGCAGCACCGTGCGCCACAACGCAGACAACGCGCGCCAGGCCAACCAGCTCGCATCGGGTGCGTCGAGCGTGGCCCAGCGCGGTGGCGAGGTGGTGGGGCAGGTGGTGGACACCATGCGCGGCATCCAGCAGAGCTCCGGGAAGATCGGGGACATCATCTCGGTGATCGACGGCATCGCCTTCCAGACCAACATCCTGGCGCTGAATGCCGCGGTGGAAGCCGCGCGGGCCGGTGAGCAGGGCCGCGGGTTTGCCGTGGTGGCCGGCGAGGTGCGGGCGCTGGCCCAGCGCAGCGCCAGTGCCGCTCGCGAGATCAAGACGCTGATCACCGACAGCCTCCAACAGGTCGATCAGGGCACCACGCTGGTCGACCAGGCCGGACAGACCATGGGCGAGATCGTCGATGCGATCCGCCGTGTCAGCGACATCGTGGCCGAGATCAGCGCCGCCAGCACCGAGCAGAGCACCGGCGTGAGCCAGGTCGGCCAGGCGGTGTCGCAGATGGACCAGGCGACGCAGCAGAACGCCGCGTTGGTCGAGGAAAGCGCGGCCGCGGCCGAAAGCCTGAAGCAGCAGGCGCGGCAGCTGGTCGATGCGGTGGCGGTGTTCCGGCTCGACGGCGGGGCGGGCGCGATGGCGGCCCTGCCCGCCGCCGTCGCCCCGGTTGCGCAGCCGGCTTCCAGCATGGCGCCCCGCGTGGCCGCACCCCGTGCCGGCACCCTGCCGGTTGCGTCTACCCAGGTGGCCAAGGCGCCGACGCGGACCGACCTCACCAAGGCGTCGGCTCGCGCACCGGCCCGGCCTGCGGCTGTGGCCGCCGCACCATCGGTGCCTGCTACGCCGGCCCGGCCCGTGGCGGCCACCGCGCCGTCGGACGACGACTGGGAAACGTTCTGATCAGACGCTCGGCAGGCCGCGCGGAAACGCCGCCTGCCCGGGAGGCTCCGGTGCGGCCCCTGTGAAGGTTGCCAGCAGCCGGAGCCGTCTTCAGCGTGCGCCCAGCCAGCCGAGCAGCGGGGCCCACTGCGCCAGGTCCTTTTCGACCTTGGCGGCGGGGACGTCCCAGAGGCTCAGGCCGTGGGCGGCCAAGTGGGCGTAATTCTGCGTGTCGCGCAGCAGCGTGATGAGCGGGATGTCGAGCGTGTCGAGAAAGGTGCAGAGGTGCTCGGTGGCCTTGGTGTGGTCCTTGATGCGGTTGCCGACCACGCCGAGCTGTTTGCCCTCGGCGCGACCCTTGCGCGCCAATGCGGCCAGGAAGTCCTGCGTGGCGTAGATGTCGAACAGGCTGGCCTGCAGCGGCACGATGACCCGGTCGGCCAGCTTCATCACCGCATCGAGCCCCTTGCCGTGCAGGCCGGCCGGTGTGTCGAGCACCACGTGGGTGGTGCCCTTGGGCGGCCGCGCGATGTGGTCGGCGGAGATGTCCCACGTGACGATGCGCGGCAGTTCAGGCGAGCGCAGCCGCAGCCACAGGCGCGACGACTGCTGGCGGTCGACGTCACCGAGCATCACGGCGTGGCCCTGCCGTGCGAAGTACCCCGCGATGTTGCTCGACAGCGTGGACTTGCCCACGCCGCCTTTCGGATTGGCGACCACGATCACCGGCATGACAACCCTCCCTGTGCGGACCAGGGCATTGTGGCGCAAGCGCGGGGGCTTGGCCGCGGGGTGTGGACGCGGCCGCCGGATTGGATAGAGTGGGGGCAGCGAGCACCCAGGAGCCAGACCGATGACGACGAGCCCCCCGACCCCCAGCGCCCGCCTGTGGCGCGACCGTGCCGATGCGCTGCTGGCCGAAGGCCGACTGGACGGCCGCGCGCTGATTGGCGGCGAACGTGTGGCCGCGGCCGACGGCCAGACCTTTGCCTGCCACTCACCGATCGACGGGAGGCTGCTGACGGCGGTGGCGCGGGGCCAGCAGGCGGACGTGGATGCCGCGGTGCGTGCCGCACGCCGCGCTTTCGACGATGGCCGCTGGGCGCGCAAGGCGCCGGCGGTGCGCAAGCGCATCCTGCTGCGCTTTGCCGAGCTGATCACGCAGCACAAGGACGAGCTGGCGCTGCTCGAAACGCTCGACATGGGCAAGCCCATCCAGTACAGCCTCAGCGTGGACGTGCCCGCCGCGGCGCGCTGCATCGCCTGGTATGCCGAGGCCATCGACAAGGTGTACGACGAGATCGCACCAACACCCGCCAACTCGCTGGCGCTGATCCAGCGCGAGCCGGTCGGCGTGGTGGGTGCCATCGTGCCGTGGAACTACCCCATGATCATGGCGGCCTGGAAGCTGGGCCCCGCGCTGGCGTGCGGCAACAGCGTGGTGTTGAAGCCCTCGGAAAAATCGCCGCTGACCGCGCTGCGGCTGGCCGAGCTGGCGCTGAAGGCCGGGGTGCCAGAGGGCGTGTTCAACGTTGTGCCGGGCTACGGGCACGAGGCCGGCGAGGCGCTCGCGCTGCACATGGACGTCGACGCCCTGGGCTTCACGGGCTCGACCCGCGTGGGCCGCAAGATGCTGGAGTACGCCGGGCGCAGCAACCTCAAGCGTGTGTTCAACGAACTGGGTGGCAAGTCGGCCGTGCTGCTGTTCGACGACTTCGATGACCTGGACCGTGCTGCGACCACGGTGGCAGGCAGCCTGTTCTTCAACCAGGGCGAGTCGTGCAACGCACCGTCGCGTCTGCTGGTGCACGAGGCCATTGCCGATGCGGTGGTGGAGCGCATCGTGGCGCTGACGCCGCGCTACCAGCCGGCCGATCCGCTGTCGGCGGCCACCGTGATGGGCGCGCTGGTCGACGAAGGGCAGCTGCGCACGGTGACGGGCTACATCGCCCAGGGCGTGGAGCAGGGCGCTCGGCTGCTGGCCGGCGGGCGCCAGGCGCTGGCCGAGACCGGGGGCCATTACGTCGAGCCTACGGTGTTCGATGGCGTGCGCAACGACATGGCGATCGCGCGGGAGGAGATCTTCGGGCCGGTGCTCAGCGTGATCCGCTTTGCCGATGAAGCTCAGGCGGTGAGCCTGGCCAACGATTCGACGTACGGCCTGCAGGCCAGCGTGTGGAGCCGCAGCCTCGATCGCGCCCACCGCGTGGCGCGCGCCCTGCGGGCCGGCACGGTCCACGTCAACCAGTATGACGACGACGACATCACGGTGCCGTTCGGCGGCGTCAAGCAGTCGGGCAACGGGCGGGACAAGTCCCTGCACGCGCTCGACAAGTACACCGAATTGAAGACGACCTGGATCCGGCTCGAAGGGGCGTGATGCCTCAGCGGGCGGCAGCCCGCGCCGCGGCGACCTCGGACTGCGTGGCCAGTGCGGCCTCGCGCCACGCGGGCTCGGCCTCGGTGGCGCGTTGCACGGCGCGCCGGGCGGCGGCCTCTGCGGCGGGGAGGTCACCCAGATGCAGCCGCGCGGCCGCGAGGTTGTTCCATGCGGCGGCGCTGTCGGTGCGCTGCGCCACCGCGGCAAAGACGGCGGCCGCACGGGGCAGGTCGCCGGCGCTCACATGGCTGTTGCCCAGCCCCAGACCCAGCACCGGGTCGTCGGGCCAGCGGGTGGCGGCGGCTTCCCAGGCTGTCACGGCCCGCGCAGGGGGTGCCACCAGGCCAAAGCCGAGCAGCGCATCGCGCACGGCGGCGGGTTCCGCCGTCGCGGGCAGTTCGCCGGGCGGCAGGGCCACGAAGGCCCAGTGCCGCGAGCGGGCCCAGGTGTGTTCGAAGGTGGCCAGCGGCATGCGCTGCTCGCGGGTCTCGCCCGAGCGCAGCACGATCTCGCGCTGGTCGAGGTCGTAGCCCACCACCACGGCGTAGTGCCACATCGGTGCGATCGGCAGGCTCAGGTTGAGCAGCACGCCCACCGGGTGGCCGGCCGCCACTTCACGCAGCACGGCCTCGAGCCGGGGCGGCAGCGGGGTTGGCACCACGTCGTGCGCGCGCCCGGCCGCCAGCATTTCCAACTGCAGGCTGCCGCCGCGCTCGGGCACGAACACGGCGCGTGCCAGCGTGTCCGGGCTCACGGGCCGGCCGGCGTGCTGAAGCAGCGTCGCCAGCACTGCCGGGCCGCATTGCAGCGCCGTCTGCGGGAAGAACGGCACCGCCGCGAGGTTCAAGCGGCGGGGCAGGTCGGCAGGCGGCTGCGCCAGCACGGCCTCGGTCTGTCGCGCTTCAAAGCCCGTCAGCGTGCCGCAGCCCGCCAGGCCGAGCGCCACCACCGCCGTGAGCGCGGCCCGTGTGAGCCGCGGCCACAGGCGGGCCTGCCTTGCCCGCACGGCGTGGTTCAGCGAACCGAGCGGGTGAAGGGGAAGACCTTCGTGAGGCCCAGGATGTCCGTCACCAGCAGGATGAGGAAGATGAACACGATGGTGCCCAGCACGTCGCTTGCGCCGGCCGGGGCGGTGTCCAGCGTGTCGGCCAGTTGGGCCACTTCGGCGTCGCTCAAGGACGCGATGCGGGCGCGGGCGTCATCCATGTTCACGCCCTTGGCGGTCAGCGCCTCCGCGACGTCGGCACGCTCCAGCGTGGCCAGCACATGGGCGCGGCGCTGGGACGACTCGGCCTGTGCGGCCTGGCCGGCCACGGCTTCGGTGGCGATCATCCCGGCGTGGGCGGCCTGCAGGCCGGCCGTGTGGCTCAGGGCGGCGGCCACCATCCAGGCGACCCACTTCTTCTGCTTGTTCATGGTACTTCCTTGTCTCGAGGGGAGGGGCAGCGCACCCGGGGCGGGGCGCCTTGTCGCGAAAGCATACTGCCGGGGGGCGGCCCTGCACCAGGCGGATCGGTAAGCAAGCGTGACGAGGCGGCCGGGCGGTTTTGCGGCCAGAATCTCGGTCATGTCCGCTGCGCCCGTTCTTGATGTTGTCTGCCTGTGTGCCGCCTGGTGTGGCACTTGCCGCGAGTACGAAGCCCTGTTTGCCGCCCTGCAGCAGAGCGCGCCCGGTCACCGCTACCGCTGGATCGACATCGAGGACGAGGCCGATCTGGTGGGTGACATCGACGTCGAGACCTTTCCCACGCTGATGGTGGCGTGGCAGGGCCGTGTGCTGTTCGCCGGACCCGTGCTGCCCCGCCTGGGCGATGCCCAGCGCCTGCTGGCCGTGCAGGCCGAGCGCGTCGGGGCCTGGGTGGCGGCCGGGCAGACGCCGGCACAGCCGGTGCTCGGCTTGCCCGACGACCAGACCGAGGCTTACGGGGCGCTGGCGGCGGCCTTGCGCTGAGCGCGGCGCTCAGGACACGGCGGTCGGTTCGAGCAGGCTGGTTTCCAGCCGTAGGTCGGGCGGCGTCCAGTCGGCCAGCCAGTCGGCGAACTCGTCGGCGGGCATCGGCCGGGCAATGAAGTAGCCCTGGGCCTCGTCGCACGCCAGGCTGGCCAGAATGCGCAGCGCCTTCACGCTTTCGATGCCTTCGGCCACCACGGTGAGGCCCAGGTTGTGCGCCAGGTCGATGGTCGAGCGCACGATCTTGGCATCCTGCACGTCGCTTTCCATGTTCATCACGAAGGACCGATCGATCTTCAGTTCGTCGACCGGCAGGCGCTTGAGGTAGGCCAGCGACGAGTAGCCGGTGCCGAAGTCGTCGATGGACAGCTTGAGGCCCATCTGATGCAGGCGGTCGAGTGTGTGGAGGGCACGCTGCGGGTCGTCCATGATGGCGCTTTCGGTGATCTCGAGCACCAGCCCCGCGGGGTCGATGGCGTGGCGCGCCAGCAGCGATTCGATCTTGGCGGGCAGCTCCTGGTCCATCAGGTCGCGCGTCGAGAGGTTGACGGCGATCTTCAGCGTGTGGCCGCGGGCGGCGAGGGCCTGTGCGGCATCGGCGACGGCCTCGAGCACCCACATGCTCAAGACGCGGATGAAGCCTGTCTGCTCTGCAAAGGGAATGAAGCGCATGGGCGGCACCATGCCCCGCTCCGGATGCAGCCAGCGGATCAGGGCCTCGGCGCCAACCACCCGGCCCGTGCGCAGATCGAGCTTGGGCTGCAGGAACAGGCGAAGCTGCCCGTGGTCGACCGCGTGGCGCAACTCGCCCAGCAGCGTCAGCGATTCCTGGCTGCCCGAGTCCAGGCCCGCCTGGTAGACGACGATGCCGGCCTGACGCTGCTTGGCGGCGTACATGGCCACCTCGGCGCGGGCGAGCAGCTCGTCGGCCTGCCGGCCGTGTTCGGGGCATACGACGATGCCGATGCCGGCGCCCAGGTCCACCGTGTGGTCATCCAGCGTCATGGGTTGCTCGAAGTCCGCCAGGATGGCCGCCGCAACCGCCTCGGCCTCGGTGGCGCCATGGTCGGGCAGCAGGATGGCGAATTCGTCGCCACCCAGGCGGGCCAGCACCGCGGGACGGCCGTACAACACGCTGTGCCGCAGGCGTTCGGCCACGGCGCGCAGCAGGCGGTCTCCGAAGCGGTGGCCCAGCACGTCGTTGACGTGCTTGAAGCGGTCGAGGTCGAGCATCAGCACGGCGCAGGGCGCGCCGGTGGCGGCCGCCACCTCCACCGCGGCACGCAGGTCGAGCCGGAACTGCTCGCGGTTGGGCAGGTCGGTCAGCTGGTCTTCATAGGCCAGGCGGCGCACCTCGCGGGCACGCACCTGCAAGGCCACCCGCATGGTTTCGAAGGATCGGGCCAGCTCGCCGATCTCGTCGCGGCTGTGGAGAGACACCGCGTCGTCGTAATGACCTTCTTCCAGCCGGCGCGCCGATTTCGACAGCACCCGCAGTGGCGTGGTGATGTGGCGCGCCGTGATGACGCTGCCGACGGCAAACACGGCAACCCCGATCAGCGACAGCGCCAGCAGCACCTGCTGCAGCTGCGCGTAGGGTGCGAGGGCCTCGGTCACCGACCGCATGAGCAGGGCGCTGACCGGGGCGGCGCCCTCGACGCCGGGCAGGGGCATGGCGCGGGTGTCGAACTCGGCATCGCCCAGCCGCACGGTGCGGTGGCGGTCCTGCCGCTGCACATCGAAGTCGGCGGCCTCGGGCTGCCAGGCGGCACCCAGCTCGCGCAACTCCGCAGCCTGGCGGGTCGACATCAGTGTGTGCCACGGGGCGCCGGCCTGCTTGTGCATCAGCGCGGCGTCCAGGCCGGAGAGGCTTTTCACGTCTTGCAGCAGGGTGTTGCCCACCGCGAAGGCCATGCCAACCCAGCCGATGACGGCCGGCGCGCGCACCGGCACGGCGACGATCTGGTAGGGCTGCCCGTCGATTACCTCGAACAGCGAGGAGTCGGCCTGCCCTTCGACGTTGCGCCGCGCGTAGCGTTCGATCGCCTGTACGAAGCGCGCTCCGCGCGGGTCGGTGGCGGCCACCAGGCGGAAGTCGGCATCGGTGTAGGCCGCCACGGCGGCCTGGACACGCTCTGCGCTGTTGGCGAGCGCCGACTGGACAGTGTCCGCGTCGCCGCTGGCAATCGCAGCACGGAAACCGTAGTCCAACGCCAGCACCTGGGTGGCCTGTCGCAGGTTGTCGTCGTTCTGCTTCAGCAGCCGTTCCAGCACGCGCTCGGCGGTCTGCAACTCGGTGTGGATGTCCTTGCGCGCGTTGCGCTCGATGTGCTCGTCAATCACCCACCACGCCGCGAGCTGGATGGCGACGATGAGACCCAGGAAGACCGCGACGATGCGGGCCTGGAGGCTGCGCAGGATGGCGGGCATGCCGGCCAGGGCTTCAGGGGGGCGTGTCAGGGCGCGCGACCAGGGCCATGCCACGGGGCGGGCGGCACAGGGTGTGATGCGTCATCGCGGACCCACACGGCCATGGCGCGATGAAGCCAGTGTCCGTTGGCCGCTGCTGCCGTGTGCGAACTGCCCTGCCCGGCGGAAGGCGGCGCCGCACTCGGGGCGCGGCCGGCGGGCTGAGGGGACCGGGGCGTGCGGGTGGACATGATGTGGCGACGTCAGGTGTAAGAGCTTGTTGCTGTTATCGGTCATCTTGACCGATCCTTGACGTCCCCGACATAGGCAGAAGACCCACCAAACCCCGTCTGTTCGTGCGGAAGCTCACGCGGCCGCGCGTGTTTGCAGCGTGTGGCGCAGTTCGGCATCCAGGCGCGCCAGGAAGTCGCGCACGTCGGCCGCATCCACCTCGTCGTTCTGGTGGATCACGGTGAGCAGCTGGCGACCGTTGAGGCTCAGCGTCCCGATCAGGACGGCGGTGCTCACGGTGGCCGGCCAGAACTCGGTGACGCGCAGGGTGGCGTCCTTCGGGTTGATGAACTCGGCCGAGCCCAGGTTGGTGAGGTGGCAGCTCACGGGCGCAAAGCGCTGACGGCGCTTGGCCTGCACGATGAGGCGGCTGTAGAGCCGGCGTCCCATCAGCGGCAGCCATTCGTACACGGTCAGGGGCAGTGCATAGTCGCGCCGTTCGTACCGGGCGAGCTGGTCGCGCACCTGGCCGTCGAGCGAGGCCATCTGGGCAGGCAGGTCATCCTGGCGTCGGCCCTGCACCACGAAGGAGTGCACGTGGTTGCCGATCTCGGGCGCCTGACCGGCCGGGAAATGGCGACGCAGGTCGACGGACAGCCGGATCGCAGCGCGCGCGCTCGGGTCGTCCGGGGCCTGCTGCAGGAAGACCTGGGCGACCAGACCCAGCAGCAGCGTGTTGACGGTGGTGCCATGGGCCTTGGCGAGCGCCTTGATGGCCTCGGCCGGCACGGCCAGCTCGTGATGGTGAACGGTGCACGTGGTGAAGCGCGGTGAGGCGCGCCTGGCCAGGCCGAGCACCCGGGTGCCGGCCGCCTCGCGGGCGTCGGCGCGCGTCTGGCGCACGAAGCGGGCGATGCTGGCCGGCCACTGCCACCAGGCTTTCGGGCGCACGGCGGGCGCCATCGACTCGCTCTGCAGCGGCATGGGCGGGATCGGGTGGCCATTGAGCCGGGCCACCAGCGCGCCGACGAACTGCACCATCGAGCGGCCGTCGCCGATGATGTGGTGGGCCGAGAAGGCCAGCACCGGCTGGGTGGGGTGGGGCAGCAGGCGGGCGCGCCACGGCAGGCCGCGCTCCATCGGCATCGGGTCGTTGAGCAGCCGGGTGTGCCAGGCCTGCAGCGCCGCGCGCGAGGTGCCGTCCACGTCGTGCTGCACCTGGAAGGCGTCGTCAAGCAGCGCGTCGATGTGGGCGTCGTCGGGCAGGATGCGCAGCGCGTGGCTGAACGCGGTGGGCTCCATGACGCCGCGCAGACGCGGGCAGGCGCTCGTCAGTTCGCGCAGCGCCTGGCGCACCCGCGCCGGATCGAGCGCGCCGTTGAAGCGCAGCACATAGGGTTGGTGGATCGAGCCCAGATAGCCCTCGCACGCCCAGTAGAGGTGCTCGGAGCGGTTGAGGGCCTGGAAGTCGTCGGCGTGGCTCACGGCGGTACGTCTCGGATCGTGGGCAAGGCGGGGGCGGGCCCCGGTGCGGCGGCGCGTTGAATGCCGTGCGATCCACTGTATCCAGCGCCGGCTGGCCGGCCCCTCAGGGCTTTCCTTGGCGGGCACCCCGAGCTTGAGGGGGCCGCCTAAGCGTCAGCCGCGGGCCGGTGGCGCCACCGTGCGGCTCAGTTGCTGTGCCAGCCGGCGCAGCGCGTCCCACGGGTCTTCCGGCCATTGCGGGTGCCGCAGGCCCTTCACGATGCCGTCGACGATGCTGGCATTGGCCACCAGGCGGGCCAGCGTGCCCAACCGGGCTTTGGGCAGGATGCGTTCGAACAGGCGCTCGCGCGGGCCCCACACGCGCTGCTCGCGCAGCACCATGGGCAGCGGCTTGCCACCATCGAGCGCCTGACGGGCGCGGTACAGCCCGAGGATGTCGTCGGCCAGCGCCCAGTGCACCAGCACCGGCGCCTCGCCCTCGGCCTGCAGGCCGTCGATCATGCGCAGTGTGCGGTGCAGCTGGCCCGACAACACCGCTTCGCTGAGCTTGAAGACGTTGAAGCGCGCGACGTCGACCACGGCCTCCTCGATCTGCTCGATGGTGAGCGTGCCGGGCGGGTGCAGCAGGCCGAGCTTGACGATTTCCTGGTGTGCGGCCAGGAGGTTGCCTTCCACCCGGTCGGCAAAGAAGGCCAGCGTGCGCTGCCCGGCCTCGCCGGCTTCGACCTGCTGGCCCTGGGCGGCCAGGCGCTGGGCGATCCAGACCGGCAGCTGGGCGCGCTCGATCGGGTCGCAGCGCAGGGTCACGCCGATGCCGTCGAGCGCGGTGAACCACGCGCTGCTCATCTGGGTCTTGTCGAGCCGCGGCAGCGTGATCAGCGTGACGACGGCGTCGTTGCCGGCGGCCGTGTCGCAGTACTGCTGCAGCGCCTGCGAGCCGTCCTTGCCCGGCTTGCCCGAGGGGATGCGGATGTCGATGAACTGGCGGTCGCCGAAGAGCGACATCTCGCTGGCCGCGCCCAGCAGGCTGGACCAGTCGAAGTGCGCACCGCTGACGGTGTGCACCTGGCGCTCGGTGTGGCCCGCGGCGCGTGCGGCAGCGCGGATGGCGTCACCGGCCTCCTGCACCAGCAGGGCCTCGTCCCCGTGCAGGGTGTAGACCGGCTTGAGCGTGCCGCCGCACTTCTGCAGGTGGGCGGCAAGCTGGTCGTGGCGCAGTTGCATCGGCGGCGGAAGTCAGCGGGCGCTGTCGCGCGACGGCGTGGCGGGTGTGGGCACGCGGCGGTCGGGCTCGGCCGGGGCGGCCATCGGCTCGGGCGGCGAAGGCAGCTGGGCCGGGTCGATCGCGGCCAGGCGACGCAGCACCTGGTTGACGATGTCGGTCTGCATGGCCCTCTGCAGGGCCTCGGACTCGTCCTGTTTGGCCAGCGCGTCCTGCTCGGTGTAGGTCAGGTCGTTGGCCATGGCGATGTCGCTGGCGGGCACGAGGATGCTGCCGTCACTGCGCCGCACCTGAAAGCGCAGCTTGATGCGGGCCGTCATGCCGCGGACCTGGCCGTAGCGGGTGGTCGAGCTGACCACCATGTCGCGGGTGTCGCCCAGGGCTTCGAAGACAATGTGGCCCACGGGCACGCTGGCGCTCGAGGCGGCCTGGGCCGCTTCCAGCGTGCTGCCCACCACGCGCACGCCGGTGTTCTCAAGGGCACGGGCGAGCTCGGTGGCCAGCGGCGAGGTGCGCGCAAACCCGGTCAGCTGGATGGTCTGGAAGGCCATGCCGTACTGACCGCGCATGCGGAAACCGCAGCCGGCGAGCGCCAGCCCGCCCAGGCCGAGGCCCATCCAGCGAGCCAGCCAGGTACGGCGCGAGACAGAGGTGGGGTGGTGTGCCATCAGATCACCACGTTGACCAGGCGGCCCGGCACCACGATGACCTTCTTGGCCGGCTTGCCCTCGGCAAACTTGGCGAAGTCCTCGCTGGCCAGCGCGGCGGCCTCGATGGCGGCCTTGTCGGCCTGCGGGCTGACCTTGATCGAGCCGCGCAGCTTGCCGTTGACCTGCAGCATCAGTTCGATCTCGTCCTGCACCAGGGCGCCCGCGTCGACCTGGGGCCAGGGCGTGTCCAGCAGGTCACCCAGCTGTTCGGCATAGCCGAGCTCGCTCCACAGCGCGTGCGCCAGGTGCGGCGTGGCCGGGTACAGCACGCGCACCAGGATGCCGAAGCCCTCGACCAGCGCGATCTGGCCATCGGGCGTGTCGCCACCCTTGAAGCCTTCCAGCGCGTTGAGCATCTTCATCGCACCGGAGACCACGGTGTTGTACTGCATGCGCTGGTAGTCGTAGTCCACCTGCTTGAGCACGGTGTGGATCTCGAGGCGCAGCGCCTTGGCGTCCTTTCCGAAGGCCACGTCGGCCAGCTTGCCGGCGCCGGCGGCCACGGGCAGCGTGCTGGCGAAGTCCAGTCCGCGCAGCTTCACGCCGAAGTTCCACACGCGGCGCAGGAAGCGGTAGCTGCCTTCCACGGCGGCGTCGTTCCACTCCAGCGTCAGCTCGGGCGGCGCGGTGAACATGGTGTACAGGCGGGCGGTGTCGGCGCCGTACTTTTCGATGAGCTGCTGCGGGTCGATGCCGTTGTTCTTCGACTTCGACATCGTGCCCACGCCTTCGTAGTCGATGGCGGTGCCCACGGGCAGCTGGCCGTCGGCGCTGTCGACGGCGTTGATCAGCCTGGCGCCGACCACCTTGCCGGCGTCGTCCATCACGTGCTCGACGTCATGCGGCCAGAAGTATTCCTTGCCACCCTTGGCCGTGCGACGGCTGTAGATGTGGTTGAGCACCATGCCCTGCGTGAGCAGCTTCTTGAAGGGCTCGTCGACCTTGATCAGGCCGAGGTCGCGCATGACCTTGGTCCAGAAGCGCGCGTACAGCAGGTGCAGGATGGCGTGCTCGATGCCGCCGATGTACTGGTCCATGCCGCCATCGGCCATCCAGTAGTCGGTGCGGGCGTCGACCATCTGCTCGTGGTTGTCGGCGCAGGTGTAGCGCAGGAAGTACCAGCTCGAATCCACGAAGGTGTCCATCGTGTCGGTTTCGCGCTGGGCTGGCTTGCCGCACTTGGGGCAGCCCACGTTCAGGAAGTCGGGGCGCGACTTCAGCGGGTTGCCGCTGCCGTCGGGCACCACGTCTTCGGGCAGGCGCACGGGCAGGTCCTTTTCGGGCACCGGCACCGGGCCGCAGTCGGCGCAGTGGATGATGGGGATCGGGGTGCCCCAGTAGCGCTGGCGGCTGATGCCCCAGTCGCGCAGGCGCCAGGTGGTCTTCTTCTCGCCCACGCCCTTGGCGATGAGGATCTCGGCGACCTTGTTGACGGCGTCCTTGTAGCCCAGGCCATCGAGTTCGCCCGAGTTGACGCACACGCCCTTGAGCTTGTCGCCGTACCAGTCGGCCCAGGCCTCGGTGTTGAAGGCCTCGCCTTCAACGGCCACGACCTGCTTGATCTCGATGCCGTACTTCTTCGCAAAGGCGAAGTCGCGCTCGTCGTGCGCGGGCACGCCCATCACGGCGCCGTCGCCGTAGGACATCAGCACGTAGTTGCCGACCCAGACCTCGACCTGCTGGCCGGTGATCGGGTGGCTGACGAACAGGCCGGTGGGCACGCCCTTCTTCTCTTGCGTGGCCAGTTCGGCTTCGGTGGTGCCACCGGTCTTGCACTCGTCGATGAAGGCCTGCACTTCGGGCTTGCTTGCGGCGGCGTGCAGGGCCAGCGGGTGCTCGGCTGCCACGGCGCAGAAGGTCACGCCCATGATGGTGTCGGCGCGCGTGGTGAAGACCCACAGCTGACCGTTGTTGATCAGGGCGCCGTCAGTGCCTTTGATGTCATGCGCAAACGCAAAGCGCACGCCTTCGCTCTTGCCGATCCAGTTTTCCTGCATCAGGCGCACGCGCTCAGGCCAGCCGGCGAGGTAGTTCTTGTCCTCGGGGTTGGCCACCGCGCTCAGGAGCTCGTCGGCGTACTTCGTGATGTTCAGGTAGTAGCCGGGGATCTCGCGCTTTTCCACCAGGGCACCCGAGCGCCAGCCGCGGCCGTCGATCACCTGCTCGTTGGCCAGCACGGTCTGGTCGACCGGGTCCCAGTTGACGGTCTGGGTGCGGCGTTCGCAGATGCCGGCTTCCAGCATCTTGATGAACAGCCACTGGTTCCACTTGTAGTACTCGGGCTGGCAGGTGGCGATCTCTCGCGACCAGTCGATCGCCAAGCCCATCGCCTTCATCTGCTTCTTCATGTAGGCGATGTTGTCGTACGTCCAGGCGGCGGGCGGCACCTTGTTCTTGAGCGCGGCGTTCTCGGCCGGCAGACCGAAGGCGTCCCAGCCCATGGGCATCAGCACGTTGTGACCGTTCATGCGCAGGTAGCGCGTGAGCATGTCGTTGATCGTGTAGTTGCGCACGTGGCCCATGTGCAGCTTGCCCGAGGGGTAGGGCAGCATCGAGCAGGCGTAGAAGGCCTTCTTCGACGTGTCCTCGGTGACCCGGTAGGCATCGGCGTCGGCCCAGTGCTGCTGGGCACGGGCTTCGACGGCACGCGGGTCGTAGGTCTGGTTCTCGTTGTGTGCGCTCATGGGACGACGTGGGCGGTGGGCCGCCAAGACAGGAGCAGGCCGGCGCCCGCGACGGGGTGCCGGCCTGTGGAATCACGGATCCGGGGATTATAGGAACCGGGCGCGCGGCCCGGCACCCGCCTTACGCCAGCCCTTCGGCCTTCAACGCGCGTTGCACCGCTGGCCGGGCGCCGACGCGCGCCTGGAAGGCCTGCAGCTGGGGCCATGGGGTCAGGTCCAGCTTGATGAGGCGCGACCAGCCCAGCACGACGAACAGGTAGATGTCGGCCACGCTGTAGCCCTCGGGCAGCAGGTATTCGCGGCCAGCCAATTCGGTGTTGATGTAGCCCAGACGCCGTTCCAGGTTGGCCCTCGCGGCATCCTTCATCTCGGGCGTGGAGTCGGGCTTGAAAAAAGGCGTGAAGCTCTTGTGCACCTCGGTGCCGATGAAGGTCAGCCAGCTCTGCAGCTGGTAGCGCGCCAGCGTGCCGTTGGCGGGCGCCAGCTGTTTGTCGGGCACCTGGTCGGCGAGGTACTGCACGATGGCCGGGCCTTCGGTCAGCAGCACGCCGTTGTCGAGCACCAGGGCCGGCACGTAACCCTTGGGGTTGATTTCGCTGTAATCGGCGCCGCTGGCCGTGGTCTTCTTGCGCAGATCGACCTGCTCGGTCTCGAAAGACAGACCGGATTCTTCCAGCACGATGTGCGGCGACAGCGAGCAGACGCCAGGCGAGAAATAAAGCTTCAAGGGGGATCTCCTCAGGTGAAGAAGGCAGGGCGATTGTCTGCCGCCTGCGCAATTCCCACCCGGGCGTCAGGGCTTGTGCCGATCAGGCCTTGATGCGTTGGCCCGCGGTCTGGCGCCGCTGCCGCTCCACCCGGCGCACGAAGCCGCGCACCAGGCGCGCAAACAACGCCGGCTGCTGCAGCGGCAGCCAGTGCCCGGCGTCGACCTCGACGCGGTGAAGCTGCGGCACCCAGCGCGCCAGGTGGGCCGGGTCGCTCAGCGCCGGGCCGACGTAGCGGTCGCGCAGCGGCACGATGACCTGTACTGGTGCGTGCGCATGGCGATCGCCGGGGCGCAGCATGCGCGACAGCATGTTCGCGCGGTACAGCCGCATGCCGCGCACGCCGTCGGCCGTCTGGCCAGCGCGTTGTTCTGCCGGCGTGCGCTCCAGCCAGCGCAGCCAGCGCGACCAGTGCGGGCCCATCACCGTGTGCCACATCACCGTGGGCAGCACCGGCAGGTGGAAGAAGGCGATGTACCAGGAGCGCAGGCCCTGCATCAGGTACTGAGCCAGATGGCGTGGTGTGGGGCGGCGCAGGCGGTCGCGCATCCAGTGGCCAGCGTGGTCGAGGCAAGGCCCCGAGCAGCTGGAGTAGGACGCGATGCGGCCGCGCAGGGTCGGGTCGGTCACGGCGTCCCAGCCCTGGATCGAGCCCCAGTCGTGCGCAACCAGGTGCACGGGTCGGTCGGGGCTGGTGGTGTCGATCACGGCGCGCAGGTCGGCCACCAGCCGCGGCAGGCGGTAGTCGGCGGTGCTGGCGGGCACGAACGAGGCGCCGGCGCCGCGCACGTCGTAGGCGACGACGTGCCACTGGTCGGCCAGCAGCGGCGCGATCTTCGACCAGATGCCGCTGTGATCGGGGTAGCCGTGGATGAGGACGATGGTGCTGCGCCCGCTTTCACCCCATTGCTGCACGGCCAGCGGGCCGTCGGGACCGGGAACGAGGCGGGTGCGGGGAACGAGGGCGGAGGGCATGGGCGGAGACCTCGAGGGGAAACCACCCATGGTAGGGACCTGCTGGCGTCATGGGGGCTGCGACGGCGACGTTCGGGGCGCCCGCACGACGCCACACCCCCCGTTTCAGTGCGCCGAGGCCGGCAGCCCGAAGAGGTGATCGAACACCCAGTTGAAGCAGAAGGTGTAGACGAGGAACAGCGCCACCAGCCCGAGGTCGGTGAGGAAGGCGTCCCACCAGCCCATGTCGAGCGACCAGGCGATCACCGGCAGCGTCATCATCACAAGCCCGCCTTCGTAGCCGATCGCGTGCAGCGCGCGCCGGCGCGGGGTGCGTCGGCGGTCGGCCTGCCGCCGCTCCCACGCCTCGAACAGCGTGTTGAAGGCCATGTTCCACAGCACCGCGATCACCGAGCAGGCAATGGCGAACGGCCCGGTGTCGGCCAGGCCCTTGCCGGTGACCGGCTGCATCAGCACGGCCAGCATCAGGATGGCGACGCCCTCGTACAGGGTGGCGTGAACGACCTTGCGCCGGACGCCTTGCATGCCGGCGTTCATGGCGCGATCGTCAGGGCGACGTCCCATTCCTGCAGCAGCTGCGGGAAGGGCGGCGGGGGCAGGGCTTCGGTGAACACGCGGCGCATGTCCTTCAGGTGGCCGACGCGGGCGAGCGCCGTCTGGCTGAATTTGCTGACGTCGGCGACCAGCCAGGTGGCGCGGGCCTGGGCCTGCATGGCCTGCGCAACAGGCAGTTCGCGCTGGTCGCGGTCGCGCAGGCTGCCGTCGGGGTCGATGCCCAGCGTGGTCTGAATGGCCAGGTCGACCTTGAACTGCCTGAGGAAGTCGACCGTGCTGTCGCCTTCCATGGCGCTGTCGCGCGAGCGCAGGGTGCCGCCGGCCACGTGCACCTTGCAGTCGCGGTGCTCGTTGAGCACCTGGGCCACGTGGAGGTTGTAGGTCACGACGGTGAGGCCCGGGCGGTTCAGCAGTTCGCGGGCCACGGCCTCGACGGTCGTGCCTACGCCCAGCATCAGGGTGGCGCCGTCAGGGATGGCGGCCACCACCGAGCGGGCGATGCGCGCCTTGGCGTCGGCCTGCATGGCCTGGCGCTCCTTCCAGGCGCCCACGCGGGCCGGCTCGCGGGGCAGGCTGACGCCGCCGTGAAAGCGCGCCAGCAGGCCGGCGTCGGCCAGGCGCTGCACGTCGCGGCGCACCGTCTGCATCGTCACGTCCAGGCGCTGGGCCAGGCGTTCGACCGACACGGCGCCGCGCGCGCGCACCTCTTCCAGCAGCGCCACCTGACGCGGGTTGGGGCTCCAGGGGGCTGCCGGGCGGATCGGGCTGTTGTCGCTCATCCGGTCGAGGGTATCCGAAAAAATCCGAACACAAAAGAAGACAAACGCGCACTCAGGGGTCATCGGCTTGCAGTCCAATGGGAGCTCTTCCGCGCTGGAGCCCGCTGCCCATGTCGATGCTGTCGTCGCTTGCCTCTTCGCCCGATGAGGCCGTGGACCACCTCTGTGATGTGCTGGTGGTGGGCGGGGGCCTGCATGGCACGGCCGTGGCCCGCGATCTGGCCGGCCGTGGCTGGCGCGTGGCGCTGTGCGAGCAGGACGACCTGGCAGCCCATGCGTCGGGCGCGACCGGCAAGCTGGTGCACGGCGGGCTGCGCGAGCTGGCCCGGCTCGACCTGGGCGGAATGGGCCGGGCCGTGCAGGAGCGCGCCCGCCTTCTGCAGTGTGCGCCCCACCTGATGACGCCGGTGCGTTTGCTGATGCCGCACGACGACGGCATGCGCACGGGCGCGCTCATCCGGCTGGGGTTGTGGTGGCACGACCGCCTGGCGGCCGGCAACGGGCTGCCGCCCAGTGAGGCCGTGACCTTGCGGCGCTCGCGCCTGGGGGCTTCGCTGCAACCGGCCTGGACGCGCGCCTTCGTTTACACAGAGGTGATGGCCGACGATGCGCGGCTGACGACCTTGTGTGCCCGCGATGCCTCGGAACGCGGCGCGCTGGTGCTGACCCGCACGCGGTGCGACCAGGCCGTGCCGCATGGCGGCGGCTGGCGCGTCGGGCTGGCCCGCCGGCACCCGGAAGACGGCCGCGTCGTGCAGCGGCTGACCGTTCAGGCACGGGTGGTCGTGAACGCGGCCGGGGCCTGGGCGTCGTCGGTCCTCAGTGGGGTCTTGCAGGTGCCGCCCGCAGCGGCTGCGCGCAAGGGAGGCGAGCCGCCTAGCCTCGCGTGGCTGAAAGGCACCCACATCGTCGTGCCCCGCTGTGTGGAGCATGACCACGGCTGCGTGTTCCACACACGCGGCGGGCGCTTCATTTTCGCGCTGCCTTACGAGCGTCACTTCACCCTGATCGGTGCGGCCGAGCAGCCGCACGATGGCCCGCCCGACGGCGTGGCGGCCGAGCCGGACGAGGTCATGGCCCTGTGTCAGGAGGCGAGCCGCTATCTGCGCCGGCCGGTGCAGCCGGGCGACGTGGTGTGGTCCTATGCCGGCCTGCGCGGTGCACTGAAGGCGCCGGGGCGGGGCGAGGAGGGCGCGCACGGTCGGCACCAGCTCCAGCTTCACGCCCGACCGGCTCCGGTGCTCACGGTGTGGGGCGGCAGCCTCTCGTCGTTCCGGCTGCTGGCCGAGCAGGCGGCCGACCAGGTGGGCGACCTGCTGGGCGAACGGCGTCTGGCCTGGACGGCGGACGCAGCCCTGCCCGGCGGGCAGTGGGGCGAGCTGCTCGACCACACGGTGTCGCCCGAGCTGGACCTGATCGCCTTTCAGTCCCGGTTGCGGCAGGTTCACCCCTGGCTGCCGCTGCCGCTGCTGCGCCGCTGGACGCGGGCCTATGGCAGCCGGGTGCTGCGTCTGCTCGACGGCATGCGGGGCCGGGGCGACCTGGGCGACGAGGTGCTGCCCGATCTGTTCGAGGCCGAGCTGTACCACCTGCGTCGCCACGAGTGGGCCCTCACGGCCGACGACGTGCTGTGGCGCCGGAGCAAGCTGGGACTGCGCACCACCGCCGTACAGCATGCGGTGCTGGCCGACTGGTTCGCGCGACAGCACACAGGCTGTGCCGGACAACCGGATGCCGCGTGGTGGTCGAGCCGGGCCGTTGCCTGAGCGTCGCCGCGGCCCGAACGGGGCGTCAATCGGTGTCGCGAGGCATCAGGCAGTGACCGCGGGCCTGGGCAACGGGACGTTGTGGGTCGTCCTGCCAGATGTTGACCTGCACCAGTGCCACACGGTTGCCCTGGCGCACGGTGGTGCCCTGCACGAACGTGTCGACGGGCTTGGCCGAGCGCAGGTAGGCAATGGCGAAGTCAACCCCGCGCGGCGCGCCTTGCAGACTGGGGTTGGTGGCCAGCAGATGCAGGATCATGCCCGTTTCCCCCAAGCCGGCCAGCACGCCGCCATGCAGCGCCGGCAGGATCGGGTTGCCGATCAGCTCCGGCTTGAACGGCATGCGGAACACCGGCCCAGCGTCGATCTGCGGCTGCTGGCGCACATCCAGAAAGTCGACATACGGCGAGCGGCCCGGCGGGATGGCGAGCGTTTCCGGCAGGTCGGCCGGCTCGCTGCGAAACACCTGACTGGGCTCGATGCTGGCGGGCGACCCGAGTGAGGCCGCGGCCTGTGCCGGGCTCACGGGCTGATTCGGTGCGGGCGTGGCCTCGCCCCCGGCGCGGCGCTTGTTGGCCGTGGCGCGCATGAAGGTCGCATTCACCATGGCCACCGGCTCGGCGCGCCCTGGCTGGAACAGCTCGCCCCGCACAAAGGCCACGCTGCGCGACAGGCGATGGCATTCGGCGCGGCAGACGATCTCTTGATTGGCCACGGCCGGGCGCAGGTAGTCCATGCGCAGGTCAAGCGTGGCGAACGGCTCGATCTCGGCCAGCGCGGTGCCCACGGCGACGCCACACGCGGTGTCGGCCAGCACGCTCAGTACGCCGGGGTGGATCAGACCGCGCTCGGTGTCACCCGTCCAGGTGTCGCGCGCGGGCAGGCCCAGGCCGGCGCGGCCCTCGC
The DNA here is from genome assembly GCF_947366995.1 of uncultured Aquabacterium sp. Taxonomy (GTDB): domain Bacteria; phylum Pseudomonadota; class Gammaproteobacteria; order Burkholderiales; family Burkholderiaceae_C; genus Aquabacterium. The sequence continues at coordinate 31,416 of NZ_CANBCC010000003.1, read as the reverse complement.
CGATTTCGGTGACGTACATGCCGGAGGCCTGCGCGTACGGGATGCCCTTGATGAAGGCCTCCACCCATTGCAAGCGGCCGTTGTTCGAGAAGATGTCCATGGCGCGTCGGTGTCGGAACAGCGAAAAGCGGCATTGTCCACAGCGGGTCACACCGTGGCGGGCTCGGCACGCAAAAGGTAATGGCGCTTTCCGTCACGGTAAGCGCCGTGCTCCCTTCAGCGGCGGGGCTGCAGGTCGATCGCCAGGCCGGTGTCGGTCACGCGCAGGCCGCCGACCTCGTAGCCCATGCGGTCGGCGGTGCGCAGGTCTTCCGGCTTGAACTGGTGGATGATTTGATCCTGCAACCGTTCCTCGGCCAGCCAGGCGCCCAGGCGGGTCAGGTGCTGCCGCGCTGCGGCCGGCAGCCCGTTCACATTGATCTCCTCGACGCGGACCTGGCTCAGCCGCACGCTCAGGTCCTGCGGTTCATAACGCAGTCCGAAGCTCAGCGCCACCTTGCCGGTGTAGGACTGGCCCATCAGCAGGTCGCGCGCCTGCAGCGGCACGGCGGCCAGCACGCGGTTGGCCTGCGGCTGCAGCGTCAGCTCGGGCAGGCCGGCCTGCACGTCGAGCAGGTTGAGCAGCCGCTTGGTGCTCGGGAAGCGCTGGCCCAGTTTGCGCAGCAGCTCTTCGCGGGTGATCACCACGGTGCGCGGGCCGAGCAGGCTGGCACAGCCCGCCACGGTGAGGGCCGCGGGCAGCAGCGCGGTCAGGGACAGCAGGCGGCGTCGGGTCAGGCAGGCAGCGGCGTGGTGCATGGCGGTCGGTCCGGTGAGAGGGATGTGGGCGGTGCGTCCAGCGGGCGCAGGCTGGCGCCGTGCCTGGCCACCCAGTCCTGCAGGCTCAGCACGCGCAGGCCGGTCAGGCGGCGGGCGCGCCCGGCGAGTTTCAGCAGGGCGGCGTCTTTCGTGAACAGCCAGGTGGCGCCCACGTGCAGGGCCAGGTCGATGAAGACCTGGTCATCGGGGTCCTTGCAGCGCAGTGGTCCGCGGGGCGGCTCCGCCACCCGCTCGGCGCGGTCGAACACGGTGGTCGTCAGGGCCGGGTCGGGCTGCCAGCGGGCGAAGGCGCTGCGCGGCCACACCTGGTGCCACTCGGTTTCCATGGCCGGGCTTGCCAGCCAGCGCAGCGTGCCAGCCGCCAGCGCCTCGGCCACAGGTGTGGCAGCCGGGTCCTTGAACACCCGCCAGTCGAGCAGCGCGTTCGTGTCGAGGATGGCAATGGGCGGGCAATGACCGCCATCCGTCAGTGGGCGCTCACTCATGCGGCGCCCGTGATCACACCACCGCCCAGGCACACCTCGCCGGCGTACAGCACGGCCGACTGCCCCGGCGTGACGGCCCATTGCGCCTCGGGGAAGTGCAGGCTGATCTGGCTGGCGCTGGCCGCCGTCACCGCGCAGGGCGCATCGGCCTGGCGGTAGCGCGTCTTGGCTCCCACACCGGCCTGACCCACCTGCGGGCCGCGGCCGTCAACCCAGCTCAGGTCGTCGGCCGCCAGCGTGTGCTGCAGCAGCCAGGGGTGGTCGTGGCCCTGCACCACGTACAGCGTGTTGGTGGCCATGTCCTTGCGGGCGACGAACCACGGATCGTGCTCGCCACCGCCGCGTGGCGCCCCCTTTTCCTTCACCCCGCCGAGGCCGATGCCCTTGCGCTGCCCCAGCGTGTAGAAGCTCAGGCCGACGTGTTCGCCCAGCTTGCGGCCCCGGTCGTCCTTGATCGGCCCCGGCTGGTTGGCCAGGTAGCGGTTGAGGAACTCGCGGAAGGGGCGCTCGCCGATGAAGCAGATCCCCGTCGAGTCCTTCTTCTTCGCGTTGGGCAGCCCGATTTCCGCAGCGATGCGGCGCACTTCGGTCTTGGGCAGCTCGCCCACCGGGAACATCGTCTTGCTCAGCTGGGCCTGGTTCAGCCGGTGCAGGAAGTAGCTCTGGTCCTTCAGGGGGTCCAGGCCCTTGAGCAGCTCGAAGCGCTGGCCGCCTTCGAAAGACGCGTCGGCCACGCCGCGCACCCGGGCGTAGTGCCCGGTGGCGATCTTTTCGGCGCCCAGCCGCATCGCGTGGTCCAGAAAGGCCTTGAACTTGATCTCGGCGTTGCACAGCACGTCCGGATTCGGCGTGCGGCCGGCCTGGTACTCGCGCAGGAACTCGGCGAAGACGCGGTCCTTGTAGTCGGCCGCGAAGTTGACGTGCTCGATCTCGATGCCGATCACGTCGGCCACCGAAGCGGCATCCAGGAAGTCCTGGCGCGACGAGCAGTATTCGCTGTCATCGTCGTCTTCCCAGTTCTTCATGAAGATGCCGATGACCTCGTGGCCCTGCTGCTTCAACAGCCAGGCGGTGACGGCGGAATCGACCCCGCCGCTGAGGCCGACGACCACGCGATGCTTGAGACTCATGGAATCACCAAAAGCGACAGCCGCCACGCGGGCGGCTGGAACGGACACAGTGAAGGCGGCGCGCGGCGGGCGCTCAGGCCTCGCGGTGGTGGGCCGGGGCGCTGAAGACGCTGTCGTGCACCGTCAGGATGCCGAGAGGATAACGCTGGCCGGCCAGGTACGCCTCGATGCACTCGAGTACCAGCGGGCTGCGATGGCGTTCTGGGCAGGCGCGGATCTCGTCGGCCGTCATCCAGACCGTGCGGACGATGCCCTCGTCGAGCTCGAGCGCCGGGTCGGCCTCGGAGACCGAGCCGAAGAAGGCCAGACGCAGGTAGGTGATGTCTTCGCCCGTGCGCGTGCGGCGGAAGCGGGACATGTACATCCCGAGAAAGCCTTCGGGCGTGAAGTGCCGGCCGGTTTCTTCCAGCGTTTCGCGCACCGCCGCCTCGATGGGCGACTCGCCCGGGTCCAGGTGACCCGCTGGGTTGTTGAGCAGCAGACCGTCGGACGTGTCTTCCTCGACCAGCAGGAAGCGCCCGTTGCGCTCGATCAGCGCGGCCACGGTGACATTGGGCTTCCACCGCACCTTCGGCGCGTGGACCGGCTTGGGCAGAGGCGCCGCCTCCAGAATGTCTGCGGTGTTCATGGCCGAAGGATTATCCGTCAAGCCTGTGACGAACGTGTGGCAATCTGCCTGAGGCCCCACCGAATGGGCGGGACAGCCCGCGTTTTCCGGACGGGGTCGACGCACGCTGGACGCGCTCGTGCACTTGAACTGACAACAAATGTTCCCAGATGTGCGGCCGTGGGGCGACGGAAAAGCGAACGACCGTGCGATCGGGGGCCCGAAGGGACGCGAACGCGCCACAAACCTTGTGTATGCTGACACGTTTGGTAAAGACAAGCGCCGTCCCTGTCCGCGGGCGGTTCTGACCAGTAGGAGACTCGAATGCTGATTGGCGTGCCCCTGGAAACGCTCGCGGGTGAAACCCGTGTGGCGGTGACCCCCGAGACCGTCAAGAAACTGAAAGCCCAGGGCCACACCCTGAAGGTGCAATCGGGTGCCGGCGTGGCCGCCAGCGTGACCGACGAGGCCTATGTGGCCGCCGGAGCCGAGATCACCGACGCGGCCGGCGCGCTGGGCGCGGACATGGTGCTCAAGGTGCGCAGCCCCTCGGCCGAAGAGCGCACGCTGATGAAGCCGGGCGCCGTGCTGGTCGGCATGCTCAACCCGTTCGACAAGGACGGCCTGCAAGCCCTGACCGACGCGAAGCTAACCGCCTTTGCGCTGGAAGCCGCGCCGCGCACCACCCGTGCGCAGAGCATGGACGTGCTGTCCTCGCAGGCCAACATTGCCGGCTACAAGGCCGTGATGATCGCCGCCGACAAATACCAGCGCCTGTTCCCGATGCTGATGACCGCCGCCGGCACCATCAAGGCCGCCCGAGTCGTCATCCTGGGTGTGGGCGTGGCCGGCCTGCAGGCCATCGCCACCGCCAAGCGCCTGGGCGCGGTCATCGAAGCCTCGGACGTGCGCCCCTCGGTGAAGGAACAGGTCGAGTCGCTGGGCGCCAAGTTCATCGACGTGCCGTATGAAACGGCCGAAGAGAAGGAAGCCGCCGAAGGCGTGGGCGGTTACGCCCGCCCGATGCCGCAGTCGTGGCTGGACCGCCAGAAGGCCGAGGTCGCCAAGCGCGTGGCCGCCGCCGACATCGTCATCACCACCGCCCTGATCCCGGGCCGGGCCGCCCCCGTGCTGGTGACCGAAGAGATGGTCAAGTCGATGAAGCCGGGTTCGGTCATCGTCGACCTGGCCGCACCGGCCGGCGGCAACTGCCCGCTGACCGAAGCCGGCAAGACGGTGGTCAAGCACGGCGTCACGCTGGTGGGTGAAACCAACCTGCCCGCGCTGGTGGCCGCCGACTCGTCGTCGCTGTACGCCCGCAACGTGATCGATTTCCTCAAGCTCGTCTTCAACAAGGAAGGCCAGTTCCACGTCGACCTCGAAGACGACATCGTCAAGGCATGCCTGATGTGCCGCGACGGCCAGCTGCTGCGCGCTTGAGCAGTTCCCGACAAGCGCAATTCCCGAGAGATTGAAGACCATGCAACGCGTCATGCTGCGTGCCAAGCTGCACCGAGCCACCGTCACCGAAGCCATCCTGGATTACGAAGGGTCGTGCGGCATCGATGAAGACCTGATGGACGCCGCCGACATGAAGGAGTTCGAGTACATCGAGCTCTACAACGTCAACAACGGCGAGCGCTTTTCCACCTACATCATCAAGGCGCCGCGCGGCTCGGGCACGATCTCGCTGAATGGCGCGGCGGCCCGCAAGGCCACCGTGGGCGACCTGCTCATCATCTGCACCTACGCCCCGATGAACGAGGCGGAGATCAGCACCTACAAACCCAAGGTCGTGCTGCTGGACGCCGGCAACGCGATCAAGGAAATCCGCAAGTTCGACTGACCGGCGTGCCGGTCCGGCCGGTCGAGGCGCCCGCACGAGGCGCCAGCCCGGCCTCCCGTTTCTCAACTTCCCCTGCCCAGGAGACAACGCGATGGAAGCCATTTCCCACGTCGTCATCAACCTGACCATCTTCGTGCTGGCCATCTATGTGGGCTATCACGTGGTCTGGAACGTGACCCCCGCCCTGCACACGCCGCTGATGGCCGTGACCAACGCCGTGTCGGCCATCGTCATCGTGGGCGCCATGCTGGCCGCTGCGCTGACGGTGACCACGCTGGGCAAGGTCATGGGTGTGCTGGCCGTCGCGCTCGCTGCGGTCAACGTGTTCGGGGGCTTCCTCGTCACCCGCCGCATGCTCGAGATGTTCAAGAAGAAAGACAAGAAGGCAGAAGGCAAGTAAATGAGCATGAACCTGATCGCCCTGCTGTACCTGGTCGCCTCGGTGTTCTTCATCCAGGCCCTCAAGGGCCTGAGCCACCCGACGACCTCCATCCGCGGCAACGTGTTCGGCATGACCGGCATGACGATCGCCGTGCTGACCACGATCGGCCTGATCCACGGCCAGGCTCAGGCGTTGAGCCTGAACTTTGGCGCCGGGATCGGTTACGTGCTGGCCGGCCTGGTGATCGGCGGCGGCGCTGGCGCCATCATGGCCAAGCGCGTCGAGATGACCAAGATGCCCGAGCTGGTCGCCTTCATGCACAGCATGATCGGCCTGGCCGCGGTGTTCATCGCGGTGGCCGTGGTGGCCGAGCCGTACGCCTTCCAGATCACCGCCAAGCCCATTGGTGACGCGCTGGCCGAGATCCCGGTGGGCAACCGCCTGGAGCTGGCCCTGGGTGCCGCCATCGGCGCCATCACCTTCTCGGGCTCGGTGATCGCGTTCGGCAAGCTGAGCGGCAAGTACAAGTTCCGCCTGTTCCAGGGTGCCCCGGTCATCTTCAAGGGCCAGCACATGCTGAACCTGGTGCTGGGCCTGGTGGCGCTGGCGTTGATCGCAGGCTTCATGGCCACGCAGCGCATGGACCTGTTCGTCGCGCTGATCGCCCTCAGCTTCATCCTGGGCGTGCTCATCATCATCCCGATCGGCGGCGCCGACATGCCGGTGGTGGTGTCCATGCTCAACAGCTATTCGGGCTGGGCTGCCGCCGGCATCGGCTTCTCGCTGAACAACCCGATGCTGATCATTGCCGGTTCGCTGGTGGGCTCGTCGGGTGCGATCCTGAGCTACATCATGTGCAAGGCGATGAACCGCTCGTTCTTCAACGTGATCCTGGGTGGCTTCGGTGGCGACGCCGGTGCGGCCGCCACCGGTGGCGCGCAGCAGCAGCGCAGCGTCAAGAGCGGCTCGGCCGACGACGCCGCCTTCGTGCTGGGCAACGCCGAGACCGTGGTGATCGTGCCGGGTTACGGCCTGGCCGTGGCCCGCGCGCAGCACGCCGTGAAGGAGCTGGCCGCCAAGCTGACGGAAAAGGGCATCAGCGTGAAGTACGCCATCCACCCGGTGGCGGGCCGCATGCCCGGTCACATGAACGTGCTGCTGGCCGAGGCCGAAGTGCCGTACGACCAGGTCTTCGAGATGGAAGACATCAACGGTGAGTTCGGCCAGGCCGACGTGGCCATCATCCTGGGCGCCAACGATGTGGTGAACCCGGCGGCGCACGTCAAGGGCAGTCCGATCTACGGCATGCCGATTCTCGAAGCCTACAAGGCCAAGACCGTGATCGTGAACAAGCGCTCGATGGCCAGCGGCTACGCCGGCCTGGACAACGAGCTGTTCTACATGGACAAGACCATGATGGTGTTCGGCGATGCGAAGAAGGTCGTCGAGGACATGGTGAAGGCCGTGGAGTGAGCCGGCTGGCCTGAATCGGGCCACCGCCTTTCCACGCTGAAACCGGGCCTTGTGCCCGGTTTCGCCATTTCAGTGCGGCCGTTCACGATGCCGGTCGGCATGTCGCGGGTTCTTCCCGAGCCAGGCGCCAGGGGCGATGTGGGAAGCTTCGCGGCTCAAGAAGTACGCATTCAGGAGAACCACTTCGGTGGCACGCTTTACCAAGACCCAGCTTGGCCGCGAGGAGATCGCGGCGCGCAAGATGGCGTTCGATCGCCCCACGCGCAACCTGTTGTTGATCATCGATCCATCCCGGGACGGGGAGGACTGGCTGCAGATGGTGCACGGCGCCGAAGCCGGTGCATTGGCCGCGCTGGAGGAGGCGGGCCTCATCGAACGGGCTCAGGCGCCGGCAGCGTCGGTGGCGGCACCTGCCCGTTCTTCCCGGTCCGAGCGCGGCGAGGACAGCGTGCTGCGGCCGGCCGGTGAGACCAGCCTGGACGACGATGCGCTCTACGAGCGGCTCAATGGCGTGGTCAAGGCGCAGCTGGGCCTGGTGCAGGGCCTGCGCTTGACGCTGGCCATCGAGCAGGCCGAAGGGCGCGAGGCGCTGTGTGCGGTGGCACGGCAGGTGATTGCCCTGGTGCGCGAGCAGCGTGGTGAGGCCGCGGCCGCTTCCGTCTCCTGGACGCTGGGCTTCGAGGCCTGACGCGTCAGCGCCGGGCCTGCGCGCTTGCACTGGCGTCGGTGCCAGCGGGCGCGGATGCGGAAGGCGCCGGCGTGGGGGCCTCGCTGGACGGGGGCGCGATCGGGGTGGACGCCGTTGCCGTCAGGGCCGGCTTGGGCTCCGGCACGGTCTGCGTGCAGCCCTGGCCCTGTCGCAGGCCCTTGAGGTAGGCGCGCCGCATCGTTCCGGCCGTGATGGCGCTGCTCACGCGCTTGCTGTGGCGCTCGGCCCCCGAGAGCTTGCGCACCCAGCTCCGGAACGGCACGAAGCCTTCGACCGTGCGCCGCACGGCCGACACCGAGGCGTCTTCCGCCATGTCGACACCCTGGTCGAGCAGGTCGGTGTCCTTGCCGTTGCGAGGGCGGTCGAGGTCGGGCCCCAGGGCGTCGTCGAGCGCCCCGATCATCTCGTTGAGATGAGGACAGGTGAGGTCGCCCGGCACGGCATAGGGGCCGGCGGTCGCTTCCTTGAGCGCCGCCGGAATCTCTGTCTGCACCAGGTTGAGGTCACCCAGCGGCGTCATGGCCGCGTGGCCCATGCGGTTGGTGACGCCCGCGTCCTGTGCGCGCTGCCGGTTGGTGTCCGGGCCTTTGGGCAGCATCGAGCAGGCGCCGAGCAGCAGCAGGCTGGCGAGGGCAAGGGCGCGGGGCAGGGCAGACATCGGCATGGCAGTGGGCGGGCGCTGTTCAGGGCCGCATCATGCCGTGCGGCCGGTCCGGTGTGACGGCCGTCGCCCATCGGAGGGGGCGGGGTGCGGCTCGGATGCACGCTTGCTGCGACAATCCGCACCCCATGCGTCACCCCACCGAGTCCGAAGTGGCCGCCGTCGAAGCGGCCGACACGCTGGTCGAAGCTGCGCGCCCGGTGCGACGCGCGCCGCGGCAGTCCCGCGCGCGTCGCCTCACCGAAGTGGTGCTGCAGGCCACGGCCGAGGTGTTGCGCGCGCGCGGGCTGGCGGGCCTGAGCACGAACGAGGTCGCTCGCCAGGCGGGCGTCAGTGTGGGGGCGATCTACCAGTACTTCCCGGACAAGGCGGCGTTGCTGGTGGCCTTGCGACAGCGGCATGCCAACGAGATGGGGGATGCCGTCTACGCTGCGTGGCGCGATGCAGCGCCGGCCTCGCTGTCCGAGGCGGTGGCGGCCCTGGTGCGGGGGCTGTTTGCAGCCCATGCGCTCGACCCGACCCTGCACGCCCAGCTGGAAGCCGAGGCGCCCTTTGTCGACCTGCCGCCGCGGGAGGCCGTGGCGGACACGGCTTCGATGTGTGGGCCGCGTGGTGTGCTGGCGGGGCAGGCGGAGACGATGACGCAAGCGGGAGGGCTGTGGGCCTGCTGGCGTTCCGCACTCGCAGGACTTGTCGGCCCTGGGGCGGCGGGCGTGTCGCTGGATGTGGCCGCCTGGGTCTCGCTGCAGATGGCCGACGGCCTCGCCCACTCCGCCTGGGTGACGGCGTCGCAGCGGCCGCTGCCCTTTGCCGTGGACGCGCTGGAGGCCGCGGCCGTGCAGGCGGTGCAGGCCTATCTGGGCCACCTGGAGGGCGGGCGCCCGCAGGCCTGACCGCGCTCGTGCCTTACGACCCCGATGGGCACCGGCCTTGGCCGCGAAGCCGGCGTGCTCAGGCGGCGAGCCGGGCCTTGCCGGTTGCCCCCACCGCGCCGGGCTTCTTGAACTGCATCACGCCGTCTTCCAGCTCGCCGTTGCGCAGCTGGTCCATGTCGAGGGCGTAGTTCTGATAGAGCTTCCACGGTGCGCGGTCGGCGCCCTTGGGCAGATGCGCTTCAGCGCGGGCCACGTAGCCCGACGTCATGTCCAGCAGCGGTGCGGGCCGCACGTTCGGATCCTTGCGCTCGGCCACGGCGATGCGGGTGCCGGTGCGGTCCATGTGCTTGAGCAGGCGGCACACGTACTCGGCAATCAGGTCGGCCTTCAGCGTCCACGAGGCGTTGGTGTAGCCCAGCGTGTTCGAGAAGTTGGGGATGTCGCTGAACATCAGCCCCTTGTACGAGATATGCTGGTTCATCTGGATGGCCTGACCGTCCACGCTGATCTGCATGCCCCCGAACAGGCGCAGGTTCAGGCCGGTGGCGGTGACGATGATGTCCGCCTCCAGCACCTGCCCCGACTTCAGCAGGATGCCTTTCTCGACGAAGCGGTCGATGTGGTCGGTCACGACATTGGCCTTGCCCTTGCGGATGGCCTTGAACAGGTCGCCATTGGGCACCGCGCACAGACGCTGGTCCCACGGGTTGTAGGGCGGCGTGAAGTGCTTCATGTCGAAGTTGGGGCCGACCTGCGCCTTGACCTGCTTGAGCAGCAGCTTGCGCATGAAGTTGGGGTACTTGCGCGAGAGCTTGAAGATGCCCTGGGTGATGAAGTTGTTGCGCGCGCGGCTGATGTTGTAGACCGTCATCGCGGGCAGGAACTTCAGCAGGAAGCGCACCATCGGGTCGAACTGCGGCACCGAGATCACGTAGCTGGGCGTACGCTGCAGCATGGTCACCATCCTGGCCTTGTCCGTCATCGAGGGGATGAGGGTGATGGCGGTGGCGCCCGAGCCGATGACCACGACGCGCTTGCCGCTGTAGTCGAGGTTCTCGGGCCAGAACTGCGGGTGGATGACCTGGCCCTTGAAGGCGTCACGGCCCTTGAACTCGGGCGTGAAGCCTTCTTCGTAGTTGTAATAGCCCGAGCACATCATCAGCCAGCCGCAGGTGAGCTGCACGGTTTCGCCTGACGTCTTCTGTACCGTGACGGTCCAGGTGGCGGTCTCGCTGTGCCAGTCTGCCGCGGTCACCTTGCTGCCGAAGCGGATGTGGCGCTCGATGTCGTTCTCACGCGCCGTTTCCTGGATGTAGTTGCGGATGCGGTGGCCGTCGGCAATGACTTGTTTCTCGGTCCAGGGCTTGAAGTTGTAGCCCAGGGTGTACATGTCCGAGTCGGAGCGGATGCCGGGGTAGCGGAACAGGTCCCAGGTGCCGCCGATGGTGTCACGCCCTTCGAGGATGGCGAAGGTCTTGCCGGGACACTGGGTCTTGAGGTGGCGGGCCGCGCCGATGCCGGACAGGCCGGCGCCAACAATCAGGACGTCAAAGTGTTCGGACATGCGGGGGCTCCTGCGACACGGCGGTCGGTGAGGGGAGGGCCGGCAGAGGGCCGCCGCAGGGTACTCAGGAGGGCGCAGGCGGGCTCGTGACCGACCCCCGTTGAACGGGGGGAACGAGCCGGACTCTATATTTGAAACGCCGCGTTGTCAAAATGGGCGGCCCTTGTGCAGGGGTGGTCGTGCGACACCACCGCCCACCCGCAGGAGCGGGTTTCACCGGATGCCGATGAAGAGCTTCCAGCGCTTTTCGTTCTCGCGCTTGGCTTCGAACAGCGCCTGGTCGGCCTGCGCGAGCAGGGTGCGGGGGCTGTCGACGTCGTCGTCGTAGGCGGCGATGCCCACCGAAATGCCGACGCCGACGGTGTCGCCCGATGAGAGCGCGATGGGGTTGGCGACGGCCCGCACGATGCGGCGGGCGAGCACCTGGGCGTCGTCGCGGCCACCGTGGCGCATCACCACGCCGAACTCGTCGACGCCGAAACGGGCCACGACGTCGCCCGTGCGAACCTGGGCCTGGATGCGCTCGGCCACGGCGCGCAGCACCTCCACGCCAGCGGCATGGCCGAAGCCGTCGTTGACCTCCTTGAAGCCGTCGAGGTCCATGACGAGCACGGTGAAAGGTTCGCCGCGGCGCATGGCGTGCGCCAGTTCCACCGTGAGCGCCTGATCGAAGTGGGCGCGGTTGGCGAGCCCGGTGAGCGGGTCGGTGATGGCCTGGCGCGCCAGGGTGCGGCGCTGCGCGTGGGCGTCGATGGCGTACCAGCTCAGGCGGGCGATGTCGGTCAGGGCCTGGCGCTGGCCGGCGTCCAGCCCGCGGGCCTCGGGCGCGGCCACACAGATGACGCCGAGCACGTGGCCGGCTTCGTCCTCGATCGGCGCGCCGGCGTAGAAGTGCCAGTCCGGCAGCATCTGACGCACGGGGTGGTCACGAAAGCGCGGGTCTTCGGCGAGGTCCGGCACGCACAGCAGGCCCAGCGCCCGGGCGGTGTCCTCGGCCAGGCTGGATTCCAGCGGCAGGGCCGCATGCGCCACCCCTACGCGGGCCTTGAACCAGAGTCGGTCGCGGTCGAGCAGGCCAATGGCGGCCACGGGGGTGCCGCAAGCGTGGGCGGCGAGGCGGGCCAGCGCGTCGAAATCGGCCGCGGGCGGCGTGTCGAGGATGGCGTGGTCGTGCAGGGCGTCGAGGCGCTCGGCTTCGTCGGGGCTCAGGGCGGTGTCAAGCGGGATGGAGGGCATGGCGCAACCTTGCGGGAATTGCCAGCCTTATCGGCCGGATCGGGCGGGAACTCAAGCCTCGGCCCAGCGGGCCGGGTCGAGCCGGTAGAAGCGTTGGAGTTGCGCGTAGAGCGCCGGTTCCCCGGCTGCGAGCTGCGCCGGCTGCTCGAAGAAGGCCTCGCTGGCCACGGCGAAGAACTCGCACGGGTCGGTGGCGCCGTAGGGGTCGAGCAGCGTGGCGGCGTCCCGGTCGGCCGCGTCCACCAAGCGTTGGTAGGCCTCGCCCAGCACGGCGGCCCAGTTGTGGCCGGCGGGCGGCGCTTCGAGGTCGACGCTGAGACCGTGGGCGTCGTCGAGCTGGTGGGCGAACTCGTGGATGACCACGTTGTAGCCGTCGTCTGGCACTGCGGCGCTGTCCAGCGTGTCAGCCCACGAGAGCACGACCTGGCCTTCGTGCCAGGATTCACCGGCGCGGGCTTCCTCGCCATCGAAAACCACGCCGGCGCGATCCTGGTGGCGCAGGCGCACCACGAAGGCGTCGGGGTACAGCAGGATCTGGCGTACGCGGTCGTAGTCGCCGTCGTCGCGGCCGAGAATGGGCAGGCAGGCCAGGGCGGCCACGGTGACGCGCATTTCCTCGGTGACCTCGAGCCCCTGGCAGCCGATGAAGGCCTTGTCGGCCAGGAACACACGCATGCGGGCATGCAGTGCGACCTGCAGCGGGGCCGGCAGGCGGGCCACCAGCGGCACACGGCGCTGTAGCACGCGCAGCCAGAAGGCGGGCAGCGGTTGGGCGCGCAGACGCTGGCGCTGGCGGGCCACCCACATCGGGCGGCCCACCAGCACGGCGAGGACCAGCGCGGTGAGGATCAGCAGGAGCACGGGCAACATCCCCCCATTTGTCGGGCGTGGCTCAGGAGGTCATCTGTCCCCACAGCCACCAGCCGAACGCGGCCGCACCGAGCACCCAGATCAGGATGAACAGCCCCGCCATGGCAGCCACCCGGGGCAGCCGTTCGGTGAGGGCGTCGGCGCGCGCGCGGGCATCGGCCAGCACCGCGGGGGGCAGCAGCCGCACGATGAGCCAGATGCCCAGCGGCACCAGGATCACGTCGTCCAGGTAACCGAGCACCGGGATGAAATCGGGGATCAGGTCGATGGGGCTGAGCGCGTAGGCGGTGACGGCCAGGGCCAGCAGGCGCACGCTGGTCGGGGTGCGCGGGTCACGGGCGGCAAACCACACCAGCGCGACATCGCGTTTCATGCGGCGCGCCCAGGTGCGCAGGCGATCGAACAGGCTCATGGCGGGCATCGGAAGAGGGCGAGGGGGGTGGAGCACGGCGGCCATTGTCGCCCGCGGGCGTCAGCTGCCGGCGGTGGCCCCGTGGGGGCGCGTGGCGGCCGGGCGCATCCAGCTGAGAACCTGGGCGGCCATGCCGTCTGCCAGTGCGGCCGAGGGCACGCACACGGTGCCCTGGGTGGCCTCCCGCAACAGGGCAGCCTCGTCCTCGCTGGCGCCATGCAGCAGGACCTGGATGGCCGGATTGAGCTGGCGGGCGATGTCCACCATGCGGCGCGCGCGCAGCGTGTCGTCGCCGGTCACCAGCAGCACCGAGGCGCGGGCGATGTGCGCCTGGATGAGCACGGCCGGGTCGGTCGGGTCACCGGCCACGGCGGCCACCCCTTCCCGCCGCAGCTGGTCGACCACGGCGCGGTTGCCATCGGCGACCACGAATGGCACCTGATCCGCGTGCAGCAGCGCCGCCACCCGCTGCCCCACTTCGCCATGGTCGACCAGCACCACATGCCCCGTGAGGCGGGCCGCGTCGACGCTGGTCGGCAGCTCGGCCAGCGGGTCGTCGCGAGCGCCCAGGCGGCGGGCGAGCTCGGAGCGCTCGCCCAGCCAGTCCCGCAGCGGCTCGAGCACAGCAAAGAGCGCGGTGTTGAGGGCGATCGAGAGCAGGGCGGCGCCGAGAACCAGATCCTGCCCTTCCTTGGGCAGCAACTGCAGCGACATGCCCAGACCCGCCAGGATGAAGGAGAACTCGCCGATCTGGGCCAGCCCCGTGCCGACCGTGAGGGCGGTGCTCAGCGGGTAGCGCAGCAGCAGCACCAGGGCGACGGCCGCCACCGTCTTGCCGACCACGATGATGGCCACCGTGAGCGCCAGCTTGCCGGGCGAGGTCCACAGCACGGCCGGGTCGAACAGCATGCCGACCGAGACGAAGAAGAGCGCGGTGAAGGCGTCGCGCAGCGGCAGCGATTCGTCGGCTGCGCGGTGGCTGTAGGCCGACTCGCGCATCATCATGCCGGCGAAGAAGGCGCCCAGCGCAAACGACACATCGAACAGGCGGGCCGCGCCATAGGCCACACCCACGGCGCTGGCCACCACGCACAGCGTGAACAGCTCGCGCGAGCCCGTGCGTGCCACCCACCACAGCATGCGCGGGAACACCCGCCGGCCCACCACCAGCATGAGTGCGATGAAGCCGATAACCTTGGCCAGGGTCAGCGCGATGGTGCTGCCCAGGTTGGCGGGCGGCTCGGCCGAGGCGCCCTCGCCCGATGCAGCCAGCATGGGGGCAAAGGCGGGCAGCAGCACCAGCACGAGCACCATGACGAGGTCTTCGACAATGAGCCAGCCCACGGCGATGCGGCCGTTGACAGTTTCGTCGAGGCCGCGCGTTTCCAGCGCCTTGAGCAGCACCACCGTGCTGGCCACCGACAGGCACAGGCCGAACACCACGCCCGCGCCGATCGACCAGCCCCAGGCGTGGGTGGCGGCGAAGCCGAGCGCCACGGCCACCGCAATCTGCACGATGGCGCCCGGCACGGCGACCTTGCGCACGGCCAGCAGTTCGGCCACCGAAAAGTGCAGCCCCACGCCGAACATCAGCAGCATCACACCGATCTCGGCCAGTTGTCCGGCCATCTGCACGTCGGCCACGAAACCGGGGGTGGCCGGGCCGATGGCCACGCCGGCCAGCAGGTAGCCCACCAGCGGCGGCACCTTCAGGCGCGAGGCGACGAAGCCCAAGGCCAGGGCGAGGGCGAAACCGGCGGCCAGCGTCGAAATCAGCGACACGTCATGGTGCATGGCGGGGTCTTTCCTGCGTGAGGGGGCGTGGGCTTGCCCCATTCTAGAAAGGCTCCGCCGTGGGCGGCGTGGGGTTCAGCCCGCAGGCCGTTCGTCCGGCATGGACATCGCCCGCCACAGGATGCCGAAGAGCGCGTCGAACTGGGCCACGAGCGGTTGCTGCTCGCCCCGCACGATGTGCATCAGCACCACCCGGCCGACGATGCCCATGAAGACGTCGAGCAGCACCTTGTGGGACACCTGGTTGTTCAGCACCCCCCGGGCCTGCCCGTCCTTGAACACGCCCAGGAAGGCGCCCATCAGCTCCGGACTTTCGTACACGCGGATGTGGCGATGGCGCGAGACGGGCACGGCGGTGAACAGCAGCAGCATCACCGCCGGATGCTTGTCCATGTAGTCGAGCGTGACCCAGCACGTCTTGCGCAGCCGCTCGCGCGCGTCGTCGATGCCCTGCAGGTGGTCGATCATGCGCTCGGCCAGTCGACCCAGCATCACGTCGAGCATGGCGTAGACCAGCACTTCCTTGCTGCCGAAGTACTTGTAGATGGTCTGCAGCGACACGTTGGCGGCCTTGGCGACGTCGAGCAGGCTCACCTCGTGGAAGTCGCGTTGCGAGAACAGCGACAGCACCGCCTTCTCGATGCGGCCCAGCGTTTCGGGGCGCATGCGGGCCAGGGCCGCACGGCGGTCGTCCGCATCGGACGGAGGGGGCGCGCGCCCGATGTCGGGCGATGCGGCGGCGGACTTCATGGCAAGACTGCGTTCCAGAGTGGAAATCCATCTTACCAAATGAACGCCTGTTTGAAGAAAAGCGGGTTCGGCCTCTTGCCGGAGGGCGTCCAGCTCACCAAGATCGGAACCCGACAAGAACCTTGCTGCAAAGGGATCCGCTGCGACATCGGTGTCGCGGCGGCACCCCGAAGCCCGAGTGGCGACCCGCTCTTCGTGCGGTAATCCAGATTACTGTTTTGGGCCGGGTCTCATGCGGCGGGGCATGCCCAACGCGGCCGTGTGCGGCCCGACCTTCAGGAGACACCATGACCATCGACTGCTTTGCCGCCCCGTGGATGACCGACGAACACCAGATGCTGCTCGACTCGGCCACCCGCTTCTTCACCGAGCAATGGGGGCCGCGTGACGAGGCCTGGCGCGCGCAGGGCATGATGGACCGGGCGGCCTGGCGTGAGGCGGGCGAGCAGGGCTTTCTGTGCGCCGGCATCCCCGAGGAGTACGGCGGTGGTGGCGGCGATTTCGGGCACGAGGCCGCGCTGATCCTGGCGCAGGGCGCGGCCGGCCAGAGCGGCTTTGGCGGCTCGCTGCATTCGGGCATCGTCGCGCCCTACATCCTGCATTACGGCACCGAAGAGCAGAAGCGCCGCTGGCTGCCCCGCCTGGCCACCGGCGAGCTGGTGGGCGCCATCGCGATGACCGAGCCGGGTACCGGATCGGACCTGCAGGGCGTGCGCACGCTGGCGCTGCGCGAGGGCGACACCTACCGCATCAACGGCAGCAAGACCTTCATCACCAACGGCCAACTGGCCAACCTCGTCATCGTGGTCACCAAGACCAACAAGGACGAGGGCGCGCACGGCGTGTCGCTGATGGTGGTCGAGACCGACGAGGTGCAGGGCTTCCGCCGCGGGCGCAACCTCGACAAGCTGGGCATGGAGGCGCAGGACACCTCGGAGCTGTTCTTCGACGACATGGTGGTGCCGAAGGAAAACCTGCTGGGCGGCACCGAGGGGCAGGGCTTCTTCCAGCTGATGCAGGAGCTGCCGCAGGAGCGTCTGATCGTGGCGCTGGCCGGCGTGGCCGCGATGCAGTTCGCGATGAAGGAGACGCTGGCCTACACCAAGGAGCGCAAGGCCTTCGGCAAGCCGGTGTTCAGCTTCCAGAACAGCCGCTTCAAGCTGGCCGAGTGCCAGGCCATGCTGCTGGCCTGCCAGGCCATGACCGATGCGGCCGTGGTGGCCCACCTGCAGGGCAAGCTGGGCGTGGACCGTGCGGCGCTGCTGAAGTACTACGTGACCGAGCACCAGTTCAAGCTGGCCGACGAATGCCTGCAGCTGTTCGGCGGCTATGGCTACATGCGCGAGTACCCGATCGCCCGTGTGTGGGCCGACGCGCGCGTGCAGCGCATCTATGGCGGCACCAACGAGATCATGAAGGAACTGGCTTCTCGTTTCTTGTGACGCGGCTGCATCCGCCCGAGAGGCCGAGTTCACCCACGAAATTCTGTAGCCGAGGAACCCTCATGACCGAAGCCTATGTTTACGACGCCGTGCGCACGCCGCGCGGCAAGGGCAAGAAGGACGGCAGCCTGCACCAGGCCACGCCGGTGTGGTTGCTGCGCACGCTGCTGCGGGCGCTGCAGCAGCGCAACCAGCTCGACACCGCGCTGGTGGACGACGTGGTGCTGGGCTGTGTGACGCCGGTGGGCGAGCAGGGCGCCGACATCGCGCGCACCGCCGTGCTCGATGCCGGCTGGGCCCAGACGGTGGCCGGCGTGACGCTGTCGCGCTTCTGTGCCTCGGGCCTCGAGGCCGTGAACCTGGCCGCCGCCAAGATCATGTCCGGCATGGAAGACATGGTCGTGGCCGGCGGCGTCGAATCGATGAGCCGCTGGCCCATGGGCAGCGACGGCGGCGCCTGGGTCATGGACCCGCGCATCAACACCGGCACGGCCTTCGTGCCGCAGGGCATCAGCGCCGACCTGATCGCCACGCTGGAAGGCTTCAGCCGCACCGAGCTCGACGTCTATGCCGCCGAATCCCACCGCCGTGCGGCCGCCGCGCAGGCCGAGGGTCGCTTTGCGAAGTCGGTCGTGCCCGTGCACGATCTGAACGGCCTGATGCTGCTCGACCGCGACGAGACCGTGCGCCCCGGCACCTCGGTCGAGACGCTGGCCAAGCTGAACGCGTCGTTCGAGATGATGGGCCACATGGGCTTCGACGCCACCGCGCTCGACAAGTACACCACCCTCGAACAGATCCAGCACGTGCACCACGCCGGCAACTCGTCGGGCATCGTCGATGGCGCGGCGCTGGTGCTGCTCGGCAGCAAGCAGGCCGGTGACAAGGCAGGCCTCAAGCCGCGCGCCCGCGTGCGCATGTGTGCCGTCATCGGCTCCGAGCCCACCATCATGCTGACCGGCCCCACGCCGGCCTGTCGCAAGGCGCTCGACAAGCTCGGCATGACGCCGGGCGACATCGACCTGTGGGAGATCAACGAGGCCTTTGCCACCGTGCCGATGAAGACGGCGCGCGACCTGGGCGTGCCGCTGGACCGCGTCAACGTCAACGGTGGCGCCATCGCGCTGGGCCACCCGCTGGGTGCCACCGGCGCCATCATCCTCGGCACCGCGCTGGATGAACTCGAGCGCACCGGCAAGGCCACCGCGCTGGCCACGCTGTGCATCGGTGCCGGCATGGGCATCGCCACCGTCATCGAACGCGTCTGAACGGAAAGGCTCATCACATGATCCAGAACAACGCCTTCACGCTCGAGGTGGACGCCGACGGCATCGGCCTCGTGACCCTCGACATGCCGGGCCGCGCGATGAACGTGCTCAACCCGGTGCTGCTCGAACCCTTTGCCCGGCTGGTGGACCAGCTGGAAACCGACGCCACGCTCAAGGGCCTGGTGCTGACCTCGGCCAAGCCGACCTTCGTGGTGGGCGCCGACATCGACCAGCTCGCCCAGATCCGCACGGCGGAAGAAGCCTTTGCGCTGTGCGAAGACCTCAAGCGCCTGCTGCGCCGCATGGAAACCTGTGGCAAGCCTGTGGTGGCCGCACTCAACGGCACGGCGCTGGGCGGTGGCCTGGAGCTGGCGCTGGCCTGCCACGCCCGCATCGCGCTCAGTGATCCGAAGCTGAAACTCGGCCTGCCCGAAGTGAAGCTGGGCCTGCTGCCGGGGGGCGGCGGCACGCAACGTGTGCTGCGGCTGGTGGGCATCCAGAAGGCCATGGACCTCATCACCCAGGGCAAGGAACTGGGTGCCCGGAAAGCGCTGGAGATGGGCCTCGTCACGGCGCTGGCCGCCACCCGTGACGATCTGCTCGCCCAGGCCAGGGCGTGGTGTCGTGCCAACCCGAAGCCCACGCAGCCGTGGGACACCAAGGGCTTCCGCATCCCCGGTGGCGACAGCAAGAGCCCGGCGGTGGTGCAGGTGCTGGCCATCGCGCCCTCGATGGCGAATGCCAAGGCGCACGGCAACCATCCGGCGCTCACCCACATCATGAGCTGCCTGTTCGAAGGTGGCCTGCTCGATTTCGACGCCGGCTGCCAGATCGAGTCGCGCTACTTCGCCGCCTGCGTCGTCTCGCAGACCAGCCGCAACCTGATCGGCACGCTGTGGCACCAGCTCAACGCCATCAAGAAGGGCCAGTCGCGCCCGGCCGGTCTGCCGGAGTCCACGGTGAAGAAGGTCGGCATCCTCGGCGCCGGCATGATGGGCGCGGGCATTGCGTATGTGTCGGCCAAGGCCGGCATCGAGGTGGTGCTGCTGGACACCACCATCGAGCAGGCCGACAAGGGCAAGGCCTATTCGCAAGGCCTGCTGGACAAGGCCATCGCACGCGGCAAGAGCACGCCCGACAAGCGCGATGCGTTGCTGGCCCGCATCCAGCCCACCACGCGGTATGAAGACCTGGCCGGCTGCGATCTGGTCATCGAGGCCGTGTTCGAAGACCGGGGCATCAAGGCCCGCTGCACGGAGCAGGCCGAGGCGGTGATCCCGGCCACGGCGGTGTATGCGTCCAACACCTCGACGCTGCCCATCACCGGCCTGGCCGAGGCCAGTGTCCGGCCGGACCAGTTCATCGGACTGCACTTCTTCTCGCCGGTCGACAAGATGCCGCTGGTCGAGATCATCGTGGGTGCGAAGACCAGCGACGCCACGCTCGCCCGCGGCTTCGACTATGTGCGCCAGATCGGCAAGACGCCCATCGTGGTCAACGACCGGCGCGGCTTCTACACCTCGCGCGTGTTCGCCACCTACATCATGGAGGGCATTGCGATGCTGGGCGAGGGCGTGCACCCGCGCTCGATCGAGGTGGCCGGGCTGAAGGCCGGCATGCCGATGCCGCCGCTGGCGCTGCAGGACGAGGTCTCGCTGAGCCTGTCGCTGCACATTGCCGAGCAGACCCGCAAGGACCTGGAAGCGGAAGGCAAGCCGGTGCCCGTGCACCCGGCCCATGCGGTGCTGGTGAATGTGGGGGCCACGCATGGCCGCGTCGGCAAGAAGGCCAGCCAGGGCTTCTACGACTACAGCGGCAAGGACAAGCGCCTGTGGCCTGCGTTGACTACGCTGTACCCGCCGTGTGTCGACCAGCCCGCTCAGGCCGAGCTGGTGGACCGGCTGCTCTACGCCCAGGCCAACGAAGCGGCACGCTGTTTCGAAGAGGGCGTGGTGCGCTCGGTGGCCGATGCCAACATCGGCTCGATCTTCGGCTGGGGCTTTGCGCCGCACCACGGCGGCGCGCTGCAGTTCATCAATGCGGTGGGTCCGGCGCGCTTTGTCGAGCGGGCACGTGAGCTGGCGCAGCGACATGGCTCACGCTTTGAGCCTGCGGCCTGTGTGGTGCAGATGGCCGATGAGGGCCGCCTGTTCGAGGGCACCGCATGAGCGCGCTGGCCGGTGCCGGCCTGGTCGGTCTGCTCGAGGGCGTGACCGTGGTGGACCTGAGCCGCAACCTGCCCGGGCCCTTTGGTTCCCGCATGCTGGCCGACCTGGGCGCCCACGTCATCAAGGTCGAGCCGCCGGAGGGGGATCCGGCCCGCTCCCTGCCCGCGCTGTTTGCTGCGCTGAACCACGGCAAGGCCACGCGCCAGATCGACTTTCGCGCGCCGGACGACCTGGCGCGCCTGCGCGACCTGCTGGCCACCGCCGACGTGATGCTCGACAGTTTCCGCCCTGGCGTGCTGGCCGGCATGGGCCTGGACGCGGCCACGCTGCACGCGCGCCATCCGCGGCTGGTGATGGTGTCCATCACAGGGTATGGCCAGACCGGGGCGTGGGCGGACAAGGCCGGGCACGACCTGAACTTCATGGCCTTGTCGGGCGTGCTGGACCAGATCCGCGCGCCCACCGGCGAGCTGGCCTTGCCGAACGTGCAGTGGGGCGATCTGGCCGGTGGGGCTTCGATGGCGGTGATTGCCGTGCTGGCGGCCCTCCATGCGGCGCAGCGCACCGGCCGTGGCCGCCACATCGACGTCAGCATGGCGCATGCGCTGCACGCCCATCTGGTGATGCCGCAGGCCACGGCCGCCTTGCTCGCCCCGGTGCTCGGGCACCCGCCTGGCGCGGGTGAAGACATGCTCAACGGCGGCCTGCCCTGTTACCGGCTCTACGAGACGGCTGACGGGCGCCACCTCGCGGTGGGGGCGCTGGAGCACAAGTTCTGGCGTGCCGCCTGTGCCGTGTTCGAGCGCCCTGACTGGGTGGAGCGCCACTGGCAACGCGGCATTCCGCCCGGTGCCCCCGATGCGCGGGCCTTGTGCGGCGAGGTGGCCGCGCGGGTGCGCGGCCGCACGCTGGCCGAGTGGTCGGTGCGCTTCGCCTCCGCCGATGCCTGCGTGACCCCCGTCCTGACGCAGGCCGAAGCCCGGAGTCACCCGCTGTTTGCGGAGCGCAGCGGGACGCCCTGGGCCACGGTGGCCTGAAGGGCATCAGGCCGCGTCGGCGTGACCTCGCCCTGCGGTCAGGTACATCAGCCCACGCCGTTCCGTGAGCACCCCTTCGCGGGCAAACGCGGCCATCGTGCGGCTCGCTGTTTCCGTCGTCAGGCCCAGGAGCGCACCCATGTCGGCCCGCGAGGGGGCCACGAACGCGCCACCCGGCTGGTGGCGCGCGAGGTGATGCAGCAGGCGCCAGACGCGTTCGCGTGCCGTGCCGGTCGACAGGCTGTCGATCACGAAATCGGCCTGGTCGACGTTGGCCTTCCAGTGCCGCATGAGGTTGGCGTAGGCCTGGGGGTCATGGTCTGCCCACGTCAGCAGCGCGCCGCTGGGCGCCGAGCACACGGTGACCTGCCCCACGGCCGCGGCATCGTGGCTGTAGGGCTCGTGCAGCAGCGCCTCAAGCCCGAACACATGGCCGGGCCCCAGCAGCCGCACGATCCGCACGTGGCCGTTGGGGTGCTGGTGCTGCAGCTTGATCGTGCCCTGCCGCACCACGTGCACCCGCAGGCCGGGCTGCCCTTCGCGCTCGACCTGCTCGGCCAGACGAAGGGCGCGGCTGGTGACGCTCGAACGTGCGCCGTCGGCCAGCGGGCCCTCGCCCAGCCCGGTGAACAGGCAGGTACCCCGGGTGGGGCATGCAGCGCAGGCCGGCATGGCGTCGTGCACGGAGCCTGGCAACGCGCGGAGGCGCGGGGGCAGGGCGGTCAAAGGGGCACTCCTGAAGTTTGTCAGAACGCCCGTCTTCCGCGCGGGCTGCGGGGCTGCTGCGGGTCAACAGCCAGCATCAAGTTTGACCATGAAATGTGTCGGATGGCAATGCCTTGCATGCGGTTACGCCTAAGCGGCGCGGATGCCGCAAACGGCATTGCTTCTCCCCCGAAGGTCGAGTGCCGGTCCCCTTCATCCGAGGGGGGGGGCTTTTCCGATTGCGGTTTCGCAATGACCGGCCCCGGATGTATCGGCAGCATCAAATCGTGTGATCTGTCACGGACGCACGCCCAAGAAATTCTCCTTCTCCATCAACCCGGGAGTTCCTCATGAAATTGTCTTCTCTGGCTCTTGCCGCAGTCCTGTCGCTGACCGCCGCAGCCGCTTCGGCCGAAACGCTGGTGGCCTACGAGGTCTACAAGTCGAGCACCACGTTCTCCACGGCAGGTACCTTCACGCAGCGCTACGACTACTACCTGGATCCGGTGTCCTTCCCGGACCAGCAGGCCGAAGTGGGCTGGGCCTTCACCGAACTGAAGTTCAAGAACGTCAAGGACATCACCTTCGGCACCGATGCCGTGACCTTCTATACGAGCACCGGCACGCCGCTGTGGTCTGGCACCCCTTCGTCGGTTGCTGGCGCTGACTCGCTCAGCGTGGACACCTTCACGACGCCGACGTCGCACTTCTATCTGATTGTCAAAGGCAACGTCATCGGCACCGGCCCCGGCCCGCTGGGTTCGTACTCGATGGAAATCACCGCAGCCCCCGTCCCCGAGCCCGAGTCCCTGACCCTGGCCCTGGGCGGCCTGGGCCTGGTCGGCACCGCGCTGTACAAGCGTCGCCGCGCCGCTGCCAACGCCTGATCCGCGCCCTGCGGCGCATCAGAACAACAGCCTGTGACGTCCCGGCGACCCTGAGGCCGCCGCACGCGTCCGACCCGATGCACGACGCCTCGCCTGCCCGCAGGTGAGCGCGCCGAGGGCATCGCCTTGCCTGCCCCGGCTTGCCCGCGGCAGGCATTTTCATGTCAGTCGCCTTCAGGGGAGGGCACTGCCCGCGCCGGGGCCAGCCGCCCCTGGCGCCACCGCAGCAGGGCCTCCTGCAACGCTGACAGGTCGCCGAGCACGGTGACGCCGGGCACGGGGCGCCGCGCCAGCATGGGGTGCCGTCCACCGACCCACACCGCCACCGAGGCGGGCAGCTTGGCGCGCAGTTCGGGCAGCAGGTCCTGGATGAGCGTGGCGGGGGCGGCGCTGCTGAAGCCCAGTGAGACCACGTCGGCGCGGTGTGCGGCGCACGCATGCACCAGATCCCACAGCGGGGTCTGGGCGCCCAGGTTGATGGGCTGCGCCTGCCAGACGGCCAGTGCCACTTCGACCGTCAGCACCCCGAGCGCGTGGGGCTCGCCCGGCAAGGTGGTCAGCAGCACGCGGGGCGCCTGCTGGGGCAGGGGCTCGGGCAGGGTCGACAGTCCGCCCTGCAGCACTTGCTGCACGAGCTGACTCACCCAATGCTCCTGCGCGATCTGAAAGCGCCCGCGCAGCCAGCCATCGCCCACGAGGGCCAGCAGCGGCGTGGCCACCGCGGTGACGAAGGACAGCAGACCCAGCGAAGCCACTGCATGCCGCAGATGGCGGTGCAGCCCATGGTGATCGTGCTGATCGATCAACGCGAGGCAAGGGCCGACCCAGGTCTCGTCGGCATGGGCGGGCATGCTGACGATGGCACCGGGCGCCCAGGTCGGCGCGGTTTCCAGGCGCGAGCGTCCAGCAGGCGACATGCGGCCCAGGCCCTGTGCGTCGGCGCTGCGATCGGCCAGTGTCTGCAGGTCGTCGGTGGGCAACTGCACGATGCGGCCCGGGCGGTGTCCCACGTCCAGCAGCCGCTTGATCAGGCGCAGGCGCTCCACTTGTTCGACGGGGTAGCAGCGTTCGCCCTGGCGATCCCGCGCCGGATTCGGGAAACCGTAGCGGCGCTCCCAGATTCGCAAGGTGTCCTTGCTCAGGCCGGTGTCGCGTTCGACGGCGGCGATCGACATCATCAGGGGCGGGTTCATGCTGGTGGCTGCATCCGGAACGGCGGGGCCCGCGTATCAGCCCCTGACTCGACAAGACTGGACAAACCGTGTGCAGGGTCACGGCGCACTGGACGCGCCATTGCCGAACACTGGTCGAGTCGCTAATATAGGTCCAACCGGCGTTTTGACCAAGACAAAAAGGATGACAAGATGAAGCCACACGCCCTCAAGCGGTTCATGCTCGTGACGGCCGCGTGCCTGTCGGCTTCCCTGTCTGCGCTCGCCGCGCCGCCGCCCGTGCCAGCGTCCAGTCCGGCGGCCTGCCCGGCGTTGCTGGACAAGACCTTTCCCCGCCTGCAGGACGAGAAGCCGCAGTCGCTGTGTCAGTACAGCGGTCGCGTCGTCCTGGTGGTCAACACCGCGAGCTACTGCGGCTTCACGAAGCAGTACGCCGGCCTGGAGGCGCTGTACAGCCGTTACAAGGACCGAGGCCTGGTGGTGCTCGGGTTCCCGTCGAACGACTTCGGCAACCAGGAACCTGGCGCGGCGAAGGAGATCGCCGAGTTCTGCAACAACACCTACGGCGTGAAGTTCCCGATGTTTGCGAAAAGCAGCGTCCGGGGCAGTGCGGCGAACCCGTTGCACAAGGAATTGACCGCGCTCAGCGGTACCTCGCCTAAGTGGAACTTCTACAAGTACCTCATCGCCCGGGATGGGCGCTCGGTGAGTGCTTACAGCAGCATGACTTCGCCGGACGACAAGGAGTTTGTCCAGGACATCGAGCGTCTGCTGAGCCAGGCTCGCTGAAGAAACCTGCTATTCCAGCGCCACCCGTGGCGCATCTGTTACCGTTCGGTTATGATATGACCGAACAGTAATTTAATCGGCAGCCCTGCCGGTCGGCCCAGAGGACCCCACCCATGAAACGCATCGCCATCATCGGCGCCGGCATTGCCGGCCTGGGTGCCGCGCACCGGCTGAGCCAGGCATCTGGCGCCCGCCACGTGACGCTGTTCGAGGCAGGACGCCATTTTGGCGGTCATGCCAACACGGTCGATGTGACCTTGCCTGACGCCAGCGGGCGTCCCGTCACCCATGGGGTGGACACGGGCTTTCTGGTCTTCAACGAGCGCACCTATCCGCAGCTCATCGCGTTGTTCAAGGAACTGCGCGTGGCCACCGCCGCGTCCGACATGTCGTTCTCCGTGCAGATCCCCGACCAGGTTCAGGGGCTGGCCGGGCTGCGTGCCGGCCTGGAATGGTGCGGCTCCTCGCTGAACACGGTGTTCGCCCAGCGGCGCAACCTGGTGTCCCCGGCGTTCTGGCGCATGCTGTCCGACCTGCTGCGCTTCAACCGGCTCACCACTGAACTGGCCCAGCGTGGCAGTGAAGCCGCGCTGCGTCAGCCGATCGGCGCCTTCCTGGACGAACACGGCTTCAGCGCGTCCTTCCGCGAAGGCTACCTGCTGCCCATGGTGGCCTGCATCTGGTCTTGCCCGGTGCATCAGATGATGCAGTTCCCGATCGCCACGCTGATCCGCTTCTGTCACAACCATGGTCTGCTGCAGGTGGCAAACCGACCGCAGTGGTACACCGTGGCCGGGGGCTCGCGTCAGTATGTGCGCCGCGTTCTCGACGGCCTGGCCGACGCGCGGCTGGCCACGCCGGTCGAGCGCGTCCAGGTGCTGGGCGAACACGGCGAGGCCGGCGTGATGGTGCACACCGCCGCCGGCGGCGAGCGCTTTGACGAGGTCGTCTTCGCCTGTCACTCCGATCAGGCGCTGACCTTGCTGGGCGCGGGGGCCACCGACCCTGAGCGCAACGTGCTGGGCGCCATCGGCTACCACCGCAACCGCGCGGTCCTGCACACCGACACCGCGCTGCTGCCGCGTCGCCCCAAGGCCTGGGCTGCCTGGAACTACGAGCGCGCGCCCACGCCCACCGAGGAAGACCGCGGCGTGTGCCTGCACTACCTGATCAACCGCCTGCAACCGCTGCCCTGGGCCCGGCCGGTGGTGGTCTCGCTGAATCCGCTGCGTGAGCCGGATCCGGCCCAGGTGCTGGCCGAGTTCGATTACGCCCACCCGGTCTTCGACCAGGCCGCGATCGATGCCCAGCAGGCGCTGCCCGGCATCCAGGGCCGCCGCAGCCTGTGGTTTGCCGGCGCGTGGACGGGCTACGGCTTCCATGAGGACGGCCTCAAGTCGGGCCTGTCGGTGGCCGACGGCCTGCTGTCCCGCGAGGGCGTCTCCGCAGGCCCGGCGCGGGCGAGCCAGGAGTGCGCGGCATGAGCCTCGCGCAAGCCGCCGATCTCGTCGGGCTGGTGCGCCCGCTGATCGGCTTTGGCCAGGTGCGCCACACACGGCTTCGGCCGGCGCGGCACGCCTTCGCCTACCCGAGCTACTTCTGGATGCTGCCGCTGCGGGCGCTGGCCAGGCAACCCGTGGACGCCGTGCGACGCAATGCGCGCGGCTGGTTGAGCTTTCACGATGCCGACCACGGCGCGGGCGGGCCCGACGCACTGGCCTGGCTGGACGGCTTGCTGCGCGAGGCGGGCGCCTGGGATGAAACGCTGACGCGCGGCGAAGTCTGGCTCCAGACCTACCCCCGTGTGCTGGGCTATGCCTTCAAGCCCGTGAGCTTCTGGTACGTGCACCGGGCCGACGGCGCCCTCCACGCCATCGTCGCCGAGGTCAACAACACCTTTGGCGAGCGCCATTGCTACCTCCTGCAGGGGCCGTCGCTCGGGTGGGGACGGGAGCAGCGGGCGGCCAAGGTCTTCCACGTATCGCCGTTCTGCGCGCTGGGCGGGCGGTACCGCTTTCGCTTCCTGCGCACGGGCAACCGGGTCGTGGCCCGCGTGGACCACGACGACGCACACGGCCCGCTGATCGAGACCGCGCTCAGCGGGGCGCTCGAGCCCCTCACGCCCCGGGCGGTGCGCCGTGCGATCTGGCGCTGGCCGCTGATGACCTGGGGTGTCGTGGCCCGCATCCACTGGCAGGCCTTGCAGCTGTGGCTCAAGCGCGTGCCCTTTCACACCAAACCCCCACATCCGCCCGCCGACTTCGTCACGGGCAGCCCGGCACCGAGCCCTCAAGGACCGCGCACACCATGAACCGCAGCACCCTCCTGGCTTCTTCTGCGTCGACCGAGCCTGCGACGCCCCTCCGCGCCGCGCACGACCTGCCGGCCGATGCCCCGCAGGCGGCGCGCATGGTGTGGCGCCTGCTGAAGCGCATGCACGTCGGCGTGCTCGACGTCCAATGGCCGGACGGCAGCACCGCCCATTTCGGCGAGGCCCGCGCAGGTGCCGACGGGTTGCGTGCCGGCCTGCGGCTGCACAACTGGTCGATGTGCTCGGCCGCGCTCAAATCCGGTGACATCGGCTTTGCCGAAGGCTACATCGCCGGCGACTGGACCACGCCCGACCTGACCGCGCTGCTCAAGGTGCTGATTGCCAACCGCGAGCAGATCGAGTCGGCCGTCTACGGGCGCTGGTGGGGGCGGCTGGCCTACCGCATCCGTCACTTGCTCAACCGCAACACGCGGGCCAACAGCCGGCGCAACATCCACGCGCATTACGATCTGGGCAACGCCTTCTACCGGCTGTGGCTGGATCACACGATGAGCTACTCGAGCGCCTGGTTCGAGGGCAACCTCGACCAGCCCATGGCCGACGCGCAGCATGCCAAGGTGCGGCGGGCGCTGCGCGAAGC
Organism: uncultured Aquabacterium sp.; assembly: GCF_947366995.1. Classification (GTDB taxonomy): domain Bacteria; phylum Pseudomonadota; class Gammaproteobacteria; order Burkholderiales; family Burkholderiaceae_C; genus Aquabacterium. The sequence goes on along the minus strand of NZ_CANBCC010000003.1, from coordinate 3,423 downwards.
GGGGGTGTGCGCCGAGGGGGGCGGCCAGCGCGTGCTGGAAATCGGCTGCGGCTGGGGCGGCCTGGCGGAGATCGCCGTGCGCGAATGCGGCGCGCACGTCACCGGGGTGACGCTGTCGACCGAGCAACTGCAATGGGCCCGCGACCGCATGGCGGGCGCCGGACTGGCGGCCTGGGCCGACCTGCGGCTGCAGGACTACCGCGACATCGCCGACGAGCCCTTCGACGCCGTCGTCTCCATCGAGATGTTCGAGGCCGTGGGCAAGGAGTACTGGGGCAGCTACTTCCAGACGTTGAACCGCTGCCTGAAGCCCGGTGGGCGCGCCTGCTTGCAGACCATCACCATCCGCGATGACCTGTTCGACCGCTATGTGAAGTCGACCGACTTCATCCAGCAGTACATCTTCCCGGGGGGCATGTTGCCGAGCGACGCGGCCTTCCGTGCCGAGGCGGCGCGCGCCGGGCTGGAGGTGGTCAACAGCCTGGCCTTCGGGCCGGACTACGCCGAGACGCTGCGTCGCTGGCGCGCCGAGTTCCACCGCCACATCCAGCAGGTGCAGCGCCTGGGCTTCGACGAGCGCTTCCAGCGCATCTGGGAGTTCTACCTGGCCTACTGCGAAGCCGCCTTCGACATGGGCAACACCGACGTCGTGCAGTACACGCTGCGCAAGCCGGGTTGACGCGCGCGACATGAGCGACACGCCGCTGCCCCACGCCGCCAGCGCGCGCTATGGCCTGCTGGGCCTGCCGCTTGCGTTCGTGGCGGTGCCGCTGTACGTGGTGCTGCCGCAGCATTACGGGCAGACGCTGGGCGTGCCCCTGAGCCTGCTGGGCGCCATCCTGTTGCTGACCCGCCTGGGCGACGCCTTGATCGACCCCTGGCTGGGTGGGTGGGTGGACCGGCTGCTGCGCCGCCCCGCGCGCGCCCGCGGTGCCGTGCTGGCGAGCGCCGCCGTGCTGGTGCTCGCTTTTGTGGCGCTGTTCTTTCCGCCGGTGCGGGGGCAGGGAGCGCTGCTGGGCTGGTGTGCTGTCGCGCTGCTGGTCACGTTTGGCGCCTACAGCCTGGCCAGCGTGGCGCATCTGGCTTGGGGCACGCGGTTGGGTGGCGTGCCGGTGCAGCGGGCGCGGTTGGTGGCATGGCGTGAAGGCTTCGGGCTGGCCGGTGTGCTGCTCGCCAACGTGCTGGCCACGCAGGCCGGCCCGGGCTGGACGGCCGTGGCACTGGCCTGCACGCTGGCCATCGGCCTGCTCGCGCTGTGGCGCGGGCCGACCCCGGTGGCGCACACCGGCGACGCCCATGCCACCCTGCCGGCCAGCACGCTGTGGCGACCGTGGCGCTTTGCCGGGTTCCGGCGGCTGATCGCGCTGTTCCTGGTCAACGGCATTGCGAGCGCCGTGCCGGCCACACTGGTGCTGTTCTTCATCCACGACCGCCTGCAGGCCCCTGCCTGGGCGCCGCTGTGTCTGGGTGCTTACTTCCTGGTGGGCGCACTCAGCGTGCCCTGGTGGCTGCGCGTGCTGGCCCGGCTGGGGCCGATGCGCAGCTGGGCCCTGGGCATGGCGCTGGCCACCGCGGCCTTTGCATGCGTGAACGCGCTGGGCGCCGGCGACACCACCGGCTACCTGCTGGTGTGTGTGGCGGCAGGCTGGGCGCTGGGGGCCGATCTCACGGCGCCTGGCACGCTGCTGACCGGCGTGGTGCAGCGCGCAGGCCAGGCTGGCCAGGCCGAGGGGGCCTTTGCCGGCTGGTGGCTGTGGGCCACCAAGCTCAACCTGGCCCTGGCCGCCGGCCTGGCCTTACCCCTGCTGCAGGCCCTGGGCTACACGCCCGGCGCGCGCGACCCCGAGGCACTGCTGGCCCTGGGGCTGGTCTATGGCGGCCTGCCCTGTCTGTTCAAGCTCGTGGCGCTGGCCCTGTGCTGGCGCTGGCGGCACCACCCGACGCTGGCCTGAGCGTCCCGTTGCCTGATTCAACCTGCTGTGGTGGACACCATGAAACCTCATCCTCTGCCCGATTTCGCCCAGGCCCTCCCCCCCTCGCCGGGGCGCCGCCGCATGCTGTCCGCCATCGGGGCCGGTGGCCTGGCGCTGATCGGTGGTCTGGCCGGCTGTGCCTCCGCCCCGGCGCCGTCCGACTACGCCACCGAAGAGCCGGTGCTCGATCTGCGCAGCTACTTCAATGGCCCGCTGACTGCGCATGGCGTCTTCACCGACCGCTCGGGCCGCGTCGTCAAGCGTTTCACGGTGAAGCTCGTAGGCCGCTGGGGCGGCGCGCATGGCGTGCTCGAAGAAGACTTTGTCTACAGCGACGGCACCACGCAGCGCCGTGTCTGGCGCCTGACGGACCTGGGACAGGGCCGCTGGCAGGGCGAGGCCGACGATGTGGTCGGCCAGGCCATGGGGCAATCGGCCGGCAATGCGCTGAACTGGCGCTACACGCTGGCGCTGCCGGTCGACGGCCGCATCTACCACGTGCAGTTCGACGACTGGATGTACCTCATGGACGAGCACGTGATGCTCAACAAGGCGGTGATGAGCAAGTTCGGCATCACGCTGGGCGAGGTCACGCTGTCTTTCCACAAACCCTGACGCCTCGCAGGAGCTGTTCGCATGGCGCTCAACCCCCCCGTGACCGACTGGCAGGGCCGCACCGTCTGGCTGGTGGGCGCGTCCAGTGGCATCGGCCAGGCCACCGCCGCCCGGCTGCATGCGCTGGGCGCGCGGGTGGCGGTGTCGGGGCGGCAGACGGCGGCGCTCGATGCTTTTGCCCGGGCCCACCCGGGCAGCCTCGCACTGTCGGTGGATGCGACCGAGCCCGGCGCGCTGCAGGCCGCCCATGATCGGCTGATGGCGTGGTCGCCTTCTGGCCGGCTCGACCTTGTCGCTTACTGTGCCGGCCACTACCAGCCCATGCGCGCCGAGGACTTCGATCTTGACGAGGCCTTGCGCCACCTGCAGGTGAATTACGAGGGGGCGCTGCGTCTGGTGTCGGCGGTCTTGCCTACGCTGCGTGCGCAGGGCGGCGGCCACCTCAGCCTCGTGGCCAGCGTGGCAGGCTACCGTGGTCTGCCCAAGGCGCTGGCCTACGGGCCGACCAAGGCGGCGCTGCACAACCTGGCCGATGTACTCTACCTCGACCTGGCGCCGCTCGGCATCGGCGTGTCCGTCGTCAATCCCGGCTTCGTGCAGACCCCCATGACCGCAGCCAACGACTTCACGATGCCGGCCCTGCTCACGCCGGCGCAGGCCGCCGAGGCCATCGTGCAGGGCTGGCAACGCGGGCACTACGAGATCCACTTCCCCCGCCGCTTCACCCTGTGGCTCAAGCTGATGCAGCACCTGCCGCATGCGTGGTATTTCCCGCTTGTCAAGCGGGGCACCGGGGTGTGAGCCCCTGGCGCGCCGGGCGCACAATGCCTTCACC
>NZ_CANBCC010000002.1 GCF_947366995.1 uncultured Aquabacterium sp. | reverse complement strand
GTCCAGCCGCGCACAGGGCGTGGCCTTGCAGGTGGGCGGGCATCCGCTCCAGCAGCCCCGTCAGCGCCTGCTCATGCTCGCGATCGGCGTCGTGCGCGGCCGCCGCATCACCGCCCCAGCGCTGTTCTTCGAGCACAGCGCCGTCGGGCGCCTTGAGCACCAGGTGCGGTGCGCTGCCCAGCCCCTCGATCTGGCCGTGCAACAGGGGCTGCAGGCCGCGGGCCTCGAACACCGAGAACTTCAGGCTGGACGAACCGGCGTTGAAGACGGCAATCGCATTGGACATCGTGTGGCGCTCCTCGGGGTCGGACGATTGAACGGACTCAGGCAGCCGGGGCCTTGCCGCTGACGCTCCGCGCACGGGCCTGCGCCTGCGCCAGCAACTGCATCACCGCGGCCGAGGCCAGGCGCGTGCGCACCGAATCGGCCCGGCTGGTCAGCACGATGGGCACGCGCGCACCCAGCACAATGCCGGCGCTGTCGGCGCCCGCCAGGTATTGCAGCTGCTTGGCCACCATGTTGCCGGCTTCGAGGTTGGGCACGACCAGGATGTCGGCCTGCCCCGCCACCGGCGAAACAATGCCCTTGGTGCGCGCGGCTTCCACGCTCACGGCGTTATCGAAGGCCAGCGGGCCGTCCACCAGCCCGCCGGTGATCTGACCGCGGTCGGCCATCTTGCACAGCATGGCGGCATCCACGGTGGCGGGCATGGCGGGGTTGACGGTCTCGACCGCCGCCAGGATCGCCACCTTGGGCGTGGGCACGCCCAGCACCTGCGCCAGGTCGATGGCGCTCTGCACGATGTGGACCTTTTCCTGGATGGTGGGGGCGATGTTGATGGCCGCATCCGTCACCAGCAGCATGCGCGGATAGGCCGGCACATCCAGCACGAAGACGTGGCTGATGCGGCGCTCGGTGCGCAGGCCGGCCACCACGGCGCCCATGAGCTCGTCGGTGTGCAGGCTGCCCTTCATCAGCGACTGGACTTCGCCGTCGCGAGCCAGCGCCACGGCCGTGTCGGCGGCGGCATGGCTGTGCGCCACGTCGATGACCCGGTAAGGTGTGATGTCGAGGTTCTCGGCCTGGGCCACCGCTTCAATGCGCGCACGCGGGCCGACGAGCACGGGTTCGATCAGGCCCAGCCGGGCCGATTCGATGGCGCCGCCCAGCGAGCCCGCATCGCACGGGTGCACCACGGCACAGCGGGCCGGGGGCAGGCCGGCGCAGGCCTGGATCAGGCGGGCGAAGACATCGTTGCGACGCAGGATGACCGAGGGGGTGTCGCGCTGGTCCACCGTGATGGCCTGGGCGGGCGCCCGCACGGTCATGCTGCCTTCCAGCACCGTGTCGCCCCCCCGCCGCACGGCACAGGCGATCACCAGTTCGTCGGGCGACCGCTTGTCCACGACGGACAGCTGCGCCTCGAGCTCATCGCCCACCTCGACATGCCCATCGAAATGCAGGTCATGCGAGATGATGACGGTCCCGGGGCCGGGCAGACGCCGCTTCAGGAGCGCGTGCACCAGGGCCTCGGCGCTGACGCCCTCGCACACGGGTGCGGTGGCGTTGGCCTCGTCGCGCTGGGGGCCGAAGGCGTTGACCTCGCCGGACACCAGCGCCAGCAGCGACACCTCATCGCGTGTGACGGTGTGCCGCTGGGTCAGGCTGGCGCCAATGGCGATCTGGTCGAAGGTCTGGCTGGTGAAGGCGTTCATGTCGCAAGCATAGCCAGCCCCGATGACGGGCGCACGTCAGCCAGATTGCGCGGCGTCAGTGCCCCTGTCCGCAGGGGGGCTTCATGCCTGCAGATTGAGAACCGCCCCAGCCATCTTCAGGCCGCCCACGGCGTAGCCGGCCACGGTGCCGACCGCGTTGTCGACGGTGTCGGCGACTGCCGCCAGGCCATCGCCGACGGCGTCCGCGGCATCCTCAAGGCCTGTGGCCACCGTGTCGTAGGCGCCCTCGACCGAGTGGACAAGCGCATCACACGCCCCGTGGGCCGTGCGCACCGCCGACGCGTAGGTGTCTTCCACGGCATGCAGGGCCGCGCCCAGGGCTTCGCCGACGGACGCCGCATCCTTCAGGCTCCTGTCGTACGCCAGTCGGGCAGCATCGCTGATGAGGTCGACCGTGGAGGCGGTGGTGTCCAGCACCGGGCCGAGGCTTGCACCCGACTCGGCCTGAGCCGCGCGGGGGCTGGTGGGTGCGTGAAGCGGGGGCGTGGACATTGACCCGATCCGGGTGTGCGTTGCATTCATGGTGGCTTTCTTCGATGAGGTCACATCGGACCGACGTTCAAAGCTTATCGACGCGCCCCATCGCGTGATCCACGGGTATGAATGCGAATATCCGCGCGATTTACCTGGAGAAATGAAGCTGACACACAAGGACATATTTCGACACGCCCCGATATTGCCCCACCCACGCGACGCTTATCCGGTCATCAGGAAATTATTCAGCCATTTTCACCCCGCTTGAAACCGTTTCTTCACGCAGATTCACATTTCTGTCGACACCGACACAGGGCCGATTTCTATACTTTTCCCATCGCCATTTTCCAGGAGCACTCTGTGCCGTCTCAGCCCGCCTCCCAGCCGTGCAACCCGGGCCACCCGCGGCAGGTCCGTCGCCTTCCCCCGGGCGCTGCCTGCAGACTGGCTCTGGTGGCCGCGACCGCGCTGGGTGGGTGCAGCAGCCCCCTGGTGCAGAGCCCCACTGCAGTCCGCCCCATGACGCCGCCGACCTACGTCGAGCGCGTGCCGACCGGCTCCCTTTACCAGGCGGGCGCGAGCAGCTGGCTGTTTCAGGACGAGAAGCGCCCGTCCAACATCGGAGACACCATCAAGATTGACATCGCCGAGCAGCTGAGCGCACGCAGCAAGGTCAACACCGAGGCGAAGCGCGCCAACAGCGTGGCGGTCAAGGGGCCGGGCGGCGGCGGCCAGAACGGCTTCGTGAAGAGCCTGCTCAATGCAGATGCGTCCGCCTCGGGCAGCGACAGCTTTGCCGGAGACGGCAAGACCGAGCACAGCAGCGCCTTCACCGGCAGGCTGGCAGCGCAGGTCATCAACGTGCTGCCCAACGGTCACCTCGTGGTGGCCGGCGAAAAGAACATGGTGTTCAACGGCGGCGCCAGCACCCTGCGCTTTTCGGGCATCGTCAACCCGAAGGACATCCAGCTCGGCGGCATCGTGTCGTCGCGCGATGTGGTCGACGCCCGGCTCGAGCAACTCGGGCGCGGTGATGTGGCCGAGGCTTCGTCGCGCACCTGGATCCAGCGGGTGCTGACCAACGCGCTCAGCGTCTGGTGACACGGGGCGCCCTGTGGCGCCATCGCCCTTGAATCAGCCGCCGGCGACCTTCGCCACCGCCCCGCCATCGGGGCCTCGCACCACGGCCCGCACCAGCGGCGCCAGCTTGCTGCGGGTGGCCGCCCACTTGCCGAATCCCATTGCATCCAGCGCGAAGCTGGCGTTGGCCAGCACGCGCCCCTGCTCGCGCACGGTCAGCGAGGCCATTGCCAGATAGGGCTCCGCGTCGGTCCCGAAAGTCGGCACCTCCCACTGGATGAAGGCGGTGTAGCTCAGAACCACCCGGCAGGTGAACGGCACACCGCTGGCCTCGTACACCCGGCTCTGCACGCCCAACGCGGCCAGCTCCGCCTGGATGGACGGCACCACGTCATGTGGGTGCGCCACCCGGTTGAGCTCGATGCACAGGTTGTCGTAAGCCGGGTGCGGGTGCCAGACGACATCGCGCGCCGAGGTCGGCGCCGTGTGCAGCACGTTGCTGGCCGCCAGTCCGGCCGCCTTGACCACCTCGACCGTCGGACTGATGCTCAGCAGGCTGCAACCCGACAGTGCCAGCAGGGCGCCGCAGCCCGCCGCCCGAATACCGTGGCGCGCCGCCCTTTTTGGGGTGACAAAGGAAAATCGGGGCACGGTGATCGGCATGGCAAAACGGGTTTCTCAAGACTGCAGAACACCATTTCACCACCGCCCCCACCACCCGGCAAGCCGGATATGCCGGGATATTCCAGCCACTCTCCCGCCCTATTTCAGGGCCGACACATCCGGGCATATCGGTCACCCGAAAATCGGCTCCACCGGCGGCGTTGCGGCCAGGCGCCCCGACAACCAGTCGACAAACACCCGCACGCGCAGCGGCAAATGGCGCTGCGCCGGGTACAGCACCGACAGCGGCAGGCTGGGCGGCCGGTGTCGCGGCAGCAGCTCGACCAAAGCGCCCGACTCCAGTTGCCGCTGCACGTGGTAATAGGGCACCTGAATCAGCCCGAACCCGGCCTCCCCGGCCGCCACATAAGCATCACCGTTGTGCACCGACACGGTCGCGGGCAAGGTGACTGCGGCCAGCCGCCCCTCCACCTGGAACTCGAGCGGAAGCGCCTTGCCGGAACTGGCCGAGACATACCCCACCATGCGATGCGCCGCCAGCTCATCGGGTGAGCCCGGGCGGCCATGCCTCGCCACATACCCCGCGCTGGCGCAGGTCAGTTGCAGGAGGTCGGTCAGCCGTCGGCCCACCAGCGCTGAGTCCTGCAGCGCGCCGATGCGCAAGGCGCAGTCCACGCCCTCCTTCACGAGGTCAGCCCGGCGGTCCTGCACGCTGACATCGACCGTGATGCGGGGATGCCGCTCGCAAAACTCGGGCAGCATCGGCGCCAGCACGTGCCGCCAGAGCGTGCCCGACAGGTCGATCCGCAGCCTTCCCTGCGGCCTGAGCGCAGACTCGGTGAAGGCCTGCTCGGTGCGTTCGAGGTCGGACAGGATGGCCGTGCAGCGCTGGTGATAGGCCAGGCCCTCTTCGGTCGGGGCCACATGCCGGGTCGTGCGGGTCAGCAGTCGCACCCCCAGTCGGGCCTCCAGCTGCTTGATGGTCTGCGTGGCCGTCGCGCGGGGGATGTCCAGCTCGGTCGCCGCCTTCGTGAAACTGCCCAGGTTCACGATGCGCACGAACAGGTGCATTGCCTGAAATCGGTCCATGCCTTTTTGGGATTGTTTGCGGTGGCCGAACAGTGTGCTCACACCGGACGGCTTGATCAAGCAGGTGTGAACCGGAGAATCGCGCGATCACTCATGACACGCCCGATGCTTCGCCAAGACTGGTCCTTTTCTGCCCTCGCTGCAGGCTTCCTCGCCGTGCTCGTGTCCTATGCCGGCCCGCTGCTCATCCTCTTTCAGGCGGCCCAGGTGGGCATGGTGCCGCCCGATATCGTCGCCTCCTGGGTGTGGGCGATCTCCATCGGTGCAGCGGTTTCGGGCATTGCGTTGAGCTGGTGGTTCAAGGCGCCGGTCATCACGGCCTGGTCGGCGCCCGGCACGGCGCTGCTGGTCACGCTTTTTCCCGCCATGCCGCTGGACGAAGTGGTGGGCGCCTACCTTGTCGCCGCAGTGCTCATCGGCCTGATCGGCATCACAGGCATGTTCGACCGGCTGATGCGTCTGATTCCCAGGGGCGTCGCCTACGGCATGATGGCCGGCATCCTCTTCCAGTTCGGACTGCGCGCCTTCAAATCCATGGAGGCGCTGCCCCTGCTGACGGCGGCCATGGTGGTCGGCTACCTCCTGTTCAAGCGCCGCTGGCCGCGCTATCACATGGTGCTGGTGCTCGCGCTGGGCCTGGTCCTCACGGTGCTGCAGCCGCACGCGCCGTGGCCTGCGCTCGATCTGCGCCCCACGTTGCCGGTGTTCACGGCGCCCGCGTGGTCATGGTCGGCCACCTTCAGTCTGGCGATCCCGCTCGTGCTGGTGAGCCTGTCCGGTCAGTTCATGCCCGGCATGGCCATCCTGCACGCGGCGGGCTACCGGCTCGAGGCCCGCCCCATCATTGCCGCCACCAGTGCCGTGTCGGTCTTCACCGCGTTCTTCGGCGGCATCACGACCGTGCTGGCGGCCATCACGGCGGCGCTGTGCACCGGGCGCGATGCGCACGAGGATCCGCGTCGCCGCTACGTGGCCGGCCTCGCCAACGGGCTGTTCTACCTCATCGGCGGCACCTTCGGCGGCCTCATCGTCTGGCTGTTCGCCGTGCTGCCCGGGCCCTTTGTGGCGGTGCTGGCAGGGCTGGCCCTGACGGGCGCCATCACCAGCAATGTGCTGGGCGCCGTGACGGACGAACCCCACCGCGAGGCGGCCATCCTCACCTTCCTCGCCACGGCCTCCGGGGTGAGCTTCCTCGGGCTGGGCTCAGCCTTCTGGGGGGTCGCCCTCGGCTCGCTCACCTGCCTCGTGAACCACCCGCGCACCCGGCAAACACCCGGCTGACGCGGCCCGTTCCGACGCTCAAATCAACGCAGCCGGGTCACCCTCGATGCCGAGGCGCGCCTGCGTGGCCAGTTCCTCCGCGCGGCGCCGCTCCTCGGCCTGCGCCCGGTAGATGTCATCGATCAGCCTGCGCAGCAGCAGGATGTCGTCGGACTGGTCATGCAACCGGGTGTTCATGATGATGGGGGACACCATGCCCGGCTCGGAAAACGGTCGGTAGACCACCTCGTCCGGCCGCAGGCGCTGCACGCCGGTGGGCACCACGCACAGCCCCATGCCCGAAGCAACCAGGCCCAGGGCGGTCTGGATTTCCTGCACCTCGTGCACCGCGACTGGCTCCACACCGCGGTCGCGAAACATCGACAAAACGTGGTCCGCGAAACTGGGGCGAGGCTTCCTAGGGTAAACCAGATTGGGGAAACGGGCCGCCTGTGCAAGACTGACCGGTTGTCCGATTTCGGCCAACTCATGCTCGCAAGGTATGGCAAGAACCAGCTGTTCCTCGCGCAGCACCTCGCGCTTGATGGCGGGATCCTCCAGCCGGATACGCCCATAGCCGACATCGATCCGACCGGCCTTCAGCGCCTCGATCTGGTCCACCGTCGACATTTCCACCAGCGACACCTCGGTGCCTGGCCGCTCGGCCCGGAACAGCCGCACCAGCCGCGGCAGGGCACCGTAAATCGTCGACGACACGAAGCCAATCACCAGCCGCTTGTCTGCGTGCGCCACGCGCCGCGTCGTCTGGACGGCCTCGCGCGCCTGCTCCAGCATCCGGGTGGCATGGGTGTAGAAAAACCGCCCGGCCTCGGTCAGCTTCAGCGGCCGTGAGCCCCGCTCGAACAGCGGCAACCCCAACTCGTCTTCCAGATCCTGAATCTGCCGGCTCAACGGCGGCTGCGAGATGTGAAGCTTTTCAGCCGCCCGCGTGAAGTTTTGCTCATCGGCGACGGCCACAAAGTACCGAAGATGGCGCAATTCCATTCCATACCTTTCGGATATGGAACGAGTCTAAAACCATCTTGGACACCCGACAAGGTCTCTTCCTAAGATCGCGCCACTTGCAGTCGGTTTCACATCGGAAATCCGGACTGACTGCCTCCCCCACGCCGTCCTTCAGGAGACCATCATGGACAAGAAGACCATCGACGCCCTCATCGAACGCATCAGCACCACCGGCGTCACCGGCCCCGGCAACGCCCGCGTCAAGACCATCGTGACGCGCATGATCCGTGACCTGATGATCCAGATCGACGAACTGGACATCCAGCCCGAAGAGTTCTGGGCAGGCCTGAACTTCCTGAGCGAGGCCGGTCGCAACGGCGAACTGGGCCTGATCGCCCCGGGCATCGGCATCGAACACTTCCTGGACCTGCGCATGGACGAGGCCGAAGCCAAGGCCGGTCTGGTCGGCGGAACCCCCCGCACCATCGAAGGCCCGCTGTACGTGGCCGGCGCCCCGGTGGCCCAGGGCTTTGCCCGCCTGGATGACGGCGCCACCCCCGGCGAAACCGTGATCATGCAGGGCGTGGTGCGCACCGCCGACGGCAAGCCCGTGGCCGGCGCCAAGGTCGAGGTCTGGCACGCCAACCACCTGGGCAACTACTCGTATTTCGACAAGACGCAGAGCGCCTTCAACCTGCGCCGCACCATCATCACCGACGCCGAAGGCCGCTACGCCTTCCGCAGCATCCTGCCCGTGGGCTACAGCTGCCCCCCCGGTGGCTCGACCGACCGCCTGCTGCAGGCCCTGGGCCGCCACGGCCATCGCCCGGCCCACATCCACTTCTTCGTGACCGCCCCGGGCTGCCGCAAGCTGACCACGCAGATCAACATCGAGAACGATCCGCACCTGTGGGACGACTTTGCCTTCGGCACGCGTGAAGGCCTGGTGCCCGCAGTCAAGAAGGTGGACGACGCCGCTGCGGCCGCCCAGTACGACCTGACCGGCCCCTTCCTGCAGATCGACTTCGACTTCACCGTGCACGCCGAAGCCGCCGCCGTGCCGGCCACCGACTTCGCTCGTCCCCGCGCTGCCGCCTGACCCCTTCGACCGGAGCCCACCATGAGCAACCCCACCCCGCTGGACGCGGTTCGCGAGCGCCTCGACGGCATGCTGGTCGAGGACAAGGACCAGCACATCTACAAACTGCACCGCAGTGCGTTCACCGACCAGGAGCTGTTCGACCTCGAGATGAAGCACATCTTCGAGGGCAACTGGATCTACCTCGCCCACGAAAGCCAGATCCCGAACCCGAACGACTACCTCACGACCTACATCGGCCGCCAGCCGATCATGATCACGCGCAACAAGGCCGGTGAGCTCAACGCCATCATCAATGCCTGTTCGCACCGTGGCGCCACGCTGGCCCGCCTGAAGAAGGGCAACAAGGCCAATTTCACCTGTACCTTCCACGGCTGGACGTTCAACAACAGCGGCAAGCTGCTGAAGGTCAAGGACGGCACCGACGCCGGCTACCCAGAGTCCTTCAACAAGGACTGCAGCCACGACCTGAAGAAGGTGGCGCGCTTCGAGAGCTACCGCGGCTTCCTGTTCGGCAGCCTGAACCCGGAGGTGGCCCCGCTGACCGAGTTCCTCGGCGAGTCGACCAAGATCATCGACATGATCGTGGACCAGTCGCCCGAAGGACTGGAAGTGCTGCGCGGCTCGTCGACCTACACCTTCGATGCCAACTGGAAGATCCAGGCCGAGAACGGCGCCGACGGCTACCACGTCACCTCGGTGCACTGGAACTATGCGGCCACCACCAACCACCGCAAGCAGTCCGAAGCCGGCGACACCATCAAGGCGATGGACGCAGGCAGCTGGGCCAAGAACGGCGGCGGCTTCTACTCGTTCGAAAACGGCCACATGCTGCTGTGGACGAAGTGGGCCAACCCCGAAGACCGCCCCAACTTCAAGGCGCGTGACGAGCTGGTGCAGCGCTGCGGCGAAGCCCGCGCGGACTGGATGATCAACCACTCGCGCAACCTGTGCCTGTATCCCAACGTCTATCTGATGGACCAGTTCAGCTCGCAGATCCGCGTGCTGCGTCCCATCTCGGTCGACAAGACGGAAGTCACCATCTACTGCATTGCGCCCAAGGGTGAAGCCCCCGAGGCCCGCGCCCGCCGCATCCGCCAGTACGAAGACTTCTTCAACGCCACCGGCATGGCCACGCCGGACGACCTGGAAGAGTTCCGCGCGTGCCAGCAGGGCTACGCCGGCATCGCGCTGGAGTGGAACGACATGTGCCGCGGCGCCACGCACTGGGTTCACGGCCCCGATGCCGCAGCCCAGCAGATCGACCTGAAGCCGCTGCTCAGCGGCGTGAAGACAGAAGACGAAGGCCTCTACACCGAGCAGCACCGCCACTGGATGGAGACCATGCAGCGTGCCATCGCGGCGGAAGCCGAACAAGCCAAGAAAGCGTGAGGCCCACCATGAGCATGACCATCGAACAAGTCCAGGCCTTTCTGTACCGCGAAGCCCGTCTGCTGGACGACAAGCAGTGGGACGAGTGGCTGACCTGCTACCACCCGGCCGCCGAGTTCTGGATGCCCTCGTGGGACGACGACGGCGAGCTGACACGCGACCCGCAGTCCGAGATCTCGCTGATCTACTACGCGAACCGCGGCGGCCTGGAAGACCGTGTCTTCCGCATCAAGACCGAGCGCTCCGCGGCCAGCACGCCCGAGCCCCGCACCGGCCACAACATCCACAACGTGGAGATCGTGTCCCACCAGGGCGAGCAACTCGAGGTGCGCTTCAACTGGCACACCCTGAGCTACCGCTACCACACCACGGACAGCTACTTCGGCACCTCGCACTACACGATCGACCTGACCAGCGGCCAGCCGCTGATCAAGCGCAAGGTGGTCGTGCTGAAGAACGACTACATCCGCCACGTCGTCGACGTCTACCACATCTGAGTCTGCTGCCCCTGCCGTGCACCGCGCGCCAGGGGCCTCACTCATCACGGAGGTCCCCCTCATGCCTCACCAGATTGCCCTCCAGTTCGAAGACGGTCTCACCCGTTTCATCGAAGCCAACGCCACCGAGACGGTCGCCGATGCGGCCTACCGCCAGGGCGTGAACATCCCCCTCGATTGCCGTGACGGCGCCTGCGGCACCTGCAAGTGCTTTGCCGAATCGGGCCAGTACACGATGGGCGAGTACATCGACGACGCCCTCAGCGACGACGAAGCCAAACAGGGCTACGTGCTGACCTGCCAGATGCGCGCGCAGAGCGACTGCGTGGTGCGCGTGCCCGCCTCGTCGGCCGTGTGCCGCACCCAGCAGGCCGAGTTCGACGCCGCCATCAAGGAAGTGCGCCAGCTCTCGCCCAGCACCATCTCGCTGAGCCTGCAGGGTGATGCGCTCAACAAGCTTGCCTTCCTGCCTGGTCAGTACGTGAACCTGAAAGTGCCCGGCAGCGACCAGACCCGCGCCTACTCCTTCAGCTCGATGCCGCGCAACGGCGAGGTCTCCTTCCTGATCCGCAACGTGCCGGGCGGGCTGATGAGCTCCTTCCTCACCAGCCTGGCCAAGCAGGGCGACGCCATGTCCCTGGCCGGCCCGCTGGGCAGCTTCTACCTGCGCGAGATCAAGCGCCCGCTGCTGCTGCTGGCCGGCGGCACCGGCCTGGCGCCCTTCACCGCGATGCTCGAGAAGATCGCAGAGGAAGGCAGCGCCCACCCGCTGCACCTGATCTACGGCGTCACCAACGACGCCGACCTGGTCGAGATGGACAAGCTCGAAGCGTTTGCTGCCCGCATCCCCAACTTCACGTTCACCGCGTGCGTGGCGAACGCCGACAGCCCGTATCCCCACAAGGGCTACGTGACTCAGCACATCGAGCCCAAGCACCTCAACGAAGGCGAGGTCGACATCTACCTGTGCGGCCCGCCTCCGATGGTCGAAGCCGTGAGCCACTTCATCCGCGAACGCGGCATCCAGCCGGCCAACTTCTATTACGAGAAGTTCGCAGCCAGCGCCTGAACGGGAGCCCACCATGACACCCCGTTTCCAAGGCAAGGTGGCCGTCGTCACCGGCTCTGCGCAGGGCATCGGCCGCGGCGTCGTCGAGCGCATGCTGGCCGAAGGTGGCCGCATCGTGGCCGTCGACCGTGCCGAGATCGTGCACGAGCTGCGCGAGCTGCCCGGCGCGGCCGACCGCATCCTCACCCTCACGGCCGACCTCGAACGCAACGCCGATTGCGAGCGCGTGATGGCCGAGGCCGTGCGCCACTTCGGCCGCATCGACATCCTCGTCAACAACGTCGGCGGCACGATCTGGGCCAAGCCCTTCGAGCACTACGCCGAGCACGAGATCGAGGCCGAAGTGCGCCGCTCGTTGTTCCCGACGCTGTGGTGCTGCCACGCGGCCCTGCCGATCATGCTCGAGCAGGGCCAGGGCGCCATCGTCAACGTCTCGTCGATCGCCACGCGCGGCGTCAACCGTGTGCCCTATGGCGCAGCCAAGGGCGGCGTCAACGCACTCACGGCCTGCCTGGCCTTCGAGACCGCCGAACGCGGCGTGCGTGTGAACGCCACAGCCCCGGGCGGCACCGAAGCCCCGCCGCGCCGCATCCCGCGCAACACCGCCGAACAGACCGAACAGGAGAAGGTCTGGTATCAGCAAATCGTCGACCAGACCAAGTCGTCGAGCCTGATGAAGCGCTACGGCACGATCGACGAACAGGTCGGCGCCATCCTTTTCCTCGCCTCGGATGAGGCCTCGTACATCACCGGCGTCGTGCTGCCGATCGGTGGTGGCGACATGGGCTGAACCGCCCCACATCTCTCACAAGAACCACAGGCTCGGTCCACGAGCCACCCGCTCTTTCCCCTCCGCCCGCGTGGCCCTCCCGCGCCGGGCGCTCTCGAGCAACCCCTACCCCTCATGGTGGAGACAAAATGAACAACATCGATGTATCCAAGGTCATCGACCAGGCGCGGTTCAACCGCTTTCACTGGACGGTGCTCTTCTGGTGCGCCCTCATCATCATCTTCGACGGCTATGACCTCGTCATCTATGGCGTGGCCCTGCCCGTGCTGATGAAGGAATGGAACCTCACCCCGCTGCAGGCCGGTGCGCTCGGCAGCTATGCCCTGTTCGGCATGATGGCCGGCGCCCTCATCTTCGGCCCGCTGTCCGACCGCATCGGCCGCAAGAAGGCCATCACGATCTGCGTGATCCTGTTCAGTGGCTTCACCGTCTTGAACGGCTTCACGACCAACCCCACCGAGTTCGGCATCTGTCGCTTCATCGCCGGACTCGGCATCGGCGGCGTCATGCCCAACGTGGTCGCGATGATGAGCGAGTACGCCCCCCAGAAAATCCGCAGCACGCTGGTGGCCATCATGTTCAGCGGCTACTCCGTCGGCGGCATGCTGTCGGCCGGCCTCGGCATGGTGCTGCTGCCCAGCTATGGCTGGCAATCGGTCTTCTACATCGCCGGCATCCCCCTGCTGCTGCTGCCCCTCATCATGAAGTTCCTGCCCGAGTCGGTCGGCTTCATGGTCAAGGAAGGCCGCACGGAGGAAGCCGCCGCGGTGCTGTCCCGCGTCGAGCCCACCTTCAAGATGAAGGCCGGCGACCAGCTGGCCGCTCCGGCCGGCAAGGCCAAGGGCGGCAACGTGCTCCAGCTCTTCGGTGACGGCCGCGCCCTGCAGACACTGATGCTGTGGGTCGCCTTCTTCTGCTGCCTGCTGATGGTCTACGCGCTGGCCTCCTGGCTGCCCAAGCTGATGACCAAGGCCGGATACGGCCTGGGCTCTTCGCTGAGCTTCCTGCTGGTGCTCAACCTCGGCGCGATCTTCGGCGCCGTCGGCGGCGGCTGGCTGAGCGACAAGATGAACATGCCGCGCGTGCTGGCGGTGTTCTTCGCCATCGCCGCCACCTCCATCAGCCTGCTGGGCTACAAGAGCTCCACCGAAGTGCTGTACATCCTGATCGCCATCGCCGGCGCCACGACCATCGGCACGCAGATCCTGCTGTACGCACTGGGCGCCCAGTTCTACGAGATGAGCATCCGCTCCACAGGCCTCGGCTGGGCCTCCGGCATCGGCCGCAACGGCGCCATCGTGGGCCCGATCCTGGGTGGTGCCCTGCTGGCCGCCGAACTGCCGCTGCAGGCCAACTTCCTGGCCTTCGCCATCCCCGGTGCCGTGGCCACCGTCGCGATGATCGTCTTCGCCCTGCGCCAGCAGGCTCGTCGCACCGGCCAGCCCAAGCTCGTCACCTCGGCCGCCTGATCGGCCTGCGCCGTGGGGGAGCCGTGGCGCTCCCCCGGTGCCCGGGCAATCCCAAGAGGGCTGCCCCTTTCCCTCACCACACCGATCCGGGTCACCCGCTGCACCCGGCAGGGCGCGCCTGCGCCCGACACCAGGAGACACCCCATGAACAAGCCCTTCTCTCGCGCCGTCTTGCCCGCGGCCCTGGCCCTGAGCGCCGCAGCCACCCATGCGCAGACCAGCAACGTGACGCTGTACGGCACGCTGGACCAGTATCTGAATTACATGAAGAGCAGCTCGGGCAAAAGCCTGACCTCGCTGAACGACGGCGCCCTGATGCGCAGCCGCCTGGGCTTTCGTGGCACCGAAGACCTCGGCGGTGGCCTGGCCGTGAAGTTCAACCTCGAGCACGGTCTGTATGCCGACTCCGGCAAGCAGAACGACAGCACGCGCTTTTTTGACCGCCAGGCCTGGGTGGGCCTGGCTACGCCCTACGGCGAGTTCCGCGCCGGCCGCCAGAACTCCGTCGCCTTCGTCCGCAGCGCCGACATCGACTACAGCGCCCGCACGCTCGGCTCGCTGGCCAACTGGTATGCCCTCACCGCGCGTTACGACAACGACCTGGCGTACATCTCCCCCCGCGTGGCCGGCTTCGTGATCGAGGCGCACTTCGCGCCCGGTGAACAAGGCAGCGGCAGCCCCTCCAGCAAGGCCGTGTGGCAGTTCGCCGTCGACTACGCCAACGGCCCGGTTCGTGCGGGCTTCACCGGCGTGCGCGCCCGACCGGCCGCCAACTCGGCTGTGGGCCGCACCATCGTGTTCGACAACCTGTACGCGAACTACGACTACGGGCAAGGCAAGGTGTACGCATCGGTAATCCGTAGCAACGCCACCACGGACTCGGCCAGCGGCCCGCTCCAGGGCAACAACGCCGGACTGCTGCTAGGCGCCACGGGCACGCTGGTGTCCGGCGCCGCAGGCACGGCAACCGACGCAAACCGCTTCCACAACGTCGTGCAGTTGTCGGCCGATTACCGCGTCTCGACCGCCCTGCGTGTCGGCGGCATGGTCGGCCGCATCTACGACACCTCAAACGCCAAGGAAGGCGCCACCGGCGCGTCGCTCGGCGCGTTCTATGACCTGTCGAAGCGGACCACGCTGTACGCGATGGGCGAGGTGCTGAGCAACGACCGCAACGGCGGCTTCGTGCTGTCCGGCTCGGCCGCCGTGCTGCCAAACTTCGAAGCCGCCGACGTCAATGGCCAGCGCCTGAAGGCCATGCAGCTCGGCATCCTCCACCGCTTCTGATCCACAACAGCGGCTCCCAAGCAAAACGGCTCCCCGCGGGGAGCCGTTTTGCCATTCAGGCGCAAGGCCTCTTACTTCTTGGCGGCCTTCTTGGCAGCAGGCTTGGCCGCAGCCTTCTTGGCAACGGCCTTCTTGGCAGCCGGCTTGGCTTCGGCCTTGGCGCCAGCCTTGCGGGCGGCGGCCTTCGGATCCACGGCGGCCTTGAACGAGGCACCCGGGGTGAACTTCGGCAGCTTGGCGGCAGCGATCTTGATCTTGGCGCCGGTGCTGGGGTTCACGCCGTTGCGGGCCGGGCGGGCATGCTGCTTGAACGAACCGAAACCCGGGATCGTGACAGCTTCACCCTTCTTGACGGCACCGACCACGGTGTCGAGCAGGGTCTCCAGGATGCGGCCGGCTTCAGCCTTCGACAGCTCGTGCTGGTCGGCCAGACGTTGGATCAGATCGGTCTTGTTCATTGTGACGTTTGATGAATGGCACCCGCACAAACCGGGCGATCTATTGTGCCGTATTCAGCAGGGTCTTTTGCCTCGGGGAAAGTCTCCGTCAGGCCGTCCACGCCTCCATCAGCAGCGCGAACGAGCGGCATCGCGCTTCGTGGTCGAAGATCTGCGCGGTGACCATGAACTCGTCGGCCCCAGTGCGCTCGGCCAGCGCGCGCAACTGGCTTGCGGCCTGATCCGGCGTGCCGACCACACTGCAGGCGAGCACACCCTCCAGCGTGGCTCGCGCGGATGGAGGAAGGCTGTCCGTGAAGCCGGCCTGAGGCGGCGGCAACGGCATGGGCTGCCCGGATCGCAAGGCCACAAAGGCCTGTTCCAGCGACGTCATCAGCAGACGCGCCTCGGCCTCCGTGTCCGCCACGAACGCATTCACGCCCAGCATCACACGCGGCTTGTCGAGCACCGCAGACGGCTGGAACAACCGCCGATACAGTGCGATGGCATCGAGCATCTGCGCGGGCGCGAAGTGCGACGCGAACGCGTAGGGCAGGCCGAAGCGCGCCGCCATCTGCGCGCCATACAGGCTCGAGCCGAGAATCCAGAGCGGCACGTCGGCCCCCTCGCCCGGCACTGCCCGCACGCCAAACGGGCGCCGCCCCGCAAAGTAGGCCTGCAGCTCCAGCACGTCGCGGTCGAAGGCGTCTGGGTCCGTCTGCAGATGCCGCCTCAGCGCGCGGGCTGTCGCGGGGTCGGAGCCGGGCGCACGCCCGAGGCCCAGGTCGATGCGCCCCGGATGCAACGCCGCCAGCGTCCCGAACTGCTCGGCCACCTGCAGCGGCGCATGGTTGGGCAGCATGATGCCGCCGGCCCCCACCCGGATGTGGCGCGTGCCGCCCGCAATGTGCCCGATCAGCACGGCCGTGGCCGCACTGGCAATGCCCGGCATGCCGTGGTGTTCGGCCAGCCAGTAGCGCTGGTAACCCAGTTGCTCGGCGTGCCGGGCCAAGTCGAGCGAGCGCGCAAACGAGGTGGCCGCATCGCTGCCTTGCGTGATGGGCGAAAGATCCAGAACAGACAAAGAAGACATGCGCCCATCATGCCGCGGCACGCCAGACGCACACCCAGCAGGGGTTAAGTGCCGCCCTCGCCCTTTAATTAACGAATCGTTAAACTCGGCGTTTTGTCTTGCGGGCCGGGCCCGCCTCGTCTGCCATGAACACCCGCCATACGGGCCCGCTTGCGGTGCTCACCTCGCTGTTCTTCATGTGGGGCCTCATCACCTCGCTGAACGACATCCTCATCCCCCACCTCAAGGCCCTGTTCTCGCTCAACTACGTGCAGGCGATGCTGGTGCAGTTCTGCTTCTTCGTCGCGTACTTCATCGTGTCGTTGCCCGCCGGCCGCCTGCTGCAGCGCATCGGCTACCAGCGCGGCCTTATCGTCGGCCTGTGCACGGTCGGCATTGGCTGCCTGTTGTTCTACCCCGCAGCCGAGCTGCATGCCTATCCGCTCTTTCTGGGTGCGCTGTTTGTTCTCGCCAGCGGCATCACCCTGCTTCAGGTCGCCGCCAATCCCTATGTGACCTTGCTGGGCGCGCCCCAGACGGCTTCTTCGCGACTGAACCTGACACAGGCCTTCAACTCGCTGGGCGCCACACTCGGGCCGCTGGTCGGGGCCGCCACCATCCTCGCCTCGGCAGACCATGTCGCAGCGCAAGGCCAGGCCGAGACCGTGCAGGGACCCTATCTGCTGCTGGCGACCGCCCTGTTCATCCTGGCCGGCATCGTGGCTTGCTTCCGGCTCCCCGACGCCCGGGTCATCGAGCGCAGCGGCCACCGCCGCGACACGCACGTTCATGCGGGCCGCAACGGCTTGTGGGCACATCGGCACCTCGTACTCGGGGCCGTCGGCATCTTTGCCTACGTAGGTGCCGAGGTGGGCATCGGCAGCCTGCTGGTCAGCCTCATGAGCGAGCCGGAGATCGCCGGGCTCAGCCACGAAACCGCCGGCCAGTACCTTGCGCTCTACTGGGGCGCGGCCATGGTGGGCCGTCTGGCCGGCAGCGCCCTGATGCAGCGGGTTCGCGCCAGCCGGGTGCTGATGACGGCCGGGCTGGCCAACGTCATCCTGATCGGCTCCGCAATGGCGCTGGGCGGCCCGGCCGCAATGTGGCTGCTGCTCGCCGTCGGGGTGTTCAATTCCATCATGTTCCCGACGATCTTTTCGCTGGCCCTTGAAGGACTCGGTGAACTCACGAGTCGGGGCTCCGGGCTGCTGTGCATGGCCATCGTCGGTGGCGCCATCGTGCCCCTGCTCCAGGCCGTGCTGGCCGATGGCATCGGCCTCCTGCTGTCGTTTACCGTGCCGCTGGTGTGCTACCTGTACATCGGCTGGTATGGGATGAGCGGCTACCGCCCGATGCCCCCTGCCCCTCCGCAACCGCTCCGGCACGCGCCGGTTCCCGACGCTTGATCCTGCCTGCATTCACCCCGCGCAGCCCGCCGGGGTGAACCGGATCACCGCAGCTGAAAAGCGATTCCCCAACGCAAAAGGCCTTCACGAACGTGAAGGCCTTTTTTGATTTGGTTGCGGGGGCCGGATTTGAACCAACGACCTTTGGGTTATGAGCCCAACGAGCTACCAGACTGCTCCACCCCGCGACTGAAGAATGCAATTGTAGCACGTCTACCGGGATGAAAGGAAATTGTGCGCACAGAGGTTCACCAGTATTCGGGCTATTCCTATACCGCGCCGCCGTTCACGCGTCACAATCACGCCGTACGCACTACGTACGCTTGTTCGATATGCAAACAACGCAAGTGGCCACGCCATTTCGCTCACCGGTGCTCCTCGACATGTCACTCCCGTCCTCCCTCCTCGTCGCCCCCGCCCGCATGCCAGCGGTATTCAACCCCCGCGACCTGGTCGGCGGCCTCGAGAAGGGCCTCGCGGTCATCTCCGCCTTCGACCTCGACAAGCCCAGACTGACCATCACCGAAGTGGCGAACCGGGCCGGCCTGAGTCGCGCGGCCGCCCGCCGCTACCTCCTGACCCTGACACAGATCGGCTACGCGCACCACGATGGCCGCTGCTTCTCGCTCACGCCCCGGGTGCTGCGCCTCGGCCAGAGCTACCTGCACTCCGCACGCCTGCCCCGCATGATCCAGCCCCGGTTGAACCAGATCGTCGCGCACACGGGGGATGCCAGCGCCGCCGGCGTCCTCGACGGCGACGATGTCCTGTCGATTGCCGCCTGCGGCGGCGGTTTGCCGCCCTCTGCGCGATTGCAGCCTGCGACGAGGGTGCCCGCGTACTGCAGCGCCAACGGCCGGGTGCTGATGGCGTTCAGGCCGGAATCCGAGTGGGGCCAGTGGATCGAGCGGCAGCGGCTGCTTCCGCGAACCAGCCAAACCATCACGGACCCAGGTCAGCTGCTCCGTGAACTGGAGCGCACACGCCAGCAAGGCTACGCGCTGGTGGACCAGGAACTCGACATCGACCTCCGCACCCTCGCCGTGCCGCTGCACAACAACCGTGGGCAGCTCGTGGCGGCCGTCAACCTCGGCGCCAGCGCCGCCCGGCGCTCCCTGGACGACCTCGTCGCCCGTGGCCTCCCGCTGCTACGGCAGGCTCAGCGCGAACTGCGCGCATTGCTCTGATTGCCAAGCCCCGAAGCAAAGGGACCAACAAAAAAGCCACCCGAGGGTGGCTTTGATGCGAGGGCTTGAGCCCTGAATGTGGTTGCGGGGGCTGGATTTGAACCAACGACCTTTGGGTTATGAGCCCAACGAGCTACCAGACTGCTCCACCCCGCGACTGAGAAAGTGATTATGACATGAAAACATCCGGCGCTGCAAGCCTCGCGCTGTTTTTCATGTGTGGGCCGCATCGGCCCAATAAAAAACCCGCGGGGAGCGAACCACGCGGGTTTTTGCTTTGTCCAGAGCCCAGAACAGGCTCTGAAGCGCCGTTTTACTCGGCCGCAGCTTCCGGAGCAGCCGCTTCTTCAGTGCGCTCAACCAGCTCCATGTAGGCCATCGGGGCGTTGTCGCCCACGCGGAAGCCCATCTTCAGGATGCGGGTGTAGCCGCCGGGGCGCTTGGCGAAACGCGGACCCAGCACGTTGAACAGCTTGACCACGTTGTCGCGGTTGCGCAGGCGGTCGAACGCCAGGCGCTTGTTGGCCAGCGTGGGCTCCTTGGCCAGGGTGATCAGCGGCTCGACAACGCGGCGCAGTTCCTTGGCCTTCGGCACGGTGGTCTTGATGGCTTCGTGCTCGATCAGCGAGTTGGCCATGTTGCGCAGCATCGCAGCGCGGTGCGACGAAGTGCGGTTCAGTTTACGGAGTCCATTTCCGTGACGCATGGTGCTTTCCTTTCCTTATCAAAACCGACGGCCGTTTCAAGGTACCGCCGGGTGCACCGGGCGGCCCTTCAGAGCCGCCCACTTTCAAAAATCAACGCTTGTCCAGACCTTGGGGCGGCCAGGCTTCCAGGCGCGAGCCCAGGGCCAGACCACGGGAAGCCAGCACTTCCTTGATCTCGTTGAGCGACTTGCGACCCAGGTTCGGGGTCTTGAGCAGCTCGGTCTCGGTGCGCTGGATCAGGTCGCCGATGTAGTAGATGTTTTCGGCCTTCAGGCAGTTGGCCGAACGCACGGTCAGCTCCAGCTCGTCGACCGGACGCAGCAGGATCGGGTCGAACGTCGCGCCAGGCTTGCCCGGGGCTTCGAAAATGCCGGCGGCATCCGGGCCTTCCAACTGGGCGAAGACCGCCAGCTGCTCCACCAGGATCTTGGCCGAGGCACGGATCGCGTCTTCCGGCGAAATGGCGCCGTTGGTCTCGATCTCCATCACCAGCTTGTCCAGGTCGGTGCGCTGCTCCACACGGGCGCTTTCGACCGTGTAGCTCACGCGGCGAACCGGCGAGAACGAAGCGTCCAGCACGATACGGCCGATGGCCTTGCTCGACTCTTCGCCATAGCGGCGGACGTTGCCCGGCACGTAGCCGCGGCCCTTCTCCACCTTGATCTGCATGTCCAGCTTGCCGCCAGCCGACAGATGGGCGATCACATGACCCGGGTTGACGATCTCGACATCATGCGGGGTCTGAATGTCGGCCGCCGTCACGGGGCCCTCGCCGTCCTTGCGCAGCACCAGGGTGACTTCGTCACGGTTGTGCAGACGGAACACCACGCCCTTGAGGTTCAGCATGATGTGGACCACGTCTTCCTGCACGCCATCGATGGCCGAGTACTCGTGGAGCACGCCAGCGATCGTGACTTCCGTGGGTGCGAAACCGACCATCGACGACAGCAGCACGCGACGCAGCGCGTTGCCGAGGGTGTGGCCATAGCCGCGCTCGAACGGTTCGAGCGTGACCTTGGCACGGTGACCGCCGAGCGGTTCCACCTGGATGGCTTTGGGTTTCAGCAAATTCGTTTGCATGAGGTCTTCCTGTCAATACCCTCGGCTCGTTACACCGATAAGGCTGCTGGACCAACCGGAGCACATGCCCCGGCCCTGAAATACAAATGCACAAGGCCACGCGACACGATCGGACGACCGTGCGGCGCAGCCCTGCGACGCATCAACGCGAGTACAGTTCGACGATCAGCGATTCGTTGATGTCGGAGCCGAACTCGTCGCGATCCGGGGTCTTCTTGAACACGCCTTCCAGCTTGGCGCCGTCCACCTGGACCCAGCCCGGCATGCCGATCGACTCGGCCAGCTTGAAGGCTTCCTGCACGCGGACCTGCTTCTTGGCCTTTTCGCGAACGGCGACCACGTCACCGGCCTTCACCATGTACGACGGGATGTTCACGACCTGGCCGTTCACGACCACGCCCTTGTGACCCACCAGCTGACGGGCTTCGGCGCGCGTCGAGGCAAAGCCCATGCGGTAGACGACGTTGTCCAGGCGCGATTCCAGCAGCGACAGCAGGTTGCCGCCGGTGTTGCCCTTGCGGCGCTCGGCTTCAGCGAAGTAGCGGCGGAATTGCTTTTCCAGCACGCCGTACATGCGCTTGACCTTCTGCTTCTCGCGGAGCTGCAGACCGAAGTCCGAGGTGCGCGAGCCGGAGGTGCGGCCGTGCTGACCGGGCTTGGTGTCAAACTTGGCCTTGTCGCTGATGGGGCGGCGGGCGCTCTTGAGGAAAAGGTCGGTGCCTTCGCGGCGGGCCAGCTTGGCCTTGGGTCCGAGGTAACGTGCCACTTGTCGTGTCCTTGTGATGTATCTGACGCCAGCCTCGCCCCTGCTGCAGCGAGGGCGTTGACCGGCGCGAGTCTCCCGGCGATCATGGCCAGAAGACGGTGGGCTTCAGATCAGAGGCAGCCGGCACATGGCCAACCACCGCTGCAGAGAACTTGCCATTATAGCAAGCAGCGCTACGCACGACCGACACAGTCGATAGACTTTGTCAGCATCGCGCAACGCATAAACCTCGCGCAGCCTGCGAGCAGGCCGAGCGAGGTGGGCGAACTCGGCTCGGCGGAGAAGCCCGAGCCAGTCAGAACCGGATCAGATGCGGCGACGCTTCTGCGGACGGCAGCCGTTGTGCGGCACGGGCGTCACGTCAGAGATCGAGTTGATGCGGATGCCCAGCGAAGCCAGGGCGCGCACCGACGACTCGCGACCCGGGCCGGGGCCCTTGATCTCGACGTCCAGGTTCTTGATGCCTTGTTCTTGAGCAGCGCGGCCAGCCACTTCAGCGGCCACCTGGGCAGCGAACGGCGTGGACTTGCGGGAGCCCTTGAAACCCTGACCACCCGACGAAGCCCAGGACAGCGCGTTGCCCTGACGGTCGGTGATGGTGATGATGGTGTTGTTGAACGAAGCGTGCACGTGGGCGATGCCGTCCGCAATGTTCTTGCGGACCTTCTTGCTCACACGACGGGCAGCGCTGTTCGCAGGTGCTTTAGCCATAGATACTTTCTTTCGAAATCGAAGCCCGATTACTTCTTACCGGCGATCGCCTTGCGCGGACCCTTGCGGGTGCGGGCATTGGTGCGAGTGCGCTGGCCACGGCAGGGCAGGCCACGACGATGGCGGAAGCCACGGTAGCAACCCAGGTCCATCAGGCGCTTGATGTTCATCGAGAGCTCGCGGCGCAGGTCACCTTCAATGGTGAGCTTGCCCACTTCTTCACGAATCTTCTCGAGGTCGCCGTCGGTCAGTTCCTTGATCTTCTTGTCGAAGGGAATGCCTGCAGCCGAGCAGATTTTCTGCGCGGTGGTGCGACCAATGCCGTAGATCGAAGTCAGACCGATTTCGGTGTGCTTGTGCGGCGGAATGTTGATGCCAGCAATACGTGCCATAACTGTCCTCTGAACGCGTGTGTCGCCCGGTCAGGCGATCAGCCTTGACGCTGCTTGTGACGCGGGTCGGTGCAGATCACACGAACCACGCCCTTGCGGCGGATGATTTTGCAATTACGGCACATCTTCTTGACGGATGCCGAGACTTTCATGGTCTTCTCCTGAACCGCTGAATGCTCAGCGGAAATTCGCCCACGTTTCCGGGGTCACCAAACTCCAGCTCACTTCGCCCGGAACACGAGGCGAGCACGACGCTTGTACAGCCCCGCCTGGCGGCCCGGCCGACCGGTTCATCACCGCTCGATCAGGACGCCTGACACGACAACCTGGCCGCGGCGAATGCGAAACCTAGCATTGTGCCGCAAAACCAGCCCGTCTGTGAAGGGGCTCTTGGCAAGTCGAGGGGCCGAAGCCGCCTCAATTCGCCTTGAAGTTCGCCTTCTTCAGCAGCGAGTCGTACTGCTGAGACATGACGTAAGACTGCACCTGCGCCCAGAAGTCCATCGTGACGACCACGATGATCAGCAGCGAGGTACCGCCGAAATAGAAAGGCACGTTGTACTTGAGCACGAGAAACTCGGGCAGCAGGCACACGGCCGTGATGTAGACCGCGCCGACCAGAGTCAGGCGGGCCAGGATCTTGTCGATGTAGCGTGCGGTCTGGTCACCGGGACGGATGCCCGGAATGAACGCGCCGCTCTTCTTGAGGTTGTCCGACGTCTCGCGGCTGTTGAACACCAGCGCGGTGTAGAAGAAGCAGAAGAAGACGATGGCAACCGAATACAGAATCACGTAGATCGGCTGGCCGGGCGAGAGCATCGAGGCGATGTCCTTGAGCCAGCGCATGCTGTCACCCGTGGCAAACCAGCCCACAGCCGTGGTCGGCAGCAGGATGATCGAAGACGCAAAGATCGGCGGGATCACACCGGCCATGTTGATCTTCAGCGGCAGGTGCGACGACTGACCACCGTACACACGGTTGCCGACCTGACGCTTGGCGTAGTTCACCAGAATCTTGCGCTGACCCCGCTCGACGAACACGACCAGATAGGTCACGGCGAACACCAGGGCCACGATGAAGATGGCGGCCGGGATGCTCATCGAACCCGTGCGAATCAGCTCGAACAGACCTGCCAGCGCACCAGGCAGACCCGCAGCGATGCCGCCGAAGATGAGGATCGAGATGCCGTTGCCCAGACCGCGCTCGGTGATCTGCTCACCCAGCCACATCAGGAACATGGTGCCGGCGGTCAGGCTGACCATCGTGGTCATGCGGAAGCCGAAACCCGGGTTGACCACCAGCCCCGCCGTGCCTTCGAGGGCCACCGCGATGCCGAAGGACTGAAACAGTGCCAGGCCCAAGGTCGCGTAACGGGTGTACTGCGTGATCTTGCGACGCCCTGCCTCGCCTTCCTTCTTCAAGGACTCGAGGGTGGGCACCACGTAGCCCATCATCTGCATGATGATGGACGCGGAAATGTAGGGCATGATGCCCAGCGCAAACACGGTGAAGCGCGACAGCGCCCCGCCCGAGAACATGTTGAACAGGCTCAGGATGCCGCCCTGCTGCCCCTTGAACAACTGTTGCAGCTGGTTCGGGTCGATACCGGGCACGGGAATGTGCGCGCCGATGCGGTAGACGACCAGCGCCAGCAGCAGAAAGACCAGACGACGCTGCAGGTCGCCGAACTTGCCGCTTTGTGCCAGTTGAGTGGGAGAGGTTGCCACGCTGAGTCCTGTTCAGGCTTTGACGTTCAATGCTTGCGCAATGCCGATCGGTGTCGGCTTATTCAGCCAGCGAACCGCCGGCTGCTTCGATCACGGCCTTGGCGCCAGCGGTGGCACCGATGCCCTTGAGCACGACCTTGCTGGTCAGTTCGCCCGACTTGATCACCTTGACCACCTTGGCCAGTTGAGGGATCAGGCCGGCTTGCTTCAGCACCAGGACATCGACTTCGGCGGCGCCCAGAGCCTGCAGTTCACCCAGGGTGACTTCGGCGTTGTACTTCAGCAGGTGCGACTTGAAACCGCGCTTCGGCAGGCGGCGCTGCAGCGGCATCTGACCGCCTTCGAAACCGACCTTGTGGTAGCCACCCGAACGCGACTTCTGACCCTTGTGACCGCGACCTGCGGTCTTGCCCAGGCCGGAGCCGATGCCGCGGCCGACACGGCGCTTGGCATGCTTGGCACCCGAGGCGGGCTTGATGCTATTGAGTTCCATGGTATTCCCCGAAAGGTCAGGTGCTTAGAGCACCACGACCATGTAGCGGACCTTGTTGATCATGCCGCGCACGGCGGGCGTGTCTTCCAGGACAGCGGTGCTGTTCATCCGACGCAGACCCAGGCCCTTCACGGTGGCGCGGTGGTCGGCCTTGGTGCCGATCACGCTGCGCACCAGCTTGACGGTGACGGTTTTCTTTTCGCTCATGTCAGCTCTCCAGCGATCAGTTGAACACTTGTTCAACGGTCAGACCGCGCTTGGCAGCGACTTCCGACGGGGTCGTGGCCTTGGCCAGAGCGTCGAACGTGGCGCGAACCATGTTGTAGGGGTTCGAAGAACCCAGGCTCTTGGCGACGATGTCGGTGATGCCCATCACTTCGAAGACAGCGCGCATCGGGCCACCAGCGATGATGCCGGTACCGGCGGGAGCCGGAGCCAGCAGCACCTTGGCTGCGCCGTGTTCGCCGGTCACGTTGTGGTGAACGGTGCCGTTCTTCAGCGAGACCTTCAGCATGTTGCGACGGGCTTGGTCCATCGCCTTCTGCACGGCCAGCGGCACTTCACGCGCCTTGCCCTTGCCCATGCCGATGCGGCCATCGCCATCACCGACCACGGTCAGGGCTGCGAAACCCATGATCCGACCGCCCTTGACCACTTTGGTCACGCGGTTCACCTGGATCATCTTTTCGCGCAGACCGTCGTCGCGACCTTCGTCTGCCACCTTGGGTTGAAACTTAGCCATTTGAAATTCCTTCCGGTTGCCGACGCGGCTTAGAACTGCAGGCCGGCTTCACGCGCGGCTTCAGCCAGGGCCTTGATGCGACCGTGGTATTGGAAGCCAGCGCGGTCGAATGCGACCTTCTCGACGCCAGCGGCCTTCGCCTTCTCGGCGATGCGCTTGCCGATCAGGGCTGCAGCGACAGTGTTGCCACCGTTCTTGACCTGCTCGCGCACTTCCTTTTCGGCGGTGGACGCGGTCGCGATGACCTTGGTGCCGTCGCCAGAAATCACGGAAGCGTAGATGTGCAGGTTCGAACGGGTGACCGTCAGACGCACGGCGCCTTGGAGAGCGATACGGGCACGGGTTTGACGTGCACGACGCAGGCGCTGTTCCTTCTTGCTCATTGCCATGATGAATCAGCTCCTTACTTCTTCTTCGTCTCTTTCAGGACCACGCGCTCTTCCGCATAGCGGATGCCCTTGCCCTTGTAGGGCTCGGGCGGACGGAACGCACGCACTTCGGCTGCGATCTGGCCGACGACCTGGCGGTCGGCGCCCTTGATCACGATCTCGGTCTGAGACGGGGTCTCGACCTTGATGCCAGCCGGCATGTCCTTCACCACGGGGTGAGAGAACCCGATCTGCAGGTTCAGCTTCTGGCCTTGAGCCTGGGCGCGGAAGCCCACGCCAACCAGGGTCAGCTTCTTCTCGAAGCCCTTGCTCACACCGTTGACGGTGTTGTTGAGCAGAGCGCGGAAGGTGCCGGACATGGCATTGGCTTCAGCGGAATCATTGGCCGGCGCGACCTTCAGCGTGGCACCGTCTTGCGACACGGTGACCAGGCCATTGGCCGGCAGGGTCAGGGTACCGAGGCCACCTTTGATGGTGACGCCTTCGGCTGTGATCTTCACGTCCACACCTTGAGGGACGGCGATCGGCATTTTTCCAACGCGGGACATTGCGATTGCTCCTCAAGTATCAGGCGACGTAGCAGAGCACTTCGCCGCCGATGCCGGCAGCGCGAGCCTTGCGGTCGGTCATCACACCTTGCGGGGTCGTCACGATGGCAACGCCCAGGCCGTTCATGACCTGAGGAATGCTGTGGCGGCCCTTGTAGATGCGGAGACCGGGGCGGGACACACGCTCGATGCGCTCGATGACCGGGCGACCTGCGTAGTACTTCAATGCAATTTCCAGCACAGGCTTGGCAGCCTCACCGGTGACGGCAAACCCGTCAATGTAGCCTTCGTCCTTCAGGACCTGGGCGATCGCGACTTTCAGCTTCGACGACGGCACCGAAACGCTGGTCTTGTCGACCATTTGTGCGTTACGGATACGGGTCAGCATGTCGGCGATGGGATCACTCATGCTCATGGGATAACTCCTGTTCGTGCCCTGCTGGGATTACCAGCTCGCCTTGGTGACACCGGGGATGTCGCCAGCGAATGCCAATTCACGGATCTTGGTACGACCCAGACCGAACTGACGGAACGTGCCACGGGGGCGACCGGTCAGATTGCAGCGAGCGCGCAGACGGGTCGGGTTCGCGTTGCGGGGCAGCTTTTGCAGTTCAAGACGGGCGGCGTAGCGCTCTTCTTCCGACTTCTTGGCGTCATCGATGATGGCCTTCAGTTCGGCGTACTTCTGCGCGTACTTGGCAACCAGCTTTTCGCGCTTTTCTTCGCGTTGCTTCAGGGAAACTTTTGCCACGGTGAACCTCAGTTCTTGAACGGGAACTTGAAAGCCTGCAGCAGCGCCTTGGCTTCGTCGTCGGTCTTGGCCGTCGTCGTGATGCTGATGTTCAGACCACGGATGGCATCGATCTTGTCGTACTCGATTTCCGGGAAGATGATCTGTTCCTTGACGCCGACGTTGTAGTTGCCGCGACCGTCGAACGAACGACCCGAGATACCACGGAAGTCACGCACGCGGGGCAGCGAGATGGTGACGAAGCGGTCCAGGAATTCGAACATCGTGGCGCCACGCAGCGTGACCATGCAACCGATGGGCATGTTCTCGCGGATCTTGAAACCGGCGATGGGCTTGCGCGACATCGTGACGACCGGCTTCTGGCCAGCGATCTTGGTCAGATCGCCAACGGCGTGTTCCATGACCTTCTTGTCCGACACGGCTTCCGAGACACCCATGTTCAGGGTGATCTTGGTCAGGCGCGGCACTTCCATGATCGACTTGTAGCCGAACTTGGTCATCAGTTCGGGGACGATCTTTTCGCGATACAGCTTCTGCAGGCGAGCTTGTTGTTGAGCCATGTGGAACCTCGTCAAGCCTTGATTTCTTCGCCGCTGGACTTGTAGACGCGCACTTTCTTGCCGTCTTCCAGGAGCTTGATGCCGACGCGGTCAGCCTTGCCAGAGGCAGGGTTGAAGATCGCCACGTTGGACTGGTGGATGGGCATGGTCTTGTCGACGATGCCGCCGGTGGTGCCCTTCAGGGGGTTCGGCTTGACGTGCTTCTTGGCCACGTTCACGCCGTCGACCAACAGGTGGTCGGCGTCGACGCGGGCGGCCACGGTGCCACGCTTGCCTTTGTCACGACCGGTCAGAACGATGACCTGGTCGCCTTTGCGAATCTTGTTCATGTGAGCGGTCCTTTGCGTTGCACCGAGGGATTACAGAACCTCGGGGGCGAGCGACACGATCTTCATGAAGCGCTCGGTACGCAGTTCACGCGTGACCGGGCCGAAGATGCGGGTGCCGATCGGCTCCAGCTTGGCGTTGAGCAGCACAGCGGCGTTGCCATCGAACTTGACCAGGGAGCCGTCCTGACGACGAACGCCCTTGGCGGTGCGCACGACCACAGCGCTGTAAACCTCGCCCTTCTTGACGCGGCCACGCGGTGCAGCTTCCTTGATGCTCACCTTGATGATGTCGCCGATACCGGCGTAACGACGCTTAGAGCCACCGAGCACCTTGATGCACATGACGCTCTTAGCACCCGTGTTGTCAGCGACGTCCAGTCGCGATTGCATTTGGATCATGGTGTACCCCAACTTGGCCCGGCCGGCTGCGCAAACCACTTGCGCAACGACGGACGGTCAGTCTTGGGCCCGTAGAACGGGCGGATCTGAACAAGCAACAGACTTCGTAGATCACCTGCCGCAGCACGTGTGCTTCGAATTCGTTCCGGGAACTCGAAGCACCCGCGAGGGATGCCAGGCCAAAGCCATTGCCGCTTGTTCAGCGAAGCCTTGCATTATGCACGAGAACGCGAAACGCGGTCAAGCGCTGTTTGCAAGTGATTGGGTGGCGAGGGCGTCAGGCGGTGCCGCCCACAGTAAGGCCGTCGATGCGCAGGGTCGGCTGGCCGACGCCCACGGGCACGGACTGCCCTTCCTTGCCGCAGGTGCCGACGCCGGAATCCAGCGCCAGGTCGTTGCCGATCATGCTGACGCGCGTCATGGCGTCCGGGCCGTTGCCGATCAGCGTGGCGCCCTTGACGGGGTACTGGATCTGGCCCTTCTCGACCCAGTAGGCCTCCGAGGCCGAGAACACGAACTTGCCGGAGGTGATGTCGACCTGACCACCGCCGAAGTTGACGGCGTACAGGCCACGGTCGATGGAGGCGACGATTTCCTTCGGGTCCTTGTCACCGGCCAGCATGTAGGTGTTCGTCATGCGCGGCATGGGCAGGTGGGCGTAGCTTTCACGGCGGCCGTTGCCCGTGGGGGCCGTCTTCATGAGTCGGGCGTTGGTGGCGTCCTGCATGTAGCCGCGCAGGATGCCGTCTTCGATGAGGACTGTGCGCTGCGTGGGCTGGCCCTCGTCGTCGATGTTGAGCGAGCCACGGCGGTCGGGCAGTGTGCCGTCATCGAGCACGGTGACGCCTTTGGCGGCCACCCGCTGGCCGACGCGACCGGAAAAGACGCTGGAGCCCTTGCGGTTGAAATCGCCCTCGAGACCATGGCCCACGGCTTCGTGCAGCAGGATGCCGGGCCAGCCGTTGCCGAGGACGACGGTCATCTCGCCGGCGGGCGCCGGGCGGGCTTCCAGGTTGACCAGCGCCGCGTGCACGGCCTGGTCGACGTAGGTTTGCGTGACGGCCGGCGTGAAGTAGCTGAGATCGTAGCGACCGCCGCCGCCCGAGGAGCCGACCTCGCGGCGACCGGCCTGCTCGGCGATCACGGTCAGCGAGAGGCGAATCAGCGGGCGGACGTCGGCGGCCAGGGTGCCGTCGGCACGGGCGATCAGGACCACGTCGTACTCGCAGCCCAGGCCGGCCATGACCTGCACCACGCGCGGGTCCTTGGCGCGGGCGCGCTGTTCGACGTCTTCGAGCAGGGCCACCTTGGCGGCGCTGTCGAGCGAGGCAATGGGGTCGAAGCCGCCGTAGAGCGTGCGGCTGGGCGCGATGGTGTGGCCGCCGACCTTGACGCGGCGGCTCTGGCCGGCCGAGGCGATGGTGCGCACGGTGCGGGCGGCGTCGAGCAGCGCGGCTTCGGAGATGTCGTCGGAGTAGGCAAAGGCGGTCTTCTCGCCGGCGATGGCACGCACGCCGACGCCCTGGTCGATGCCGAAGCTGCCCGATTTGACGATGCCCTCTTCCAGGCTCCAGCCTTCGCTGCGGGTGTACTGGAAGTAGAGGTCCGCGTCGTCGACCCGGTGCTCGGTGATGACCTTCAGGGCCTTGAGCAGCGTGGATTCGTCCAGCCCGAAGGGAGCGAGCAGCAACTCGCGGGCGGTCTGGAGGCGGGCAATGGTGGCGTCGACAGCGATCATGGGGCCATTGTAGGCACGGCAGGATGACGCCGCGCGGGGATGGGCGTATGTCCCGATGCGCGTGTCAGAGCCTGAGCAAGGCCTGGACGCGAAGGTGTTCGTCTGGCTTGAAATGCGCGCTGACGTAGTCGGCCATGTCCTGCCGGCGTTGCCTGTCCGACAGGTTGGTAGCGCCCTGAAGGCGCTGCCATTCCTGGCGGGCCGCAGCGAGTCGACGCTGCCAGTCGGCCCATTCGTCGTCGGCCTTGGCCAGGCGGGTGGCCGCAGCCTCGCCGTAGCGGGCGACGCGCTCGGCGTGAACGGCGGCCGGATCCTTGCCGGGCGCCATCTGGGGCACGGGCTCGCCGGGGTCGGGTGGCGGCGGCAGGCCGGATTCCAGCTGGGCGTAGTGCGCCTGGAACCTGGCTTCGTCGTCGGCGTAGAAGGCCTGGGCCCAGTCGGCACCGAGGATCTGGCGGCGCACCATGCGCTGCTCTTCAAAGACGGGGAGCCAGGTGCGGCGGTCACTCTGGTCGAATCGGTTGCGCCAGGCGTGGCCACGCAGCTGCCAGTACTTGTCCCACACGGCGATGATCTGTTGCGCCAGGGCGTGGCCGTGCGCGCGGTTGGCCTCGTCGAGCACGAGCACCCGCAGGTCGTCGACGGTGACCTCACCGAGGCCCAGGATGTAGTACTCGAAGCGGTGCCGCAGTGCCGCACAGGCGCCGAGCTTGCCCTGGGCCACGCACCAGTCGCCCGAAGGCTCGGTGCCGGCGAACGAGCCGTGTCTGAAGAGGCGCTGGCGCACCTGCTCGGGGGTCATCACGGCGGCAGCCGGGGCGGGCCGAGCGCCCTCCTCGGCCCCGGGCTTGATCATGGCCCAGCCGTCTGATGACGACGCGGGGCGCCCGTCGGGGCCCGCACCCAGTGCCGCAGGGCGCAGGGAGAAAGCCGCCGCAGCCAGCGCGGCCACAGCGACCACGCCAGCGGTGAGTTTGAGGCGCATGTCCATCCGCGCGCTCCTGTCCAGAGGTTGAGTTCGGCATGCTGACCGGAAGACGCCGCGCGGCGCCTCCGGTCAGACCCTCATCAGAGGCCCGCCCACTTCAGGCGGTTGGCGTGCTGCTTGTAGAAGGACACCGGGTCGGGCGAGTTCGTGCCGATGGTGCCGAGCACCTGGTTGATCTCGTCGAGGTGGTTCCAGGTGTAGTTGTCCTTCACGACGCGGCCCCAGTGGCTCGAGCACCTGGAGACCAGCCCGTCGTTGGGCTCGGTGCCGAAGTACTTGGCGGTCTCGGCGAGGATGGCATCGGAGATGTCCCAGCCGTTGGTCTTGACCGAGGTGCCGGAGAACGAATACCAGCGCATGCTGTTGCCATTGATGCTGGCCCTCTCGGGGCCGGTGCCGCACGTCGTGGTGGGCGCACCGACCGGGAACTTGGCATTGAATGCGGCAGCGCCCGGGGTGCTGAGGGCCTTGAGTGCGGTCAGCAGGTCGGCATCGCTGGTCGTCTTGTTGCCACTGAGCCAGGCAATGAGCTTCAGTCCGGCCGTGGCCGTCTGGTCGAAGCCGCCGCCCGGGGTGGTGCCGGCCAGGATGTCGTCGGCCACCTTGCTGCCGAAGTGGGTGCCGGCGACCGTCGACACACTGGCCACCATGGCGGGGACGGTGCCGGCGGCGTAACGCACGGTCGGTCCGCCGTGGCTGTGGCCGATCAGGTTGAACTTGGTGACCCCGTCCTTGGCCGCCCATTGTTTCATCTGCTGGACGAGCTCTTCACCGCGGAACTCGGTGGTCTGAGAAGGGTTGACGGAGGCGATGTAGACGGTCGCGCCCTCGTCGCGCAGCTTATTGGGGATGTCGTAGAAGTACTGAATGCCCAGGATGTTGTCGAACCCGATGAAGCCATGCACGAGCACGATCGGGTGTTTGGTCTTGGCATAGGTGCCGGCGTGGGCGGCGGGAACGGCGGCCAGGGTGGTCACGGCCACGGCGGCGGCCAGGGAAACGGCGCGCCAGACGGTTGAGCGGATCATGTGAGCTCCTTCAGGATTGATGGATTCGTTAAATGAATGTCGTTATAGATGCAGGCGTGAGAGACCTCGGCCTGCAACACGGTTGAGGCCGGGGGGGTGCGGCGAACCGACGCCGCGGCAAAGCCCCTGTTGCCAGGGGCTTGGGGGATCAGAGGCCGGCCAGCTTCAGGCGGCTCGCCTGTGCCTTGTAGAAGGCGACGGGATCGGGGGCGGTGCGCCCCACGATGCCCAGGACCTGGTTGACCTCGTCGAGGTGGTTCCAGGCGTAGTCGTCCTTGAGGACCTTGCCCCAGTGGCTGGAACACTTCGAGACCAGCCCATCGTTCGGCTCGTCGCCGAAGTACTTGGCCGTGGCGCCGAGGATGGCGTCGGAGATATCCCAGCCATTCGTCTTCACGGCGGTGCCGGAAACGGAGTACCAGCGGATCGGGTTGCCCGCGACGCTCGCCACCTCGGGGCCGTTGCCGCACGGCGTGGTGGGCGCGCCCACCGGGAACTTGGCGTTGAAAGCGGCCGAGCCTTCCGAGGAAAGGGCGTTGAGGGCCGTGAGCAGGTCGGCCTGCTTGGCAGTGCTGTTGCCGCTCAGCCAGCCGATCAGTTGCAGGCCGGCTGTGGCCAGCTTGTCGAAGCCGCCTTCCGGCGTGGTGTTGGCCAGGATGTCGTCGGCCACCTTGCTGCCGAAGTGGGTGGCTGCGATGGTGGTGACGCTGGCGACCATGGTGGGCACGGTGCCGGCAGCGTACCGCACGGTCGGGCCGCCGTGGCTGTGGCCGATCAGGTTGAACTTGGTGACCCCGTCCTTGGCCGCCCATTGCTTCATCTGCTGGATCAGCTCTTCACCTCGGAATTCGGTGGTCTGCGACGGGTTGACGGACGCAATGTAGACCGTGGCGCCATCGGCGCGCAGCTGCTTGGGGATGTCGTAGAAGTACTGGATGCCCAGGATGTTGTCGAACCCGATGAAGCCGTGCACCAGCACGATGGGGTGCTTCGTCTTCGAGGCGGTGGTGGTGGCATGGGCTGCCGGGGCGATGGCCATGACGGCCGCGGCCAGGGCGCAGGCGGTCAACAGGGGGCGGCGGGTGAGTGCCTGGATCATCTGGGTCTCCTTGGTGGCGCAGCGAGTGCTGCCGTTGGAACCCATTGTTGAAGGGCAATAAAACGGTCGTTTGAGGGTAACTCCGCAGAACCCGGGTTTGCCCGCCCCCGCAGACAAGCTATAAGCCGTCAAACGGGCCGTGTTCTAACCCGCGCGGGTGGGCACAATCGCCCTCAGTCGGGCTGCGCGTCGGCCTCGTCCCGGCAACGCTGGGCCGCGTCGTACAGCGCCTTGCGGGGCAGGCCCGTCACGTCGGCCACCAGGCCGGCGGCCTTCTTTACCGGCATGTGGCAGACCAGTTCGGCCAGCAGCGCCCGCGCCGCCAGGGACAGTTCTGCCTCGTCGGGCGCCGCAACCGAGGCGTGGACGACCAGCACGAACTCGCCACGCTGTCGGTGCGGGCCGGCATCCAGCCAGGCGGCCAGCCCCCCGACGGGCAGGGTCGCGATCTCTTCGAACTGCTTGCTCAGTTCGCGGCACAGCGTGATGGTGCCCGCCGGGCACACGGCAGCAAGGTCTGTGGCCAGGTCGGCGATGCGGTGCGGTGCCTCGAACAGCACGAGGCTGGCTTGTGACGAGAGCGCCTCGCGCAGCGCGGTCTGGCGGGCCGCGCCTTTGGCAGGCAGGAAGCCGAGGAAGCGGAAGCCCTGGGCATGGACATCGCCCGAGGCACTGAGTGCCGTGGTGACGGCGCTGGGCCCGGCCAGTGGCACGACCGGCAGCCCGGCGGCCTGCACGGCGGCCACGAGGTGCGCTCCGGGGTCGGAAACGGCGGGCGTGCCGGCGTCGCTGACGTAGGCCACCCGCTGGCCCTCCTGCAGCAGGGCCACCACGCGCTGGGCCGCGCCGACCTCGTTGTGCTGGTGCACTGCCATCAGCGGCTTGTCGAGACCCAGGTGGCGCAGCAACTGACCCGAGACGCGGGTGTCTTCGCAGGCCACGGCGTCGACCAGATCGAGCACGTGCACGGCACGCAGACTGATGTCGGCCAGGTTGCCGATGGGCGTGGGCACCAGGTAGAGCGCGCCTTTGGGATACTGCTGGCCGGCGGCCACGTGGCGGGCTGCCTGGAGCAGCATGTTGGCATCGAAGGTCACGACGAAATCCCGGGGAGACGAGGCGGAGGAGCGCGCGCTGCAGCATCTGCTGGCGCAGGGGCTGACGCTGGTGGAGCGCAATTATCGGGTGGCGCGCGGACCGGGCGCGCCCGGCGCCGAGGTGGACCTGATTCTGCGGGACCGCGACGGCACGCTCGTGTTCGTGGAGGTGCGGCAGCGCACCGGGCGCGACCATGGCGGAGCGGCCGCTTCGATCGGCCGGGGCAAGCAGCGGCGCTGCATCCGCGGCGCGCAGACCTACCTGATGGCCCTGCGGGACTGGCCGCCCTGCCGCTTCGATGTGGTGGCCATCGACGGCGATGAACTGACGTGGATCCCGGCGGCCTTCGACGCATCCTGACGCCTTGACACAAGGGGGAATGCCCCTGACTTATGATCCGCGCCATGCCGGATTCCCATTTTCAGCCCGCCTATCTGCAGCAGCCGCTGCTGGAGACCGCCGACTGGCTGTACCAGTCTTCCGAACGACTGGCTCAACAACTGAACTACGCCGCGCAGGCCCTGATGCACACGCTCACCTCGGGCGGCACGGTGCTGTGTGCAGGTGAAGACGAAGGGGCCCATCTGGCCCGCCGCGCTGCCACCCTGCTGGTGCAGGGCCAGGGCCGCGAACGCCCGCCGCTGGCCGCGGTGGCGCTGACGCCGTCGGGCTCGCCGCAGCAGCCGACGCTGGCCCAGCAGGTGCGCGCGCTGGGTCACCCGGGTGACGTGTGGCTGGCCTTCTCGCTGGAGCGCGACGAGCCCGACCTGCTGGCCGCCACCGACGCCGCCCGCGAGCTGGACATGACGCTGGTGGCCTTCACGGGCGAAACCGCCCGCACGCTGGGACCGATGCTGCGCGACACCGATGTGTGGGTGCCGCTGCCCGGCACGCGCGCCGACACCATGTTCGCGACCGCCTGGCTGGCCCTGAGCGGCCTGTGTGCCGCGGTCGACAACCACCTGCTTGGAGAGGAAAACCCATGAACCGCCCCCCCATCACCCGCTCGTTGCGCGCGACCGCGCTCGCCCTGCTGGCCGCGGCCTCGCTGAGCGCCTGTGCCCCGCTGCTGGTGGGCACGGCCGTGGGCGGCGCCTTTGTCGCGGCGGACCGCCGCACGTCGGGGGCACTGCTCGAAGACCAGTCGATCGAGTTGAAGGCGGCCAACCGCATCCGCGACACGATCGGCAACCAGGCCCACGTGAACGTCACCTCGTACAACCGGCACGTGCTGCTGACCGGCGAAGTGCAGGACGACCAAGCGCGCGAATCGGCCGCCCGAGCGGCCAGCCAGGTCGAGAACGTGGTGAACGTGATGAACGAGCTGGTGGTGGCGCCGAACAGCAGCCTGTCGGCACGCTCGAACGACGTGCTGATACAAGGCAAGGTGAAGGCCACGCTGATCGACGCCCGCGACCTCATGGCCAATGCCTTCAAGGTGGTGGTCGAACGTGGCGAGGTCTACCTGATGGGGGTGGTGACGGAGCGCGAGGCCAACCGCGCGGCCGAGCTGACCGCCACGATCAGCGGCGTGCGCAAGGTCGTGAAGGCCTTCCAGGTCATCAGTGAAGATGAACTGGCGCGCCGCCTGCCCTCACCGGCGGCCAACACCAACCCCGGCAGCAACGCCGGCGCCGCGCAACCGCAGTGAAGCGCGTGGCCGGCTCATGCGCCGGCCACGCCGCTCAGCGCAGGCGCCGGATGAGGCTGGACGTGTCGAGCCGCCCGCCGCCCTGGGCCTGCAGGTCGGCATAGAACTGGTCGACCAGGGCCGTGACGGGCAGGCGGGCTCCCAACCGGCGTGCCTCGTCGAGCACCAGGCCGAAATCCTTGCGCATCCAGTCGACGGCAAAGCCGAAATCGAACTGGTCCTGCACCATGGTGGGCCCGCGGTTGGCGAGCTGCCAGCTGCCGGCTGCGCCTTGCGAGATCACGCCGATGACCTGGCCCATGTCGAGCCCGGCTTTCTGGCCGAAGGCCAACGCCTCCGACAGCCCCTGCAGCAGCCCGCCGATGCAGATCTGGTTGACCATCTTGGTCAGCTGGCCCGCGCCGCTGTCGCCCATCAGGGTGACGGCACGGGCGAAGGCCCGGATGATGGGCTCGGCACGGGCGAAGGCTTCCGGCGTGCCGCCACACATGACGGTCAGTACCCCGTCGATGGCCCCCAGGTTGCCGCCCGACACCGGCGCATCGATGAAGGCGAGTTCGCGGGCGGATGCCGCCGCAGCCAGCTCGCGTGCGACCTCGGCCGAGGTGGTGGTGTGATCGACGAACAGGGCGCCAGATGCCATGCCGTGGAAGGCCCCATCGGGCCCCACGGTGACCTGACGCAGGTCGTCGTCGTTGCCGACACAGCTGAATACGATGTCGGCACCCTGGGCGGCTTCACGCGGCACGGCGGCCGCGCGGCCGCCATGTTCGGCCACCCAGGCCTCGGCCTTGGCGGCGGTGCGGTTGTAGACCGTCACCGAGTGGCCGGCAGCAGCCAGATGGGCGGCCATGGGCGCCCCCATGGTGCCCAGGCCCAGAAAGGCCACGCGGCGGCTCGGGGTGGGGTCGTAGTTCTTGGGGGCAGCAGCGGTCATGGAGTGACGGGGTTCAGACGATCTTCAGGTGTTCGGTGCCCGCGGCCAGGTCGCTGGTGCGTGCGCGGGTGCTGTTCAGCTTGATCTGCAGACGCAGGTCGTTGACCGAATCGGCGTTGCGCAGCGCGTCTTCGTAGGTCACGTAGTTGCTCTCGTAGAGGTCGTACAGCGCCTGGTCGAAGGTCTGCATGCCCAGCTCCCGCGACTTCTTCATGATCTCCTTGATCTCGCCCACCTCGCCCTTGAAGATGAGGTCGCCGATCAGCGGCGTGTTGAGCAGGATCTCGACGGCGGCCACGCGGCCCTTGCCTTCCTGGCGCGGCAGCAGGCGTTGCGAGACCAGCGCCTTCAGGTTGAGCGACAGGTCCATCAGCAGCTGCGGCCGGCGCTCTTCGGGGAAGAAGTTGATGATGCGATCCAGCGCCTGGTTGGCGCTGTTGGCGTGCAGCGTGGCCATGCAGAGGTGGCCGGTCTCGGCGAACTGCACGGCGTGCTCCATGGTCTCGCGGTCGCGGATTTCGCCCATCAGGATCACATCGGGCGCCTGGCGCAGGGTGTTCTTCAGCGCCATCTCCCAGCCGTCGGTGTCGATGCCGATCTCACGCTGGGTGATGATGCAGTTCTTGTGCGGGTGCACGAACTCGACCGGGTCTTCCAGCGTGATGATGTGGCCGTGCGTGTTCTCGTTGCGGTGGTCGACCATGGCCGCCAGCGTGGTCGATTTGCCGGAGCCGGTGCCTCCCACCAGGATCACCAGGCCACGCTTGGTCAGCACGACCTCCTTGAGGATCTGGGGCAAACCCATGCCGTCGACCGTGGGAAGGTTCTGCGGGATGGTCCGCAACACCAGGCCGACATTGCCCTGCTGGATGAACGCATTGACGCGAAAGCGGCCGATGCCGCCGGGCGAGATCGCGAAGTTGCACTCCTTGGTGCGCTCGAACTCGGCCGCCTGCTTGTCGTTCATGATGGCGCGCGCCAGCGACACGGTGTGCTGCGAGGTGAGCGCCTGTGGCGAGACCTTGGTGACCTTGCCGTCGACTTTGATGGCGGGCGGGAAGTCCGACGTCAGGAACAGGTCGGAGCCCCCGCGGGCGACCATGAGCTTTAGCAGGTCGTTGATGAATTTGGAGGCCTGGTCGCGTTCCATGGTGCGGTCCTGTCGGGGTCTTCAAACGGGGTGGGGGCCGGCGCGGCTGGCGTCCAGCAGCGCGCCCAGCCGGGCGCCGAGCTGCCGCATGCGCAGCGACAAGCGACGCGCCGTGCAGGTCATCAGGGCCATGCCGAGGCGGGGCTCCTCGATGGCCAGTTCATCCAGTGCCTCGCTGGTGAGCACGGCCAGCGCACAGGCGCTGAGCGTGAGGCAGGAGGCAAAGCGGGCACTGGCGTCGAGCAGCGACATCTCGCCGATCACTTCGCCTTCGCGGGCTTCAGCCAGGCGCACGCGGCCACCCGCTGGCGGCACGCGGTCCACGGCAACCACGCCGTCGAGCACGACGAGCGCGTAGTCGCCCCGCTCTCCCTGCACGATGAGTTCCCGGCCCGCGGGCACCTTCACGAACTGAAGATGGGGCAACAGCTTGCGCTGCACGTCCTCGCCGAGCGCGGCCATCAGGGCGTCCTGGCCCCAGGCCCGCATCAGCAGCGCCAGTCCGACTTCCGGGTCCAGCGGCTGCGCGCCCACGGCCAGCGCGCGCGCCGACCAGGCCGAACTGCCTCGCACGGACTCGGGCCGTTCCATGAACTGGGTGGCGAAGAATCCCTCGTCATCGGCCTCGGCCGCATCGGCGGAGCTGGTGCGTGCGCCCCCGGTTGCGCCACTGACAAAACGGTCCAGCAGGCGTTTCATGAACTGCCTCAGCCGGGGAAGTTTTCAGGAATCTTGGCCTTTGCGCGGGCCTCGGCAGGCGAGATGACGTTGCGTCGCACCAACTCGGTCAGGTTCTGATCCAGCGTCTGCATGCCCATGCTGTTGCCGGTCTGGATCGACGAGTACATCTGGGCGATCTTGTTCTCGCGGATCAGGTTCCGGATCGCAGGGGTGCCGATCATGATTTCGTGCGCGGCCACCCGGCCCGAGCCGTCCTTGGTCTTGCACAGCGTCTGCGAGATCACGGCCTGCAGCGACTCGGACAGCATGGCGCGCACCATTTCCTTCTCGGCCGCGGGGAAGACGTCGACCACGCGGTCGATGGTCTTGGCGGCCGACGAGGTGTGCAGCGTGCCGAACACCAGGTGCCCGGTTTCCGCGGCGGTCAACGCCAGGCGGATGGTCTCCAGGTCGCGCATTTCGCCCACGAGGATGGCGTCCGGGTCTTCACGCAGCGCGGAGCGCAGCGCGTTGGCAAAGCTCATCGTGTGCGGGCCCACCTCGCGCTGGTTGATCAGGCACTTCTTGGAGTCGTGCACGAATTCGATCGGGTCTTCGACCGTCAGGATGTGGCCGTACTCGGTCTCGTTGAGGTGGTTGATCATGGCCGCCAGCGTGGTCGACTTGCCCGAACCCGTCGGGCCGGTCACCAGCACCAGCCCGCGCGGCCGCAGCGCCAGGTCGGCAAACACCTTGGGCGCGTTGAGTTGCTCTAGCGTCAGGATCTTGGACGGAATCGTCCGGAACACGGCGCCGGCACCTCGGTTCTGGTTGAACGCGTTGACGCGGAAACGCGCCAGGCCCTGGATCTCGAACGAGAAGTCGCACTCCAGCGTTTCTTCATAGGTCTTGCGCTGCGCGTCGTTCATGATGTCGTACACCATGTCGTGGACCTGCTTGTGGTCCAGCGCGTCGACGTTGAT
Source organism: uncultured Aquabacterium sp. (assembly GCF_947366995.1). GTDB lineage: Bacteria > Pseudomonadota > Gammaproteobacteria > Burkholderiales > Burkholderiaceae_C > Aquabacterium. The sequence continues at coordinate 119,374 of NZ_CANBCC010000002.1, read as the reverse complement.
GCGGCGCACATCGCCGTGGACCCGGATCATGGGGGGCAGCCCTGCCGACAGGTGAAGATCGGATGCCTTGTTCTTGACGGAGAACGCAAGGAGCTGGGTGATATCCATGGATGATGTGGGCCTGGCTTTTGGTTACAGACCCATTATGTCGACGATCGCAAACAACCTGCAAAGCGTGAGAGACCGGATACAACAGGCCTGTTCTCTCGCTGGGCGCCCACCCGAGAGTGTCACCTTGCTGGCTGTCAGCAAGACGTTTCCATCTGTAACGGTGCGAGAAGCATTTGACGCAGGACAGCGTCGGTTTGGCGAAAACTACGTGCAGGAGGCCGTGGCGAAGATCGCGGAACTGGCAGACCTGCGCAGTCAGATCGAGTGGCACATGATCGGGCCGCTGCAGAGCAACAAGACCCGCGTGGTGGCCGAGTCGTTCGACTGGGTGCACACCGTGGACCGACTGAAGGTCGCGCAGCGCCTGTCGGAGCAACGTCCTGAAGGGCTGCCGCCGCTGCAGGTGTGCGTGCAGGTCAACACCAGTGGCGAGGCGAGCAAGAGCGGCATCGCGCCCGAAGAAGCTGAAAGCCTGGCCCGCGCGGTGGCCGCCCTGCCCCGCCTGACGCTGCGGGGCGTGATGGCGCTGCCCGCCCCCAGCGAGGACCCGGCCGTGCAGCACGCGGAACTGGCCCGCGTGCGTAGCGTGTTCGAGCACCTGAAGGCTCAGGGTCTTCCCGTGGACACGCTGTCGATGGGAATGAGCGGCGACCTGGCGGCCGCCATCGCCGAGGGCTCGACCCTGGTCAGGGTGGGCACAGCCCTATTCGGCCGACGCTGAGCGCCCGCTACCATGCGGGATCGCTTACGTAAACGGTATGGAAGTTCTGCGTCCGCCCCACTACCTGCTGGTCGATGACCACAGCCTGATCCGAGAAGGGATGATGCAGGCCATCCGCGCCCTCGAACCGAAAGCGCGCTTCTCTCAGGCCAACTCGCTGCAGGCCACGCTCGAGCGGCTGGCCCATGGGCCCGACGCCGACCCGATCGACGTCGTGTTGCTCGACCTGGGCCTGCCTGACAGCCGCGGCACCGCCACCTTGCAGGCCGTGCGCCAGGCGGCGCCGACGCAGCGCATCGGCATCATCACCGGACAGAACGACGTGCAGGTGGCGCTGGAGTGCATCCACCACGGCGCGTCGTGCTTCATTCCCAAGCTGGCCGAGATCGACGGCTTCACCATGGCCCTGCGGGCGCTGGTCGAGGGGCGCCTGCACTTCCCATCGGAGCTGTTGTCGCCTGCCGACCAGCCCGACGCCACGGATGAGGCGACCCCAGCCCAGAGCGTTCGCCTGACCCCGCGCCAGAAGGACGTGCTGACCTGGATCCTCAAGGGCTGCACCAACCAGGCCATTGCCGATGCACTGGGCATCAGCGCCGAAACCGTGAAGCTGCACGTGAGCGCCATCTTCCGGGCCTATGGGGTGCACAGCCGCACGCAACTCGTGTTGCTGTGCTCGCGGCAGGCCCCCGCGGCCTGGGCGCCGCGATCGCCAGAAGAAGCGAGCCAGGAAGGACGCCGGGAAAGCCTGGCGTGAACCCCGCAGACCGCGGCATGCGCGGCATCAGCCCCATGCAGACCCGCGTCGACCTGCAGATGCTGCAGGACGCGTGGCGCACCACCCCGCACACCATCCTCGGCCAGGCGCTGTCGCTGATGGCGCTGCTGTGGCTGATCCGCGGCTGGCCGCTGCCGGCGTGGCAATGGGTGCTGCCCACGCTCGGACTACTGGGCGTGTGGGGCATCGTCATCGCGATGACGCGGCATTTCCGCCGCTTCGGCATCCCGGCCTCGGGCTACCAACGCTGGCGCCGCAGCCTGCTCGGATGGCATCTGTCACAGGGCACGCTGTGGGGGCTGTTCGCGGTGGCGCTGCTGGGGGTGGCCGACAACGACTGGCAGCTCGCGCTCGTGGCCGCCTCGCTGGTGTACGCCTACACGGTAATGCTGGTGAGCGTGCACGACTGGGGTGTGGCCGTGGCGGGCAGCACCCCCCTGCTGACGCTGGCCGGAATGCGGCTGATGGTGGACGGCCAGCCCAGTTCGTCGTTCCTCGCGCTGGTGATGGGCGTCTCGATGGTGACCAGCCTGGCCGTGACGCGGCAGATCAGCCGCCGGCTGCGCGAGGGCACGCTGCTGCGCAACGAGAACGCCGACCTGGTGCTGCAACTGCGCGAGGAGGTCAACAACGTGACCCGGGAGAAGGCCCGCGCCGAGATTGCCGACCGGCAGAAGGGCGAGTTCTTTGCCTCGGCCAGCCACGACCTGCGCCAGCCGCTGCACGTGCTGATGCTGCTGAGCAGCGCGCTGCGTCCCCACGTGCCCGCGGCCGAAGGGCATGGCCTGCTCGACCGAATGCAGACGGCGCTGGGCTCGCTGAGCACGATGTTCGAGCGCATGTTCGACGTGGCCCGCATCGATGCGCAGCGCATCGACTACCGCGCACAGGCCTGCGCCCTGCCCGCCCTGTGGCGACGGCTGGACAGCGAGTTTGCGGTGGTGTGCGCCCATCAGGGTCTGCAGTGGCAACTCGACCCCACCGAGGCCTGGGTGCAGGCCGACCCGCACGTGCTGGAGCGCATCCTGCGCAACCTGTTGAACAACGCGGTGCGCTACACCGAACGGGGCACCGTGCGCCTGCGGGCCCGGGCGCGCGGGCCGTGGATTGTCTGTCAGGTGTGGGACACCGGCACCGGCATCGCCCGGGAGCACCGGCACCGCATCTTCGAGGACTATTTTCAGGCGCACAACGATGGCCGGCGCAGCAGCGAAGGCCTGGGCCTGGGCCTGGCCGTGGTGCGCCGCCTGAGCCTGCTCGGGCCCACGCCGGTCAGCCTGCGCTCGCGCCCCGGCCAGGGCTCGTGCTTCAGTGTGCGCCTGCCGCGGCTGGTGCCCGCGGCCCTGCAGCCAGAGGCCCAGGCCCGTGTGGCCCGCCGGCCAGGCACACGCGGCGGCAAGCCCGCTGCCCCGAATGCGTCACCGCTTACCCCACCCGGCGTGATCCTGCTGATCGAGGACGACCCCGATGTGCGCGAAGGCACGGCCATGCTGCTGCACCAACACGGCTGGCGCACCGCGGCCGGCTCGACACCGGACGGCGCCATCGCGGCGCTGGTGGCCCTGCAGACCGAAGGGCGCATGCCCGAAGGCGGCATGCCGTCGGCGGTGGTGAGTGACCATCGCCTGGGCCTGTCGATCAACGGCCTGCAGGCCATTGCCCAGCTGCGCTACAAGTTCGGCGAGGCCCTGCCGGCCTTTCTGCTCACCGGGGAAGCCACGCCCGGGCTGGCCGACGCGGCACGCGCCGCGCACGTACACCTGCTGCACAAGCCGCTGCAGGCCGACCGCCTGGTGCGCCTGCTGGCCGAGGCCACCGGCGCGCCCGAGCGGCCGGATGCGGCATGATCTCGCCCATGAGCACCTCCACCATCGACATTGCCTTCATCGGCGGCGGCAACATGGCCACCGCCATCATCGGCGGCCTGCTGCGTCAGGGCCGCGACGCGCAGCGCATCCTCGTGATCGACCCCGTCGCCGAGCAGCGCCAGCGACTGCAGGACGCCCTCGGCGTGCAGACGGCCGCCACCGCGGACATCACCCTGAGCCAGGCAACCACGGTGGTGTGGGCGGTCAAGCCGCAGCAGTTCAAGGACGCTGCCAGCGTCTACGCCGCCCTGACGCACGGCGCACTGCACTACAGCGTGATGGCCGGGCTGCGCACGGACGACATGGCGCGCTTGCTGGGTACGCCGCGCATCGTGCGGGCCATGCCGAACACGCCGGCCCTGGTCGGCCAGGGCATGACGGGCCTGTTCGCCCGCCCCGAGGTCAGCGCCGAGGAACGCGCTGCCGTGCAGGCCATGGTCGAGCCGACCGGCCAGCACCTGTGGGTGGACCGCGAGGCCGACCTGGACGCCGTGACGGCACTGTCGGGCTCGGGCCCGGCGTATGTGTTTTATTTCATCGAAGCGATGATGCAGGCCGCGCAGGACATGGGCCTGACCGCCGAGCAGGGTCGTCTGCTGGCCCAGGCCACGTTTGCTGGCGCCACCGCCCTGGCCAGCCAGTCGCCGGACAGCCCGGCCGTGCTGCGCGAGCGGGTCACGTCCAAGGGCGGCACCACCTATGCGGCCCTGACGCACCTCGAAACCGCGGGGGTGAAGGCGGCCTTCGTGGCGGCCATGCGTGCGGCGCAGCACCGCGCCGGCGAACTGGGAGACGAGTTCGGCCGCTGACGCGTCAGCCCTGCAAGGCGACGTCGAGCACCACGCCCAGCCACACGCTCATGCCGAGCCAGTGGTTGGCGCGGAAGGCACGGAAACAGCCGTCACGGTCCCGGTGGCGAATGAGCACCAAGTGCCACACTGCCTGGGCCGCTGCAGCAAGCAGGCCAAGCTGGTAGAACAGTCCGCGCCCCGCCTGCTGCCCGACCCACCACCAGCAGGCCAGGCACAGCGCGTAGAACACCGCGATGCCGACCACATCGAAACGCCCGAGCGTGATGGCCGAGGTGCGCATGCCGATGCGCAGGTCGTCGTCGCGGTCGACCATGGCGTACTCGGTGTCGTAGGCCAGCACCCAGGCAATGTTGCCCACCACCAGCCACCACGCCTGCGCAGGCACCTGATCCTGCACAGCCGCATAGGCCATCGGGATGCCAAAGCTGAACGCGATGCCAAGCACGGCCTGCGGCATCGCAAAGAAGCGTTTGGTGAAGGGGTAGAGGATGGCCACGCCCAGCGCACCAAAGGACAGTCCGATCGTGAGCGGGTTGGTGAACAGCACCAGCACGAACGAGATCAGCGCCAGCACCAAGCCCACGGCGATCGCTTCCTGTACCGACAGGCGGCCGCTGGTGATCGGGCGCTGCGCGGTGCGCTTGACGTGCCGGTCGAACTCGCGGTCGGCGATGTCGTTGACGGCACAGCCGGCGCTGCGCATCAAAAAGGTACCCAGCGTGAAGATCAGCAGCAGGTCGAGCGCAGGCAGGCGGCCCGAGGCCAGCCACAGCGCGGCCAGCACCGGCCACAGGCACAGCAACCAGCCCTGCGGCCGGTTCCAGCGGATGAGATCGAGGTACAGCGACCAGCGGTCGCGCAGCGTCAGGACGGGGCTTGTGCTCACCCCGCCATGATAAAGGGCCGGCCCCGGTGATCCCGGTGGCCGGCCCTGCTTGGGCGAGTGTGCGACGTGGTCAGCGGGCCGTGGCGGCCGCCTGCTGGCTGGCGGTGGTTTCCCAGCCGCCGCCCAGTGAACGGTAGACGGCGATGTGGGCCTGCTGCCGCGCCAGCTGCGCGGTGATCAGGCTCTGTTGTGAGGCAAACAGCGCGCGCTGCGCGTCCAGCAGGTCGAGCTGGCTGGCCACGCCGCTTTCATAGCGCAAGGTCGACAGGCGCAGACGGGCGGCCTCGGCCTCGGTCTGGGCGCGCTGGGCCTGGGCCTGCTCGGTCCAGGTCTGGCGCGCCACCAGCGCATCGGCCACGTCCTTGAACGCGGACTGCACGGTGCGGTCGTACTGCGCCAGCGCGATGTCGCGGCGCGCCAGGGCGCTGTCGACGCCTGCGGCGGTGCGGCCCCAATCCAGCAAGGGCACCGACACGCCGGGGGCGATGGCAGCGCCGAGCAGGCCGTCGTTGAACAGGCCGGCCAGCGAGGTGCTCGCCACCCCGAGCGAGGCCGTCAGGCTGATGCGCGGAAAGCGCGCGGCACGGGCCGCGCCCACGTTGGCGTTGGCCGCCACCAGGTTCTGCTCTGCCTGGACGATGTCGGGGCGCTGCAGCAACACATCCGACGAGAGCCCCACCGGTAGCTCGGCCAGCTCGGGCCACAGCGACCGGCTCACGGTCTGAGCCAGTGCATCGGCCTGGGCCGTGGTGGGCCCATCGGCCTGGGCGGCCGACATGCTCACATCGACCGCGGGCGGCAGCAGCTCGGCCGGTGCCGGGCGGCCCAGCAGCAGGTCCAGCGCGCTCCGGTCCTGCGCCCACTGGCGCTGCGCCTGGGCGCGCGTCACACGGGCGGCTTCCACCAGCGATTGCGCCGTGCGGAGATCCAGCTCGTTCAGAACGCCGTTGTCGAACTTCAGCTGTTGCAGCTTCAGTGACGACTCCCGCGTGGCCAGCGTCTGCTCGGCGAGCGCCAGCTGCCAGCGGTCGGCCCACAGCGTGTACCAGGTGCTGGCCACCGAGGCGACCAGGCTGATGTGCGTGGCGCGGCGGGCCGATTCGGACGCCATCAATTGCGCGCCGGCCGCCTCGCTGAGCGCACGAACACGACCGAACAGGTCGAGCTCGAAGGCCGAGATGCTCACGCCCGCCTGTACCGAATTACCGTAGGCAAACGGCCGGCTGGTGGCACGCTGGCGAGCGGCGTTGGCCACGCCATTCACGCTCGGAAAGCGGTCGGCATCCTGGATGGCGTAGGCCGCACGCAGGGCCTCGATGTTGAGGGCGGCCACACGCAGGTCACGGTTGCCATCCAGCGCCATGCCGATCAGCTGCTGCAGGCGCGCGTCGGGAAAGTAGCGCTGCCAGGGCAGGTCGGCCACGGCGGTTGCGGAAGCGGTGACCGGCACCGAAGCCGCCGAGGCGGCAGGCAGTGTGGCCGGCACGGCCAGCGGCGGACGCTGGTACTCAGGCGTCAGCGAACAGCCGGCCAGGGCCAGCACGGCGGCCAGCACCGTGGCGGGCCGCAGGAACAGGGCCTTGTCAGTCATGGTCGGTCTCCACTTCGGGCTGGGTGGCGCGGGCCGGGAAGAACCGGCGCACCACCACGAAGAACACGGGCACGAAGAACACGGCCAGCACGGTGGCCGCGATCATGCCGCTCATCACGCCGGTGCCGATCGCGCGCTGGGCAGCAGCACCGGCGCCGTTGGCCAGCACCAGCGGCATCACCCCGAGGATGAAGGCCAGCGAGGTCATGATGATCGGCCGGAACCGCAGGTGACAGGCCTGCAGCGTGGCCTCCATCAGCCCCATGCCCTTCTCCTGGAGCTCCTTGGCGAACTCGATGATCAGGATGGCGTTCTTCGCGGACAGGCCCATGATGGTGATCAGGCCAACCTTGAAGTAGACGTCGTTGGGCAGATCGCGCACGTTGGCGCCCAGCAGCGAACCCAGGATGCCGAGCGGCACCACGAGCAGCACGGCCAACGGGATGGACCAGCTTTCGTACAGCGCGGCCAAGCACAGGAACACGGCCAGCAGCGAGAACGCGAGCAGCAGGGTGGCCTGCGAACCGGAGAGCTTTTCCTCGCGCGACAGGCCCGTCCACTCGATGCCGATGCCCGGGGGCAGCTTGGCCGCCATGCGCTCGATCTCGTCCATGGCCTGGCCCGTGCTGTAGCCCGCGGCGGCGTCACCCGAAATGCGCATGGCGGGGTAACCGTTGTAGCGCACGGCCTGCATCTGGCCCGTGACCCAGCGCGTGGTGGCGAAGGCCGAGAGCGGCACGTTCTGGCCCTGGCCGTTCAACACGTTGAGCTCGAGGATCTGGTCGGGCTGCATGCGCTTGTCGGCATCGGCCTGCACGATCACACGCTGCATGCGGCTGCGGTTCGGGAAGTCGTTGATGTAGCTGGAGCCGAGCGCCGTCGACAGCGTCGTGCTGATGGCATCGACGCCCACGCCCAGCGCCAGCGCCTTCTCGCGGTCAATGTCGACCTGCAGCTGCGGCGCGTCTTCCAGGCCGTCCGGGCGCACACCCGTCAGGATCGGGTTCTGCATCGCCATGCCCAGCATCTGGTTGCGGGCGGCCAGCAGCGCGTCGTGGCCCACGCCACCGCGGTCCTGCAGACGCACCGAGAAGCCGGTGCCGTTGCCCAGCTCGCGGATGGCCGGCGGGTTCAGCGGGAAGATGAAGGCGTCGCGGATGCCAGCCAGCGCGCCGAAGGCACGCCCTGCCAGCGCCTGCGCCGACTGGCCCTCGCCCTTGCGCTCATCCCAGTCCTTCAACGTGACGAAACCCAGCGCCGCGTTCTGGCCGGAGCCCGAGAAGCTGAAGCCCACCACACCCACGATGGACTGCACCTCCGGCTGCTTCAGGAAGAACTGCTCGACCTGCGAGATCACGGCCTCAGTGCGGTTCGACGTGGCGCCCGGCGGCAGCTGCACGTTGACGATCAGGTTGCCCTGGTCTTCGTTGGGCAGGAAGGACGACGGCATGCGCACATACAGCCAGCCCACCACGCCCACGATCACGGCGTAGACGATGAGCACGCGGCCGCCACGGCGCACGAGCTTCGCCGCCCAGCTTTCGTAGCCATGCGTGGTCGACGTGAAGGCGCGGTTGAACCAGCCGAAGAAACCCTTCTTCTCATGGTGACCATGCGGCACGGGCTTGAGCAGCGTGGCGCACAGTGCCGGCGTCAGCGACAGCGCGAGGAAGGCCGAGAACAGCATCGAGGCCACCATCGACAGCGAGAACTGCCGATAGATGTTGCCCACCGAACCGGCGAAGAAGGCCATCGGAATGAACACCGACACCAGCACCACGGTGATACCAATGATGGCGCCGCTGATCTGGCTCATGGCCTTGCGGGTGGCCTGCACGGGGCTCAGGCCCTCCTGCACCATCAGCCGCTCGACGTTCTCCACCACCACGATGGCGTCGTCCACCAGGATGCCGATGGCCAGCACCATGCCGAACATCGTCAGCACGTTGATCGAGAAACCCAGCGTGAGCATGACCCCGAACGTGCCCAGCAGCGCCACGGGCACCACCAGCGTGGGGATCAGCGTGTAGCGGATGTTCTGCAGGAACAGGAACATCACGATGAACACCAGCACGATGGCCTCGACCAGGGTCTCGACGACCTGGCTGATCGACAGCTGCACGAAGCCCGAGGTGTCATACGGCACGCTGAAGTCCATCCCCTGCGGGAAGAACTTCTTGAGCTCGCCCAGGCGTACCTTGACGGCTTCGGCCGCCGCCAGCGCATTGCCGGTGGGCGACAGCTGGATGCCCATGCCCGTGGCGGGCTTGCCATTCAGGCGGGCGTAGGTGCCGTAGGTCTGCGCACCCAGCTCGATGCGGGCCACGTCGCGCAGGCGCACGGTCGAGCCATCGGCCTTGGCGCGCAGCACGATGTCGCCGAACTGCTTCTCGTTGACCAGCTGACCATTCACCACCACGGTGGCCGAGATGGTCTGCTCGCCGATGTTGGGACGGTCCCCGATGCCACCGGCAGGCACCAGCGCGTTCTGCGCACGGATGGCGGCGTTGACGTCGGCCGTCGACAGGCCATAGGCCACCAGCTTGGTGGGGTCGACCCAGATGCGCATGGCGCGCTCGGTCCCGAACAGCTGCACCTGGCCGATGCCGGGCACGCGCTGCAGTTCCGGCACGATGTTGCGGGCGGCGTAGTCGCCCAGCGCAATGGGATCGTAGGCCGGGTTGCTGGACGACAGCATCACGAACATCAGGAAGTTGTTGCGTGACTTGTCGACCCGCACGCCCTGCTGCGTGACCGCAGACGGCAGACGCGGCGTGGCGCGCGACAGGCGGTTCTGCACTTCCACCTGGGCCAGTTCGATGTTGGTGCCGGTCTCGAACGTGACGGTGATCTGACCGGTGCCGTTGGCCTGGCTGACCGACTCCATGTAGGCCAGACCGGGCGCGCCGTTGAGCTCCTGCTCGATGACGCTGATGACGGTTTCATCCAGCGTCTGTGCGGAAGCCCCCGGGTAGGTCGCGTTGATGACGATGGCCGGGGGGGCGACCGTCGGGTACTGCGAAATCGGCAGCTGCGTGATGGCCACGCCGCCGAAAACCAGGATGAACAGGGCGATCACCCACGCAAAGATGGGCCGCTCGATGAAGAAACGTGACATGCGCGACCGCCTTTCACTGGGCGGCCGAAGCCGACGATGCCGGGGCCGAGGCGGCTGCAGCAGCGGTCGGCGCCGAGGCGCTCAGCGGCGCCCACGGCACCGGCTTGAGCGGCGAGGCCGGGCTCATCATCATCTTCTGGAAGCCGTCGACGACGACCTGGTCACCTTCCTTCAGACCTTCGAGCACCACCCAGTTCGTGCCGGTGGCGCCACCCAGCTTGACCGGCCGACGGCCCGCCTTGCTGCCGCCTTCCACCACGGTCACGAAATCACCCTGGGCGGTACGCGTCACGGCCTGCTGGGGCAGCAGCACACCGCCACCCACCTGGGCCTGCTCCAGCCGCACACGCACATACATGCCGGGCAGCAGCTCGAACTTCGGGTTCGGCAGCTCGGCACGCAGCGTGACCTGACCCGAGGCGGCGTCCACCGTCAGGTCGGCGAACAGCAGGCGGCCGGCCACCGGGTACTCGCGGCCATCGTCCAGCACGACCTTGACACGCGCCGCGTTCTCGCCGGCACGCTGCAATTGGCCGGCGGCCAGCGCCTGACGCAGGCGCATCACCTCGTTGGCCGACTGAGTGAAGTTCACGTACAGCGGGTTGATCTGCTGCACCACGGCCAGCTGGGTGGCCTCGCCCTGCCCCACCAGCGCGCCTTCGGTCACCAGCGCGCGGCCAACGCGACCGGCGATCGGCGACGTGACCCCGGCATAGCCGAGGTTCAGCTGCGCGGTGGCCACGGCGGCCTTGGCCGCGGCCACATCGGCCTGCGCCTGGCGCTGCGCCACCTGGGCGTTCAGGAACTCCTGCGGGCTGATGGCCTTGGCAGCCTGCAGCGGCTGGTAGCGCTCCACCAGCGCAGTGGCCTGCGCCAGATTGGCTTCGGCCTTGGCCTGCGTGGCCTGAGCGCTCTGCAGCGCAGCCTGGTAGGGGGCCGGGTCGATCTGGAAGAGGGGCTGGCCCGCGCGCACGTCGCTGCCCTCGGTGAACAAGCGCTTCTGCAGAATGCCGGCCGCGCGCGCCCGCACCTGGGCGATGCGCGACGCCTCGAGGCGGCCGGGCAGCTCGGCCACGACCGGGACGGAGCCCGGCTTGACCGTCACCACGCCCACCGGCACGGGGGGCGGTGCCGCGCCGGCCGCCGGTGCACCGGCGCCCTTGGACTTGTCGTCACCACCACAGGCGGTCAGGATGAGGGCGGCCAGTGCACACACGGCCAGCTGGGCGGAAAACCGCGTCGGAAGAGAGGGGGAGACCATCAGGGACACCTCGGGATTTGAATTCTTGCCTGGTCAATTAACCATGGCACTATACATACATCCACGCACGTATGCAGCAAGATCGGAGACAATTCCCCGTGACCCACGACGGTCTTTTCCGAAATTCACATGCGCCGCACCAAGGCTGACGCCCTCCAGACCCGCGAATCGCTGCTTGATGCCGCCGAGACCCTGTTCGCACAGCAGGGCGTGTCGCGCACCTCGCTGCAGGACATCGCGCGTGCCGCCGGTTGCACGCGCGGGGCCATCTACTGGCACTTCAAGGACAAGGCTGACCTGTTCAACGCGATGATGGCGCGCACCACACTGCCGATGGAGGACGGGCTCGCCCAACTCGACGCACCGGGCCGCACCGACCCGCTCGCCGACGTCCTGCAGTCTTCGATGAATGTGTTTCACCAGATCGTGCACGACCCTCGGACGCGAAGGGTCTTCGACATCGCGACCTTGAAGATCGAACTGGTGGCCGAGCTTGACGGCGTGCGGCGCCGCCACATCGAAGTGCAGAAAGACTGCGCCCAGCACATCGGCCACTGCCTGGCCCGCGCCCAGGCGGCCGGCCTGGTGCGCCCCGAGCTCGAGCCGGCCACCCTGACCCTCACGCTGCTGGCCATCGTCAACGGCCTGATCCAGAACTGGATGCTCGAGCCGGGTCGGTTCGACCTGTGCGAGGTCGGCGCGCGCAGCCTCGCGCTGTTTCTGGACGGCATTCGTCCGCAGGCGGGCGTGGCACGCTGAGCGTCGCACGCCGCCGGACCCGGCTCAGCCCACCGAGCGCAGCACGAGACCGTCGGTGGTCTCGTCCAGGCCGTCCTCGTCGAGGTGGCGGTCGTCCGCCCAGCCCACCAGACTGAAGCCCTCCGGCGAATACAGCAGGCGGTTGATGCTGGCATTCGTGACCTTCCAGCTGCGCGGGGCTTCCAGCGCGACCCGGTTGGCCGCGCGGTAGAAGCAATCGAGCACGCCCCCGTGCGCAATCAGCGCAATGGTCTGCCCAGGGTGCAGCGCGGCCAGCCGGGCGGCGGCGCCCACGGTGCGGTCATAGAAGGCCTGCAGCGTTTCACCCCCCGCCGGGCCGTAGCCAGGCTCACGGGCACGCCAGCGGCGCATGTCTTCCGGGTGGTGTTGTGCCACCTCCGCCTGCGTCCGGCCCTCCAGACACCCGAAGTGGCGCTCGCGGAGCGTCGGGTCGAGTTGCAATGGCAGCCCGGCGTGGCGGGCAATGGCGGCCGCCGTGTCGCGGGCGCGCTGCAGGTCGCTGCTGTAGATGGCGTGAATGCCCTCGTCGGCCAGGGCCTGGCCCACCCGCTCGGCCTGCCAACGGCCCCGCGCGTTCAGCGGGATGTCGGTGTGACCCTGAATGCGGGTCTCGGTGTTCCAGTCGGTTTCGCCATGGCGAACGACCACCAGTCGGGTGAGGTTGTCGGGCATCGCGCCATCATGCCTCAGCATGCGGCAGCGCACCATGCCGCATCCGCATGCCCCCCTCAGGCTGGCGGCATCAGACGCCCCAGACGATGGGTTTGCCCTCGGCCTGCGCCTGCTCAACCATGCGCACAAGCGGGGCGGCACGCTGGTGCAGCGACACGGGCTGGTCGGCAAACGGCAGCTCGATCGGCTCGTTGGTTTCCGGGTTGACCGGCGGCGGCGGCACGAAAGCCGGGGCACCGCGCAGCGCTTCCAGCACACGCGGCATGTCGGCCACCTCGATGATGCCGGGCTCGGCGGCGCTCTTGCCAAGCAGCTTGAGCAAGGCCTCGGCGGTGGACTGCAGCATCACCAGGTTGTCGGTGGCCTGGGACTTGAACGTGAACATGCGGGCTCCCCTCGGACGGATCTGAAACGATTATGGCGCCGGCCCGGGGCGGCATACTCTGAACCCATGGCCGCCTCTCCCACTTCTCCACCCACGCACCTGCTGTACCTGCACGGCTTTCGCTCGTCGCCCGGCTCCTTCAAGGCGCGGATGCTGGGGGGCGCCCTCGAAGCGCGACGCGCCGCCGGCCTGCCCACCCCGCTCTGGGCCTGTCCGCAACTGCCCCCCTCGCCCGCGCAGGCCTGGGCCGACATCGCGGCGCTCACGGCCGACTGGCCCCGGGACACGATGGCCGTGGTCGGCTCGTCCTTGGGCGGCTTCTACGCCGCCGTCACGGCCGAGCGCCTGGGCTGCCGCGCGGCCTTCGTCAACCCGGCCGTGGCGCCCGACCGCGATCTCGCCCGCTACATCGGCGAGCAGACCGCCTTCCACAACCCGGCCGACCGCTTCTTCTTCCGCCCCGAGTTCATCGGAGAGCTGGAGGCGCTGTCGCCCTGGCCCCTGACGCACCCCGAGCGCCACTGGGCGCTGGTGGCCCAGGGCGACGAGGTGCTGGACTGGCAGGAAATGGTGGCCCACCTGCAAGGCACCGCGCTGACCGTGCTGCCCGGCAGCGACCACGCCGTGAGCGACTTTGCCGACCACCTGCCGGCGCTGATGCACTGGCTGGGTCTGGCCTGAACCGCGGCTGCCGGGGCACGGCAGCAAAATGGGACAATCGCGCTTTGCCCGCTCACCCGAGAACCCCCGCCGCATGTTTGCCCTGTTTGACGACGCCGGAAAATTCCAGGCCGGCCGCGTGATGTCCGAAGCCGACAGCTCGATGCAGATCGAGCTGGACAGCGGCAAGCGCGTGAAGGTGAAAGCCGCCAACGTCCTGATCAAGTTCGCCAAGCCGGCGCCTGCCGAGCTGCTGGCCCAGGCCGCGGCGCAGTCGGCCGACATCGACGTCGACCTGGTCTGGGAAGTGGCGCCTGAAGAAGACTTCGGCTTCGACGACCTGGCGCGCGAGTACTTCAGCGCCTCGGCCGACGCCGTGCAGCAGGCCGCCATGCTGATGCGCCTGTTCGAAACACCGCACTACTTCCACCGCCGCGGCAAGGGCCGCTTCAAGAAGGCGCCGGAAGACATCCTCAAGCAGGCGCTGGCCGCCATCGAGCGCAAGAAGCAGCAGGCGCTGCAGATCGCGCAGTGGGCCGAGGCGCTGGCCGCCGGCAGCTGCCCGCAGCCGATCAAGGACCAGCTCTACAAGATCCTCTTCAAGCCCGACAAGAACGGCCCCGAATACAAGGCCGTGGTCGAAGCCGCCAAGGCCGCCCAGCGCGCCCCGCTCGACCTGCTGAAGGACGCTGGCGCGATCGACAGCCCCTACCAGTTCCACTTCAAGCGCTTCCTGTTCGAGCACTTCCCGAAGGGCACCGGCTTCCCGACGCTCGAGGCGCCGCCGATCACCGACACGCTGCCGCTGGCCGCCGTGCAGGCCTTCTCGATCGACGACTCGATGACCACCGAGATCGACGACGCGCTGTCGGTGCAGGGCCTGGGCACGGGCACCGTCGTCTACGGCATCCACATCGCGGCGCCGGGCCTCGCCATCGCCCCAGGCTCGCCGGTCGACACGCTGGCACGCGGCCGCATGTCGACCGTCTACATGCCGGGCCACAAGATCACGATGCTGCCCGATGACGTCGTGCAGACCTACACGCTGATCGCGGGCCGCGACTGCCCGGCCGTCTCGCTGTACGTCACGTTCGACGAAGCCACGCTCGAGGTCAAGGGCAGCGAGACCAGGCTCGAGCGGGTGCCCATTGCCGCCAACCTGCGCCACGACCAGCTCGACAGCGTCATCACCGACGCCACGCTGACCGGCGAGGCCCCGGCCGACTACGCCTTCGCCCCCGAGCTGGCCTTTGCCTTCCGCCTGGCCAAGCACCTGAAGGCCCGCCGCGAGGTGGTGCGCGGCAAGCCCGAAAACTTCAACCGCCCCGACTACACCTTCAAGCTCATCGGCGCCAACGGCGTCAACACCATGAGCGACGGCATCGAGCCCACCGGCACCGAGCAGGTCGTGATCGGCACACGCCAGCGGGGCTCGGCCCTCGACCTGATCGTGGCCGAGGCCATGATTCTGGCCAACAGCACCTGGGGCGGCTGGCTGGCCGAGCTGGGCGTGCCCGGCATCTACCGCAGCCAGGCAAGCCTGGCGCCCGGCATCAAGGTGCGCATGGGCACCAAGGCACTGCCGCACGCCGGCATGGGCGTGTCGCAGTACACCTGGGCCACCTCGCCGCTGCGCCGCTACGTCGACCTGGTCAACCAGTGGCAGATCGTGGCGTGCGCCAAGAAGGGCCGCACCGCCGCGCTGGTCGCCCCGTTCAAGCCCAAGGATGCCGAGCTGTTTGCCGTCATCTCGGGCTTCGACGGCGCCTACAGTGCGTACAACGGCTTCCAGTCCAGCATGGAGCGCTACTGGACGCTGCAATACCTGCAGCAACAGCAGATCACCGAGCTGGATGCGGCCGTGATGGTCAACGGCCTGGTGCGTGCCGACACCCTGCCGCTGGTGTTCAAGGCCATCGGTGCCGACGGCCTGCCGCGCCACGCCCGCGTGCGCGTGCGCATCACCGGACTGGACGCGCTGACGCTGGACGTGCACGCCAGCGTCGTGGCGCGCCTGGACGACAACGCCCCCACCGATGCGGGTGACTCCGAGGCCGACGCCGAGGACGAGCTGGTCGACAATGCCGGGGCCCTGACCCTGGCCATCGACGTGAGTGACGCGGACGCGCCTGCCGGGGACGCCCCGGCCGCCTGACGCCCGGCCACCTTGCACTTCGCCACCTGACGCGCATGCTGAACCGCCTGAAAGCCCTGTGGACCTCGCTGAGCCTGCTCCAGGTCTGCCTGGGCGTGTCGGTGCTGGTGCACGCGGCGCTGTTCAGCTTCCGCCTGGTCGACCCGGAAGGCTTCAACCGCGTCTTCAAGGACACGCCCTTGGAAGTGGTCCTCGTGAACGCCGCCGGCAACGAGGCCCCGACCAAGGCCCAGGCGCTGGCCCAGGCCAACCTGGCCGGCGGTGGCGAGGCCGACCGGGGCCGCGCCACCTCGCCACTGCCGCCCTCGCCCGAGAACACCCAGGGCGATGCGATGGACGACGCCATGCGGATGATCGAGCAGATGCAGCGCGAACAGCAGTTGCTGCTGACCCAGGTGCGCCAGGAACTGGCCGCCCTGCCGCCGCCCCAACCCGACGCCCGCACCGACACCCCGCAGCAACGGGCCGAAGAAGAACGCCGCCGCCAGCTCACCCGCCTGCTGGCCGAGATCGAAAAACGCATCCACGAAGAGAACGCGCGTCCCAAGAAGCGCTACCTGAGCCCGGCCACGCTGAAGTCGGCC
Source organism: uncultured Aquabacterium sp. (assembly GCF_947366995.1). Taxonomy (GTDB): domain Bacteria; phylum Pseudomonadota; class Gammaproteobacteria; order Burkholderiales; family Burkholderiaceae_C; genus Aquabacterium. Next base: position 102,992 of record NZ_CANBCC010000002.1, on the reverse strand, counting down.
GACGCGCTGTACTACGCGGCCTTCCGCACGCGGGTGGAGCGCGCGGGCACCGAGCACTTCCCGACCGGCCGCAACGGCGAGAAGCTTTACGGTGAGCTGGTGATGTTCATCTCGCTGGACCGCCAGGGCCGCGTCATCGACACCGAGGTGCGCACGCCGTCGGGCAACCGCTTGCTCGACAAGCGCGCGGCCGCCATCGTCCGCCAGGCCGGGCCCTTCGGCGCCGTGCCGCCCGAAGTCAGCACGGGCCATGACCTGCTGGTGATCTCGTCCCGCTTCCGCTTCACCCGCGACGCCGGCATGCAGGCCACCACCATGGCCCCCACCGCCCCGGCCGAGCCGGCCACCCAGCCTTGATGAACCCGACTCCTGCCCAGCCCACCGCCTCGGCCGACCGCTACGCCGTGGCCGGCAACCCCGTGGCCCACAGCCGCTCACCCGCCATCCACGCGCGCTTTGCCGCGCAGACGGGCCAGGCCGTGGCCTACGACCGCCTGCTGTGCCCGCTCGATGCCTTTGCGGACACCGTGCGCGCCTTTGCCGCCGGCGGGGCCAAGGGCGCCAACGTGACGGTGCCGTTCAAGTTCGAGGCCTTCGCACTGGCCAGCCGGCGCACGCCCCGGGCTGAACTGGCCGAGGCCGCCAACACCCTGCGCTTCGACGCCGACGGCTGGCTGGCCGACAACACCGATGGCGTCGGCCTGGTCCGCGACATCACCGTCAACGCCGGCGTGCCGCTGGCCGGCCAGCGCGTGCTGCTGCTGGGTGCGGGCGGCGCCAGCGCCGGGGTGCTGGGCCCGCTGATCGAGGCGCGGCCAGCCGAGATCGTCATGGCCAACCGCACCGTCGCCAAGGCCGAGGCCATCGTGGCCCGCCACGCCGACTGGGCCGCACAGCATGGCGTGCGCCTGGCCGCCCGCGGGCTCGATGACGCAGGCACCGCCTTCGACGTCTTCATCAACGGCACCGCCGCCAGCCTGGCCGGCAGCGGCGTGCCCGTGAGCGCGGCTGTGCTGCGCCCCGGCACGCTGGCCGTCGACATGATGTATGGCCCGGCCGCCCGCCCCTTCCTCGACTGGGTGCGCACCCACGGCGGCGTGCCGCGCGACGGTCTCGGCATGCTGGTGGAACAGGCCGCCGAAAGCTTCTTCCTGTGGCGCGGCGTGCGCCCCGACACCGCGCCGGTGCTGGCCGCGCTGCGTGCCGAGGTCGACGCCGCCACCGGCCACTGAGCCCCCTCCACGCCCTACCCAGGAGCCTTGTCGCGATGCGCGCAGTCTGGCGAATCGTCCTTCTCACCCTGCTGTGCGGCGGCGCGCTGCAGCTGTACTTTCTGGCCCGCATCGCGCTGATGACGGTGGTCGACCCGCAGTCGACCGCCTTCCAGCGCAGCGAAGCCGCGCGCATCCTGCTCACCCAGGGGCAGCTGCCCTGGAGCCAGGCGTGGCGTGACGACACGCAGATCGCCAGCCACCTCAAGCGCGCCGTGATTGCCTCGGAGGACGCCAACTTCGTGGACCACGGCGGCGTGGAGTGGGACGCCCTGGAAAAGGCCTGGCAGAAGAACAGCCGCGCCCAGGAGCGCACCGAGAAGCTGCGCGCGGCGGCCCAGGCCCGCTACGAGCGCGCGGTAGAGCGGGCGCAACGCCGCGGGCGCACGCCACCACCCCCGCCCAACGCGCTGACGGCCACACCGAAGGTCATCGGCGGCTCCACCATCACACAGCAGCTGGCCAAGAACCTGTTCCTGAGCAGCGAGCGCAGCTTCCTGCGCAAGGGGCAGGAGTTCGCCATCACGTTCATGCTGGAAGGCCTGCTGAGCAAGGAACGCATCCTCACCATCTACCTGAACAACGTCGAGTGGGGCGAAGGCCTGTTCGGCGCCCAGGCGGCCGCACGGCATTACTTCCGCGTGGACGCCGGCCAGCTCACGCCGCTGCAGGCCGCCCGCCTGGCGGTGATGCTGCCCGCGCCAAAGCGCTTTGAAAAGCAGCCCGCCTCGGGCTACGTGGTGGGGCGCGCCGGCACGATTGCCGCGCGCATGGGCGGCGTCGAGCTGCCCTGATCCTGCGCGCAGCCCACGGCGCTCGCACGCCTGAAACGACAACGCCGCCCGAGGGCGGCGTTGGACGGGGCGGCAGCGCAGCGGGGGTCAGCGGCGGGCCGTACCCGAGCCACCCAGCAGCATCGCAACCTTGCGCTTGGGCTTGATGAAACGCGACAGACCGTTGCCCGCAGCCGGCACGGCGGCGTCGCCCTTTTCCCAGGCCGGTGCGGCGTCGGGCGTCGTCGGTTCGTAGGGCTTGTCGAAGAACGGATCGGACGGCGCACGACGCGGGGACGACGACATGGGGCGCGGAGCGCGGGCCTCGCGCGGCGCACCACGGCCGAACCCTTCGTCCGGGCGGCTGTCGCCCTCGTCGCGGCGCTCGCGGCGGTAGCCACCCCGGTCACCGTAACCACGGCGCTCGAGTTCGAACGCCTCGACATCCGGCTTCTTCTTGATCAGCTTTTCGATGTCGGCCATCAGGCGCGCATCGGCCCCCGTGACCAGTGACACCGCCAGGCCCGACGCGCCGGCACGGCCCGTGCGACCGATGCGGTGCACGTAGTCTTCGGCGTTGAAGGGGATGTCGTAGTTGAACACCGCCGGCAGCGCCGCGATGTCGATGCCGCGGGCGGCCACGTCGGTGGCCACCAGCAGGTCCATCTCACCGGCCTTGAACGCGGCCAGGGCCTTCAGGCGCTCGTCCTGCGACTTGTCGCCGTGCAGCGCCGCAGTCTTCAGGCCGTCGCGTTCGAAAGCGCGGGCCAGGCGACCGGCACCGATCTTCGAGTTCACGAAGACGATGGACTGATTGATGTTGCGGTCGCGCAGGATCTGACGGATCACCGCGCGCTTGTCGTCTTCGTCGACCTTGTAGAAGCGCTGCTCCACGTTGGTGGCCGTCGCGTTCGGACGCGCCACCTCGACCAGCACCGGGTCCTGCAGGTAGCTCTGTGCCAGCTTCTTGATCTCGGGCGAGAACGTGGCAGAGAACAGCAGCGTCTGACGCTGCTTGGGCAGGTAGCTCAGGATGCGCTGCAGGTCGGGCAGGAAGCCGATGTCCAGCATGCGGTCGGCCTCGTCGAGCACCACGTACTCGACCTGCGACAGGTTGCAGTTCTTGGCCTCGATGTGGTCGAGCAGGCGGCCCGGCGTGGCGATCAGCACCTCGACGCCGCCCTTGAGCTCGGCCGTCTGCGGTTTCATGTCGATGCCGCCGAAGACCACGGCCACACGCAGATTGGTCTGCTTGGCGTAGGCCTTCACGTTGTTGGCGACCTGGTCGGCCAACTCGCGCGTGGGGGCCAGCACCACGGCACGCACCGGGTGGCGTGCCGGCGACATGCTGGCGTTCTCGTGCTTGAGCATCTTCTGCAGCAGCGGGATCGAGAACGCGGCGGTCTTGCCGGTGCCGGTCTGCGCCGCTCCCATCACGTCGCGGCCCGAGAGGACCACGGGAATGGCCTTGGCCTGGATGGGCGTCATGGACGCATAGCCCTGCACCTCGATGGCGCGCAGCAGTTTGGCGTCGAGCGGCAGGGTGTTGAACAGGGCGGGTGCCTCGGCCACGGCGGCGGAGGGGGCGGCTTCGGTTGCCACGGCGACTGCCGGTGCAGCCGGGGCCAGATCGGCCACTTCAGAGGTATTCAAGGTCATCAAGGGACCATTATCCTCCTGTTGCTGCTTTTTTGCGCAAATTTGCGATGGCTCCCCCTCCGCCGATCAGGGGAGCCGCGGTCAGAAGGTGTAGCCCACCTGCGTCTGGGCGCCGCCGTGGGCCGCTTCGGCCTGCTCCAGCAGGAGCCGCAACGCGCCCAGACCACTGTAGCGCGCAGCCGCACGGTGGGCGTAAGTCCACACGCGGGGGATGTCGTCCAGGTACTGCCGCTTGCCGTCGCGGAGAGCCAGGCGCGCAAAAATGCCCAGCACCTTCAGGTGGCGCTGCAGGCCCATCCATTCGAAATCACGCCAGAAGTCGCCGAAATCGGCCGGCACCGGCAGCCCGGCCTTGCGGGCGGCTTCCCAGTAGCGCACGGCGTAGTCGATCTGCACGTCCTCGTCCCACATCACGTAGGCGTCGCGCAGCAGGCTGACCAGGTCGTAGGTGATGGGGCCGTGCACGGCGTCCTGGAAATCGATCACGCCCGGGCGCGCCGACGCGTCGGCCGGATCGGCCATCAGGTTGCGGCTGTGGTAGTCGCGGTGCACCAGCACACGGGCCTGGCCGCCCACCTGCGCCTTGATGGTGGTGAAGATGCGGTCGAGGTGGCCGCGCTGGGTGTCGTCCAGCGTGATGCCGCGCAGCTGCCCCAGATACCACTCGGGGAAGAGGTCCATCTCGCGCTGCAGCAGCGCGTCGTCGTAGGAGGGCAGCACCCCGGCGGCGGGCACGGCCTGCAGGCGCACCAGTTCTTCGGTGGCGGCGCGGTAGCGTGCGCGGTTGCCTGCGTCCCACGGCTGGTCGGTGACCAGGGTGGACAGCAGGGTGTGGCGGCCCAGGTCGCCGAGCAGCATGAAGCCGCGGGCCTCGTCCCACTCAAGGATGGCCGGCACGTTCACAAAGCCCCCGGCCAGCAGGCGGTCGACGGCAACGAAGGGCCGGCAGTCTTCCTTGTCGGGCGGCGCGTCCATGATGACAAGTGAGCCGACGCCGGCGGCCACGCGGAAATAGCGGCGGAAGCTCGCATCGGCACTGGCCGGCTGCACGGAGGCGGCGTCCAGGCCGTGGCGTGGCCCCACGTCGGCCAGCCAGGCGGCAAACGCCTGCGCGCGGGCGGGATCGGCCCAGGTGAGGGAGGGCACGGGAGCGGCGGCAGCGGTCGATTCGGACATGGGGGCGACAGACTGGGGAAGAGGCCCCGCAAGACGGCGGGGTGACATGAAATAATGGCTGATTTTAGGCAAGGCCGGATCGCAGCCGCGACACGCCCACGCCGCAGCAGCCCTGCGACCTGATTCCACCGTGTCCCGCAACCACCGCACCCCCGCCCTTCCTCCCTGCTCGCCGATCGCCCTGGCCGTGGCCCTGCTCGGCCTGACCGCGATGGCCAGTCCGGCCCACGCCCAGGCTTCTGCCGCCGCGCCAAGCACGGCTGTGCCAGCATCGGCCGCCGCCACAGGCGCCTCGCGGCTCAGCTTCTCGCTGCCCGCCCCTGCCGGGCCGCACAACGGCAAGCTCCCCCTGTTCTTCGAGGCCGACACGCTCGAGGGCGAAGCCGACCGCCGCACCCGCGCCACCGGCTCGGTGCGCCTGCGCCAGGGTGAGCTCACCGTGCGAGCCGACGAGCTGGTCCACACCCAGCCCGACAACACCGCCCGCGCGGCAGGGCACGTGCGGATCACCCGCAACGGCAATGTCTTCAGCGGCCCCGAGCTGACGCTGCAGCTCGACACCCTGGAAGGCGAGTTCATCCAGCCGCAGTACTGGTTCGCACGCACGCAGGCCGGCGGACAGGCCACGCTGATCGAGTTCCTTGGCGAGAATCGCCTGCGCGCCCACCACACCAGCTACAGCAGCTGCACGCCCGAAAACACCGCCGACGGCACGCCCGGCGAGCCCGACTGGTCGCTGCGCACCTCGCGGGTCGACATGGATTTCGACGCCAACGAGGGCCGGGCCGAAAATGCAGTGATCCGCTTCAAGGGCGTGCCCATCCTCGCCGCACCGGTGCTGACCTTCCCGCTGACCGAGGCGCGCAAGTCGGGCTGGCTGCCGCCCAGCATCGACTACGACACCCGCAACGGCCTGGGCATTGCGGAACCCTACTACTGGAACATCGCGCCCAACATGGACGCGACGCTGACCCCCACCTTCTCCAGCCGGCGCGGCATGGGTCTGGGCGGCGAGTTCCGCTACCTGTCGCAGTACGAGCGGGCCTCGCTGAATGCCTTCGGCCTGCCCGGCGACCGCGTGACGGATCGCGACCGCGGCATGGTGAACCTGCGCATGCTTGGCAGCCGGGCCTCGGCCGATGGCCTGGCGCTCACCAGCTACGACTTGCGCTGGCGGCGCGTCTCGGACGACGATTACTGGAAGGACTTCTCGCGCTACCTGCCCACGATCACGCCGCGCCTGTACGACAGCCACGCGGCGGTCGAACGCCAGCTCAATGCCCGAGACTGGGGCCTGGGCAACAGCCAGACCGCGCTGTTCGCCAGCACACAGCGCTGGCAGGTGCTGCGCGACACCTCGCTGACGGCCGACCCGCTGCTCAGCGCGATCGAATCCCCGTACAACCGCAACCGTGCCGGCGTCCGCAGCCGCTCGGTGGCCGAGAGCGGCCTCACCTGGCGCGTCAAGGGCCAGGTCGACCAGTTCTCGCACCCGGACGAAACCCGCCAGTCGGGCACGCGGAGCAACCTGACCGGCGCGGTCGAGCAGACCTTCTCGCTGGGCGGCCTGCGCCTGACCCCCCGCCTGAGCCTGGACAACACCCGCTATCAGCTGGACCAGACCCTGAGTTCGGGCAGCCGCAGCGTCTCCCGCACGCTGCCCACGTTCAGCGTCGAGGCCGGCTTCACGATGGAGCGGCCGGTGACGATGTTCAACCGCGCGCTCACGCAGACGCTCGAGCCCCGCATCCAGTACGTGCGCACGCCGTACAAGGACCAGAGCATGCTGCCGCTGTTCGACACGGCGCCGCGTGACTTCAACCAGTACGCCATCTACAGCGAGAACGCCTACACCGGCGTCGACCGCATCTCGGACGCCAACCAGGTGACGGTGGGCCTCACCTCGCGCCTGTTCGACCAGGCCACCGGCGCCGAAGCGCTGCGCCTGGGCGTGATCCAGAAGGTGTTGCTGGCCGACCAGAAGATCAACCCGACAGGCGACGGCCCCATCACCGACCGGCTGTCCGACCTGCTGCTGCTGGCGTCCACGTCGGTGATCCCGAACTGGTACCTCGACAACGTGCTGCAGCTCAACGCGCAGTCGCACGAAGCCGAGCGCGCCACCATCGGCATGCGCTACTCGCCCGGCGGCTATCGCACGCTGAGCGCCATCTACCGCTACGCCCGCGAGCGCACCAACCAGGTGGACGTCGGCTGGCAGTGGCCCATTGCCGGCCGCAAGCCCTCGGTCAACCAGATGCGCGCCCAGGCCTCGTCGCCCGACCAGATCAGCCTGAACGGCCAGCCGGCGGTGAGCAGCTCGGCCTGCGGCGACGGCGGCACCTGGTACAGCGTCGGCCGATTCAACTACAACATGCGCGACGGCCGCATGGCGAACAGCCTGCTGGGCGTCGAATACGACGCCGGCTGCTGGATCACCCGCGTGGTGGCCGAGCGCACCACGGTCGGCACCACCTCGAGCCGCCGCATCATGTTCCAGCTGGAACTGGTCGGTCTGTCGCGCATCGGCTCGAACCCGTTGAGCACGCTGAGGGACAATATCCCCGGCTACCGTCTGCTGCGTCAGGACGACAGCGTCCTGTCGGCCCCCGCCTCCCAGCCCTTCCCTTCCGATGACTGACCACCGCCCCTCGATGTCTCATACGACCGCCCTGCGCGCGGTGGCCCGCGGCGTCTGCCTCAGCCTGCTGGTGAGCGCGCTGTCTCCCGCCCTGGCTCAGTTCCGGCGCGATGCCCCGGCCGTTTCGCCGCGCATTCCGGCCAACGCCGGTCTGAGCACCGAACTCAGTCTGGCCGGCAAGCCGACCACCTCTGACTACATCATTGCCGTTGTCAACAACGAGCTGGTGACCTACACCGATGTGGACAAGCGGGTGGCGCGCCTGCAGGCCACCGTGCAGCGCGGCCAGCAACTGCCGCCGGCCGACGAGCTGCGCCGGCAGGTGCTGGACGCGCTCATCGACGAGAAGGCCCAGCTGGCCCATGCCAAGACGCTGGGCATCGACGTGGGCGACGCCGAGATCGACGCCACGATCGAGAGCATCGCGATGCAGAACCAGATGACGCGGGCCGAGCTCAAGCGCCGCATGGAAGCCGATGGCCTGGACTTCCAGCGCTACCGCACCAGCCTGCGCGAGCAGATCCTGCTGCAGCGGGTGCGCGAGCGTGAAGTGGGCGCGCGCATTCGCATCAGCGACGACGAGGTCACGGCCTTCCTGCAGAGCGAGCCGGCCAGCCAGGCCGAGGCCGCGCTGAACCTGGCCCACATCCTGATCGCCGTGCCCGAGGGCGCGAGCCCCGAGCAGCTGCGCACGCTGCAAGCCAAGGCGCAGGGCCTGCGCGACCGGGCTGCCCAGGGCGCCAACTTCAGCGAGCTGGCCAAGACCCAGTCCGACGACCGCGGCACGCGCGAGCAGGGCGGCAGCTTCGGGCTGCGCGAGGCGAGCCGGCTGCCCGAGCTGTTCGTGCAGGCCGCGCAGAACCTGCAGGTCGGCCAGGTGGCGCCGCTCGTGCGCTCCAACGCCGGCTTCCACGTGATCAAGCTGGTGGCCCGCGAAAACACCGCTCAAGCCACCTACACCGAACAGCGCGCCCGCCACATCCTGCTGCGCAGCAGCCCGCAGCAACCGGCGGGGGATCTGGTCAAGCGCCTGGCCGACATCCGCCGGCAGATCACGAGCGGCCAGGGCAGCTTCCCGCAGATGGCCCGCCAGTATTCCGAGGACGGCAGCGCCGCGCGCGGGGGCGACCTCGGCTGGGCCCCGCCCGGCATGTTCGTGCCCGAGTTCGAGCGCGCACTCAATGCCCTGCAACCGGGGCAGATCTCCGAGCCGGTGGTCAGCCGCTTTGGTGTGCACCTGATTCAGCTGATCGAACGCCGCGAGGTGCAGCTGACGGACGCACAGAAACGCGAAGCCGCCCGCAACGTGCTGCGCGAGCGCAAGTTCGAGTCCACCTACGAGGAATGGGCGCGCGAGATCCGCGCGGCCGCCTGGATCGAGATGCGTGATGCGCCCTGATCGTCCTGGAAACCGCCGCCCCCAGGGCGGCGCCCCCAAACGCGCGGTCGCCGGCGGTGGCGGCCATGTGGCCCGCAAGCGCTTCGGTCAGCACTTCCTGAGCGACAGCGGCGTCATCGACGAGATCGTGCGGGCGATCGACCCACGTCCCGGTCAGGCTCTGGTCGAGATCGGCCCGGGTCTGGCGGCGCTGACCAACCCCGTGGTGGAGCGCAGCGGTCAGCTCACGGTGATCGAACTGGACCGCGACCTGGCGGCCCGGCTGCGCAAGCGCCCGGAGCTGTCGGTCGTCGAGTCCGACGTGCTGAAGGTGGATTTCGCGGCGCTGCAGGCCCAGATCGGCCGCAAGCTGCGCGTGATCGGCAACCTGCCGTACAACATCTCCAGCCCGATCCTGTTCCACCTGCTGCCTGTGGCCGACGTGGTGGAGGACCAGCACTTCATGCTGCAGAAGGAAGTGGTCGACCGCATGGTGGCCTCACCCGGAAGCAAGGACTACGGGCGCCTGAGCGTGATGCTGCAATGGCGCTACGACATGGAGAACGTCGTCGACGTGCCGCCGGAAGCTTTCGACCCGCCACCGCGGGTGGACTCGGCCGTGGTGCGCATGACGCCGTTTGCCACACCGCCGAACGTGGATGCCGGCGTGCTGGAGGAACTCGTGGCGGTGGCGTTTTCGCAGCGTCGCAAGCTGCTGCGCCACACGCTGGGCGCATGGATTGCACAGCGGGGGCTGGACAGCGACTTCGACCTTCAGCGCCGTGCCGAGGAGGTGCCGGTGGCCGACTACCTCTCCCTGGCACAACAGGCCGCGGCCGCGCGCTGACCTCCCCGCCGACCGCCTTTCAGCGGTCCTGGCGGCGGCGACGGGCCACCGCGCCGGCCACACCGACCAGACCGGTCATGGCCAGAGCCAGCGACTCGGGCTCGGGCACCGGCGTGACCTTGTAGGTGCCACTGAACTGGCCGCCGAAGCTTGCGCCCTTGACCCAGATGGTGTGTTCGCCAGGCAGCACCGGCAGGGCGAACGAGTAGTAATCGTTCGGGGACGCCGGCAATTCGTCGACCAGGGTGACGCCGTCCACCACCACCGAGAAGATGTCGTAGCCGACACCGTCGATGAGATAGGACGACAGGTTGCCGTACAGCGTGCCGGCATAGTCGACCTCGAAGATCGTCTTGACGCTCTTCGACGTACCGGACAGCGTGCCGTAGACCGGCTCTGCATGGGCCACACCGGCCACACAGAGTGCGGCTGCGGTGGCAAGGGCGAACAGGGAACGCTTCATGACAAGACCTCCTGAGGTGTTAGGGCCCTTCCCACCACGCATGCGCCATGCCAGCCGATTCGGGCGCTTTCTGGCGCTTTTGGCGCCCGAGTCGCGGGGACACTGCACTGAAATCGACAATCCACGCCCTCTTCTGTGCGGAAACGCACAAATCGGTGTGCATGCCGGGGCATGGCCCCCGCGCCCTCCCTCTTTCCGTGCATTTCACTAAACTGACCGGATGAGAACCTACCTCGTCGGCGGCGCCGTGCGCGACCGCCTGCTCGGGCGACCCGGCGGTGACCGCGACTGGGTGGTCGTCGGCGCGACCCCGCAGCAGATGACCGACCTCGGCTTCCGGCCGGTCGGCAAGGACTTCCCCGTCTTCCTGCACCCAGAAACCGGCGAAGAACACGCCCTGGCCCGCACCGAACGCAAGAGCGGCCGGGGCTACCACGGCTTCACCGTGTACGCGGCCCCCGAGGTGACGCTGGAGGAGGATCTGGTGCGCCGTGACCTGACGGTCAACGCCATGGCACAGGACGAGGACGGCACGGTCATCGACCCCCACGGCGGCCAGCGCGACCTCGCCGACCGGGTGCTGCGCCACGTCTCGCCTGCCTTTGCCGAAGACCCGGTGCGCATCCTGCGCCTGGCCCGCTTCGCCGCCCGCTTTGCCGACTTCACCGTGGCCGATGAAACGGTGACGCTCATGCGGCGCATGGTGGACGACGGCGAGGTCGACCACCTGGTGGCCGAGCGGGTCTGGCAGGAACTGGCCCGCGGCCTGATGGAGGCTCGCCCCTCACGGATGTTCACCGTGCTGCGCGACTGCGGCGCGCTGGCGCGCCTGCTGCCCGAACTCGACCGGCTGTGGGGCGTGCCCCAGCGGGCCGACTACCACCCCGAGGTCGACACCGGTGTGCACGTGATGATGGTGCTCGACATGGCCGCCCGCCTCGGCGCCAGCCTGCCGGTGCGTTACGCCTGCCTCGGCCACGACCTGGGCAAGGGCACCACGCCCGCCGAGATCCTGCCGCGCCACCTTGGCCACGAGGGGCGCAGCGTGCGCCTGCTGCGCGACGTCAGCGAGCGGCTGCGCGTGCCCAACGACTGCCGAGAGCTGGCCGATGTGGTGGCCCGCGAGCACGGCAATGTCCACCGCAGCGCCGAGTTCGGCCCCGAGGCCGTGCTACGCCTGCTGGAGCGCTGCGACGGCCTGCGCAAGCCCGCCCGCTTCCGTGAGCTCTTGCTCGCCTGCGAGTGCGATGCACGCGGCCGCCTGGGCCTCGACGACTGTCCCTATCCGCAGGGCGCGCGGCTCGCCCGGGCGCTCGACACGGTGCTCGCGGTGGACACCGCATCGGTGTCGGCCGAGGCCCTTGCGCGCGGCCTGAAGGGGCCGGCGATCGGGGACGCGATCACCCAGGCCCGCCTGACCGCCCTCACGTCGGCCACCCCGCCGCTTGAGCGCACGTGACGGAATACCGCCCCTTCCGCCCGATAAATCCCGGACATTAAACCCAGATCAAGTCCTGCTCGGACAAGCCGATATCGCCAGACCACCACGTCACCAAGGAGCGTGAAGCGATGTTGAGCAAAATGAAACTGGGGGCGCGACTGGGGCTTGCCTTCGGCACGACGGCCGTGCTGCTGCTCCTGACCGGCGCCTTTGGTCTGTTCCAGATGTCGCGCCTGCACAGCGACACCCGCGAACTGGCCGTCAACTGGCTGCCCAGCGTGCAGGCGCTCGCCACGCTGCGCAATGAGTTCAACGAGGCCCGCCGCGCGAGCCTGCGGCACGTGCTCGAGTCCACGGAAGCAGGCAAGGCCAGGCAGGCCGCCGTGCTGGCCCGGATCGTCGACAAGGAGATCCCGGAAACCCTGGCGGAGTACGACAAGCTCATCTCCTCGGACGAAGAGCGCGCGCTGATGGCGCAGATCAAGACCGAGATGGCGGCCTACCGCCAGCTCAACGACCGCCTCATCGGCTTGTCGAACCAGGGGGACGCGGCCTTTGCTGACACCCGCGCGCTGGCCGTGGGCGAATCGGCCGAAGCGTTTGGCCGGATGCTCGAACTGGTCGCCAAGGACGTCGAGCTGAACAAGCGGGGCGCCGAGAGTTCCTGGGTCACGGCACAGCGCACGTACCAGCTCGCGCTCAGCCTGGTGGTGGCCGGCATTGCCCTGCTCGCCGTCGTCTGCGGCGTGCTGGCCTGGCGCATCACCCGTTCGATCACCGAGCCGCTTTCCCAGGCGGTGGCGCTGAGCAAGGCCGTCGCGCAGGGCGACCTGACGCAGCGCGCCCAGGTGCAGGGCGAAGACGAAGTGGCAGACCTTGTGCGCTCGATGAACGAGATGACGGCCAACCTGTCACGCCTCGTGGCCGACGTGCGCCAGGGCACCGACGCCATTGCCACCGCTTCCACGCAGATCGCGCAAGGCAACTCCGACCTCTCGGCGCGGACCGAGCAACAGGCGGCCAGCCTTCAGCAGACGGCGGCCTCGATGCACCAGATGACGGACACCGTGCGGGCCAACTCCGACAACGCCAACCAGGCGAACCAGCTGGTGGCACAGGCCACCGCCGTGGCCGCGCGCGGTGGTGAGGACGTGGCCCAGGTGGTGTCCACAATGGCCGCCATCCAGGCGTCGAGCCGGCGCATCGCCGACATCATTTCGGTCATCGACGGCATCGCGTTCCAGACCAACATCCTGGCGCTCAATGCCGCCGTGGAAGCAGCACGGGCCGGAGAACAGGGGCGCGGCTTTGCGGTCGTGGCCAGCGAAGTGCGCTCGCTGGCGCAGCGCTCGGCCAACGCGGCCCGGGAAATCAAGGGCCTGATCACGGACAGCGTCGAGAAGGTCGACGTCGGCAACGACCAGGTCAACAGCGCGGGCCGCACGATCGAGGAGGTGGTGCTGCAGGTGCGCAAGGTCAACGACCTGATCGCCGAGATCACGTCATCGAGCGCGGAGCAGAGCACCGGCGTGGGACAGATCAACCAGGCGGTGGGGCAGCTCGACCAGACGACTCAGCAGAACGCGGCGCTGGTGGAAGAGACATCGGCTGCAGCAGAAAGCCTGCGCAACCAGGCGAGCGCACTGTCACGCGCGGTGTCGGTGTTCCGCGTGCAGAGCTGACGCCAGAAGAAGAAATCGGAAGAACGCCAAAAACCCCCCGCGCCCTCACGGGCCCGGGGGGATCAACTTCTTGGCAACGGTACGATCAGTCGGGCAACTCAGTCGGCCTGCTTGCGCAGGAAGGCCGGGATCTCGATCTCGTCCATGCCGTTGCTGGCCAGCGCGTCGACCTTGGCAGCCGCCTGCGTGCGACCCGAACGCCACACGCTCGGGGTGTTGAGGCCGCTGAAGTCATGGCCGCCGGCGCCACCCAGGCCATGGCCCTGGGCGTGGCCGACCGGGTGGTTCAGCACGGGGATGTTGTCGGTGCCGGTGCGGGCGAAGGCCTGCGTGGTGGCGGCGCTGTGGACCACGGTCATCGGCGCCTGGGCACGCTTGCCCGAGCTCAGGCCGGTGGCGATCACGGTGACGCGCAGTTGGTCGCCCAGGCTTTCATCGTAGGCCGTGCCGTAGATCACGTGGGCGTCGTCGGCCGCATAGCGGCGGATCGTGTTCATCGCGTTGCGCGACTCGGCCAGCTTGAAGCTCGACTTCGACGCGGCGATCAGCACCAGCACGCCACGGGCACCCGACAGGTCGATGCCTTCCAGCAGCGGGCAGGCCACGGCAGCTTCGGCGGCCTTGGTGGCGCGGTCCGGGCCGCCGGCGGTGGCCGTGCCCATCATGGCCTTGCCCGGCTCGCTCATCACGGTCTTGACGTCCTCGAAGTCGACGTTCACCAGACCCGGGATGTGGATGATGTCCGAGATGCCGCCCACGGCGTTCTTCAGCACGTCGTTGGCCTTGGCAAAGGCCTCTTCCTGGGTGATGTCGTCACCCAGCACTTCCAGCAGCTTTTCGTTGAGCACGACGATCAGCGAATCGACGTTGGCTTCCAGTTCGGCCAGGCCGGCGTCGGCCTGCTTGGTGCGGCGGTTGCCTTCGAACTCGAACGGCTTGGTCACGACACCCACGGTCAGGATGCCCATTTCCTTGGCCACACGGGCGATCACCGGCGCTGCGCCCGTGCCCGTGCCGCCGCCCATGCCGGCGGTGATGAAGACCATGTGCGCGCCGTCCAGCGCATTGCGGATCTGGTCCACGGCCTCTTCGGCAGCGGCCTTGCCGGCTTCCGGCTTGGCGCCGGCGCCCAGACCCGACGAGCCCAGCTGCAGCTGCATCTCGGCGCTCGAGCGACCCAGCGCCTGCGAATCGGTGTTGGCGCAGATGAACTGCACGCCCTGCACACCCTGGCTGATCATGTGTTCCACGGCGTTGCCGCCGCCGCCGCCCACCCCGATCACCTTGATCTGGGTGCCGGCATCAAAGTTGTCGATCATCTCGATTGCCATGTCGTACCTCTCTTTTGTTCAAGCAGTTGCCAATGAAATGGAGTTGCCCTCGGTGGGGCGTCAGAAGTTGCCTACAAACCAGTCGCGGACACGGCCGAACAGGGTCTGAACCGACCCGGCCTGCTGCGCCGCTTTCATCCCGCGCGTGCGCGCGAGTCTTGCCTCTTCGAGCAAGCCCATGACGGTGGCCGAGCGCGGGCTGGCCACCATGTCGTGCAGTGCACCCGCGTACAGGGGCAGGCCCTTGCGCACGGGTTTCAGGAAGATGTCCTCGGCGAGTTCGACCATGCCGGGCATGACGGCCGAGCCGCCCGTCAGCACGATGCCGGAGGACAGCAGCTCCTCGTAACCGGACTCGCGGATCACCTGGTGAACCAGCGAGAAGATTTCTTCGACGCGCGGCTCGATCACGCCGGCCAGCGCCTGGCGCGAGAGCATGCGCGGGGCGCGGTCGCCCAGGCCGGGCACCTCGACCTGGTCGTTCGGATCGGCCAGCAGCTGCTTGGCCACGCCGTACTCGACCTTGATGTCCTCGGCGTCCTTGGTGGGCGTGCGCAGCGCCATCGCGATGTCGCTGGTGATCAGGTCACCGGCAATGGGGATGACGGCGGTGTGGCGCACGGCCCCATCGGTGAAGATGGACACGTCGGTGGTGCCCGCGCCGATGTCGACCAGGGCCACGCCCAGCGACTTCTCGTCGTCGGTCAGCACCGCCGAGCTCGATGCGCTCGGGTTGAGCACCAGCTGCTCGGCTTCCAGGCCACAGCGGCGCACGCACTTGACGATGTTCTCGGCCGCGCTCTGCGCGCCGGTCACGATGTGGACCTTGACCTCCAGGCGGCCACCGCTCATGCCGATCGGCTCCCTCACCTCGTGGCCGTCGATGATGAATTCCTGCGGCTCGACCAGCAGCAGACGCTGGTCGTTCGGGATGTTGATGGCCTTGGCGGTCTCGACCACACGCTGCACGTCGATCGGGGCAACTTCCTTGTCGCGCACGATGACCATGCCCGTGCTGTTCTGGCCGCGGATGTGGCTGCCGGTGATGCCGGTCCACACGCGGCTGATCTTGCAGTCGGCCATCAGCTCGGCCTCTTTCAGCGCCTGCTGGATGGACTGCACGGTCGCGTCGATGTTGACGACCACGCCGCGCTTGAGGCCATGGCTCGGGGCCACGCCGAGACCCGCGAGGCGCAGGTCACCACCGGGCAGGACCTCGGCCACGACCGCCATCACCTTGGCGGTGCCGATGTCCAGTCCGACGACCAGATCCTTGTATTCCTTGGGCATGGTGTGTGTGAAGGGCTCAGGTGGTTGATCAGGGTGGGGTGGGCGCCGACGGCTTGCGCACGGGCGGCGGCTTGGGCTTGCTCGCGGCATCGGCCCAGGTGCTGGTGCCGCGCAGCTTGACCGCGTAGCCCTGCGGGTAACGCAGGTCCGCCTGCTCGAGCGGCGCAGGGTACTGGCGCTGCAGCGCCGGCAGGGTCTGCACGAAGCGGGTGGCCCGGGCCAGCACCTCGTCGTCGGTGCCACGGCCCAGCTCGATGCGGGCTTCGTTGTCGAGCTGCACGCTCCACGAGCCACGGGCCGTCAGGCGCAGCGTCTGCACCTCGCCCAGCGGCTGCAGGAGCGGCTTGAGCGCACGCAGCATCGCGAGCATCCGCGCCGACTCCTCGCCGGTGCTGTGGGCGGGGCCTCGCAGTACCGGCAGGCGCTCGTCTTCGACGTCGCCGAGGTTGGCGTCGAACACCTCGCCCAGCGTGTTGACGAGCTGGTCCTCCTGGTCCTCCCGGAACCAGTAGGCGGCGGGGCGGTGCTCTTCCAGCGTCACGCGCAGTTCGTTGGGCCACACGCGGCGCACCACGGCCTTGCGCACCCAGGGCACCGACTCGAACACCTCGCGGCTCTTCTGCAGGTCAAGATCGAAAAAACTGCCTTGCAGACGGTGCACGGCGTTGGCCCGCACGGTGGCCAGGCTGTTGCGCTGCAGGTCGCCGCCCACTTCGATGCGGTCGATCTGGAAGTAAGGCAGGCGCGACAGGCGCAGCAGGCCGGCCGCCAGCAAGAGCCCCACCAGCCCGATCGCGAGCGCGACCACGGCCGTGTTCATCCAGCGGACGTCCATCGGCGTCTCATCCTGGATGGGGGCAGCGTGCAGGGCTGCGGCAGCGAGCATGGTGGTGTCCTGTGCGCCTTTCTTCGCGTCAGCGGGTGGTGCTGTCCAGGCTGGCCGAGGCCAGCAGGTGCACGCACAGTTGTTCGTAGCTCAGGCCGGCCACGCGGGCCGACATGGGCACCAGTGAATGGCCGGTCATGCCCGGCGAGGTGTTGATCTCCAGCAGGAAGGGCTGGCGGTCGCTCTGGCGGATCATCACGTCGGCGCGGGCCCAGCCCCGGCAGCCCAGCGTGCGGAAGGCCCGCACCACCTGGCGCTGGATCTCGGCTTCCTCGTCGGCATCCAGGCCGCTCGGGCACAGGTACTGCACCTCGTCGGTGAAGTACTTGTTCTGGTAGTCGTAGTTGCCACCGGGCGCGACGATGCGGATCACCGGCAGCGCCTGCGCGTGGCCTTCCACGATGAGCACCGGGCAGGTGGTTTCCTCACCTTCGATGAACTGCTCGCACAGCACCTCGGGGTCATGCTGTGCGGCGGCCGCGTAGGCAGCGGCGCACTGGGCGGGGTCGGTCACCTTGGTCAGGCCGATGGACGAGCCTTCGCGCGCCGGCTTGACGATCATCGGCGCGCCCAGCACGGCCAGCGCGTGCACGCACTCGTCGGCGCTGCTGACCATGCGCCAGTCCGGCGTGGGCAGGCCCTCGAAGCGCCAGATGCGCTTGGTCATGATCTTGTCCATCGCGATGGACGAGGCCATGACACCCGAGCCCGTGTACGGGATCTTCAGCAGCTCGAGCGCGCCCTGCACGGTGCCGTCTTCGCCACCGCGGCCATGCAGCGCGATGAAGCAGCGGTCCACGCCTTCGGCGCGCAGGTCTTCCAGCGGGCGCTCGGCCGGGTCGAAGGCGAACGCGTTGACGCCAGCCGACTGCAGCGCCTGCAGCACGCCGGTGCCCGACATGATCGAGACCTCGCGCTCGGCCGAGGTGCCGCCGAACAGCACGGCGACCTTGCCCAGCGAGGCCGGGTCGATACGGGGGGGCTGAAGGTGAACCTGGCTCATGCCGATGCCTCTTGCTTCAACAGTTCCGCCACCTTGGCGGGCACGCCGCCGATCGAACCGGCGCCCATGCAGATGACGATGTCGCCGTCGCGGGTGCTGTCGGCGATGGCCTGTGGCAGCGCTGCCACGTCGTCGACGAAGACCGGCTCGACCTTGCCGGCGACGCGCACCGCGCGGGTCAGCGCCCGGCCGTCGGCGGCCACGATGGGCGCCTCGCCCGCGGCATAGACCTCGGTCAGCAGCACCGCATCGGCCGTGCCCAGCACCTTCACGAAGTCTTCAAAGCAATCACGCGTGCGGGTATAGCGGTGCGGCTGGAAGGCCAGCACCAGGCGCTGGCCGGGGAAGGCCCCGCGCGCCGCGTTGATCACGGCGGCCATCTCGACCGGGTGGTGGCCGTAGTCGTCGATCAGCGTGAACTGGCCGCCATCGCCGGCACGGCACTGGCCGTGGCGCTGGAAGCGGCGGCCCACGCCGGTGAACTCGCCCAGCGCCTTCACCATCGGGGCGTCGGGCAGCTCGATTTCGGTGGCCACGGCAATGGCCGCCAGCGCATTGAGCACGTTGTGCACGCCGGGCAGGTTCAGCGTCACGTCCAGATCGGGCATGACCTGGCCGTTGCGGCGCTGCACCGTGAAGCGCATTTGCCCGCCGGGCAGCGCCACCACATTGACAGCACGCACCTGAGCGTCTTCACCAAAGCCATAGGTGATCACCGGACGCGAGATCAGCGGGATGATGCTGCGCACGCCGGGATCGTCGGCGCACAGGATGGCCGAGCCGTAGAACGGCATGCGGTGCAGGAAGTCGACGAAGGCCTGCTTGAGCTTCGCGAAGTCGTGCCCGTAGGTGTCCATGTGGTCGGCGTCGATGTTCGTGACGACCGACAGCACGGGCAGCAGGTTCAGGAAGGAGGCGTCCGATTCGTCGGCCTCGACCACGATGTACTCGCCCTTGCCCAGCGCCGAGTTGGCACCGGCGCTGTTGAGCTTGCCACCGATCACGAAGGTCGGGTCGACGCCGGCTTCGGCCAGGATGCAGGTCACCAGCGAGGTGGTGGTGGTCTTGCCGTGCGTGCCGGCAATGGCGATGCCGCGGCGCAGGCGCATCAGCTCGGCCAGCATCACGGCGCGGGGCACGACCGGGATGCGCTTCGCGCGTGCGGCGATCACCTCGGGGTTGTCGCCCTTCACCGCGGTGGACGTGACCACGGCTTCGGCGCCCTCGATGTGCGCGGCCTCGTGCCCGATGAACACGCGGATGCCGAGCGAGGCCAGGCGGCGCGACGTGGCGCTGTCCGACTGGTCGGAGCCCGAGACGGTGTAGCCCAGGTTTTGCAGGATCTCGGCGATGCCGCTCATGCCGGCGCCCCCGATGCCCACAAAGTGAATGTGTTTGACGGCGTGCTTCATGCAGACGCCTTTCCGGAAGTAGGTTTCACGTGCTGTTCGATGGCATCGGCCACGGCGGCGGCCGAGCGGGTGCGTGCCAGTTGCCGCGCCCGTTCGGCCATGGTCAGCAGCTGCGTGCGGTCCAGGGCCATCAGGCGCTGCGCCAGGGCGTCGGCCGACAGCTCGGTCTGCGGCAGGTGCACGGCGGCGCCATGCCCGGCCATGTACTCGGCGTTGTCGCGCTGGTGTGCCGTGGTCGACACGATCAGCGGGATCAGGATGCTGGGCACGCCGGCCGCGCACAGTTCGCTGACGGTGATGGCCCCGGCACGGCACACGATCAGGTCGCACGCGGCCAGGCGCTCGGCCATGTTGTTGATGAAGGGCAGGACCTCGGCATCGCGGCTGGCGCCGAGGCCGGCGGCGGCATAGGCCTTGCGCACGTCTTCGAGGTTGGCCATGCCGGTCTGGTGGGTGATCAGCGGGCGCTGGTCGGCCGGGATCCTGGCCAGGGCCTCGGGCACGGTTTCGTTCAGCACGCGTGCGCCCAGGCTGCCGCCCACCACCAGCACGCGCAGCGGGCCGGTGCGGCCGGCAAAGCGCTCGGCGGGCGGGGCGATGGCTTCGATTTCGGCGCGCACCGGATTGCCGGTCACGCGGGCCACCTTGTGCTGCGAGGCCGGGCCGTCAAAGCCGCAGGCCAGCACGTCGGTGATCGGCAGCAGCGCGCGGTTGCTCAGCAGCATGGCGGCATCGGCGTTGACCATGACCAGAGGCAGACCACGGGCCGTGCCCATCACGCCACCGGGGAAGCAGACGTAGCCGCCCATGCCGAGCACGGCCGTGGCCTTGCGTGCTGCGAGGATCTTCCAGCAATCGGCAAAGGCCTTGAGCAGGCGCACGCCGCCAAACAGCGTGTCCACCGGACTCTTGCCGCGCAGGCCATTGAAGGCAATGGTGTCGAGCGGGATGCCCGTGGGCGGCACGAGGCGGTTTTCCATGCCGCCGGTCGTGCCCAGCCACGACACGGTCCAGCCGCGGCGCTTCATTTCATCGGCCACGGCCAGGCCGGGCATGATGTGTCCGCCGGTGCCGGCCGCCATGATCACGAGGTGGCGTGCGCTCATGCTCGGCCTCCGCGCATCAACTGTCTGTTCTCGATGTCGACGCGCAGGCAGATCGCCAGCGCCACGCAGTTGAGCAGGATGGCCGAGCCGCCGAAGCTCATCAGCGGCAGCGTCAGGCCCTTGGTGGGCAGCACGCCCAGGTTCACACCCATGTTGATGAATCCCTGGCCGCCCATCCACACGGCCACGCCCTGGGCCACCAGCCCCGAGAACACGCGGTCGAGCGCAATGGCCTGGCGGCCGATGTTGAACAGGCGCACCACCATCCAGAAGAACGCCAGGATGACGATGGCGACGCCAACGAAGCCCAGCTCTTCGCCAATGACGGCGAGCAGGAAGTCGGTGTGCGCCTCGGGCAGGTAGTGCAGTTTCTCGAGGCTGGAGCCCAGGCCCTCGCCGAACACCTCGCCGCGCCCGAAGGCGATCAGCGAATGCGTGAGCTGGTAGGCCTTGCCCAGCGCATTCTTTTCGCTCCACGGGTCGAGGTAGGCGAAGATGCGCTCGCGCCGCCACGGGCTGAGCGTCACCATCAGCGCGAAGGCGCCGAGCAGCACCGCCGTGATCAGGAAGAACATGCGGCCGTTGACGCCACCCAGGAACAGGATGGACATGGCGATGGTGGCGATCACCATGAAGGCACCCATGTCGGGCTCGGCCAGCAGCAGCAGGCCCACCACGCCCACGGCGACAGCCATCGGCGCCACCGCGCGGAAGAAGCGTTCCTTCACGTCCATCTTGCGCACCATGTAGTCGGACGCGTACAGCACGATGGCCAGCTTGGCCAGCTCGGACGGCTGGAAGTTCATGACCCCGAGCGGCAACCAGCGCCGCGCGCCATACACGACCTTGCCCACGTGCGGGATCAGCACCAGGATCAGGAGCACCAGCGAGGCGATGAACAGCCACGGCGCGACCCGCTCCCAGGTGGCCATGGGCACCTGCGTGACCACGGCCGCCACGCTGACGGCCATCACGATGGATAGCAGGTGGCGGCTGAAGAAATGATGCGGTGCGTAGTTCGCGAAGCGCGGGCTGTCGGGCAGTGCGATCGTGGCCGAATAGACCATGATCAGGCCGGCGAGCAGCAGCGCGATCGTCACCCACACCAGCGGCTGGTCGAAACCCATCACGCGCGAGGGACTGGCGGCACTGACATTCACATAATCGCGCACCGGCAACGAGCCGGCTCCGGCCGCATCGGCACCGCCCAGGCGGGCGCGCAGCGCGCCGAGCAGGCCGCTCAGGCGTCCGGAGAGGCCGGTGTGCGTGAGGCTCATGCGACGTCTCCGCAATCGGCCGCCAGCGCCTGCACCGTGGTGACGAACACCTCGGCACGGTGGGCGTAGTTACGGAACATGTCCAGACTGGCGCACGCGGGGCTCAGCAGCACGGCATCGCCTTCGCGCGCCTGTGCAAAGGCCCAGCGCGTGGCATCTTCCAGGCTGGCGTGGCGCGCCATCGGAAGCGGCTCGCCCTGGGCAGTTTCGGCGCCCTGCAGCACAGCTTCGATCGCCTCGGCATCGCGGCCGATCAGGGCCACGGCGCGGGCATGCCGGGCGACCGGCTCACGCAGCGGACCGAAGTCCTGGCCCTTGCCGTCGCCACCGAGGATGACGATGAGCTTGCCCGGCGACAGGTCGGAGCCCAGGCCAGTGAGGGCCGCCACCGTGGCGCCCACGTTGGTGCCCTTGCTGTCGTCGATGGCGTCCACGCCGGCCACCGTGGCCACGTGTTCCACGCGATGCGGCTCGCCGCGGTATTCGCGCAGACCGTGCAGCATCGGTGCCAGCGGGCAGCCAACCGCGGTGGTCAGTGCGAGCGCGGCGAGTGCATTCGACGCATTGTGGCGACCGCGGATGCGCAGCGCATCGGCCGGCATCAGCCGCTGCAGCACGATCTCTTCTTCCTCGCCCTTCTTGCGCTTGATCGTCGGGTCTGCTTCGTGGGCGCGCACCAGCCACGCCATGCCGGATTCGGTCACCAACCCGAAGTCGCCGGGGCGGCGTGGGGCATCCAGCCCGAAATGCACGGACGCGCGCTCGACGAGCTTCGACGGCCGGCCGCGCACGCCCGACTTCACGACCTCGGGCGGCGGCAGCATTGCCATCACCGTCTCGTCGTCGCGGTTGAGCACCATCACGCCCTGCTTGCCGAAGATGCGGGCCTTGGCCGCCGCATAAGCCGCCATCGAGCCGTGCCAGTCGAGGTGATCCTGCGTGATGTTGAGCACCACGGCGGCGCTCGGCTCGAAGTTGCTCACGCCATCGAGCTGAAAGCTTGAGAGTTCGAGCACCCACACGTCGGGCAGCACCTCGAAGGTGGGCGCGGCGGGCGGCGGGGGCGTGAGTTCGATCAGCGGGGCATCGGCGTCATCGGACAGGGAAGGCGTGGCCTCGCCCGCTCGCTCGTCTTGGGGCACAGGCGGGGTCTCGTCGGTCGACACCGGGGTCGGCTCGACAGCCGACTCTGCCGTGACAACGGCAACGCTGTCGGCATCCGGGGTCTCTTCTGAGGCCATGGCCGCAACCTCGCGCGGCGGCTCGGCATCCAGCGCCTGGCTCAGCGTGTCGAGCAACGTCGGACCGATGTTGCCCGCCAGACCCACGCGCAGCCCGGCGCGCTCGCACAGCTGTGCGGTCAGCGAGGTGGTCGTGGTCTTGCCGTTGGTGCCGGTGATGGCCAGCACCTTGGGCGCATAGCCCAGGTCGGTCTTCAGGTCGGCCAGCGCGGTGGCAAACAGCGCCAGCTCACCACGCACCGGAATGCCCTGCTCATCGGCGCGGGCGCACAGCGCGGCCACATCGGGGGCGTTGGGCGCCAGGCCGGGGCTCTTGAGCACCAGCTGTACACCCTCGAGCAGGTTCGCATCCAGCCCCTGGTGCAGCGTGGCCGTGGGCACATCGCGGGCCAGCGTGGCGGCCTGCGGCGGGTTGGCGCGCGTGTCGGCCACGCGCACGGTCGAGCCACACCGGGCGCACCAGCGCGCCATGGCCAGACCCGAGTCACCCAGACCCAGGATCAGCACGGTGAGGTCCTTGAGGTAGTGCATGGTCTCGTGTTCGTTCAGCGCAGCTTCAGCGACGACAGGCCCAGCAGGCAAAGCAGCATCGTGATGATCCAGAAGCGGACCACGACCTGCGTTTCCTTCCAGCCCGACTTCTCAAAGTGGTGGTGCAGCGGCGCCATCAGCAGAATTCGGCGGCCTTCGCCGTACTTCTTCTTCGTGTACTTGAAGTAGCTCACCTGCACCATGACGGACAGGGCTTCCAGCACGAACACCCCACCCATGAAGGCCAGCACGATTTCCTGCCGCACGATGACCGCGATGGTGCCCAACGCGCCGCCCAGCGCCAGCGCGCCCACGTCGCCCATGAAGACCTGGGCCGGGTAGGCGTTGAACCACAGGAAGGCCAGGCCCGCGCCCGACATGGCGGCGCAGAAGATCAGCAGCTCGCCCGCACCGGGGATGTGCGGCAGCAGCAGGTACTTGGCGAACACGGCGTTGCCGGTGACGTAGGCAAAGATGCCGAGCGCCGCCGACACCATCACCACCGGCATGATGGCCAGGCCGTCCAGGCCGTCGGTCAGGTTCACCGCGTTGCTGGTGCCCACGATGACGATGTAGGTCAGCACGATGAAGCCCCAGACGCCCAGCGGGTAGCTGACCGTCTTGAAGAAGGGCACGATCAGGTCGGCCTTGGGCGGCAGGTCGGCCGAGAAGCCGGAGGCCACCCAGTCGATGAAGAGCTGGATCACGCGCAGCGTGTTGACCTCGGACACGTTGAACGCGAGGTACAGCGCCGCGATCAGGCCGATGATGGACTGCCAGAAGTACTTCTGGCCCGAGGGCATGCCTTCGGGGTCTTTCAGCACCACCTTGCGCCAGTCATCGACCCAGCCGATGGCGCCGAAGCCCAGCGTCACGATCATCACGATCCAGACGAAACGGTTGGCCCAGTCGAACCACAGCATCGTCGAGATGCCCAGCGACAGCAGGATGAGCGCGCCGCCCATGGTGGGTGTGCCGCGCTTGGCGAGGTGGGCCTGCACGCCGTACTCGCGGATGGGCTGGCCGATCTTGAGCTCGGTGAGCTTGCGGATGACGAAGGGGCCCAGCACCAGGCCGATCAGCAGCGCCGTCATGGCGGCCATCACGGCCCGGAAGGTCAGGTACTGGAAGACGCGCAGAAAGCCCCAGTCGGGATTCAGGCTCTGCAGCCACAGGGCCAGACTAAGCAGCATGGGCACCTCCGGACAGGCAGGTGACGACTTGTTCCATCTTCATGAAGCGAGAACCTTTGACAAGCACGGAAGCCGCATCGGGCGCGGCCTGCGGGCTGGCCAGCGCGGCGACGATGTCGGCGGCACTGGCGAAATGACGGGCAGACGCACCGACCGCCTGCGCCGCATGGGCGCACAGCGTGCCGGCTGTCCAGACATGGTCGATGCCGCGTTCGCGGGCATACGCCCCCACTTCTGCGTGGAAGGCCGGCCCCTGGTCGCCGACCTCGCCCATGTCGCCCAGCACCAGCCAGTGCGGGCCGGGCAGGCCGGCGAGCATGTCGATGGCCGCGCGCACGGAGTCGGGGTTGGCGTTGTAGCTGTCGTCCACCAGCGTGAGGGTGCGACCGGCAAAGGCCACACGCTTGAGCTGAGAACGGCCCTTGACGGGCTCGAACGCGGTGAGGCCGGCCACGATGGCAGCCAGCGGCACGCCCGCACCCAGCGCCGCGGCGGTGGCCGCCAGCGCGTTGCGGACGTTGTGGGCGCCGGCCATGTGCAGGGCCAGCGGGGCCTCGCCCTGCGGGGTGCGCAGGGTCAAGGCCCAATGGGGATGGTCGTCGCTGACCCAGTGTGCATGGCCGGTGACGGCCGCCACGCCATGGGTGGCGAATTCAAGCTTGGGGCACCCCTGTGCCAGCTCGCGCCAGATCGCGGTGTGCTCATCGTCCGCGGGGAACACGGCCACGCCGCTGCGCGACAACGACTGCAGCACGGCACCGTTCTCGCGCGCCACGGCTTCCACGGTGTGCATGAACTCCTGGTGCTCGCGCTGGGCGTTGTTCACCAGGCCCACGGTGGGAGCGGCCATGGCACTCAGCTGGGCGATTTCGCCGGGATGGTTCATGCCCAGCTCGACCACGGCGCAGCGGTGCACGCCTTCGCGCAGGCGCAGCAGAGTCAGCGGCACGCCGATGTCGTTGTTGAAGTTGCCCTGTGTGGCGAGCGCGGCCTCGGGCGTGCCGGCCACATCCTGCATCCACGCGCGCAGGATGGCGGCCACCATCTGCGTGACGGTGGTCTTGCCATTGCTGCCGGTCACGCCGATCAGCGGAATGTCGAAGCGGGCGCGCCAGCCGGAGGCCAGCCAGCCGAGTGCCGCGCGCGTGTCCGGCACGGTCAGGCCCGGCAGGCCGCAGGTGTCAACCCCGCGCTGGGCCAGCACGGCGACCGCACCCGAGGCCGCCGCCTGGGGCAGGAAGTCGTGGGCATCGAAGCGCTCACCGCGCAGGGCCACGAACAGATCGCCGGCCTGCAGGGTGCGGGTGTCGGTGTGCACGCGGGCGATCGGCGTGGCCGGATCGCCGTGCAGGACCGAGCCCGGCAGCAGCGCGTGCGCCAGGCCGAGGGTCATCATCGGTGTGCGGTTCATGCGGCGCCTCCCGTGGCAGCCTGGTTGGCCCGCTGCGCGAGGGCGGCTCGGGCTTCTTCCACATCGGAGAACGGCGTGCGCACGCCCGCGATCTCCTGGTAGTCCTCGTGGCCCTTGCCGGCGATCAGCACGACATCGTGCGGCTCGGCGTCGGCCAGGGCTTCGGCAATCGCTTCGCGGCGGTCGGCGACGACGGCCAGCCGCGCGCGCCCGTGCACGCCGGCACGCACCTGCGCCAGGATGGCATGCGGGTCTTCATGGCGCGGGTTGTCGCTGGTCAACACCACGTGGTCGGCCAGCTGGTCGGCGATGCCCCCCATCAGCGGGCGCTTGATCGGATCGCGGTTGCCACCGCAGCCGAACACGCACCACAGGCGCCCCCCGCGGGCCTCGGCCACGGGGCGCAGGGCCTGCAACGCCTTCTCCAGCGCATCGGGTGTGTGGGCATAGTCGACCACGGCCAGCGGCAGGGTGGCAGCCAGCGCGGGCGGCACGGCCACCAGGTCCATGCGCCCGGGCACGGCATGCAGCGCACGGCAAGCGGCAGCGGCGTCGGCCAGCGGCACGCCCAGGGCGCGCAGCGCGCCGACCACCGCCAGCAGGTTCGACACATTGAAGCGCCCGATCACCGGCGCCTGCAGGTCGATGCGACTCAACTCGGCCAAGCCGCTGTCGGTGTGCTCCACCAGCGTGAAGGCGATGCCCATGGCTTCGTGGCGCACCTGCTGTGCCTGCAGCCGTGCCGGCGTGTCGACGCCGTACGACCACACCGCCAGCCCCCGGGAGCGCGCGTGGGCGCACAGGCCGGCGCCCATCGGGTCGTCGAGGTTGACCACGGCGGCCTGCAGCCCGGGCCAGTCGAACAGGGCGCGCTTGGCCTGCCAATAGGCGGCCATGCTGCCGTGGTAGTCCAGGTGGTCCTGCGTGAAGTTGGTGAACTGGGCCACCGCGATGTGGGTGGCATGCAGGCGCAGCTCTTCGATGCCGATGGACGAGGCCTCGATGGCGGCGGCCTGCAGACCGGCTTCCGCGAAGGCGCGGAAGGTGGCATGCAGCGTGACCGGGTCGGGCGTGGTGAGGCCGGTGGGCGTGAAGCCAGCGCCACCCGGCTGGCCCACGCCCAGCGTGCCGATGACGCCGCAGCCGCGACCGAGCGCGGCCAGCGCCTGCGCCGTCCACCATGAGGTCGAGGTCTTGCCATTGGTGCCCGTGACGGCCACCACCTGCAGGCGGGCGCTGGGCTCGCCATAGAAGCCATGCGCGATCTCGGCGCTGCGGGCCTTCAGGCCCGGCACGGCGGCCACGCGGGCATCGTCAAAGCCGAAGGCCTCGGCCCCGTCGGCCTCGACCAGGCAGGCACGCGCGCCATCGGCCAGCGCCTGCGCCACGAAGCTGCGGCCATCGCGTGCGGCGCCCGGCCAGGCGATGAAGCCCACGCCCTGCGCGGCCATGGCGCCCACCTTGCGGCTGTCCACGGTGAGTTCGGCCACGCCCTGCTGGCGCAGCCAGGCCAGGGCCTCGGCGGTGGTGTGAAGGGTGTGCAGGCTCGCCGCCATCAGAAGCTCTCCTGCTCGGCGGGCTGCGCCGAAATGATCTGCGGCTCGACGTGCTGGTCGGGCATCACGCCCAGCCGGTGCAGCGTCTGCTGAACCACCTGGCTGAAAACAGGCGCGGCCACCAAGCCACCGAAGTAGACGCCGGCGCTCGGCTCGTCGACCATCACGGCCACCACGATGCGCGGCTTGCTGATCGGCGCAATGCCGACAAACCACGAGCGGTACTTGTTGCCCGAGTAGCCCTTGCCTTCCTGCTTGTGCGCCGTGCCGGTCTTGCCGCCGACGCTGTAGCCCATGGTCTGGGCCTTGGGCGCCGTGCCGCCCGGGCCCGTCGCCAGCTGCAGCATCTGGCGAACCGCCCGCGCAGTGGCGGGCGAGATCACGCGCTGACCGCGCACGGGGATGGGCTCGGCATCGGCCGGCCGGGCAACCGGATCGCCCTCTCGGTCGCCCGGCTTGAAGGCCGTTTTGAAGGCCAGGGTCGGGGGCCCGCCCTGCTCTGCCAGCTTGCGCGGTGGCGCATCCGGTCCATCGCGCTTGAGCAGCGTCATGGGGATCAGCTCACCATCGGTTGCGAAGATGGTGTAGGCCTGCGCCAGCTGAAACAGGCTGGCCGACAGGCCGTAGCCGTAGCTCATGGTGACCTGCTCGATGCGACGCCAGCTCTTGTGCGGGCGCAGGCGTCCGGTGACCACACCCGGGAAGCCGATTTGCGGCTTCTGCCCCAGGCCCACGGCCGAGTACAACTCCCACATCTCGCGCGGCTGCATCTGCAGTGCCATCTTGGCCGTGCCCACGTTGCTGGACTTCTGGATGACTTCGGCCACCGTCAGGTCGCCATGCGCGTGCGAGTCAGAGATCGTCGAGCCGTCGATCGTCATGCGGCCGGGCGCCGTGGCGATGATGGTTTCGGGGCGCACACGGCGGGTCTCGATGGCCAGCGCCGCAATCAGCGGCTTCATGGTCGAGCCCGGCTCGAAGGTGTCGGTCAGCGCACGGTTGCGCAACTGCGCGCCCGTCAGGTTGCGGCGGTCTTCGGGCGTGTAGCTGGGCACGTTGGCCAGCGCCAGCACCTCCCCCGTCACGGCATCCAGCACCACCACGCTGCCCGCCTTGGCCTTGTGCTGGGCGACGGCATCGCGAATGCGCTGGTAGGCGTAGAACTGGATCTTGGCGTCGATGGACAGCTGCACGGGCTGGCCGTCCTCCGCAGGCACGAGGTCGCCCACCGATTCGACCACGCGGCCCAACCGGTCCTTCAGCACATGGCGAGCGCCATCACGGCCGGCCAGTTGCTTCTGATAGGCGAGCTCGATGCCTTCCTGGCCCTGGTCCTCGATGTTGGTGAATCCGACGATGTGAGCCGCGGATTCGCCCTCGGGATATTGTCGACGGGACTCACGCAGCTCGTGCACACCCTTGATCTTGAGCGCGGCGACCTTCTGCGCCACCTCGTCGGGCACCTGCCGGCGCAGCCAGACGAAGTTCGGGTTGGACGCCAGGCGCTTCTTGAGGTCCTGGGGCCGCATGTCGATCAGCCTGGCCAGCGACTGCAGCTCCTCGGGAGATGCCACCAGATCCTTGGGAATGGCCCACAGCGACGGCGAGGGCACGCTGGACGCGAGCAGCTCACCATGGCGATCGACGATGCGCCCGCGGCTGGCCGGCAGGGCAATGCGGCGCTCGTAGCGGCTCGCGCCCTGCTGCAGGTAGAAATCGTTGTGGATGATCTGGATCCAGGCGGCTCGGCCGATCAGCACGGCAAAGCCGAGCCCGATGCCACCGATCAGGAACTTGACCCGCCATGGCGGCGTGCGCGACGCCAGCAGCGGGCTGGTCGCATAGCGGACGGTCGGCATGCCCGCCGCACCCTGACGACGGGGCCGCCCCACCAGCCGACGCAGCAGGTCACGCACGCGGCTCATGGCTGCGCCCCCGATGCGGCCGACGCCCCAGTGGCGACGTAGTGCGTCACCGCCGGGTTGTTGTTGAACATCTTCAGCTTCTCGCGCGCGAGCTTTTCAACGCGCAGCGGCGTGGCCTGGGCGCGTTTGTCTAGCTGCAGGCGCTCGTAGTCGATCTGCAGTTCGTGCGACTGCGCCTTGGCCTTCTCCAGGTCGGCAAACAGGCGGCGCGCATCGTTGCTCGACCGGATCAGCCACACACAGCTGGCCAGCAGCAGGACAGCCAGCACGATGTTGAGGCGCACCATCACCGGCGGCCCCCTTTCGGGCCACCCCGGCTGGCCTTGCCCGCTGGCTTCGCACCCGGCCCACCGGCCGCAGCGACCAGCTCGGACGACCAGGGTACATCGGTGCGACGAGCCACGCGCAGCACGGCAGATCGGGCGCGCGGGTTGGCCGCCACCTCGGCCTCGGACGGCTTGATGCGGCCCAGCGATTCCAGCAACAGCGGGCGCGGCTGCGCAAACGGCACGCGGCGGTCGACTTCTTCGCGGCTGTGGCGCGCGATGAAGGTCTTGACGATGCGGTCTTCCAGCGAGTGGAAGCTGATCACCGCCAGGTGGCCGCCAGGGGCCAGCATCCTCAGGCTCGACTCCAGAGCGTCTTCCAGCTCGCCCAGCTCTCGGTTGACGTGAATCCGAAGAGCCTGGAAGGTGCGTGTGGCGGGATCCTGCCCGGGTTCACGGGTCTTGACCGCACGAGCCACGACCGCCTGCAGCTCGCCGGTGGTGCGCACAGGCTGTCCCGCTTCGCGGCGAGCGACAAGCGCCTTTGCAATGGGCCCAGCAAACCGTTCTTCTCCATAGGTGCGGATGACATCGGCCAGCTCCTCGAAGGCGGCGCGCGCCAGGTAATCGGCGGCGCTCTCGCCCTGCGTGGTGTCCATGCGCATGTCCAGCGGCGCATCGAAGCGGAAGCTGAACCCGCGCGCGGGGTTGTCGATCTGCGGCGACGACACGCCGATGTCCATCAGCAGGCCGGCCACCGGGCCGAAGCCCTGCTGCGCCACCACCTCGGCCCACGACGAGAACGGCGCGTGCACGATGGTGAAACGGGGGTCGGTGATCGCATCCGGGCCCTGGGTGGCGTGGGCGATGGCGTCCAGGTCACGGTCGAGCGCCAGCAGGCGGGCCTGCGGGCCGAGCTTCGACAGCAGCAGACGCGAATGCCCGCCGCGGCCGAAGGTGGCATCCACATAGACGCCCTGCGGCTGCGGGCCGCTCTCTGCATCCCAAAGGCCTTCAACCGCCTCGTGCAGCAGCACGGTGCGGTGCGTCCAGGTGGCGCTCCCCGTGGTCATGGTGGCGGTCAGAAGGTGAAGTCCTGGAGCGCATCGGGCATGGGCTGGGCCATGACCTCGGCTTCGTGCGCGGCGTAGCGGTCCGCATCCCACAGCTCGAAGTGGCTGCCCATGCCCAGCAGCATCACGTCCTTGGTGATGCCAGCGGCGGCACGCAACTCGGGCGAGATCAGCACGCGCGCGGCGCTGTCGACCTCGACGTCCATGGCGTTGCCCAGAAAGATCCGCTTCCAGCCGGCCGCCGACATGGGCAGCGCAGCGACCTTGTCGCGGAAGGCCTCCCACGCCGGGCGCGGAAAGACCATCAGGCAGCCATCCGGGTTCTTCGTGATGGTGAGCTGGCCGCTGCACAGGGCGGACAGGGCGTCACGATGGCGCGCAGGGACGGCCATCCGCCCCTTCGCGTCCAGCGACAACGCTGAAGCCCCCTGAAAGACCACATTCACCACAAAACCCCACAAAAGTGCACTTCATCCCACTTTACTCGATCCACACCCCTGGAACAAGGGATGAAACAAAAAAAATGCCAATGAAATCAAAGACTTACGCGTGTTTTTCGGACGCCGAGACGAAAAAAAAGTCCTTCAAAATCAAGGACATGCAAATTGGTCTGCAAGCGGTGGATGAGCAATTGCCCCTCGCAGGGGTGTGCTCCCGGGGGCGGCGGCTCGCCCCCGACGTGAGCGGGTCGGACAACAGCGGCCCAGCCTGATGCGGATCAAGCCCCGTGAATTGCGAATGGTTCGCATTTGAACCTAGAATGCACCATGACCGTCGCCCACGCCCCCCACCTCGGCCGCATGCCTGCCCCGTCGGCGCACCCCGACACGGGCCTCACGCTGGACCAGTTGCCGGTCCGCACGGTGGCCACCATCCGCGAGGTGCACTGTGCTCGGCACGACGGGGGCGCCCTCAAGCGTCGGCTCATGGAACTGGGTTTCGTGCCGGGAGAACGGGTGCAGGTCCTGCGCCGCGTCTTTGCCGGACGCGGCCCGCTGGCGGTGCGCGTGGGCACCAGCACCTTCGCCATGCGCCGCCTCGAATCCTCCCTCATCGAGGTCGTGCCCGCCTGACGGGGCGCCCTCACCGATCCCCTCAGCGCGCAGTACGCAGGAGCTTCATTCATGGCGGCAGCGGCCCCCACCGCGTCCCCGACCCCGCTCATCGCCCTGGTCGGCAACCCCAACTGCGGCAAGACCGCGCTGTTCAACCGCCTCACCGGCGCGCGCCAGAAGGTCGGCAACTACGCCGGCGTGACGGTCGAGCGCAAGGAAGGCCAGTTCATCTCGCCCCAGGGCCAGCCGTGGCGCCTGCTCGACCTGCCCGGCGCCTACAGCCTGCTGGCCGCCACACCCGACGAGGCCATCACCCGCGACGTGATCGCAGGCATGCGCGAAGGCGAATCGGCTCCGGTGGGCCTGGTGTGCGTGGTCGACGCCACCAACCTGCGCCTGAACCTGCGCATGGTGCTCGAACTCCAGACGCTGGGCGTGCCCATGGTGCTGGTGATCAACATGATGGACGAGGCCGCGCGCCGCGGCATCCGGATCGACACCGACCGACTGCAGCAGGCCCTCGGCATCCCGGTGGTGGAAGCGGTGGCCGTGCGGGCCGGGGGCGAACAGGCCCTGCTGGCGCAACTGGACGCACTGGACTGGGCGGGCCTGCCCCCGCCTGCCGAGCCACGTCCTGTCGCCCGCATCGCCGACACCCCGGTCGAACAGACCCACCGGCGCGTCGGGCAACTGCTGGCCGATTGTGTGCATACGCCGCCGCACGCCTCGCACTTCACCACCACGCTCGACCGTTACGTGCTGCACCCGCTGCTTGGCCCGGTCATCCTTGCGGTGCTGATGTTCCTCGTCTTTCAGGCGGTGTTCACCTGGGCGGCCACGCCCATGGACCTGATCGACGGCGGCGTGTCGTGGATCGGCGAGCAGGTGCAGGCCCGCATGGCCGACGGCATGCTGCGCAGCCTGCTGGTCGACGGCATCATTGCCGGCGCCGGCGGGGTGCTCGTCTTTCTCCCGCAGATCGTCATCCTGTTCGCCTTCATCCTGGCGCTGGAAGATTCAGGCTACCTGCCACGCGCCGCCTTCCTGCTCGACCGCATCATGGGCAGCGTCGGGCTGTCGGGCCGGGCCTTCATCCCGCTTCTGTCCAGCTTTGCCTGCGCCATCCCCGGCATCATGGCGACCCGCACCATCGGACAGCCGCGCGACCGACTGGTGACCATCCTCATCGCCCCGCTGATGACCTGCTCCGCGCGCCTGCCCGTGTACGCGCTGTTGATTGCCGCGTTCGTGCCCGAGCGCACCGTGGGGGGCATCTTCAACCTGCAGGGCCTGGTGCTGTTCGGCCTGTACATGGCCGGCATCGGCTCGGCCATGGTGGTGGCCCTGGTGCTCAAACGTGTGCTCAAGCAGGGCGCCAGCCAGCCGCTGTTGATGGAACTGCCCGACTACCACTGGCCCCACTGGCGCGACCTGCTGCTGGGCCTGTGGGAGCGCGCCAGCACCTTCGTACGCCGCGTGGGCACCACCATCCTGTCGTTGATGGTGATGCTGTGGTTCCTGTCGAACTTTCCCGCGCCGCCCGACGGCGCCACCGGCCCCGCCATCCAGTACAGCATTGCCGGCATGATGGGCCGCGCGCTGGAAGTGGTCTTCGCGCCCATCGGCTTCACCTGGCAGATCTGCATTGCGCTGGTGCCCGGCATGGCCGCCCGCGAAGTCGCGGTGGCCGCGCTGGGCACGGTCTACAGCCTGTCTCAGAGCGGCGACGAGCTCTCGGGCGCGCTGGCCGGGCTGCTGAGCCAGACCTGGAGCCTGCCCACCGCGCTGTCGCTGCTGACCTGGTATGTGTATGCGCCCCAGTGCCTGCCGACGCTGATGGTGGTGCGCCGCGAGACCAACGGCTGGAAGGTGCCGCTGATGATGGCGGGCTACCTGTTCACGCTCGCCTATGTGGCGTGCTTCATCGTCTACCGGGTGGCCGGATGGTGGCTCCAGTAAGGTCGACATCGGCATGCTGCAGGACGCACTCACCCTTCTGATCGGTCTGGCCGCCCTCGCGTGGCTGCTGCGGCGCTGGTGGCCTGCGCGCTGGCGTTCGGCCACACGCCAGAAGGGACAAGACTGTGGCTCGCCTGCCACGTCGTGCGGCAGCGGCTGCGGTCAGTGCGGTGGCGACAGCTCGCCTCCCGCACGAGACCACCGTGTGGTGCGCGTGCATCCACGCCCGCCATCCCCCCCGCACTAGGGAGTCCCCCTGTGCCGGGGGATGTGGCGGGGCGCGCCGCTGCCTAAACTGGGCTGCAACAACACAAACCCAGGCACCCAGGCCCCGTCATGAAAACGCTGTACGCCATCGCCCCGCTTGCGGTCGTGCTCAGTCTGGTCGGAAACGACGGCACGCGCACCGCGCCGCTCTCTGGTCAGCCTCAGGCACAGCAGGCCCAGGCTCCGGCCGACAGCCGACCCGTCGCACGCGCCACGCTGTCATCATGGCCCGCCCCGGTGCGCCTGGGCACTGCGCACACGGCCGACCGCCTGCCGACCATGCCGATCGGCCAGCCCTTCGAGGCACGCGTCCGCCCCTGACGCCCCTTGTCCACTTGCCCGGCAGCGCGCTACACTGCGGCTTGCTCCGGGGTGTGCCACATGTGAAATCCGCATGCGGCGCTGAGATGGATTACCGAACCCGCTGAACTTGATCCGGTTCATACCGGCGAAAGAAGAGCTGTCCTGTCGAGGCCGCATGGCGACCTGGGCGAGCACGGCTTCAGACAACGGCCGCGCGCCGCCAGGCTGAAGACCACGCATGGCCCTCGTCCTCCCTCCTTGCGTGGCCTGTCGGGCGCCCTCGGAGCACGTGTCATCACACCTGCCTCCAGGAGCTGCCCATGAACGCCCCCGATCCCGCCGTCGCCCTCGACACCCTGAACGAGCTCACCCGCCTGACGCGTGAGCCCTTGCCTGCGTCCCGCAAGGTCTACGTGGAAGGGAACCACCCGGGCGTGCGGGTGCCCATGCGTGAGGTCTCGCTTACCAATGGCGAAGCAGTCACGCTGTACGACTGCTCCGGCCCCTACACCGACCCGGCCGTGGCCATCGACGTGACGAAGGGCCTGCCGCCCGTGCGTGAGGCCGCCGTGGTGGCCCGAGGGGACACCGAGTTGTATGCTGGCCGCAGCGTCCAGGCCATGGACGATGGCCTGATGCCCGGCGAGCGCCACGATGCCCGCATGGCCGCCCTGCGCGAGGCCGCCGCGGGTCTGCAGCGCCAGCCACGACGAGCCAAGGCCGGCCACAACGTGTCGCAGATGCACTATGCGCGCCGCGGCATCATCACGCCCGAGATGGAGTTCGTGGCGCTGCGCGAGAACCAGCGCCGCCTGGATCTGGCCGAAGACTGGCGAGCGAAGTACGGCGCCGACGCGGAGCGCGAAGCCCGCCTGCGCGGCAACCCGATGGGCGCCATGATCCCGCGCGAGATCACGCCCGAGTTCGTGCGCGACGAGGTGGCCCGCGGCCGCGCCGTGATCCCCGCCAACATCAACCACACCGAGCTGGAGCCGATGATCATCGGCCGCAACTTCCTGGTGAAGATCAACGCGAACATCGGCAACAGCGCTGTGACGTCGTCGATTGAGGAGGAGGTGGAGAAGCTGGTGTGGTCGATCCGCTGGGGCGGCGACACCGTGATGGACCTGTCGACCGGCAAGCACATCCACACCACGCGCGACTGGATCGTGCGCAACAGCCCCGTGCCCATCGGAACCGTGCCCATCTACCAGGCGCTGGAGAAGGTGGGCGGCGTGGCCGAGGACCTGACCTGGGAGATCTTCCGTGACACGCTGATTGAGCAGGCCGAGCAGGGCGTGGACTACTTCACCATCCACGCGGGCCTGCGCCTGCACCACATCCCGATGACGGCCAAGCGCCGCACCGGCATCGTGTCGCGCGGGGGCTCGATCCTGGCCAAGTGGTGCATTGCCCATCACAAAGAGAACTTCCTCTACACGCGCTTCGAAGAGATCTGCGAGATCATGAAGGCGTACGACGTGACCTTCTCGCTGGGCGATGGCCTGCGCCCCGGTTGCCTGAGCGATGCCAACGACGAGGCGCAGTTCGCCGAATTGCAGACTCTGGGCGAGCTGACGCAGATCGCGTGGAAGCACGATGTGCAGACCATCATCGAAGGCCCGGGCCATGTGCCGATGCACATGATTCAGGCCAACATGGATGAGCAGCTCAAGCACTGCGCCGAGGCGCCCTTCTACACGCTGGGCCCGCTGACCATCGACATCGCGCCGGGCTACGACCACATCGCCTCGGCCATCGGTGCGGCGATGATCGGCTGGATGGGCACGGCCATGCTGTGCTACGTGACGCCGAAGGAGCACCTGGGCCTGCCCAACCGCGACGACGTGAAGCAGGGCCTGATCGCCTACAAGATCGCAGCGCATGCGGCCGACGTGGCCAAGGGCCACCCCGGCGCGCGGGCGCGAGATGACGCGCTCTCGCAAGCCCGGTTCGACTTCCGCTGGCAGGACCAGTTCAACCTCGGGCTGGACCCGGAAACCGCGCGCGACTTCCACGACGAGACGCTGCCCAAGGACGCCGCCAAGGTGGCGCACTTCTGCTCGATGTGCGGCCCGAAGTTCTGCTCGATGAAGATCACGCAGGAAGTGCGCGACTTTGCCGCGGCGCAGGGTGTGGGCGAAACCGACGCGCTGGCGCAGGGCATGGCGGCCAAATCCCAGGAGTTCAAGCAGGTGGGCGGGGAGCTCTACATCCCGATCAAGCCGCAGGCCTGACAGCGAGGTTTCGCGATGTCCTCATCTCCCTTGGCGCCGGGCCAGCGCATCGGCATTGCCGGGGCCGGCGTGCTGGGCCGGCTGCTGGCGTGGCACCTGTCACGGCTGGCTCATGACGTGAGCGTGTTCGATCCGGCCGACGGCCCTCTGCCCGCATTCGACGGGCGCGGCGCGGCGGGCTTCACCGCCGCCGGCATGCTGAGCCCACTGGCCGAGCTGGATGCAGCCGAACCCGATGTGGCTGGCCGCGGGTGGCACAGCATCCCCCGGTGGGCCGCGGTGGCCGCCGAGATGGGCCAGCGGGTTCAGCCCGCGCCCCAGGTGGCCCGGCTGGGCAGTCTGATGGTGGCCCATGGCCCGGACCTGGGCGCGGCGCGCCGCGTGCTGGCCCGACTGGACCAGCCGATGCCCGGGCAACCGGCGGGAGCTCTGCCGCAGCCGCTCAGCGCCACGGCGCTGGCCGAACTCGAGCCCGCCCTGCATGGCAGCAGCGGCCCACTGCATGCGTGGTGGCTGCCAGGCGAGGGCCACCTCGACACCGTGGCGATGATGCAGGCGCTGCACGACGATGCGGCGGCTGTGCGATGGCAATGGCGGATGCCGGTGGCGCAGGTCGAGCCGGGTGCCCTGCACCTGGCGGACGGCACCGTGCACCGCTTCGACCTGGTGATCGATGCACGTGGCACGGGGGCCCGGCCGGCCATGCCTGTGCGCGGCGTGCGTGGCGAGGTGGTCTGGCTGCACGCCCCCGGCCTGCGGTTGCAACGGCCGGTGCGCCTGCTGCACCCGCGCCACCGCGTCTACATCGTGCCCCGGCCGGGTGAGCGCGTGCTGGTCGGCGCCAGCGAACTTGAAACCGAAGACCGCTCGCCGATGTCGCTGCGCACCGCCGTGGAGTTGATGGCCGCCGCGCACAGCGTGGTCCCCGCGCTGGCCGAGGCCCGCATCCTGCGGCTCGACACCAACCTGCGCCCTGCCCTGCCGGACAACCGCCCCGAGGTGCAGGTGCGGGACGGCCTGGTCCGGCTCAATGGCCTGTACCGCCACGGCTGGCTGCTGGCCCCGTCGGTGGTGGACGATGCCCTCGCGCAGCTGGGATGCCCGCCCCTGCCCATGCACGACAACGCCCTTGCTCCCGACAGGATCACTTGATGAGCCACCCTGAACTGACCATCCACACCGACCTTGGCCCTTTGAAACTGCCGGCAGGCAGCACGCTGGCCGATGCGGTCGAGCGTGTGCTGGCGGGCACCGACCGCGACCCGGCCAGCGTGGCCACCGCGGTCAATGGCGGCTTCGTTGCGCGCGGTGCGCGCGCCCAACATGTCCTGGCCGACGGCGATGCCGTGCTGTGCTTCTCCCCGATCACCGGAGGCTGACCATGCTCCCCCCGAACCCCACGCCCGACACCGACGACACCTGGCGCATCGGCGACACGGTGCTGCACAGCCGATTCCTGCTGGGCACCGCCGGTTACCCCTCACCGCAGGCCCTGCAGGACGCCATCGTGGCCTCGGGCAGCCAGGTGCTCACGCTGGGCCTCAAGCGCACGCTGGCCGTACCCGGCGGAGGCGACAACGGTTTCGTGGAGATCATCCGCAACACCGCCCGCGCGCGTGGTGCACACCTGCTGCCCAACACAGCCGGGTGTCGCAGCGCCCGTGAGGCCATCACCCTGGCCCACATGGCGCGCGAGCTGCTCGGCACGCACTGGATCAAGCTGGAGGTGGTGGGCGACGAACAGACCCTGCAGCCCGACCCCTTCGAGCTGGTCGACGCGGCGCGCCAGCTCGTGGCCGACGGCTTCGAGGTGCTGCCCTACTGCACCGACGACCTGGTGAGCGGCCAGCGGCTGGTGGACGCGGGCTGCCGCGTGCTGATGCCGTGGGCCGCGCCGATCGGCTCGGGCCTCGGCCTGCTCAATCCGTGGGCCTTGCGCACGCTGCGCGCCCGGCTGCCCGGTGTCACGTTGATCGTCGATGCCGGACTGGGCGCCCCGTCGCACGCGGCCGCTGCCCTGGAGCTCGGGTTCGATGCGGTGCTGTTGAACTCGGCCGTGTCGCAATCGCGCGATCCGGTGGGCATGGCCGCGGCTTTCCGTGACGCCGTGGCAGGGGGCCGCGCCGGCTTCCGCGCCGGGCTGATGGCCACCAGCGACGTGGCGATCGCCACCACGCCCGTGGGCGGACAACCTTTCGTGCTGCTGTGACCCTCGACTCGACCCCCACGGCAGCGGCACGTCCCGTCGTCTGGAGCATCGCTGGCCTGGACCCCGCCGGCGGTGCCGGCCTGAGCGCCGATCAGCGCGCAGCCGATGCGCTCGGCGTGCACCTGTGCCCGGTGGCGGCCGTGCTGACGGCGCAGCATTCGCAAGGCGTGACCGCGCTGTTTTCCGTGCCGCCCGAGCAGCTGCACGCGCAGCTGGCCGCGCTGGCCGAAGACCTGCCGCCCCGCGTCATCAAGACCGGGCTGCTGGGCAGCGTGGCCGCCGTGCAGGCCGTGGCGCGCTGGGTGGATCACTTCCGCGCCCAGACACCACCTGGCGCCGACCCGCATCGGCAACTGGCCCTGGTCGTCGACCCGGTGCTCGGCGCCTCGGCAGGCGGTGTGCCGTTCAGCACCGAGGCCGTGCTCGAGGCCTATCGGCAGTGGCTGCTGCCGAGGGCCACGGTCGTCACACCGAACCGGGCCGAAGCACGGCGGCTGCTGAAACAGCAGGGCGGGCACACCGGCTCGCGGCAGGAACTGCCGGCACTGGCCGTCGGGCTCATGGGCCTGGGCGCCCGCAGTGTGGTGATCACCGGAGGCGACGCCCCGCCCCATGCAGCGGATGACAGCCACCCCGGCTGGTGCCTGGACTGGCTCGCCTCGGTACAGGCCCACGGCTGGCTGTGCGCCCGCCGGATCGACACGCCGCACCACCACGGCACGGGCTGCACCTTTGCCACCGGCGTGGCGGCCGCATGGGCACTCGGCCATGTCGAAGCCGATGCAATCGTGCTGGCCCACATGCTGACGCGCGACGCCCTGGCGGCCTCGCACGTTGCCGGGCAGGGCGCAGGCCCCGTGAAGGCCCGCGCCGGCTTTGCGAGCCCGGGACGCGCCCGCCTGCCGTGGCTGGGCCTGGGCGACGAACTGCCCTGGCAGCTGAGCCACGCACAGCCTGTTCGCGAGACGGCCCCGGGCACGTGCCCTGCCCCGCTGTTTGCGCCGTTTCGCGCACCCTGCGACGGCCTGTACGGCATCCTGCCCGACAGCCAGGAGCTGGGGCATGCCCTGAATGCCGGCCTGCGGCTGGTGCAGCTCCGGCACAAGGCGCGCGAGGGCCTGGACGCTCACCTGGCTCATAGCCTGAGCCTGTGCGCAGAGCGCGGCGCACAGCTCTTCGTCAACGACCACTGGCGCGACGCCCTGGCCCTGCCCCCGCGCGTCTCGGCCGCCCCCGGCTTCCGGCTGGGCCTGCACCTGGGCCAGGAAGACCTGCTGGCCCTGAGCGCCGCAGACAAGGCCATGCTGCTGGCCGAGCGCGACCGCGTCATGCTGGGACTCAGTTCACACAGTCTGTGGGAGCTCTCGCGCGCCGCCGGCTGCGGGGCCAGCCTGATCGCCTGCGGCCCGGTGATGCCGACCACCACGAAGGACATGCCCTGGCGCCCCCAGGGTGAGCACAACCTGCGTTGGTGGGTGGAGCACAGCCCGGCCCCCGTGGTGGCGATCGGCGGGCTGCTCACACCGCAGGAAGTGGCGCGCTTCGCGGCCTGCGGGCCGGCCGCGGTGTGCGTGGTGCGCGGGCTGGGCGAAGGGGCTTCCGAGATGGCTGCCCGTGCGCCGGCCCTGCGGGCGGCTGCGGCCACCCCGCGGGACGGGCGCCCCACCCCTGCATTGCCTGCGCCGGTGCTGGACACCGGCCCATGAAGGAAAAGGGGCCGGGCTCAGCTCGACAACGGGTTCAGCTGGCCCGCTTGCAGCCACTCGCGCAAGGTGATGACCATGTCGCGGTCGTTGTGCAACCAGGCGCTGTGGCGGTAGTCGTTGTAGTAAGCCTCTTCCTGCGTCTGCTCGGCCAGCGCCTCGTAGATGAAACGCAGCACCATCTGGCGGGGTTGGGGCTCTTCGATGCGGATGGTCAGGCGGATGGGGGCGGTCTCGCCATGGACTTCGGGGGTGAACACCAGGCACTCTTCGGTGTCGAGCTGCACCCGATCGGTCAGCGTGTGAGGCCCGAAGCGCAAGGTGCGCGCGATCACGCCGGCCGCCGGCTCGTGCCAGTCGCACCCCTCGGGCCCGTTCGGAAAGCGCTGAGGCGCTTTCACCCGCTGCATCAGGCCGCGCCACAGCTGTGCGCGCGTGAAGGGCGGCATGGCCTCGCCAAAGACCGGGTCCGGCGAGTTGATCTCGATGAGGTGTTCGAATCGCATGGCGCGAGCTTAACGCCAGCGCCCTGCCCCCTGCCCGTGGCCCGCGTTGGCGGCCCGGAATTCCACATGCCGGCAACCGTGGGCACCGGGGCGACTAAACTTCGCCCTGGGCTCACAAGGCCCCCGTTTCTTTCGTCCGTTCACACCAGCCGCGACCCGGTGCGGCCCGATCCATGTCCCAGTGCGCCACCTCCTCCACCGCCGCCCCTGTGTCCGAGCCGGCCGCCCAGCCCGTTCAGATCGTGCCCCGCAAGTCGGTGCTCAACAGCCATGGCTGCGGAGGCGACTGCACCGACCCGAACTTCGACAACGGCCGCTGGCCGCGCTCGAAGGTGCTGGAGTTGTTCAATCTGCCCTTCAACGACCTGCTGTGGCAGGCCCAGCAGGTGCACCGCCAGCACTGGGACGCCAACGAGATCGAACACGCCACGCTGCTGTCGGTCAAGACGGGCGGCTGCCCGGAAGACTGCGGCTACTGCCCGCAATCGGCCAGCCATGACACCGGGGTCGAAGCCAGCAAGCTGATGTCGCCCGACGAGGTGCGCGAAGCGGTTGTCGCCGCGCGCGATGCCGGTGCCAGCCGCTTCTGCATGGGCGCCGCCTGGCGTGCACCGAAGGACCGCGACATCGAAAA
This sequence comes from uncultured Aquabacterium sp., assembly GCF_947366995.1. Classification (GTDB taxonomy): domain Bacteria; phylum Pseudomonadota; class Gammaproteobacteria; order Burkholderiales; family Burkholderiaceae_C; genus Aquabacterium. The sequence goes on along the minus strand of NZ_CANBCC010000002.1, from coordinate 61,287 downwards.
GGTGGCCGAACTGATCGGCGTGATCAAGGAAGAAGGCCTGGAAGCCTGCTGCACGCTGGGCATGCTGACCGACACGCAGGCACAGGCCCTGAAGGACGCAGGCCTGGACTACTACAACCACAACCTCGACACCGCACCCGAGCTGTACGGCGACATCATCACCACCCGTGACATGCAGGACCGCCTGGACACGCTGGCCCATGTGCGCAGCGCCAGCATCAAGGTGTGCAGCGGCGGCATCGTCGGCATGGGTGAAACGCGCGAAGGCCGCGCCGGCCTGATCGCGCAGCTGGCCAACCTGCCAACCTACCCCGAGTCGGTGCCGATCAACGACCTGGTGCGCGTGCCCGGCACGCCGCTGGCCGACACGCCCCAGCTGGACCCGCTGGAGTTCGTGCGCACCATCGCCGTGGCCCGCATCACCATGCCGACCGCCCGCGTGCGCCTGTCGGCCGGCCGTCAGGCCATGAGCGAAGCCGTGCAGGCGTTGTGCTTCCTGGCCGGCGCCAATTCCATCTTCTACGGCGACAAGCTGCTGACCACCGGCAACCCCGAGTTCGACAAGGACCAGGCGCTGATGGCCAAGCTGGGCCTCAAGAGCGGCAAGGCCGTGACAGCCAAGGCGCAGACCGCTTGATCGTCGGGCATCCGGCCGGAGCGCCCGACAAGGGCATTCGGTCAGATGTCACACTGCCGATTTGATCTGGCTCAGGTTGGGCGGGGCAGGCGGCCGCGCAGCATTGCACTCAGGCGCGCATGAGCGTACGTTCGATTGTTTCAGAACGATGACACACGCTCATGGACAAACCCGCCAAGCCTGCCTCTTCCCGCTCTGCCGCCTCGCGCACGACGCCGCGCACGGCATCCCGGCCAGCGCGCACCCCGCGTCGCGCCGTGGCAGGTGACGTGATCCACAGCACCCGCCCCGACCACATCGAAGCCGCCGTGGCCCGCGAGGCCACCGAGGCCCGCCAGTACGCCCAGGTGGCCGCCCTCGACGACATCGTGCGGCAGACCCCGCCCGAAGAGCTGGCCCGGGCGATCGACTCGCTGCTGGAGGGCGCCTCGCCCGATGACGCGGCCGTGCTGCGCGCCGCGCTGCAGGGGCGACTCGACCGCCATGCACCGCGCGTCAACCCCGACGAGGAACTGGCGCCCACGTGGCGTGATGCCTCGACCTACCCGTACCGCAACCTCATGGCCCGCAAGAGCTATGAGAAGCAGAAGTACCGCCTGCAGGTGGAACTGCTGAAGCTGCAGGCCTGGGTCAAGGCGACCGGCCAGAAGGTGGTGATCCTGTTCGAGGGTCGCGATGCGGCCGGCAAGGGTGGCACCATCAAACGCTTCATGGAGCACCTCAACCCGCGGGGCGCCCGCGTGGTCGCGCTGGAAAAACCCAGCGAAGTCGAAAAGGGTCAGTGGTACTTCCAGCGCTATGTGCAGCACCTGCCCACGGCCGGCGAGATCGTGCTGTTCGACCGCAGCTGGTACAACCGCGCCGGCGTGGAACACGTGATGGGCTTCTGCTCGGCCGAGGAGTACCGCGAGTTCATGCGCCAGGCGCCGGAGTTCGAGCGCAACCTGGTGCGGTCGGGCGTGCACCTGATCAAGTTCTGGTTCTCGGTGAGCCGCAAGGAGCAGCGCCGCCGCTTCAAGGAGCGTGAAACGCACCCGCTCAAGCAGTGGAAGCTCTCGCCGGTGGACCTGGCCTCACTCGACAAGTGGGACGACTACACGCGCGCCAAGGAAGCGATGTTCTTCCACACCGACACGGCCGATGCGCCGTGGACCGTGATCAAGAGCGATTGCAAGAAGCGCGCACGCCTGAACGCCATGCGCTATGTGCTGCACAAGCTGCCCTACGCCAACCGCGATCTGAGCCACGTGGCCCAGCCCGACCCCTTGCTGGTGGGCCGCGCCAACGTGGTGTACGAACGCGGCGAGCACCCCGGCGAGGTGCCGGTGGAGGCCTGACCAAAGTGGCGTGGCGCGACGCCCGCGTAGGGGTCAGCGCCGGGCCTTGGGAACCCAGGCCCAGACCATGCGGGCCTCGATCGGGGTCTCGCCGGCGGCGTCGGTGATGCGCACGGCCACCGTCACCTCGCCCTTGTCCTGCGCGTGCATCAGCGCGATCTGCTCTTCACTGAGGTGGGCCTCCGCGCGCAGGTCGCCCTGGGCGCGGCGCAGGTAGTCGATCTGCATCGTCTTGATCAGGGGCAGTTTGTCATCGGGCAGGTGCATGCCGACACTGAAGCCTGTGGCCGTTTCAGCCAGCAGCGCCATGCCGGCGGCGTGCACGCCCTTGATGTGGTTCTGCACCGGCCGGCGGTTGCGGATGCCGACCACCACCCGCCGCGCGCTCACTTCTTCGAAGCGCAGCCCCGCCGTGCCCACCAGCGGCACGATGCGGCCCAGAATGAGGCTGACCACGCGCACACGCAGCGCGGTCGGAAGTGCTTCGAAACGGGCCAGGGTCCGGGCAAGCTGGTTGGGACGGGTCATGCAATCGCCTTCAAACGCCAAGGTACCGCATGGTACCCGCACAAGGCGATGCGCGCATGGGCGTGTCCCGTCAGGCCGACAGCAGTGACGCCAGCGGCGACGCATCGAACCGCCTCTGGCCCGGCACCACCTGCTCCAGTTCGGACGAGGGCACGCCGAACCAGCGGGCGAGCGCCGCGCCGAGTTGCTGCACCGCCAGCGTGGGCAGCAGCCGGCCCTGGCCGACATGGTGATCGCCGTCCAGCCCAGCCGGCGGCAGCGTGCCGTAGAGCGCCCCACCCTGCACGGCACCGCCGAGCATCAGGTGGTGTCCGCCCCAGCCGTGGTCCGACCCATCGCCGTTGCTGGTGAGCGTGCGGCCGAAATCGCTGGCGGTGAAGCTCGTGACCTGGTCGGCAAGGCCCAGTCGATCGACCTCGGTTTGAAAGGCGGCCAGCGCAGCCGCCACCTGGGCCAGCAGCTCCGGATGGCGCGCGCGCAGGTTGTCGTGCAGGTCGAAGCCGCCCAATTGCACGAAAAACACCTGGCGACGCAGCCCCAGCGTGGCGTGGGCCGCCATCAGCCGGGCCACCATGCCGAGTTGCAGCCCCAGCGAGGTCGATGTGTCGAACCCCGACGGGGTGGCGATGCCGGACAGCGCGGTCCGCAGGCGGGCATTCACGTCGATCGCGCGCGCCATGATGCGCGCATGCTCGCCGGCCAGCAGGTGCGGCTGGGCCGTGTCGGTGACGAGGCTGCGGAAGGCCGCCTCGCACGCCGCCGAGCCAAACAGCCCGCCCTCCAGCGCGGCCAGGGAAGGCACGCCGGTGGGCGCGAGCATATAGGGCACGATGGTATCCCCCGCAAGGAACACGGCCTGCCCGGCGGTGTTGATGCACGTGAGCGCGGCCACGCTGTTGCCCGAGAGCACCGCATCGGCCGCCCGCCCGCCCCAGCCCGACAGGGCGCCTTCGGGCGCGCCGCTCTGCCACACCGATTGTTGGTCGTTGTGCGAGAACAGGCGCGGCGGCAGTGGCACGCGCGCTGCACGGTAGTCGGCCAGTGAGGTGGGCTGCACGAGCGGGCCGATGTTGGCCAGCCACGCGAGCCGCCCGTCGCGCCAGGGCGCCATCAGCGGCAGCAGGGCCGGGTGCATGGCCACCGCCCGCCCCGAAGCGATGGGCCCGAGTGTGGTGGCGGCCAGATCGTCGCGCGGCAAGGCCAGCATGCCGCGGGCCGCGGCATAGGTGGCGTGCTCGGCCGGGTCCACCGGGATCAGCGTGTTGGCGTGGTCGTTGCCGCCCTGCAGGAAGACGCAGACCAGGGCCTTGTAGTCATCGCCCGGCGAGGCTGCTGCGGCCGCCTCGGCCATGTGCGACAGGTTGAGGGCCAGCGGTGCGGCCACGCCGGCCATCGACAGCGCGGCGCTGCGGCGCAGGAATGCGCGTCGGCTCAGAAGGGAATGGGTCATGGCGGGGCTTCAGCGCTGCACGAGGTACTGCGGGCAGGTCATGATCAGGAAGAAGGCGGCCACCACGCGGTTGCGGCGCTCGGTGTCGGACACCACGGTGATGCTGCCCACGGCGCTGCGGAGGGTGCTCACGGTGGCAGGACTCAACGTGCCGGCCCCGAGGTACAGCGCCAGCTGGTCCACCAGCGTGTCGGGCGTGTCGGCCAGCGCAAGCCAGCGGGCATAGTCGGGCTCGAGGCCGCCCGCACCGAACGGCATCACCGCCAGCAGGAAGTTGGCATAGCCCATCACGGTGGACTCGTTGGTGATCTGGAACTCGGGGGCGACCAGACCGCGTGCCGCCATGCCGGTGCCCACCGGCACATGCCCGGGCCGGAAGAAGTTGAAGACCGACGGCGCACGCAATGGCGCCTGCCCCAAGGTGTCGCTGCCCGACAGATCGGGAAAGGCCCACTGGCCATCGACCGAACGCACCTGCGCCAGGCGCAGCCAGTGCAGCAGCCGCAGGATGGGCTCGCGCAGCTTGCCATCGGTGAGCGTGCCTGTTGCGGCGGTGTGGCGGATCGCGGGGCGGGCTTCCGGGTCAGCCAGCACCGCATGGACCACCCGCGCAAGGTTGCCACGCTCGCCATTCGTGTCGGCCGCATTGAAAACGAGCGCCACGCGGCGCACATAGTCCGGGCTGGGGTTGCTGCACACCAGGCGCTGGATCAGCTGGCGGGCGATGAAAGGCCCCACGTTGGGATGGGCACACAGCGCGTCCAGCGCCATGCCGAGCGCGGTGGGCCCTGGCGTGCCGGCCGCCACCACGCGCCCGTCAATCAGGCGTTTGGCCCCTTCGTCGTGGCGCTCCGGGTGGAAGTCCATCGGCTGGCGGAGGTAGTCGAACGGCCCTTCCGGATCGAGCGGATTGAAGCCGTCGACGTCCCAGCCGGTGAACACCCGTGCCAGTTCACTGACCGTGTCCGGGTTGTACGTGGCCTGCTGCGGCGTGCTCGGTGTGCCATCGATCTGCAGGGCATCCAGCCCGATGCTGAACAACTGCATCAGCTCACGCGCGTAGTTCTCGTCAGGCTGTCGCCCCTGACCATCGGCGCGGGCGCTGCCGCGCATGCTGAGGTAGACGCCCATGGCGGGCGACAGCGTGATCGCCTCGAGCAGCGAGCGGAACGAGCCAAAGCAGTGCTGTTCGAGCAGCTCCCACCAGGCCATGCAGGCGAACTGCTTCCAGTAGGCCACCATGTTGAGCGGAGAGACGACAAAGATCTCGCTGAGGGCGAGCACGACACGCTGACGCAGCACATCGGGCGCGGTGCTGAGGCGCCGCCACAGCACCCGGTCGAGCCCGAAATCACCGCGGGCGTAAAGCCGGTTGTTGAAGCCCATGGCGAGGCCCCAGTCCCACACGGAGGCCGGCACGGGCATGGCGACCTGCGCATCGAACCACGCCTCGGCACCGTCGCGCACCAGGGTGTCGACCTCGGCCGGCGTGGCGCCCAGCCCGCCCTGGGCCAGCAGGCGGGCAGCGCGCTCGGGCGTCATGGCCTCGAAGGGCTGCGCGGCGCCGCGGCAGGCGGGCTCGGCAGCGGCGGCCGCAGCACTGAGGCCCGTGCAACCGGGCGGCACCGCCGACGGCTCGGCACGCGGTGCCGTCGGCGAGCCGCCGCCACCACACGCGCTCAGCACGCCGCCGGCCACGCTTGCCGAGAACGCCATCGCGCCGCGGCGCAGCGGCCCTGCCCCGGCATGCGCCGGGGCACCGGGCAGCCCGGCCGCGCATGCCGCCTCCACCGTGTCCGTCATCGCCATTTCCCCCTGTTTCTTTATGGATGCGGGCACTGTAGGCGGGCCGTGTGTCAGCACTCAAGGCGCGTTACGCCTTGCTGACATGTTTGGGGGGGTGGGCGTGCACAAAACAACAACAGACCCCTCAGGCGGCTCGGGCCACCTCGTCCGGCAGCGCCCATCGCGCGCGCAACGCCTTGGCCGCCGCCACCATGTTGGCCAGCGCAGCGCGGGTTTCAGGCCAGCCCCGTGTCTTCAGGCCGCAGTCGGGGTTGACCCACAGCCGGTCCGGTGGGATCACGCTGGCGGCCCGCACCAGCAGGGTCGTCATCGCGGTCACGCTGGGCACCCGGGGGGAGTGGATGTCGTACACGCCTGGCCCGATCGCGTTGGGGTAGGCAAAGGCCCCGAACCCGTCGAGCAGCGCCATCGCCGAACGTGCGGTCTCGATGGTGATGACATCGGCGTCGAGCGCGGCAATGGCCGGCAGGATGTCGTTGAACTCGGAGTAGCACATGTGGGTGTGGATCTGCGTCTCGTCCCGCACGCCACACGAGGCGACCTTGAAGGCGCGCACGGCCCAGTCGAGGTAATGCGGCCAGTCACTGCGGCGCAGCGGCAGCCCCTCGCGGAAGGCCGGCTCGTCGATCTGGATCAGGCGGATGCCGGCGCGCTCGAGGTCGAGTACCTCGTCGCGCACGGCCAGCGCGAGCTGCAGCGCGGTCTGCTCGCGCGGCTGGTCGTCGCGCACGAAGGACCACTGCAGCAGCGTGACAGGGCCGGTGAGCATGCCCTTCATCGGCCGCTCGGTCAGCGACTGCGCATACCGCGTGGTCTCGACGGTGATGGGCTCGGGCCGCAGCACGTCGCCATACAGGATCGGCGGTTTCACGCAGCGCGAGCCATAGCTCTGCACCCAGCCGTGGTCGGTGAAGGCAAAGCCGAAGAGCTGTTCGCCGAAGTATTCGACCATGTCGTTGCGCTCGGCCTCGCCATGCACCAGCACATCCAGACCGAGCGTCTCCTGCTCGCGCACCGCCAGCCGGATCTCGTCGCGGATGCGGTGCAGGTAGGCCATGGCCGAGAGCTCGCCCCGGCGGTGGGCCGCACGCGTCTGGCGGATGGCGGCCGTCTGCGGGAAGGAGCCGATGGTGGTGGTGGGGAGCGGCGGCAGACCCAGCGCCTGCTGTTGCCGCACCGCGCGCTCGGCAAAGGGCAGCCCCCGCTGTGCCATGTCGGCCGTGACCTGCGCCAACCGGCGCTGCACCGCGCGGTGCGTGACACGGGGCGAGGCCCGGCGCCCCGCCACGGCCGCTTCCGCCTGCGCGAGGGCCTCGGCCACGGCGGGCTCGCCTTCATCGAGTGCGCGCGCCAGCACGTGCAGCTCGTCGAGCTTCTCGGTGGCGAAGGCCAGCCAGCTGCGCAGCTCCGGATCGAGCCGCGTTTCGGGCGCCAGGCTCACCGGCACGTGCAGCAGCGAGCAACTGGGCGCCAGCCACAGCTTGTCACCCCAGGCTGCGCTGGCGTCCTGCACCTGGGCCAGCACGCGACGCAGGTCGGTGCGCCAGATGTTGCGGCCATCGACCACGCCAAGCGACAACACCCGGTCACGCGGCCAGGCGGCCAGCCAGGCGGGCAGCTGCTGCGGTGCGCGCACCAGGTCAAGGTGCACGCCGTCCAGCGGCAGCGCGGCCAGCGCCTCGGCATGTTCGGCCGCAGAGCCGAAGGGCAAGGCCAGCAGCGTCTTCAGGCCCTCGACCTGCAAGGCCGCACAGCTGGCAGGCAAGGCCGCACGCCAGGCTTCGGGCAGATCCAGGCAGAGTACCGGCTCGTCGATCTGCACCCACGCCGCACCGCGGCGCTGCAACACGGTCAACAGGCGCTGGTAGGCGGCCAGCACGCGGGGCAGCAGATCCAGCCGGTCGGTTGCGGCACCGCCATCCCAGCGCGCCAGCCACAGCAGCGTCAACGGGCCGGGCAGCGCCACCTTGACGGCGTGGCCCAGCGCACGCGCTTCGTCCACCTCGTCAAACAGCCAAGACACGCCGCCGTCGAAGCGGGTGTGCTCGTCGAACTCGGGCACGAGGTGGTGGTAGTTGGTGTCGAACCACTTGGTCATGTCCATGGCCGGGTGGTCGGCGTTGCCACGGGCCAGCGCGAAGTACTGCGCGAGGGTCAGCGCCCGCGCATCGAACCCGAAACGCCGCGGCAACGCGCCGAGGGTGGCGCACAGGGTCAGGATGTGGTCGTACCAGGCAAAGTCGCCCACGGTGACGAAGGCCAGCCCGGCCTCGCGCTGGGCTTGCCAGTGGCGCGCGCGCAGGCTGCGGCCGGTGTCCTGCAGGCGGGTGGCGTCCGGGTCTTCCCCGCGCCAGAACGCCTCGAGCGCGTGCTTGAGTTCGCGGTGGGCGCCGATGCGCGGAAAGCCAAGGATGTGGGTGGTGGTCATGGACTTGATTCATCAGTCGGGATGGCAGGAGTCTGGCCACGCTCACACCATGAATCAAGCGAGATGTTTTCAGCAACACATGAACCGAATTCATGCATCAAAAAACAAAAAAGGCCCCGAAGGGCCTTTCATACCGTGCGGCGAATCCGCGTTCAGGCTGCGCGGCGACGCACGAGCGCCAGGCCGGCAAGGCCCAGCGCCATCAGGCCGAAGGTTCCGGCTTCGGGCACGGGCGTGACACGCACCAGGTCCTGGTAGCTGCCATTGCTCAGCTTCTCGACCTTGACCAGCGACGGGCCTTCCCAGTTGTAGGCGGCGCTCAGGTAGCTGTTGGCGAGGCTGGCGAGGCTCAGACCGCTGGTGCTCGTGTCGTTGACGTACAGCGTGCCGCTGCCCTTGGTCAGGCTGGCGGTGCTGGCGGTCTCGTGCATGATTTCCCACACGGCCAGTTGCAGGGCGGCGTACTCGAGGCCGCTGTCGACCTTGGCCGTGCCCGAGAACGTGGCAACAGACGAGAACAGGCCCTGGAGCAGGGCCTGGTCGGTGCTGCCGAAGGTGCCCACGTAATACGTCTGCCAGTTGCTGCTCGTGAACTGGCTGATCTCGGCGCAGAAGGCCAGGAAGCTCTTGCCCGCGCTGGTGGTGACCTGGAACGAGCCGGCGTCGACGGACACAGTGTCCCAGCCGTACTTCACCGAGGTGGCGGCGTGGGTGGACGTGCTGGTGTAGCCGTCCGTTTTGAGCGTGATCGGGGTGCCGGTCGCGTGGGCGGCACCCAGGCCGAGACCAAAACCGAGCGCCGTCGCCACTGCGGCGCGTTGAATGAATGCCATGCCCTGTCCTTGCGGTGTGAGAAGAATTCTTCTGAAGACCCCATCGACTCTACGGAGAAGAGCGTCGCCTTTCCATCCCTCAGGCCAGTGGTTCCGCTATGCCAGTGGCTGACTCGGCCCGTCGCGGGCGATCCGGCCGTCCACCAGCTCGATGATGCGGTCGCAACGTGCTGCCAGCCGGGGATCGTGGGTGACGATGAGGAAGGCCGTGTGGCCCTGGCCGTGCACCTCGCGCAGCAGCCGGAACACCTCGTCCGACGAGGCGGTGTCGAGGTTGCCGGTGGGCTCGTCGGCCAGGATCAGCGCGGGCTCGAGCATCAGCGCCCGCGCGATCGCGACGCGCTGCTGCATGCCGCCCGAGAGCTGAGCGGGCCGTCGGTCCACCGCGTCGGCCAGCCCCACCGCCTTGAGCAAGGCCACTCCGCGTGCGCGCTGCGCGGCACCCACGTGGCCGTCACGGACCAGCGCCGGCAGCGTGACGTTCTCGATCGCCGAGAAGGCCGGCAGCAGGTGGTGGAACTGGAAGACGAAGCCCAGGGCCTCGCGGCGCAGGCGGGTCAGTTCGTCGTCGGACAGCGCCTGCACAGCCTGACCCAGCAGGCGGTGTTCGCCCGAGGAGGGCCGCTCCAGCAGGCCGAGAATGTTGAGCAACGTGCTCTTGCCCGAGCCGGACGGGCCGATCAGCGCGACGAATTCGCCGCGCGCCAGGCCGAGGTCGAGCGTGTGCAGCACCTGCACCTCGTTGGGCTGGCCGGCGTTGTAGGTCTTGCTCAGGCTGCGCAGGCGCAGCAGCTCGGTGGCGTCGTTCATAGTCGGATGGCCTGGGCCGGGTCCATGCGGGCGGCGCGACGGGCCGGCGCCATGGCGGCCAGCACCCCGGCCACCAGCGTGACGCCGACCGCCTGCAGCGCCATCTCGGGCGGCAGCGTGATGGCGAACAGGGGCAGGCCGTCGGCCCCGCGCACAAAGGTGGTGAAGGCCTTGATCATGGCCATGGACAGCACCACGCCGGCCAGCGACCCGAGCGTGCCGACCAGCGCGCCCTGCAACAGGAACACGCGCAGGATCTGCGCCCGCGTGGCCCCCATGGCGCGCAGGATGCCGATCTCGCGCTGCTTCTGCACCACCGACACCACCAGCACGCTGGCAATGCCCATGACAACCACCACCATGACCACGCCCCGGATCAGCGTCGTGCTGATGGTCTGGGCATTCAAGGCCGTGACAAGCTGCGCGTTGCTTTCCTGCCAGCTCTCGACCTTGTAGGGCAGCTCGCGCCCCAGTTCGTCGGCCAGCGAGCGTGCGGCCCACACATCGGCCAGCCGCAGATCCAGCTGGGTGACGCCGCCCGCCACATCGAGCAGGCTTTGCGCCGCGCGCAACGGCATGATGACGACGCGGCGGTTGAGGTCCTTCACGCCGAGGTCGACCAGCCCGCTGATGCGCAGCGTGTCGGTGCGATCGCCTGTGGAGACCGTGAGCCGATCGCCCACGCGCAAGCCCAGGTCACGTGCCAGCGTCTGGCCGATGATGGCCTCGCCCGGGCCCATGCGCAGCGCGCCATCGACGAGCTTGTCGCGCAGGTTGACGATGCGGTCGTACAGCGCCAGTTCCACCCCGGTGATCGCGACCGCGCGCGTGGCCTCGCCCCGCCGGGCCAGCGCCGCGCCGGCTGCCATCGGCGACACCGCATCGACGCCCGGCCGTCGCGCCAGCGACTGCTGCAGGGCCGGCCAGTTGGCCACGGTGCGCAGCCGCTGGGCCCGGGCCTGGGTCTCGCTCAGCACGAGCGTGTCGCCCGCGCGCGGCCAGGCCGGCGTCACGACCTCATCGGGCGGCGAGAGCACCACATGCGCCTGCGCCCCGAGCGTGCGATTCAGTGTGTTGGCCTGCAGGCCGGTGACCAGGGCGGAGATGTAGGCCACCACCGCCACGCCGGCGGCCACGCCTGCGATGATCAGGACGCTCTGAAAGCGCCCCTCGCGCAGGAAGCGCACCGCCACCTGCCATTCGAATCCGATGCCTCGCATGGCGTGCCGACCTCAGCGGGCAACGGACGAGGACAGGGCCTGCGCCGCCCCTTGCCCGCTGGAGCCGCCCGCGGCGCGCCCGGCAGATGGCACAGGCACCGGGCGTGCGCGTACCCGCTGGCCGGGCTCGACATTCGGGTCGAGCAGCACCAGATCGCCGTCCTTCAGCCCGCTGCGCACCTCGACAGCATCGAGCGTGCGCAGCCCCAGAACGACCTCGCGCGCAACCGCCCTGCCGTCTTTGGCCACCAGCACCGTGGCTCGCTCACCCGATGAGCTTGCGGCCGTGTCGCGCAAGGCCTTGAGCGGCACCGCGCGGGCCCCCTGGCGGGCCCCCGTGCGCACCTCGATCGACAGCGTCATGTCTTCGCGCAGGAAGGCTGGCAAGGCGCCCTGCACCGCAAAGGTCACCTCCACCGCCCCGCTCTGGGCGTCCACCGACGGGGCCAGGCGCACCAGGCGGGCGTCGAACGGCGCCTCAGGATAGGCATCGGCGCGGACGCGCGCGACCTGGCCGCCCTGCAGCTGGCCCAGGAAACGCTCGTCGACGGGCGCCACCAATTCGGTCGGGCCCTGCACGGACAGCGTCAGCAGCCCCTTGCCGGCCTGCACGATCTGGCCGGGCTCGACGTTGCGCAGCAGCACGCGCCCAGCCGCCGGTGCACGCACCACCAGCTGCGCCAGACGGGCCTCTGCGGCGGCGAGCGCCGCCTGGGCCGTGGCCACCTGCGCCACCGCCGCACCGCGCTCGGCGCCACTGCGCTGGTTGGCCTGGACCTGCGCGCGGGCCGCATCACGCTGGGCCCGCGCCACATCGGCCGCCCGCCGTGCCTCGTCCAGCCGGGACTGGCTGTAGAACTGCTGGGCCACGAGCTCCTGCGTGCGGGTCAGCTCACGCTCGGCCGCACGCAGCGTGGCTTCGGCCTGCCCGAGGGCCGCCTCGGCGCTGCTCAGTGCCAGCGTGGCCTGGCTTTCACGTCGGGCCTCGGCCTGGGCCAGGCTGGCGCGGGCCTGCTCGGCGGCCGCACGCGCCTCATCGGTCTCCAACTCGATCAGCGGCTGGCCAGCCACCACAGCATCACCCTCGTCGACGGTCACCCTCGCCACGCGGCCCGTCACCGTCACGCCCACCTCCACGCGGGCCGGTGTCTTCACGCGGCCGGTGAACTGCAGTGTGCGCACCAGCGCCCGGGCCTCGACCGGCACGGCATCGACCACCGGCGGCTTGAGCCGCATCCAGGCCAGCACGCCAACGGCCACGCACGCCAGAGCGACCCACACGACACGACGGCGCCACACCGGGCGCGAGGCAACAGACATCAATGCAACTCCGATCACGGCCGAGACCGCCGCCAGTGTGCCGCATCCGCACGACAATCCGCATCCCTGTCACCACGCTCCTTCTGCATGCACCACGAGCACCTTGATGTGCTGATCGTCGGCGCCGGCCTCTCCGGCATCGGCGCCGCCGCCCTCCTCCAGCGTGAACTGCCCGGCCTGCGCCTGGCCGTGCTCGAAGCCCGCGATGCGCCGGGCGGCACCTGGGACCTCTTCCGCTATCCCGGCATGCGTTCGGATTCGGACATGCACACACTGGGCCACCGCTTCCGACCCTGGCAGGGTGCGCACCGCACGGCCTCTGGCGAGGCGATCCGGCGCTACCTGGACGACACGATTGCCGAACACGACCTCGGCCGCCTGATCCGGCTGCAGCACCGCGTGGTGGGCGCCCGCTGGGACGACACCACCGCGCTGTGGCACGTGGATGTGGAGATCGGCCCCGAGCGCACGTGCCGCACGCTGCAGGCCCGCTTTCTGTACGCCTGCAGCGGCTACTACCGGATGGACCAGGGCCACACACCGACCTGGCCCGGACAGGCCGATTACACCGGCCGCATCGTGCACCCGCAGCATTGGCCGCAGGACCTGGCGGTGGCCGGGCAGCGGGTGGTGGTGATCGGCTCGGGCGCCACGGCCGTGACGCTGGTGCCCGCTCTCGCTGCCCAAGGGGCCCAGGTGACGATGCTGCAGCGCTCGCCGACCTACGTCGAGGTGCGCGCGGGGGAGAGCGCGCTGGCCCGGCACCTCACGCGGCGGCTGCCCGCCCCGCTGGCAGGCCGGCTCATCCGCCTGGCGCGCGCGGCCCGCCAGGTGCTGGTGCATCGCCTGTCGCGCCGCTGGCCCGAGGCCGTGCGGCGCCACCTGCTGCGCGGTGTGGCCCGGGCGCTTGGCCCCCGTCAGGATCTGCTGGTGCACTTCACACCGCACTACCGGCCGTGGGATCAGCGGGTGTGCCTGGCCCCCGACGGCGACCTGTTCACCGCCCTGCGCGAAGGCCGTGCCGAGGTCGTGACCGACACGGTGGACCGCTTCACGCCCGACGGCGTGACGCTGGCTTCGGGCCGGCACCTACCCGCCGACATCATCGTGACGGCCACCGGACTGGACTTGCTGGCCCTGGGTGGCATGACGCTGAGCGTCAATGGTTCGCCCGTGGTGTTGCGCCGCACCTTCAGCCACCGCGGCATGATGCTGGCCGGCGTGCCGAACTTCGCCTATGCCTTCGGCTACACGCACGCCTCATGGACGCTGCGCGCCGAGCTGGCCACCGAACAGGTGGTGCGCGTGCTGCGCCACTTGCGTGGCACCGGCCTGCGGCAATGCACGCCCCGCGCACCGAACGACCTGCGCACCGACCGGCGGCTGGACTTCCAGCCGGGCTACGTGCTGCGCAACCTGCACTGTTTTCCGAAGGCAGGCGACCAGGGCCCGTGGCGCACACCGGACAACGCGCTGCTCGACCGCTGGCGCCTGCGGCTGGCGGGCCTCGACGACGGCGCGCTGGTGTTCGGCAACCCGGCGCCCCGCACTGTCTGAGTCGCGGACGTCAGCCTTCCAGCGCCGTCACGCGGGCGGCCAGCATGGCGTTCTGGTTGCGCAGGGTGCGCACGGTCTCGACCAGGCGGGCGATGGTCTCCTCCGGGGTCTCGCCGGGGCGCGGGCCGTCGTCGGCCGCGTCGATGGCCTCCCACGGCGCGGCCTGCGACGCCGGCTGGCCCGCATCGCCTTCGAGCATCTCGCTGACCTCGGCGTGGCGGCCTTCACGGGCCTGGCGGCGCGCCTCGCGCACCTGCCGTGCGGCCTGCTGCAGCTCCTTGCGGCCGCCGGCCGCCGCGGCAACCTGCTCTTCCATCGGCAGCGTGGCCACCGTGGCGGCGGCATTGATCGAGATCGTGCCCTGCTTGACGGCCTCGACCAGCTCGGGCGCAGCGTGCTTCTGAATCTTCTCGATCTGGGCCACCGTGGTCGGGCTGATGCGGGCGGCCCGCGCCAGGGCCTCGCGGCTGGCCAGCGCTTCGGCAGCGGCACGCTCTTCTTCGGTCATCACCACAGGTGCAGCGCTGTCCGGCTGTGCGCCGCTCACATCACCCTGCGGTGCGGCATCGGCCGGCTGGGCCGCCGCTTCGGCACGGGCCTGCAGGATGGCCTTCTTGCGCAGGGCCAGCACACCGCGCTGGAAGTCGGACACGCTGCGCCGCCCCAGATGCTGGTCGATCATCCACAGGTGCACGTCCTCCATCGACTTGAACCGCGGGTTCTGCACCGTCTGGAACGGAATGCCGTGCTTGCTGCAGATGCCGTAGCGGTTGTGCCCATCGACCAGCACATTGCCCCACAGCACCAGTGCGTCGCGGCAGCCTTCGGCCAGGATGCTGCGCTCGAGCGCATCGTGCTCTTCAGGCGTCAGCGGGTCGATGTAGGCACGCAGTTCCTCTTTGACGATGATGTCCATCTGGGGCTTCTTTCGGTCTGTCCCACAAGGGGATCGGGGGGCGCTATTCTAGGCAGCATGCTCGAGACGCTTGAACTGAACCCCGCCGACGCCCCGCGCGCCACGCTCATCATCCTGCACGGCCTGGGCGCCGATGGCAGCGACTTTCTGCAACTGTGCCGCGCGCTCGACCTGTCGGCCGTGGGGCCGGTGCGGTACGTCATGCCGAATGCGCCGGTGCGGCCCGTCACCATCAACAATGGACACGTGATGCCAGCCTGGTACGACATCATCGCCACGCCGGGCGGCGGTCGCATTGAAGACGAGCCGGGGCTGCGTGCGTCACAGACGCAGATTGCGGCGCTGATCGACCGCGAGATGGCGCGAGGCGTGCCCGCCGAACGCATCGTGTTGATGGGCTTTTCGCAAGGTTGTGCGATGACCTTGTTGGCGGGGCTGCGTTACCCGGCGCGACTGGCTGGGCTGGCTGCGCTGTCGGGCTACCTGCCGCTGCCTGACACGACCGAGGCCGAGCGGCACGCGGCCAACCTGAGCACGCCCATCTTCCTGGCGCACGGCGATGACGACGACGTGGTGGTGCCGGCCCGCGGCGCGGCTGCGCGCGACCGGCTGCGTGCCTTGGGCCACACGGTCGACTGGCACACCTACCCCATGGGACACAGCCTGTGCATGGAGGAGGTCGAGGACCTGAATGCGTGGTTGCTGAAGACACTGGCCTGAGCATCCGGGCATGAATCCAGCGCATGAGAAGCGCGCCATGCGATCATCCGGCTCATGCTCGACCTGCGCCACCTCCGCTCGCTTGCCGCCATTGCCGACACCGGCAAGCTGACCACCGCCGCCGAGCGCGTGCACCTGACCCAATCGGCGCTGTCGCACCAGATCCGCGCGCTGGAAGACCACCACGGCCTGACACTGTTCGAGCGCACGCGTGAAGGCCTGCGCTTCACACCCGCGGGCGAGCGGCTGCTGGCCCTGGCGCGCACGGTGCTGAACGAGGTGGATGCCGCCGAGCGCGACCTGCAGCGCCTGAAAGGCCAGACCGGGGGCGAACTGCGCATTGCGCTCGAATGCCACACCTGCTTCGACTGGCTGATGCCGGTGATGCACACCTTCCGCCAACGCTGGCCCGAGGTCGAGGTCGATCTGGTGGCGGGCTTTCACGCCGACCCGCTGGCCCTGCTCAAGGAGGGCAAGGCCGACCTGGTGATTGGCTCGAAGCCGCGTGCGATGCGGCCGTGGTCGGTGCAGCCGCTGTTCCGCTTCGAGATCCTGGCCGTGGTGGCCAACGACCATCCCCTGCGCCACAAGCGCAGCCTGAGCGCGCGCGATTTCGCCGACGAGACGCTGATCACCTACCCGGTGCCGGAGCAGCGCATCGATCTGATCCGCGAGGTGCTGCAGCCCGCTGGCGTGGCCCCCGCGCGGCGCACGGCCGAGCTCACCGTGGCCATCGTGCAGCTCGTGGCCAGCCGCCGCGGCGTGGCCGCCCTGCCCAGCTGGGGGCTGCAGAGCTACCTCCAGCACGACTATGTGCAGGCCGTGCGCATCGGCCCCAAAGGCCTGTGGAGCGAGCTGCACGCGGTGTGCCCGAAGGCGCTGGCCAATCGGCCTTACATGCAGGACATGGCGCAGATCATCCGCACTGAATGTGCGCAGCTGCCGGGCATCGAGTGGCTGGCGTAAACCACGGCCAGTCAGGCCGGCTCGGTGTCGTCCTGAGCCTGCCGCGCTCGGCCCAGCATGAACTCGATGAACGTGGCCGCCGCCCGCGTGTGATGGCGGTTGGGCATGTAGAGCATCTGCATGCGCATGCCGAAGATGCGCAGCTTCCAGTCGTCGAGCACGGTGATCACATGGCCGCGCGTCACCTCGTCGTGCACGACGTAATCGGGCACGATGCCCACGCCCAGACCGGCCACGATGGCCTCACGCAGGAAGAGGAAGTTCTCTGACGTGAGCGTGGGCCGCAGCGGCACCTCGTGGCGCTCGCCATGCAGCGTGGCGGCCAGACGCAGCTCGCGCCCCACCACCGCCGACGTGATCACGGGGGCCTCGGCCAGGTCCGTGAGCGCATGCGGCACGCCGTGGGCCTCGGCATAGGCTGGCGTCATGCAGGCCACATAACGCACCGGCCCCATGTCGCGGGCCACCAGGTTCTCGGGCGGGTCGCTGATCACGCGCACGGCAATGTCGACCTCGTCGCGCAGCAGGTCGACCACGCGGTTCTCGAACACCACATCGAGCACGACGCCCGGGTGGGCACGCTTGAAGTCGATCAGCCACGGTGACATCACCAGCTGCCCATAGCCGCTGGGCACACTGAGGCGCACGCGCCCTTGCAGATGCTGGCTCAGCGCGGCCACCGAATCCCGCGCGGCCGTCAGTTCGTCGCGGATGGCGCGGCCATGCTCGTACAGGCGCAGGCCGATCTCGGTGGGCTCGATGCGGCGGGTGGTGCGGCGCACCAGCTGCTGCCCCACCGACCGCTCGAACTGGTTGAGGTGGTAGCTGACGTTGGCCCGGCTCATCTTCAGCCGCCGGGCGGCCTCGCTGAGGTTGCCGGCATCGAGGATCTCGACCAGCAGGGTGAGGGCTTGCAGATCCATCGCAGCACGGGTCGATTGTCAAAAAGTGCTTGACAGTCTGTCAATGCCACCCCGGATTGTCAAGAACAGAGCCGGTGCCAAGAATGAGGCCATGCCCGCCCATACCGACTCCCTCCCGGCCGTTCGCGTCCAACGCGACGGCGCCATCGCCCTGGTCACCCTGCACAACCCGCCGGTGAACGCGCTGAGCACCGCGGTGCGCCAGGGCCTGCAGCAGGCCTTTGCCGAACTGAGCCACGACGCCGACGTGCACGCCATCGTGATCGCGGGCTCGGGCGCCAACTTCATCGCCGGCGCCGACATCCGCGAGTTCGGCCAGCCGCCCCAGGCGCCTTCGCTGCCCGAGGTCTGCAACCAGATCGAAGCCAGCGACAAGCTGGTGATCGCGGCCATCCATGGCGCCGCGCTCGGTGGCGGCCTGGAGATCGCGCTGTCAGCCCATTACCGCGTGGCCGTCGACACCGCCAAGGTGGGGCTGCCCGAAGTCGCCCTGGGGCTGCTTCCCGGCGCGGGCGGCACCCAACGCGCGCCCCGCCTGATCGGCGCCGCCGCCGCGCTCGACCTGATGCTCAGCGGCCGCCACGCGAGCGCCAAGGAAGCGCTGCGCCTGGGCCTGATCGACCACATTGCGACCAGCAACGACATCGCCGCTGAAGGCGTGGCCTACGCCCGCAGCCTGCTGGCCGACGGCGCCCCGATCCGCCGCACCGGTGAACAGACTGCGGCGCTGGCCGACCGGGCTGCGCAACAGGCCGCGATCGACGCGGCCCGCGCCGAGGTGGCGAAGAAGAAGGGCCTGTTCTCGCCGAGCAAGATCGTCGACTGCGTGCAGGCCGCGCTGGACCAGCCCTTTGCCGACGGCCTGGCCACCGAGCGCGACCTGTTCACGCAGTGCCTGCACAGTCCGCAGCGCGCCGGCCTGGTCCACCTGTTCTTTGCCGAGCGTGAAGTCACCAAGTCGCCCGAGACCCAGTCGGCCAAGCCCCGCCCCTTCGAGAAGGTTGGCGTGATCGGCGGCGGCACCATGGGCGCCGGCATCGCCGTGTCCCTGCTGGATGCGGGCCTGAACGTGACGATGATCGAGCGCGATGACGCGGCCCTGGCCCTCGGCCAGTCGCGCGTGGCCAAGGTGTACGACGGGGCCATGGCCAAGGGCCGCCTGACCGAAGAGGGCAAGGCCGCCATCCTGACGCGCTTCCAGGGCTCGACGCACTACGACGCGCTCGCCGATGCCGACCTGGTGATCGAAGCGGTGTTCGAAGACATGGCCGTGAAGAAGGCGGTGTTTGCCGAGCTGGATCGCGTCTGCCGACCCGGTGCCGTGCTGGCCACCAACACGTCCTACCTGGACATCAACGAGATCGCAGGCAGCATCTCGCGCCCGCAGGATGTCCTCGGCCTGCACTTCTTCTCGCCGGCCAATATCATGAAGCTGCTGGAGATCGTGGTGCCCGCCAAGGTGAGCGCCGACGTGGTCGCCACCGGCTTTGCGCTGGCCAAGAAGCTCAAGAAGGTGCCGGTGCGCGCCGGCGTGTGCGACGGCTTCATCGGCAACCGCATCCTGGCCGTGTACCGCACGGCGGCCGACCACATGATGGAAGACGGGGCCTCGCCGTTCGAGATCGACGCCATGGTGCGCGCCTTCGGCTACCCCATGGGCCCGTACGAGATGAGCGACCTGGCCGGGGGCGACATCGGCTGGGCCACGCGCAAGCGCCGTGCCGCAACCCGCGACCCGAAGGCCCGCTACGTGCACATTGCCGACCGGCTGTGCGAGCGCGGCTGGTTCGGCCAGAAGACCGGCCAGGGCTGGTATGTGTACGAAGCCGGCAGCCGCAGCGGCAAGCCCAATCCGGCCGTCGAGCCCCTCATCGCCGAAGAGCGCGCCAAGGCCGGCGTGACGCCGCGCCCCTTCACCCGCGAAGAGCTGGAGCGCCGCTATGTGGCCGCCATGGTCAACGAAGGCGCCCGGGTGGTCGAAGAGGGCATTGCCTTGCGGCCGCTCGACGTCGATGTCACGCTGGTGCACGGCTACGGCTTCCCCCGCCACAAGGGGGGCCCGATGAAGTACGCCGACCTCGTCGGCCTGCCGCAGATCCTGGCCGACATCCAGTCGTTTGCCAAAGAAGACCCGCTGTTCTGGCAACCGGCCCCGCTGCTGGTCAGGCTGGTGCAGGAAGGCAAGAACTTCGACAGCCTCAACCACGGCTGACCCGACCTCATTTCAGGAGACAACCCCATGCGTGAAGCCGTCATCGTGTCCACCGCACGGACCCCGCTCACCAAGTCGCACCGCGGCGAGTTCAACATCGTGCCCGGCCCCACCCTCGCGTCGTTCGCCGTCCGGGCGGCCGTCGACCGCGCCGGCATCGAATCCGACCTGATCGAGGATGCCATCCTCGGCTGCGGCTACCCCGAAGGCCGCACCGGCCGCAACATCGGCCGCCAGGCCGTGCTCCGCGCGGGCCTGCCGCTGTCGATCGCCGGCACCACGGTCAACCGCTTCTGTGCATCGGGCCTGCAGGCCGTGGCCATGGCCGCCAGCCGCATCATCGTGGACGGTGCCCCGGCCATGATCGCCGGCGGCATCGAGAGCATCTCGGGCATCCGCACCCGTGAAGACGGCGACAGCGGCATCGACCCATGGATCCAGGCGCACAAGCCGGCGCTCTACATGACGATGATCGAGACCGCCGACATCGTGGCGCAGCGATATGGCATCAGCCGGGAGGCCCAGGACCGCTTCTCGGTGGAGAGCCAGCGCAAGACGGCCGAAGCCCAGGCAGCCGGTCGGTATGCCGACGAGATCATCCCGGTGACCACGACGATGGCCGTGGTCGACAAGGACACCAAGGCCGTGTCGCACCGCGACGTGACGGTGGACCACGACACCTGCAACCGCCCAGGCACCACCTACGAATCGCTCGCGAAGCTGGAGCCGGTGCGGGGCGCCGAACAGTTCATCACCGCGGGCAACGCCTCGCAGTTGAGCGACGGCGCCTCGGCCTGCGTGCTGATGGACAGCCGGGAGGCCGAGCGCCACGGCCTGCAGCCGCTGGGTGCCTTCCGCGGCATGGCCGTGGCCGGCTGCGAGCCCGATGAAATGGGCATCGGCCCGGTGTTTGCCGTGCCCAAGCTGCTGGCGCGCCACGGCCTCACGGTCGACGACATCGACCTGTGGGAGCTCAACGAGGCGTTTGCATCGCAGTCGGTGTACTGCCAGCAGCGCCTGGGCATCCCCGACGAACGCCTGAACGTCAACGGCGGTGCCATCTCGATCGGCCACCCCTTTGGCATGACCGGTGCGCGGCTGGTGGGCCACGTGCTGCTGGAAGGCCGCCGCCGCAAGGCGCAGAACCCGAACGTGAAGTGGGCCGTGGTGACGATGTGCATCGCGGGTGGCATGGGCGCCGCCGGCCTCTTCGAAATCTTCTGAAGCCCCTCAACCGAGAACGACCCCATGGACCTGAACCTGACCCCCGAAGAGCAGGCCTTTCGCGCCGAGGTGCGCCGCTTCATCGCCGAGAAGGTGCCGGCCCGCCTCACGGACAAGGTGCGCCACGGCCAGCACCTGACCAAGGCCGATTACGAAGAATGGCACGCCATCCTCCATGCCCAGGGCTGGCTGGCCAACCACTGGCCCCAGGCATGGGGTGGCACCGGCTGGAATGCCGTCGAGAAGTTCATCTTCGAAAACGAATGCGCGCTGGCGTGGTGCCCCCGCACGGTGCCCTTCGGCGTGAACATGCTGGGCCCGGTGCTGATCAAGTACGGCAACGAAGCGCAGAAGCGGTACTGGCTGCCGCGCATCCTCAGCGGTGAGGACTGGTGGTGCCAGGGCTACTCCGAGCCCGGCGCCGGCTCCGACCTCGCCTCGGTCAAGACCAGCGCCGTGCGCCAGGGCGACCACTACATCGTCAACGGCCAGAAGACCTGGACCACGCTTGGCCACCACGCCAACATGATCTTCTGCCTGGTTCGCACCAACCGCGAAGCCAAGCAGCAGGAGGGCATCAGCTTCCTGCTGATCGACATGACCAGCCCGGGCATCGAAGTGCGCCCCATCATCACGCTGGACGGCGAGCACGAGGTCAACGAGGTCTTCTTCACCGACGTGAAGGTGCCGGTCGAGAACCTGGTCGGCGAAGAGAACAAGGGCTGGACCTGCGCCAAGTACCTCCTGACCTACGAGCGCACCAACATTGCGGGCGTGGGCTTCTCGGTGGCCGCGCTGGCACGCCTGAAGGTGATTGCGCAGAAGGTGATGAAGAACGGCCGCCCGCTGGCCCAGGACCCGCTGTTCGCAGCCCGCCTGGCCAAGGTCGAGATCGACCTGGAGAACATGAAGACCACCAACCTGCGCGTGATCGCCGCGGTGGCCGGCGGGGGTGCGCCTGGCGCGGAAAGCTCGATGCTGAAGATCAAGGGCACCGAGATCCGCCAGGAGATCAATGCCCTGACGCGCCGCGCCATGGGCCCGTATGCCCTGCCTTTCCTGCCCGAGGCGCTGGAGGGCGGTGCCGAGGACGATGCCCGCGTCGGCCCGCGCGATGCCGCCTACGCCGCGGCGCAGTACTTCAACAACCGCAAGCTGTCGATCTTTGGCGGCTCCAACGAAATCCAGAAGAACATCATCTCCAAGATGATCCTGGGCCTGTGAGCTCGGAGGCGCACATGAACTTCATCCACACCGAAGACCGCCGCATGCTGGCCGACCTGCTGGACCGCTATGTGGCCGAGCAGTACCCGATCGACACCCGCCACGCCATCACCGCCTCGCCCACGGGCTACAGCGCCAGCCACTGGGCGCAGTTCGCCGAGCTGGGCGCCATTGGCGCGTTGTTCTCTGAAGCGGATGGCGGCTTTGGCGGCACCGGCTTCGACCTGGCGGTCGTGTTCGAGTCGCTCGGGCGCGGCCTGGTGGTCGAGCCCTTTCTGGCGAGCGCCGTGCTGGCCGGCAGCGCCCTGGCCCACGCCGGCAACGCCGCCCAGCGCGAGCAACTGGCCAGTCTGATCGACGGCAGCCTGGTCGCCACGCTGGCCCATGAAGAGGCCGACGCTTATTACGCACCGAACCATGTCTCGACCACCGCCACCCGCGATGCCGAAGGCTATGTCCTGAACGGTGCCAAGGCGGTGGTTCCGTTCGCCGACCAGGCTCACACGCTGATCCTGTCGGCCCGCACCGCCGGCAACGTGGCCGACGCGGACGGCATCTCGCTGTTCATCGTGCCGTCGCAGACCCCCGGTCTCACGCTGCGCGCCTACACCAACATCGACGGCACCCGCGCGGCTGAAGTGACGCTGAGCCAGGTTCGCCTGCCGGCCACCGCGCTGCTGGGCGCAGAAGGCCAGGGCCTGGCCACGCTGGAGCACGCCATCGGCCGCGGCATCGTGGCCCTGTGCGCCGAGAGCCTGGGCGCGATGGAAGTGGCCAAGCGCCAGACCATCGACTACCTGCAGACCCGCAAGCAGTTCGGCAAGCCCATCGGCAGCTTCCAGGCGCTGCAGCACCGCATGGCCACCGTGCTGCTGGAGATCGAGCAGGCCCGATCGGCCGTGATCAACGCCGCGGCGGCGCTGGACAACCCCGACCGCACCGAGCGTGAACGCGCACTGTCGGCCGCCAAGTACAGCATCGGCCGCATCGGCACCCTGGTGGCCGAAGAGGCGATCCAGTTGCACGGCGGCATCGGCATGACCTGGGAACTGCCCTTGCCGCACTACGCCAAGCGCCTCATCATGATCGACCACCAGCTGGGCGACGAGGACCACCACCTGGCGCGCTTCATCGCGTTGGGCCAGCAGGCCGACGCCACACTGGCCGCCTGAAGCGGGCACGTCCCAGCATCACCACCGGATCACGACATGAGCCAGAACAAAGCCACCTTCAACTGGGCCGACCCGCTGCTGCTGGACGACCAGCTGACCGACGAGGAACGCATGGTGCGCGACGCCGCGCGCGCCTATGCGCAAGACAAGCTGCTGCCCCGCGTGCTCGAGGCCTTTCGGCACGAGCGCACCGACCCGGCCATCTTCCGCGAGATGGGCGAATTGGGCCTGCTCGGCCCCACCATCCCGGCCGAGTACGGCGGCGCCGGCCTGAACTACGTGAGCTACGGCCTGATCGCGCGCGAGGTGGAGCGCGTGGACAGCGGCTACCGATCAATGATGAGCGTGCAGTCCTCGCTGGTCATGGTGCCCATCCACGCTTTCGGCAACGAAGCCACCAAGCGCAAGTACCTGCCCAGGCTCGCCACGGGCGAATTCATCGGCTGCTTCGGCCTGACCGAGCCTAACCACGGCTCCGACCCGGCCAGCATGCTGACGCGCGCCACCCGGGTGGACGGCGGCTACACGCTGCGCGGCAGCAAGATGTGGATCAGCAATTCGCCGATTGCCGACGTGTTCGTGGTGTGGGCGCAGTGTGAAGAGAACGGCAAAGACCAGATCCGCGGCTTCGTGCTGGAGAAAGGCTGGAAGGGCCTGAGCGCGCCGGCCATCCACGGCAAGGTGGGGCTGCGTGCCAGCATCACCGGTGAGATCGTGATGGACGACGTCTTCGTGCCGGAAGAAAACGCCTTCCCCGAGGTGCGTGGCCTCAAGGGCCCCTTCACCTGCCTGAACAGCGCACGCTACGGGATCTCGTGGGGCGCGATGGGCGCGGCCGAAGACTGCTGGTTCCGCGCACGCCAGTATGTGCTCGACCGCAAACAGTTCGGCAAGCCACTGGCGGCCAACCAGCTGATCCAGAAGAAGCTGGCCGACATGCAGACCGAGATCGCGCTGGGCCTGCAGGGCAGCCTGCGCCTGGGCCGCCTCAAGGACGAAGGCAAGGCCGCGGTCGAGATCACCTCGATCATGAAGCGCAACAACTGCGGCAAGGCGCTCGACATCGCCCGGCTGGCGCGCGACATGATGGGCGGCAACGGCATCAGCGACGAGTTCGGTGTGGCACGGCACCTCGTCAACCTCGAGGTGGTCAACACCTACGAAGGCACGCACGACATCCACGCGCTGATCCTGGGCCGCGCCCAGACGGGCATCCAGGCCTTCTTCTGATCGGCCTCGTGGCGGTCAGCCCCCGCGCAGGTATGCGCTGACCGCCGCCTTCACCTCATCCCGCAAGGCTTCGCCATCCACCGCTGGCCCTTGGGTGATGAGGCTCTGCGTCATCCAGCCATAGACGATGGCGTGGATCATCCGCGCCTTGAGCGGCTGCAGCGCCACCGGCATGGCGTCGCTGGCCGACGCCAGCGCCTGCTGCCACAGCGACACGAACTGCTCGTAGTGCTTGCTGTAGGCCGTGCGGCTCGACACCTGGCGCTCCAGCACGAACAGCTCGGCCCACCGCGGGATGTCACTCAGGATGCGATCGACCTGATCATCGATCAGGGCAGCCGCCAGCACCTGCGTCGGCACGCCACGGTGCCGCTCGGCACACGCCGCCATCGCGATGGCGAGCTGCTTGACGTGCATGTGGATCGTCAGGGCCGCCAGCGCGTCCTTGTTGGCAACGTAGTCGTAAAACGTGCCGATGCCGACACCGGCCACCGCCGCGATCTCGCGGATCGTCGCTTTCGCGTAGCCCTTGTCCATCAAAACCCGAACAAAGGCCTCCTGCAGCGCCTCGGAGCTCAGGTGCGCGCGCTGCTGGCGCGGCTTGCGGCGCGTGGGGCCCGAAAGCCGAACACCTGACTCGGTCGCCTTTCCTAGAATTTTTGCCATGACAACAAGCCCGATCGGTGGGATGCGCGGTGTGCAGGCCCCGATCATGAAGCAAGCCGGAGACAAGCATGGATTGGCGCACACACGAAGTCAGCAACCAGTTCGACGAGTGGACGGACTACAACCTGCTCACCACCGACCGCCCCATGCTGGACGCGCTGGAGCGTGCCGGCGCGCAGGCCTTTACCGCCGACCTGACGCAGTACGCCGCACGGCTCGGCCAGGCCGACACCTTCGCACTGGGTGACGAGGCCAACCGCCACACGCCCGAGCTCAAGGCCTTCGATGCGCGCGGCCGCCGCATCAACCAGGTCACCTTCCACCCCAGCTGGCACGCGCTGATGGCGATGTACCGCGAGCAGGGCCTCATCGCCCTGCCCTTCGCCAGCGGGGCCCGAGGCCGCTGGACGGCCTGGGCGGCGGGCTTCTACCTGCACACCCAGGTGGAAGCGGGCACCCTGTGCCCCGCCACGATGACCCAGGCCGCCATCCCGCTGCTGGCGCGCGAGCCCCTGTTGCGCGACACCTGCCTGCCCTTGCTGATGAGCACCGCCTACGACCCGCGCGACCTGCCGCTGGCGCAGAAGCAATCCATCTGGATCGGCATGGGCATGACCGAAAAGCAGGGCGGCTCCGACGTGCGGGCCAACAC
The DNA here is from genome assembly GCF_947366995.1 of uncultured Aquabacterium sp. GTDB lineage: Bacteria > Pseudomonadota > Gammaproteobacteria > Burkholderiales > Burkholderiaceae_C > Aquabacterium. The sequence continues at coordinate 35,456 of NZ_CANBCC010000002.1, read as the reverse complement.
CACGCAGGCCACGCCCATCGGCACGTCCGACCGCGAGTTCACGCTGCGCGGCCACAAGTGGTTCTTCTCGGCGCCGATGTGCGATGCCCACCTGGTGGTCGCCAAGACCCCGGACGGCAGCCCCTCGTGCTTCTTCGTGCCGCGCTGGCGCCCCGATGGCACGCGCAACGCGGTCGAGGTGCAGCGCCTGAAAAGCAAGGTGGGCAACCGCAGCAACTCGAGCAGCGAGGTCGAGTTCAAGGACGCGTACGGCGTGCTGATGGGCGAGCCGGGCCGCGGCATCCCCACCATCATCGAAATGGCCACGTACACGCGGCTGAACTGCGTGGTGGGCAGCGCGGGCATGGTGCGCCAGGGCCTCGTGCAGAGCCTGGCCTACACACGCCGGCGCCGTGCCTTCGGCCGCCTGCTGGCCGACCAGCCGCTGATGCAATCGGTGCTGACCGACCTGGCGCTGGAGAATGAGGCCAACGTCGTGCTGATGACGCGCCTGGCCCAGGCCTACGAGCGTGACGACACGCCGCTCGACAAGGCCTGGAAGCGGATCATGACGCCGGCCGCCAAGTTCTGGGTCTGCAAGCGCGCCGTCGAGGTCACCGGCGAAACCATGGAGGTGTTCGGCGGCAACGGCTACGTCGAGGACGGCCAGATGGGCCGCCTGTTCCGCGAGGCGCCGGTCAACTCGATCTGGGAAGGCTCGGGCAACGTGATGTGCCTGGATGTGCTGCGCGCGATCGCCAAGGACCCCGCCTCGGCGCAGGCCCTGCTCGACGACCTGCTGCAGATGGCGCACGACGACCGGGCGCTGGTTCAGGAGCTGCGCGCGCTGCAGGCCCTGCTGCAGACCGATCCCGCACAGCTCGAGGCCCTCGGCCGCGTTCTGACCCAGCGCCTGGCCGTCGCCGCGCAGGCCTGCCTGCTGCGGCAGCACGCGCCCGGCTTCGTGGCGGATGCCTTCATCGCCACGCGGCTGGGCGAGCGCTGGGGCAGCGTGGTCGGCAGCATCGACACGCGGGGCCTGGCTGTGCGCGAACTGCTGGAGCGCGCGCTGCCTGCGTGAAAACGCCCTGCAAGAAGGGCACCGGGGGCGTGTCAGCAGCACGTCATGCGCGAAGCCACCCGACCGCTCTGGCAGTAGGGATCATTTCTGGGGATGGGTGACCACCGGCCCACACTCGAGAATGGCTTCCACCACGCACAAACCTCCGGGACGACCATGAAACCGCTGCTCGCCACCCTCACCCTCTGCCTGTCCACGCTCCCTGCCATGGCCACCACGACCCTGGCCCGCTGGGACTTCAACAGCGACGACGGACTCGTCAACACGGGCTCGCTCACGCCGTCCGAAGGTGCCGGCACGCTGTCGCTGACGGGAGGCACGAGCAGCCTGTTCACTTCCGGCTCTCCAATCGACCCGGCCGGCTTCCCGCTCGACAGCGGCTGGTCCGTCGGCGGCTATCCGGCACAAGGCACGTTGTCGGGCACGGCCGGGTTCGAGGGGCGCGTCTCCTCGGTCGGATACCAGCAGCTGACGCTGTCGTTCGATTACAAGACGCAGCCGAGCGGCAACAAATGGTTTCTGACGCAGGCCACCGCCGATGACGGCATCTCGTGGACCGACGTGGCCACCTTCGGCGTGGCCGCGGCCGACCAGTGGTTCTCGGCCAGTTTCGACGTGTCTGCCGCATTGCCGGCCGTGGCAAACCAGCCCGGCTTCGGCTTCCGCGTGGTCGCGGTCTTCGAGCCCGGCACCCTGGCGTACGAGGCCGCAGAGGCCGGCTACAACGGCGACTTCGGGCTGGTGATCGACCGGCTGACCGTGCAGGCCACGCCAGTGCCGGAAAGCCAGGCCGCCTGGATGGCCCTTGCGGGGCTGGGCCTGGTCGGGGGCCTGCGCCGGCGCCGGTATGCAGCTCCCGCGCCGGCACCGACCTGCGCTTGACCTTGCCCGTGGTCGCCTTTGGAGGAGAATCGCGATATCGCCCACCCAACCGGCATCGAGTCAAGGACCTTTCCTGGACGCGACCTGTGGCACACGGACATCGCGACATGGAAATCCATGACATACCGGGCTCGGTCACGCCGGACTTCACTGGTCAGCCGCCAGACTTGTCTGCGCTCTCGCTGGCCGTCTTCGAATCCTCCTCGGATGTCATCTACGCGAAGGACCGTGCGGGGCGCATGCTGTACGCCAATCCCGCGGCGCTGGCCCTGATCGGGAAACCAGGCAGGCAGGTGGTCGGGCGGACCGACCGCGAGTTTCTGGGAGATGCCGCGGCCGCCGAGCTCGTCATGGCGAACGACCGGCGCATCATGCTGTCCGGTGTGGCCGAAGAGGTCGAGGAAACGGTGCCGCTCCCCGATGGGACCGTCCGGATATGGGCCTCCCGCAAGGTGCCGTATCGAGACAGCCAGGGCAAGGTGGTCGGCCTGCTCGGCATCTCGCGGGACATCACGGCACGCAAGCAGCTGGAGGCCGAATTGCGCGCCTCCCGCGACCGCCTCAGCGAGGTCCTCAACAGCATCACCGACGGCCTGGCCGCCATCGACACGGACTGGCGCTGCACCTACCTGAACGCCGCCGGCGCCGACCTCCTCGGCGTCGCGCCAGATAGCTTGGTAGGGCAGGTCGTCTGGGACCTCTACCCCGAGGCCGAAGCGCTGAACTTCGGGCCCGCATATCGACGCGCCATGCAGACCCAGCAGGCCGAGCACTTCGAGGCCTTCTATCCCGCCCCGTTGAACAAGTGGCTGGAGTGCCATGCCTATCCCTCACCGAACGGCGTGTCGGTGTTCTTCCGCGACGTGACCCATCGGCACCGCGACCAGCAGGCCCTGGAGCGAAGCGAAGAGCGCTTCCGCCGGATGTTTGCGCGCAACCCGATCGGGGTCGTCACGGGCGATTCGTCCGGTCAGCTGCTGGACGCCAACGAGGCCTTCCTCCGCATCATCGGGCGCACGTCGGACGAGCTGCAGGCGGGCCGCATCCGCTGGGACGAACTCACGCCGCCCGAGCACCTGCCCCAGGACGCCAAGGCGATCGAAGAGGTCCGCGCGCAAGGCGTCTCATCGGTGTACGAGAAGGAGTACCTGCGGCCGGACGGCACCCGCGTGCCCGTCATGCTGGCGTGCACGCAGTTCGGCGGGGACACGGAAGAGCTGTTGGCGTTCGTGATCGACATCTCGGAGCGCAAGCAGGCCGAGGAGCGACTCCGCCAGCGCGAAGCCGAGGCCCTGTCGGCAGCCCGGCGCCTGGCCCTGCAGCAAAAGCAGATGGCAGCGGTGATGGCGGCCGCGCCCGTGGGCATCTACCTGGCCGACCGGGACGGTGCACTGCTGTTGAGCAGCGCCGAGAACAACCACCTCTGGGGCGAGCACCCGATGTCCCGCAGCGTGGCGGAGTACCGCGCGTGGAAGGGCTGGTGGGCCGACGGCAGCGAGCGCCACGGCCAGCCCGTGCAGCCGCACGAGTGGGCCCTGGCCCGCGCGCTTCAGGGTGAGCACGTCATGCACGATCTGGTCGAGATCGAGGCCTTCGGCTCCTCACAGCGCAAGACCGTTCTGCTGCGGGCGCGGCCCATCCACGACGAGGACGGCCGCATCGTCAACGCCGTCGTCACCCAGATCGACATCACGCCGCAGGTCGAAGCCGAGCGGGCCCTGCGCGACAGCGAGGCCCGCTTCCGCGCCCTGGCCGACAACCTGCCCCAACTCGCGTGGATGGCCGACCGCCACGGCGAGGTGTACTGGTACAACAACCGCTGGCTGGACTACACCGGCGCGACAGCAGAGACGCTGCGCAACGGGGCCTGGCGGCAGCTGCATCACCCCGACCACGTCGAGCGCGTGGCCGACAAGCTGCAACGGCATTTCGAGAACGGCGAAGTCTGGGAAGACACCTTCCCTTTGCGCGCTCGCAGCGGCGAGTACCGGTGGTTCCTCTCCCGCGCCGTGCCCATCCGGGATGACGAGGGGCAGGTCGTGCGCTGGTTCGGCACCAACACCGACGTGACCGAGCAGCGCGCGGCGCAGGAATCGCTGCGGGACATGGACCGCCGCAAGGACGAGTTCCTCGCCATGCTGGCCCACGAGCTGCGCAACCCGCTCGCGCCCATCACCTCGTCGGCCTCGCTGCTGCCCCTGGTGGCCGACGACGCCGACCGGGTGCGCAAGCTGGCCGAGGTGATCGGCCGTCAGGCGGGCCACATGCGCGAACTGATCGACGACCTTCTGGACGTGTCGCGCGTGACCCGCGGCCTGGTCGTGCTCGAGTGCGAACGCGTGGACCTGCGCCGCGTGCTGACCGAGGCCATCGAGCAGACGCGCGTGCTGATGGAAGCGCGCCAGCACCGCCTCCATGTGTCCACGCCGCCGGAGCTGCCCGTCGTGATGGGCGACGGCAAGCGCCTGGTGCAGGTCTTTGCCAACATCCTGTCGAACGCTGCGAAGTACACGCCCGTGGGCGGCGAGGTGACGGTCACGGTCGCGTGCACCGCGCAACACGTCGAGGTCGCCGTGCAGGACAACGGCCAGGGCATGTCACCGGCGTTGCTGGCCCACGCCTTCGATCTGTTCGCCCAGGGCGAACGCACGCCCGACCGCAGCCAGGGCGGACTCGGGCTGGGCCTGGCCCTCGTCAAGCGGCTGATCGAGCTGCACCACGGCCAGGTCATCGCCAGCAGCGCCGGGGTCGGCCTGGGCAGCGAGTTCAGGATCACCCTGCCGCGGGTTCCAGGAAGCGCGGACAGCATGGACCCGACGGGCGCGATGGCGCACGAAGCGGAGGCGGCCACCCGCATCCTCATCGTCGACGACAACCAGGATGCCGCCTCGGTGCTGGCCATGCTGCTGCAGGCCATCGGCCACCAGGCGCACGTCGAAGACTCGGCCTTCAACGCGCTGAAAGCCGCCCGGGTCATGCAGCCCGGGGTCTGCCTGCTGGACATCGGCCTGCCCGACATGGACGGCCGGCAGCTGGCGGCCGAGCTTCGCCGCCTGCCCGGCATGGAAGCGGCCCAGATGGCAGCCGTCACCGGCTACGGCCAGCCCGCCGACATCGAGGCGGCGCACCAGGCGGGCTTTGCCCGCCACTTCGTCAAGCCGGTGGACATTCAGCAGTTGTCCGCGTGGCTGGCGGAGGTACAGGCCGGCGCACGGAAGGACGCGCCAGCATGAGCCGCGGCACGCTGGCCGCCCGGCCGTCGATTACAGCGCCCGCACCTTCACCGACTTGCCCTTGACCTTGCCGCCCTGCAGGCCCTTCAAGGCCTTGTCGGCAATGGCCCGGTCCACGGCCACATAGGTCGAGAACTCGTTGACGTTGATCTTGCCGATCTGTGCGCCATCGAAGCCGAGGTCCTTGGTGAGCGCGCCCAGCACGTCGCCCGGGCGGATCTTTTCCTTGCGCCCGCCGAGGATCTGCAGGGTCACGCGCGGCGGGCGCAGTGGCCCACGCTCGGTCGAGGGCGTCAGCTCGCTCAACGGGTGCCATTCGCTGGCACGGCCCTGCATCTCGTCGATGCGGCCCACGCGGCCCATCTCGTCCATGCTGGCCAGGCTGAAGGCCCAGCCCGATTCGCCGGCGCGGCCGGTGCGGCCCACGCGGTGGGTGTGCACCTCGGGGTCGGGCGTGATGTCGACGTTGATGACCGCTTCCAGCTGGGCGATGTCGAGCCCGCGCGCGGCCACGTCGGTCGCCACCAGCACGCTGCAGCTGCCGTTGGCGAAGCGCACCAGCACCTGATCGCGCTCACGCTGATCGAGGTCGCCATGCAGTTCGAGTGCGACGATGCCCTGCGCCTGCAGCACGTCCACCAGGTCGCGGCACTGCTGCTTGGTGTTGCAGAACGCGATGGTGCTGGCCGGGCGGAAATGATCGAGCAGCAGGCCCACAGCGTGCAGGCGCTCCGAATCCTTGACCTCGTAGAAGCGCTGGCGGATGCGCGACGTGTCATGGCGCTCGGCCAGCTTCACCTCCTGCGGATCACGCATGAAGCGGCGCGCCAGCTTGTCCACGCCCTCGGGGTAGGTGGCCGAGAACAGCAGCGTCTGGCGCTGCTTCGGGGCATGCGCCACCACCTGCGCGATGTCCTCGGCAAAGCCCATGTCCAGCATGCGATCGGCCTCGTCCAGCACCAGCGTCTTCAGGGCATCGAGGTTCAGCGTTTCGCGTGCCAGGTGATCCAGCACGCGGCCGGGCGTGCCCACCACGATGTGGGCGCCGTGCTCCAGACTGGCCAGCTGCGGCCGGATGGGGCTGCCACCGCACAGCGTCACGACCTTGATGTTGTCTTCGGCCCGCGCCAGGCGGCGGATCTCGGTGGTGACCTGGTCGGCCAGCTCCCGCGTGGGGCACAGCACCAGCGCCTGCACGGCAAAGTGCCGCGGGTTGAGCGAAGTCAGCAGGGGCAGGCCGAAGGCCACGGTCTTGCCACTGCCGGTCTTGGCCTGCGCGATCAGGTCCTTGCCGGCCAGCGCCAGCGGCAGGCTGGCCGCCTGGATGGGCGTCATGGCCAGATAGCCCAGCGTCTGCAGGTTGGCCTGCATGGCCTCCGACAGGGGCAGTTGCTGGAAGGAGGGGCCGCTGACGGCGGCGGGCGTGGCCGGATGGGCCGACGCCGGGGTCGCCGGGTTGGCCGGCGAAGAAAAGGTGTTCATGCGCGATTATCCGGGATCGCGCGCCGTTCAGGGGGCCAGCGGCGATTCACCCCCAATGCGCCGGCGCGTCGGTCGAGATCGCCTCGGTGCGGTGCCGCGGCATCTCGCACAGTCCCTCGCCGTCGAGCAGGGCCCGCACATGGATCACCGGCGGCTGCGATTGCACCGAGCCGAAGATCGTGGCGAACGACACGTCGGCCGCATCGCGCCCGGTGCCGAATCGCACGAAACCCATCGGAATGGCCGTGCCAGACGGGTCGAAGATGTACCAGCGCCCGCCGAGAAACACCTCGACATAGGCGTGGAAGTCGGTCGGCCCCAGCGCCGGGTCGGCCCCGAAGTCGATGCCAGTGGCAAAGCGCGCCGGGATGTTGAGGGCCCGGCACAGCGCGATCATCAGGTGGGCAAAATCACGGCACACCCCGCGGCCTTCGTTGAGCGTGTCCATCGCCGAGGTGGCGCTGGTGGTGGTGTTGCCCTCGAAGCGCACGTGCTGGCGCACCCAGTTCTGAATGGCTACCACACGGGCATGGCCCTGCGGCAGTTGCCCGAACTCGCGCATCACCCGGGCGCCCATCAGGTCGGACTGGCAGTAACGGCTGGGGTAGATGTAGCCCAGGGCCTCGGGCGGCAGGCTCGCCACCGGCGTCTCGGCAATCAGCTCGGGCGCGCACAGGTGGTGATGCAGGTCGACCACCGCGCTGTAGCTCACCTTCAGCGGGCCGGCGGCGGCCCCCAGCCGCAGGTAGCGGTTGTGGCTGACCGGGTCGGTGAAGATCTGCGGCAGCAGCGGCTGGCTGATGTCGAGCCGCTCACTGCGAATCACCTGGCAGCGGGTGTGTGCGCCATGGATGTTGAAGATGAAGTCGGCCCCCGGCGGGGTCACCTCGTATTGCAGGTCAACGGACAGTTCGATGCGGACCACGGGAATCTCCAGGGCCACACGGGATCGCGACCAGCTTTGTGAGTCCATTGTGAGGCCTGCGCGGCCCCCACCCGCTGCATCCCCCGGGCGTCAGTCGGAGATCTCGACGCCCGGCATGAAGGCCACGCGCCCCTTGATCTCCTGCGCGGCTTCGGTGGGCTCGGGGTAGAACCACACGGCGTCGGGCTTCATTTCGCCGTTCACGAACAGGCTCAACCACCGCGCCTGCCCCTTCCACACGCAGCTGCTGCGGTGGTTGCTGAAGGTCGCGAAGGCCTCGTTCAGGGCCTCGCGCGGGAAGTAGTGGTTGCCTTCGAGCGTGACGATGTCGTCGCTTTCGGCGATGACGACGCCGTTCCAGATTGCTTTCATGCGGGCCTTTGCGAGAGGGAACTGAGAAAAGACCGATGCTACGCCATGGGGCGTGCCCCCATGCCCCGCACGGCCCCACCGGTCAGCCCGGTGAAATGACCTCGTCAAAACCGCGGGCCAGCATGTCGGTCTTGTCGCGCTCGATTCTGTGCTTCATGATCTTCGTGCAGCATTGCCGGGGCTGATGGTCGGCTCCCGCGCCGCCGTTGCGCGCTCTGACAAACACATCGATTTTTCCGAAGTTTCTTCCGCAGAATATCGATTTCTCATTCATCCCGATGGCGGCTATTCTTTGCGGCTTTCGCGCAGGCATGTCGCCCTCGCTGCTCAAATAAGAACCCATGGACTTCCTGCTCGACCCCAATATCTGGATCGCCTTCGCCATGCTGACCGCACTGGAAATCGTGCTCGGCGTGGACAACATCATCTTCATCTCCATTCTGGTGGGTCGCCTGCCCGCAGACGTGCGTGACAAGGCCCGCCGGCTCGGCCTGGGCTTCGCGATGCTCTCCCGCCTGGCGCTGCTGTTCTCGCTGAGCTGGGTGATGGGCCTGAAGGAAGACCTGTTCCACGTGTTCAACCAGGGCATCAGCGGCCGTGACCTCGTGCTGCTGGGCGGTGGTCTGTTCCTGCTGTGGAAAGCCTCTCACGAGATCTTCGTGGAGGTCGAAGCCCGCGAAGAAGACGGCCCCCCGGCCGCCGACCCGGCCGTGCTGAAAGCCGCGGGCCAGCGTCTGTTCTGGGCCACCATCGGCCAGATCGCGATCATCGACATCGTGTTCTCGCTCGACTCGGTCATCACCGCCGTCGGCATGGTCGACCAGATCGGCGTGATGGTGGCGGCCGTGATCTGCGCCGTGGGCGTGATGCTGTTTGCGGCCAAGCCGATCGGCGAGTTCGTCGACCGTCACCCGTCGGTCAAGGTGCTGGCCCTGGCCTTCCTGGTGATGGTGGGCATGGCGCTGACGGCCGAGGCGTTCGAGGTGCACGTGCCCAAGGGCTACATCTACGCCGCGATGGCGTTCTCGCTGGCTGTCGAGGCCCTCAACATCCGGGCCCGCGCCAAGCGCCTGGCGCTCAAGCAGGTTGACGCGGCCTGACTTCCGCGCCTTGCGGGCGAGGGCGGCTAGTTCGGCAGCCCTTGCTCGCTGTCCACGTCCATCAGCAGGCTCGCCATTTCCAGCGCACGCCACAGATGGGCCGGCATGGTCATGATCCGCTCGGGCGTGCGGGCACCCCGCACCCAGCTGCGGATTTCGGTGTGCTGATCCGGTGTCAGCAGGTTCAGGGCCAGCATTTCGTCGAGCAGCATCATGACGGCCTCCTGTCGTGGGTTGCCTTCAATATCGCACGGCCGCGCGCGCCGTGGTGTGCGATCTGACCCACGCTTCGGGGTCATCTGCCCCGAACAGGGGGGCAGGTGTGCGATGTGTCTCTGGCGGCGGCCGACCACGCGAGCACGCCCTGCCCTGCCACGCGGCCGCTCGCCATGCTGGCGGTGAGCAGATAGCCCCCCGTGGGGGCTTCCCAGTCGATCATCTCGCCCGCGCAGAACACACCGGGCTGCGCGCGCAGCATCAGGTGCTCGTCCAGCGCTTCGAACGGCACACCGCCGGCGGTGCTGATGGCCTCGTCGAGGGGGCGCGGCGACCGCAGCGTGATCGGCAGCGCCTTCAGTGCGCCAGCCAGCTGGACGGGGTCAGCCAGCTCTTCGGGGCTCAGCATTTCGTGCAGCAAGGCCAGTTTCAGGCCTGCAATGCCCAGCCGGCTCTTGAGGTGGGTGGCCAGGCTGCGTGGGCCGCGCGGACGGCTCACCTCGGCCAGTACCTGCGCCGCGTCGTGGTCGGGCAGCAGATCGAGCGTGAACACCGCCTGCCCGTGCGCGGTGATCTGGTCGCGCAAGCGCGCCGAGAAGGCATACACCAGGCTGCCCTCGATGCCGCTGTCGGTCAGCACGAACTCCCCCTGCTGGCGGTGGACCTGGCCTTCGGCGTCCGTCACGCTGGCGACCACGGGCTTGACGGGCTGGCCGGCAAAGCGCTGACGGAGGTAATCGCTCCAGCCGGTGCGGCCCTCGGCCGTGGGCGCCACGTCGAAGCCGCAGTTGGCCGGCTGCAGGGGCGCCACCGCCACGCCGCGCTCGGCCAGCCAGGGCACCCAGGCGCCGTCCGAACCCAGACGCGCCCAGCTGGCCCCACCCAGCGCCAGCACGGTCGCATCAGGCGTGGCCGTCACCTCGCCTTCCGGCGTGGTGAAGTGCAGCGCGCCTGACGCAAGCCAGCCCTGCCAGCGGTGACGCGTGTGCACCCGCACGCCGGCCGCGCGCAGCCGGTGCAACCAGGCTCGCAACAGCGGGGCGGCCTTCATGTCGGTGGGGAACACGCGGCCCGACGAGCCCACAAAGGTCTCGACGCCCAGCCCGGCGGCCCATGCGCGCAACGCAGGCCCATCGAAGGCATTCAGCCAAGGGCGCACCGCCTCGGCCCTGGCCCCGTAGCGCCCGACAAAGGGCTCGATGGGCTCGGAATGCGTGAGGTTCAGCCCGCCGCGCCCTGCCAGCAGGAACTTGCGCCCCACCGACGGCATGGCGTCGTACACGTCGACCAAGGCCCCGCCGTCGGCCAGCACCTCGGCGGCCATCAGGCCGGCCGGGCCGCCGCCGATCACGGCCACGCGCGGGCCGGTGAGGGGCGCGACGGCAGGCGGGTTCGGGCGGGCATCGGACATGGGTGGCTTTCGGGACAGGGTGGGGCCGGATCGGCGGCTGGCGATGGTAGTCGGATTTTCGCGGGGCCGAGGCGTCCCTTCTCTGCGAAGCCATCCGGCACAATCCACCCCCATGATGGAGGCTTCCCCGCCCGATGCTGCCGAAGCCGGCAGCTTTGAAGGCTATTTCCGCGATCCGGGCCTGGCCGCCGAACAGCCCCTGGCCTGGGCCCTGGGCCGTCGGCTCGACGCCCTTGACGCCCTGCGCGGCCTGTTCAACGGCCCGCAGGCCCTGGTGCAGCTGCGCCTGTGGTGTTTTCTGGAGCTGGCCGGCCAGCCCCAGGCGCGCCTGAGCCGCGACGACCTCAACCGCCTGTTCCACACCTTGCGCCCGGAGGCGCTCGATCTGGCCCTCAAGCGCCTGCGCGAGCTGAATCTGCTGGTGTGGGATGCCACCGCGCAGGACCACCACCTTTCGCCGCTGGCGCAGCAGGTGCACGCGCTGCTGGTGCCGCTGGGCACGCCGCCCGCCACCGACGGCAGCGAGGCCGACGAGGAAATGGGCGCCTTGCTGGCCCAGGTGGCCGGCGCACAGCAGCTCGGCCTGGTCAACGCCAACCAGCTCAAGCACCTGCATGCGCAGCTGGCCCGCCTGCACGACGAGTTTGCCGAAGCCATTGCCAGCGGCTCGGAAGCCCGCCTGCGCCTGGCCCAGCCGCGCTTCGACCGCGCGCTGCAACTGGTCGACCGTGCCGGCCAGGCCCTGACGGCGCTGATCCGCGCCGACCACCTCGACCCGCGACTGGAACGTGAGGCCCGCGCCATCGGCCAGGAGCAGGCCCGCCTGCTGGCCATGGCCAGCCAGTTCACCCGCGCCCTGCAGCAGGCCGACCGCCAGCGCGTGACGCTGGGCAGCACCGGCCTGACGACCTCGGACGTGCGCGCCTGGCTGCAGGGCCACCCGGCGCTGTACGAACTGCTGGGCGACGCGCTGCACACGCCCGTGCGCCCGGTCATGGTCAGCCAGCACGACCTGGTCGACGTGGCCGAAGGCGAATTCGAACGCGACCGCCCGAACGCGGGCGAGGCCGCCGGCCTGCCGCCGCCCGCCGAAGCCGCCACCGGCACGCTCGATGTGCTGAGCCTGCCCGCCGAACTCGGGGGGCTGATCGACCTGTTCGGGCGCTGGTCCGAGCTGGCGACCGAGGCCGCGGCCGCCCAGGCGGCGTCCGGCGAGGCGGAGGACCCCGATGCGCCACCGCCCGGCACCCGCCCCCTGGCCGAGGCCGTGCTGGGCGGTCGCTTTGCGCAGGCCGCCTACCGCCTGCAGCTGCTGCCCCTGCTGGGCGATGCGCAGGCGCAGACCCTGAAAGGCCTGACCGGCGACCTGGCCCGCAGCCCGTGGCGCTGGGCACCCACGCCCCGGCATGTGGCCACCGACGACGAGGCCGTGGCGCTGATCAGCGAAGGACACCTGCGGCCCGATGCGGCCCTGCTGGCCGCCTCACCGAGCACGGCCGCACCCGGTGCGCCGGACGCCACCGCGCCCTCCCCTGCCGCCTCTGACGCCATGCCGTCCGAGGCCCCCACCGCATCCTGATCCACCCGATGAGCACTCTGGACGACGCGGCCCTGCTGGCCGCCGAACTGCTGGCCCGCCGCTGGCTGCCGCGCCAACACCCCAAGGTCAAGCGCGCGCTGATCGATGCCGACCTCTGGCAGGCCACACAGGAGCGCCTGGCCCAGGTGGGCTTGCGCCTGATCGACAACCTGTATGCCGACCACGTCAGCGTGGCGCTGCTGCGCCCGGCCGAAGCCAGCGTGTTCGGCGAAGCGGGCCTCAACAGCCACAACAACATCGACCTGCCGCGCGACGCGGTGTCGCTGCTGGTGGTGCTGTGGGCGCTGATCGTGCTGCCCAAGCGCGAACGCCAGCAGGCCCGCGCCGCGAGCGCCGACGGCGAGCAGCAGAACGACATGTTCGGCAAGGAACGCCCACTGCCCACCGCCGCCAGCGTCAGCCCGCTCGTGTCCTACCGCGCGCTGCTGGCCGACTTCGGCGTGCAGCTGGGCAAGAAGACCCGCATGGACGCCAACCTCAAGCGCCTGGAGAACCACGGCTTCATCACGCGCAAGGGCGAAGACATCGCCGAAGGCCCGCTGCTGGATCTGCTGCTGGATTACGACGCGCTGGCGCCGCGCATCCTGCAGGGCGCGCTGGGCGATGTGCTGGCCCAGGCCAAGCAGCTGGCCGGCGCGCTACCGTTGGCGCTCACGCAGCCCCCGCTGGAAGAGATTCCTGACGAGGACGAGCTGGCCGAGGACGCGCTGCTGGCAGCCGACGCCCCGGCGGCCATCGACGCCGCCCCGACAACAGGCTCACCCGATGAGCCTGCCGCCACCCCTGACACCCCGGCCTGATCGCGATGTTTCACCTGCAAAGCCTTGAACTGCTGCACTGGGACTACTGCCAGCGCCTGACCCTGCCGCTCGACGGCGCCATCATCACCGTGGCCGGGCCGAACGGCTCGGGCAAGACCACGCTGCTCGATGCCATGCGCACGCTGCTGGGCCTGGACTGCTCGGGCGGCCGCAACTACAAGACCTACGCCCGCCACGCCAACGCCGACAGTGCCTGGCTGCGTGCCACGGTCGACAACCGCCCGCGCAACCGCCAGTCGAGCAACCGGCCGTTCGCGCGCTGCCTGCTCTACAGCGACGTCGTCACGCTGGTGTGCCGCATCGATCGCAATGGCGGTGACTGGACGCGCCGCTACCTGATGGTCGAAGGCGACGTCAGCATCGAGCAGTTGATCGAGCGCGGCAGCCCCGGCGACCGCGACTGGCTGGGCATCGACAACTGGCGCAAGCGCCTCGAAGGCGCGGGCCTGTCGCGCGCCATCGCCAAGGTGCTGGCGCTCGAACAAGGCCAGACCGACCGCCTGTGCGAATACAGCCCGCGCGAACTGCTGCGCCTGGTCTTCGACGTGTTCGGCGACCAGGAGGTGCTGGACCGCTACGACGAAGCCCGCAACCACCAGAAGCAGCTGCTGCAGGAAGTGGAAGCCGCCGAGCGCGAGCTCTCGCACGGCAAGGCCCAGCGCGCCGAGCTCGAATCGCGCGTGAACCTGTTCCGCCAGTACGAGCTGAAGTGCCACGAGCGTGAAACGCTGGCCACCGAGGTGGTGCCCGTGCTCAGCAGCCACGAAACGCGCAAGAGCCTGGCCACCAAGCTGCGCGACCTGCACCGCCAGCGCCTCCAGTCCAGCGCCGACCGCCGCGCCCACGGGCAGGTCAAGGCCGAACTGCTGCAGCGCCTGCAGGACCAGACCGATGCTGCCGCACGCGTCGAGGCCATCGAAGCCCAGGTGCGCACCGCCCGCCGCCTGCAGGAAGAGGCCCGCGATGCCGAGCGCCCGATCGAGGCCCTGGTCAAGCGCGCCGACGAACTGGCCGGCCTGGCCGTGGTCGAGGGCGATGCCGACAAGCTCACGCTGCGGATCACCGAACTGAGCGAGCACAAGCAGAAGCTCTCGGCGCAATGGCAGCGCCTGAAGGACCAGCGCGACGACGCCCAGCGCGCGTACGACGCCCTCAAGGGCCAGCGCCAGGCCCCGCCGCCACCCGACGTCGGCCGCTTCACGCGCACGCTGACCGAGGCCGGCATCGCGCACCACCTGATCGCCGACATCATCGAGATCACCGACGAGAGGTGGCGCGCCGCGGCCGAAGGCGTGCTACGCGGCAGCCGCTGGGTCGTGGTGCTGGCCAACCCGCGACAAGAGGCTCAGGCCATGAGCCTGGCCGAGAAAGAGCGCTACCGCCACTACATCGTGGCCGATGCCGAAGACGCGCCGGCCAAACCGGATGCCGACAGCCTGCTGGCCGTGCTGAAGTTCAGCGCGCCGGCCCCGCGCTGGTTGCTGCGCCAGCTGGAGAACATCCAGCGCGTGGCCAGCACCGAAGCGGGCGTCAAGCTCAAGGGCGAGTGGATCACGCCGGAGGCCTATCACCGCGATGGCCGGGGCGGCCGCTCGGTCTGGGTCGACCCGGGCCAGCACCAGTTCGGCGCCTCGGCCGTGGCCGCGCGCCGCGCGTCGATCGAGGCGCGTCTGGCCCAGCTCGATGAAGACATGACCCGCGTGGTGCGCGACCAGGCCTTCTTCGACCGGCAGCTGCAGGATGCCCGCAAGGCCACGCAAGGCTTCACCGCCGCGGCCGAGCTGGCCGAGCGCGAGGCCGAGTTCAGCGAAGCACGCCGCCAGCTGCCCATGCTCAAGCAGGCGCGCCAGGAAGCCGGCGAGCGCTGGCAGCAGGCCGAGGCCCAGCTGAAGCGCGCCGTGGTCGAGCAGACCAACGCGCAGCATGCCTACCGCCAGGCCCAGGAGCGACTCGCCCACATCGAGCA
The DNA here is from genome assembly GCF_947366995.1 of uncultured Aquabacterium sp. Taxonomy (GTDB): domain Bacteria; phylum Pseudomonadota; class Gammaproteobacteria; order Burkholderiales; family Burkholderiaceae_C; genus Aquabacterium. The sequence goes on along the minus strand of NZ_CANBCC010000002.1, from coordinate 20,388 downwards.
GCGCAGCGCCCAGCACGAGCGCGAATGGCAGGTTCGCTTCGACGACGTCATGGCCCAGGCCGTGATGGCGCGCGAGGTCAAGCTCTCGCTGCCCGCCGCGTGGCGCCGCCCGGCCCGCATCGCCGACATGCAGGCCCACTACGGCAACGCCACCCAGGCCCGCCTGCGCGCCGAGGCCGTTGAGCGCGAACTGAACGAAGGCCAGTGGGAGACCGATGGCACCGTGATCGAACAGCTCACGCTGATGAACGCCAACGTGCTGCGCCAGGAAGACGAGCTGGGCCAGCGCAAGGCCAGCAACGTGGCCGCCGGCATCGCGGTCGACAACGCCCGCGCGCGCTACACCGACGTGCTCAAGGCCACGGTGCGCCGCTACCGCAAGAACATCATCGAGCTGGGTCAGCTGGCCGGCGTGGAAGTCAACGCCGAGCTGCCGCACCTGGATGGCGACGACAGCGTGCTGCGCCAGGCCGAGCTGCGCGTGCACTTCAACTTCGACGGCAAGGGCGCCATCGGCCTGAACGACGGCGAGGCCTCAGGCGGGCAGCAGGTGATCAAGTCGCTCATCCTGCTGGTCGGCCTGATGAAGGACGACGAGACGCCGGGCGGCTTCGTCTTCATCGACGAACCCTTTGCCCACCTCGACGTGCGCAACATCCAGCTGGTCGGCCACTTCCTGCGCAGCACACGCGCCCAGTACGTGCTGACCACGCCGATCACGCACAACGTCGAGGTGTTCGAGCCCGCCGACATCACCCTGGTGACGGCCAAGAAGCCCAAGGGCGCACGCTGGGCGCCGCCGATCGGCGTGCTGCAGCGGCGCATCCCGGCCGACGTGTACTGATGCAGCCACCAGCCGGCTGACGCCTCTCCGTGACGAAGCCCGCGCCCTGCGGGCTTTGCGCTTTTAGGCCAGACGCGCCAGGCACGGCCCGCGGTGTCGGCCAATGCGCCCCTGCGTCGCCACGCGCAGCGCGATCGCCCGCGTTTCCCCTGAAGGCAGCGCCGCAGGCGCCTCGGACACTCGCTCCAAACGACACCTCAGGAGCGAACCATGATCCGTCTCATCTCTGCCCGCATGGCCGCGCGGGTGCTGGCCCTGGGCCTGCTCGGCGCCTCGGCCGCACACGCCGGCTTCTTCCGGTGGGAGGCCGTCGAACTGCCCGCCAGTTCGGGCGCCAGCTGCGGCAACGGCACACCCTACCGCTTCTTCGTCAACCGCACGCCCTTCACCAGCAAGACCGTGGTGATGTTTGAAGGCGGTGGCGCCTGCTGGGACCAGGCCGCCTGCAAGGGCGGCACGCTGCTGGATGCCGTCAACCCCGACGGCATCCCCGCGAACTACATGAGCGACTTCAATCGCCAGGCGCACTGGGGGCTCGTCACCCCGTTCACGGCACGCATCCACCCGCTGCAGGCGGTGCAGACGCAAAGCTGGAACATCGTCTACCTCACCTACTGCACGGGCGACGTGCACACCGGCAACAAGGTCGGCGTCTACAACAACGTCGACCCGAGCCAGCCGCTGGCCTACTACCACCGCGGGGCCGTCAACGCCAAGGCCGTGGCCACCTGGATGGCGAAGAACATGAAGCAGCCCGAGCACCTCATGCTCACGGGCTTCTCGGCCGGCGGCGTGGGCTCGGCGGCGCTCTACCCGGCCTTCCGGGAGACGCTGGCCCCGAAGAAGATGGCGCTGCTGTCCGACTCCGGCCCGCTGTTCGACGTCCCGAAAACCGCCACGCCGGCCCAGGCCCCCTCCGTGCTGCTGCACAACAAGATCCGCACCGTGTGGGGCCTCGACGGCCCGCAAGGCCTGGTCACCGAGCTCATTGACAAGTACCCGCATGCGGGCTCGGCCGACAACCTGGGCAGCATCACCGCAGGCCTGGGCAAGATCTTCCCGAAGGACCGGATCGGCTACGCCAACTTCCAGGAGGACACGAACTTCTCGGCCTTCTCGTACCAGAAGTTCTACCCGGAAATTGCGAATGCGCCGGACGAGGCCACGCGGCTCAAGCTGCTGAACCAGAAGTGGCGCCAGGAGTTGACGCCCTGGGTGGCGCAGATGGAGACACAGCCCAACATCGGCTACTACATCCCCAACAAGCGCGAACTCAATGGCTCGCACTGCCTGACCATCGTGACCTTCGGGGGCACCAGCATCGTCGAGCGCGGCCTGAGCTCGGTGAAGTCCTTCGTCGACAACCTGCTCGATGGCACCGGGCCGGTGATGCGTGCGTGGGAATCGAATTCCACTTCGCAGCGCGTGCTGCTGTCCGACTGGTTCGCCGACTGGCTCGCCCCGCTGATTCCCTGAGGCAAAAAGCGGGGGCCCGCCTCAGCTGGCCGCCCGCTTCACGAACACGAGCGAGGCGCCCAGCGCCATCAGCACGCCGCCGAACAGGCGATCGCGCACGCGGCGTGCCGAGGGGCGCTTCATCAGGCGCTGCAGGCCGGCCGCCACATGGGCATAGCCCAGCCGCATCACGATGAGGTCGATCACGACGCTGGTGGCCGAGCAGATGAGCAACTGCAGCCACAGCGGCCGGGCCGGGTCCAGGAACTGGGGCAGCACCGCGACCATGAAAACAATGCCCTTGGGGTTGGTGACATTGGTGAGCACCCCCTGCGCGAAGCACACGCGCGCCGGCGTGGCCGCCGTCACGGCCATGCGCCAGGTGGCGCCGTTGGCCGGCGTGTCGGCCAGCACCTCGGGCTCGCGGGTGGCCGCGCGCCACTGGCCGATGCCCAGCCACACCAGGTAAGCAGCGCCGGCCCACTTCAAGGCGGTGAAAGCCTGCTCCGAAGCCAGCAGCACCGCGCCCAGCCCGACGCCCGACACCAGCAGCACGGCCACCAGCCCCACCTGCAAGCCCAGTACCCCCGGCATCACACCGCGCACGCCGCGCGCCATGCTGTGCGTCATCGTCAGCAAGGCGCCCGAGCCGGGCGACACCGAAATCAAGGTCATGGCCGCGACATAGGCCATCCACACGTGCAGGTCCATGCCCGCACTCTAACCCGCCAGCGGCGGAAACGCAGGACAATGCGGGCCTGCCCGTGCGGCCCGCGCGCCTCCGCGCGACCGACACGGCGCAGCCCCCGCCGCCTCCGTCTGCCTCGCCTCGTGTCCACCGCCCTGCCCTCTCGCTCCGCCGCGCCCCAGATCCCCATCCTGCCTGCAGCCCCGGCAGGCAACGCGGCGCCCGGCCCGGACACCGGCACACTGAAGGCCGGGCAGCACCTCCGCGTGCTGGCGCTCATCCCGCCGATGACGCAGCTCAACACGCCCTACCCGTCGACCGCCTACCTGACCGGCTTTCTGCGCTCGCGCGGTGTGGCCGCGTTCCAGGAAGACCTGGCGCTTGCGCTGGTGCTGAAACTGCTGTCGCCCGACGGGCTGACCCGGCTGCGTCCGCTTGCCGAGGCCGTGCCCGAGCGCCGCCGCAGCGCCACCCTGCACGCCTTCCTGGCCGAGTTCGACCGCTACCACGCCACCATCGGCCGCGTGATCGCCTTCCTGCAAGGCCGCGACCCCACGCTGGCGCACCGCATCAACACCCGCGGCTACCTGCCCGAAGGGCCGCGCTTCCAGAGCCTCGACAACTACGTCGACGACGAGGGCGGAGACCCGCTGTCGTGGGCCTTCGGCGCCCTGGGCCTGCAGGACCGTGCCCGGCATCTGGCCACGCTGTACCTCAACGACCTGGCCGACGTGCTGAAGCAGGCCGTCGACCCGCGCTTCGAGTTCGTGCGCTACGCCGAATCGATTGCCGCCAGCCAGCACAGCTTCGACCCGCTGGCCGAGGCCCTGGCCGCCCCGCCCAACCTGATCGACACGACCCTGGCCGCGTTGACGCTGGACGCCGTGCAGCGCCACCAGCCTGACCTGGTGCTGTTGTCCGTGCCCTTCCCGGGCAGCGTGTATGCCGCATTGCGCATCGCGCAGACCATCAAGGCGCACCATCCCACGGTGCGCATCGGCCTGGGCGGCGGCTTCGTCAACACCGAGCTGCGCGAGCTGGCCGAGCCACGCCTGTTCGATTTCGTCGACTTCGTGACGCTGGACGCCGGCGAGCGCCCTCTGCTCGCCTTGCTGGAGCACCTGGCCGGCGCCCGACCCACCGAACAGCTGGTGCGCACCTTCGTGCGCGACGAGACGGGGGCCGTGCGGTTGACGCGCCACCCGGAGCCGGACGTGCCGTTCGAGCACGTTGGCACACCCACCTGGGACGGCCTGCCGTTGCACGACTACCTGTCGCTGCTCGACATGCTGAACCCGATGAACCGGCTGTGGTCGGACGGGCGCTGGAACAAGCTCACGGTGGCGCATGGCTGCTACTGGAGGAAGTGCAGCTTCTGCGACGTGAGCCTGGATTACATCTCGCGCTACGAAGCGGCTTCGGCCGCCGAACTGGCCGACCGCATCGAGGCCATCGTGAAGGAGACAGGCCAGACCGGCTTTCACTTTGTGGACGAAGCGGCGCCCCCCAAGGTGCTGCGCGCGCTGGCTCATGAACTGATCCAGCGCCAGCTCGGCATCTCGTGGTGGGGCAATGTGCGCTTCGAAAAATCGTTCACGCCCGAGCTGTGCCAGCTGCTGGCCGACAGTGGCTGCATCGCCATTTCCGGCGGGCTGGAAGTGGCCAGCGACCGCCTGCTGCAACTGATGAAGAAGGGCGTCTCGGTGGAGCAGGTGGCACGCGTGACCCGGGCCTTCAGCGACGCCGGCATCCTCGTGCATGCCTACCTGATGTACGGCTTTCCGACGCAGACCGTGCAGGACACGGTCGATGCATTGGAGTACGTGCGCCAGCTGTTCGAGAACGGCTGCATCCAGTCCGGCTTCTTCCACCGCTTTGCGTGCACCGTGCACTCACCGGTGGGGCTGGACCCGACCGCTTACGGCGTGACGCTGCAGCCGCTGCCGGCCGGTGGCTTCGCGAAGAACGACGTGGCCTTCATCGACCCCACGGGCGTCGACCACGACGCGCTGGGCAAGGCGCTGAAAAAGGCCATCTACAACTTCATGCATGGCATCGGCCTGGATGCCGACGTGCGCAGCTGGTTCGATGTGCGCGTGCCGAAACCCACGGTGGGGCGGCATCGGATCGCCAAGGCGCTCACTTCGCCGAGCGGCGCGCGCTGACAAGAAAAAAGCGGACCCGAAGGTCCGCTTTGCAGTCGAGGGCGACGCGCGGGCCAGAGCCCGCGATCACGCCCTCCGTGCGAATCAGGCCGACTTGCGGCGGCGAGCCACGAAGCCAGCAACGCCCAGGCCAGCAACGGCCAGAGCCAGCGACTCGGGTTCCGGAACCGGGGTCACTTCGATCGTGCCCGAGAACGAAGCACCAGCGCTCTTCGGCGTGCCGTTGACGGTGAACGAGTAGCTGCCAGCGGCCAGGGCGCCCGAGAAGATGACGTAGTTGTCAAACGACGGGGTCGATGCCGAAGGCAGGATCTGGGTCGAGCCGAAGAACACGCTGGTGATGTCGTAGCCCGACTTCTTGCCGAACGTGGCCGTCACGCCGGCATAGGCGTCAACGACGTCAGAGGTCAGCGTGAAGGTAAAGGTTTCGCTGGCAGCGGTGCCAGAGAAGGAAGCGGTGTCGGTGATCACACCGAGGTCTTGCGTTGCAGCGTGCGCACCGCCGACCATGGCAAAGGCAGCCGCAGCCACCAGGAACTTCAATTTCATAAAAACTCCCATGAGGGTTAAGAAAAACCAGGCATCAAGCCCGCATGAGAGGGATCGTCAGCCGGCGTGAATTTGTCACACTCAGTTATACATCCTGGCATCCCGTCACCCAATCCCCAAAAAAGGGGTTCCGCGGTGACAGCAGGAGGAGGCACCTCTCAGAGACCGTAACCAAGTGTCAGCGAGGCGGTTTTTGGTTTCCACCCCGCATTCCGGTGATCCCAGTTCTCCGGAGACAGTCCGCCGGGTGGGCGAAGAAAAATGGCCACCCGAGGGTGGCCATTTGGCTGATGCGCAGCAGCGCTGCTGCGCAGCGCGGCGAGGTGCTTCAGGCAGCCAGACGCTGCTCCAGCTTCGCCTTCGTGGCGGGCATCGCCGCCGGCAGGTTGTACGACAGCTGGGTGAACAGTTCGTCGTGCAGCTTCAACTCCTGCTGCCAGGCGGCCTTGTCGATGCCGATCACCGACTGGAACTGCTCCTTGGTGAAGTTCAGGCCGTTCCAGTTGATGTCTTCGTAGGTGGGGCTCACGCCGAAGGCGTTTTCCACGCCGCCGGCCTTGCCCTGCAGGCGACCCAGCATCCACTCCAGCACGCGCATGTTCTCGCTGTAGCCCGGCCAGACGAACTTGCCGTCGGCGCCCTTGCGGAACCAGTTCACGCAGAAGATCTTGGGCAGCGCGTGGCCGGCGCCCTGCAGCTTGGCGCCCAGGTCCAGCCAGTGCTGGAAGTAGTCGCTCATGTTGTAGCCCATGAAGGGCAGCATGGCGAACGGGTCGCGGCGCACCACGCCTTGCTGGCCGAAGGCCGCAGCGGTGGTTTCCGAACCCATGGTGGCGGCCATGTAGACGCCTTCGGTCCAGTCACGGGCCTCGGTCACCAGCGGCACGGTGGTCGAGCGACGGCCGCCGAAGATGAAGGCGTCGATCGGCACGCCGGCGGGGTTGTCCCATTCCGGGTCCAGCACCGGGTTGTTGGTGGCGGCCACGGTGAAGCGGGCGTTCGGGTGCGCAGCCTTGGTGCCCTTTTCCTTGGCGATGGCCGGGGTCCAGTCGTTGCCCTGCCAGTCGATCAGGTGAGCCGGGGCCTCGTCGGTCATCGACTCCCACCACACGTCGCCGTCGTCGGTCAGAGCGACGTTCGTGAAGATGACGTCGCGGTTGAGCGACTCCATGCAGTTGTAGTTGGTCAGCGTATTGGTGCCCGGGGCGACGCCGAAGTAGCCGGCTTCCGGGTTGATGGCGTAGAGCTTGCCGTCGGCACCCGGCTTGATCCAGGCGATGTCGTCACCGATGGTGGTGACCTTCCAGCCGTTGTAGCCCTCAGGCGGGATCAGCATGGAGAAGTTGGTCTTGCCGCAGGCCGACGGGAAGGCGGCGGCCACGTGGTACTTCTGGCCTTGCGGGTTGGTCACGCCCAGCAGCAGCATGTGCTCGGCCAGCCAGCCCTGGTCGCGACCCATGGTCGAAGCGATGCGCAGCGCAAAGCACTTCTTGCCCAGCAGCGCGTTGCCACCGTAGCCCGAACCGTACGACCAGATCTCGCGCGTGGGGGGGTAGTGGACGATGTACTTGGTGTCGGGGTTGCACGGCCAGGCCACGTCCTTCTGGCCTTCGGCCAGCGGGGCGCCCACGGTGTGCACGCACGGCACGAATTCGCCGTCGGTGCCCAGCACGTCGATCACGCCCTTGCCCATGCGGGTCATGAGCTTCATGTTCACGGCCACGTAGGCGCTGTCGGACAGCTCGACGCCGATGTGGGCGATGTTAGAACCCAGCGGGCCCATCGAGAAGGGCACGACGTACATCGTGCGGCCCTTCATGGCGCCCTTGAAGAGGGCGTTCTCACCCGTCTGCAGCTTTGCGCGCATTTCGGCCGGGTCACACCAGTTGTTGGTCGGGCCGGCGTCTTCCTTGCGGTCCGAGCAGATGAAGGTGCGGTCTTCCACGCGGGCCACATCGGACGGGTGGGTCCAGGCCAGGTAGGAGTTGGGGCGCAGCTCGGGGTTCAGCTTCTTGAACGAACCGGCTTCGACCAGCTTGGCGCACAGGCGGTCGTATTCTTCGGTGCTGCCGTCGCACCAGTAGATGTCCTTGGGCTGCAGCAGCGCAGCCATCTCGGCCACCCAGGCAATCAGTTTGGCGTTTTTGACGTAGGCCGGCGCATTCACCTGCGCCGCTTGTGCGGAAGTGGACATGAAGAAGCTCCAAAGTAGTAAACAGGGTCTCGACAGCGCAAGGCCACATCGCCCGTTGCGGGGTTTGCGCTCTCGACACCCTGCTGGACCGCAGCGTCCAGCTCGGGTCTGGGGGCCAACGGGTAGGTCGGCCTGGCCGGTGGGCTGCGGGCTGATGCGCACACCGGCGGTTCATGTCCTTCTTCCGGGCGGGGTCGCCACCGGGAGGTCGGGAGCCCTGCACTCCGATCCGGAGGCGTCAGGGGCCTCACAGTTTAGTCCACTCCGGGCGTTTCCGGTGCCCCCCGTGGCGGTGGGGTGATCCCTGCCGGGGCGAGAACGAGGTCACAGAAGCGTCAGCCTTTTGTATGCTGGCATGCGCCATGAACACCGAACCGATGCCCTGCCCCCTTCGCCGTACGCTGCTCGCACGGGCGCCCGCCCTCGTTTTGGGCGCGGGACTGCCCGCTGTCTCGCACGCACGACCCGCCTTACCCGCCACCGGGGGCGCACCGGTGGTCGGGGTCGACCCCATCCTGGTCGAGGGAGGCCTGACGGCCCGCTGGTCGGCGGCCATGGCGCGCGACCTCGGGTGGGCGGCGCGCTGGGTCCCCCTCGCATCCGGGGCGCTGCTGACCCAACTCGAACAGGGGCAACTGGATGCTGGCCTGTACCTGGGACACCCGCATGCGGCCCGTCTGGAGGCCCAGGGACTGGTCCACAGCCGCACCGTGCTGGCCCGCACGCTGGTCTACCTGATCGGGCCGGACGCCGATCCGGCCGGCATCCGCCAGCAGACGGACCTCCGGCAGGCGCTGGCGCAGGTGCTGCTGGCCCAGGATGCGGGAGCAGCCCGCTGGGAGGCGCCTGCGCCCGACTCGTCCCTGGGGGCCCTGGTGGCCCAGTTGACCCGGGACCGGCCCACGGCGCGGCTCGACCGCGGCACGGCCCTGTCGCGCGCCACCACCGACAAGGCCGCAGCCCTGGCGCCCTATGGCCTGACGACGCGCGCGCAATGGCAGGCCCGGGGCAATCCCCCCGGCGTGCGAGTCTGGGTCACGGGTGGGCCCGAACTGGCCCTGCCGGCCGAGCTGGCGCTGCCGTTCCGGCGCCGACATCCCGGCGCGCAGCTGCTGCTGAAATGGATGCAGGGGCCGCTTGCCGAGGGCGTCTGGCGCAGCGCGCGCCCCGGCTGGCTGCCCGCGTCGGCATAAGGGGACGCCGATGGGCTTCGCTCCCGCTGCGCTGGCGGCCCTGGCCTCCAGCTTTCAGATCGCCGGGCTGACCGTGCTGGTGTGCACGCCGGTGGCCGTGGCCCTCGCCGCGTGGATGGCACGCGCGCCCTGGCGAGGCAAGCTGGTCGTCGACACGTTGATCCTGCTGCCGATGGCGCTGCCCCCGGCAGTGGTGGGGCTCGTCCTGGCTGGGGGCCTGCGCGCGCCCGGCGGACCGAGCGACTGGCTGTCGATGTACACCGGATGGCAGCCCGGGCTCTATCCGGCGGGCGCCATGCTGGCGGCCGTGCTGATGACCTTGCCGCTGATGGTGCGCGTGCTGCGGCCCGCCTTCGAGGCCGGCGACGCCATGCTGGGTCCGGTCGCGCGGACGCTGGGCGCCAGCCCCTGGCAGACATGGTGGACGGTGAGCCTGCCGATGGCGTGGCCGGCGGTGCTGTCGGCCGCGGCACTGGGCCTGGCTGCGGCCTGGGGCGAAACGGGCGCCACGCTGGTGGTCGCCACGGTGCTGGTGCCCCATCCCCCCGGCGCGTCAACCGACACCGCGCCACTGGCCCTGGTGGCCGCGCTGCGGCAGGCCGATGGCGGGCGAGTGGCATGGCAGCTCGCCTGGGCGTCGCTCGGTGTGGCGGTGGTGGCCATGCTGCTGTCGGAGTGGGGCCGCGCCCACTGGCGGCAGCGTACGCGGCAATGGGCGCACCCGGCTGCCGGGGCCGCGGCGTGACGGCGCAAGCCAGCCCCTTGCCGCGGGCGTTGAGTGTCGAACTGCGACTGCAGCGGCCCGGGCTCGACATTCGCGCGCAGTTCCGCGTGGCGCCCGGCCGCGTATGCGCACTGGTGGGGCGATCTGGTGCGGGCAAGACTGCGCTGCTGAAGGCCGCTGCGGGGCTGGAACCCGCCCTCGGCGGTCGCGTGGCGCTGGGGCCCGATCCCCTGTACGACTCGGCCGCGGGCCTGAACCTGCCTGCCCACGCCCGCCGCCTCAGCTGGCTCGATGCCGACACCCACCTCTTCCCGCACCTGACGGTGCAGGGCAACCTGCTGTACGGACACCGGGTGGGCGGTGGCGACCGTGGCCCCCGCATGGAAGCCGTGGCGCGCTGGCTCGAAGTCGAGACGCTGCTGACGCGCCAGGTGAGCGCGCTGTCGGCGGCGCAGCGGCTGCGCGTGGCCCTCGGCCGGGCCTTGCTCGCGCATCCGCATGCGCTGCTGCTCGACGACCCGCTGGGCCGCGTCCCGCTGGAAGCACATCCCGCGCTGCTCGATCTGCTGGCGCAGGTGCCCACCCGCTTTCGCCTGCCCATGGTGCTGGTCACGCCGAGGATGGCCGAGGTGATCCACCTGGCCGACGAGGTGGTGGTGCTGCATGAAGGCCGCATGGCGAGCGCCGGCCCGACACCGCACATCCTGTCCGACGTGTCGCTGTCGTCGTTTCTGGAAGGCGATCAGGCCGGCAGCGTGCTGGAGGGGGTTGTCAAACGGCACGATGTGACCTGGCTGCTCAGCGAGGTCGACGTGGCCGGCCAGCGCGTGACCGTGCCGGCTGCGCTCCATCCGGTCGGCAGCCGGGTGCGACTCAAGGTGCGCGCGCGCGACATCGGGCTGCACCGCCAGGCCCCGGCGGACACCAGCGTCTCCAACCACCTGCGCGGGCGCGTAGTGCAGGTGATGCTGGCCGGCGAGCACGGCACCTACGGCGCGGTGGCCATCGAGCTGGACCAGGCGGTGGACGCCAACGGGCAACTGACCGGGCCCGCCGTGTCGCTGTGGGCCCTGCTGACGCGCAAGTCCATCCAGCAGATGGGCTGGGCGCCGGGCCAACCCTGCGTGATCGGCTTCAAGGCCATGGCCGTCGCGGTGTCCCCGTGGCGCTGAGCCACGGTGGCACCACGGGGCGAGGTTATGCTCGGCAGCCTGCCCTCACCTGTGCCGGAGCCCCTCATGCCATCAGACCGTCGCGTGCTGTCCATCAACACGGCCTCAGCCCGGCCGATGGAGGTCGAGGGTCGGCGCATCCTGAGCGCCATCGGCAAGCAGCCCGTGAGCACCCCGACCGAGCCCGCGCGCATCGCGGTGGGCCCCATGGGGCTGGCGGGCGATGAACAAGCAGACCTTACCGTGCATGGCGGACTGAGCAAGGCCGTGTACGCCTACCCGCACGAGCACTACGCGTTCTGGCAGACCGTGCGGGCGCAAGCCGGCGTTCAGGCTTGGGGCGAGACCCTGCCGATCGGCCTGCCAGGCGAGAACCTGACGGTGACCGGCCTGCTGGAGACCGACGCCTGGATCGGCGACCTGTTGCGCTTTCCGGATTGCACGCTGGCCATCAGCGAGCCGCGCCGGCCCTGCTACAAGTTCGCGGCGGTGATGGGCTTTCCGCAGGCGGTGAAGATGATGGCCCAGTCGGGCTGGTGCGGCTACTACCTGGCCGTTCGGGTGCCCGGCACGATCGCTGCCGGCGAGGCCTTCGAGGTCATTCCAGGCCCGCGCGAGGTCAGCATCGCCGACCTGTTCCGCGCCAAGATGCGCAAGGATGCGGCCTGAGCCAGCTTTAGTCTTCGTCGTCCCAGCGCTTGAGCGCCCGGCGGACGTCGTCCAGCCACTGCCGCTGCTCGGCCGAAGAGGCCAGCGTGCGGCGCACCCATTCCGGCCGCTGTGACGGCCGCTTCGCCAGCGCCACGCTGAGGGTCGCCGCGCCCTCGGTGCGCACCAGTTCGATGGCCGGCAACCCGCGCCAGGTGAAGCGCACCGGCGTGCCGGTGCCCTGCTCGGTCAGCGGGCGGCATTCGCGCAGGCTGCGGCGCAGTGCGACCAGGGCCTCCTCCGGCTTGTAGGCCGGCAAGGCAAAGAAATCACCCAGTTCGTCGGACATCGGACAACTCCTGCAGATTGCGAACCCCGGCCGCCACGTGACCGGCAGGCACGTGCGGGGCGGCATTGTCGACGTGGCCGGTCTGGTCGTCGAAGAAGAAGTCGGGCTCGAACTCGCGCAGGAAGGCGCCCTTGGGTAGCCCGCCCAGGAACATCGCCTCGTCGACCTCGATGCCCCAGTTCATCAGCGTGCGCAGCGCCCGCTCATGGGCTGGCGCCCCGCGTGCCGTGACCAGCGCCGTGCGCACCCGCATGGGGGCCAGCACCGCGGGCTCGCCGGTTGCGGCTTCGTGCTCTTGCGGCGCCTGCTGCAAGGCATGCAGCGCCAGCAGCAGCGGTTTGAAGGGGCCGTCCGGCAGGGGCAGGCTGGCGCGCTCGACCTCGTGGCGCTGGAAGGCGTCCAGCCCGCCCTGCTGGTAGACCTGTTCGGCCTCGTCGGAAAACAGCACCGCGTCGCCGTCGAAGGCGATGCGGACCTCGTTCGGGTGCGCCTCGCCCGCGCGGGCGGCATGCGGCAGCACCCGGGCCGCCGGCACGCCTTCGGCCAGAGCCGAGCGCACGTCAGGCTCGTTGGCCGACAGGAAGAGGTTGGCATGCAGCGGCCGCAGATACCGCCAGGGGGGCTCACCCCGCGTGAACACGCCCCGCTCGATCGGCAGGCCATAGTGGCGCGCCGAGCGGAACACGCGCATGCCCGACACCGGGTCGTTGCGCGACAGGATCACGACCTCGACCCGCGGGCGCCCGGGCGCATTGAAGGCCAGCAGCTTGCGCACGAGCGAGAAGGCCACGCCCGGCCTCGCAGGCTCGTCGAGCCGCTGCTGCTGAAGTTGCATGTAGGCACGGTCGTCGCTGCCTTCGAAAAGGCGGTTTTCCTCTTCGAAGTCGAACAACGCACGCGATGAAATGGCCACGACCAGCTGGCCGTCGAGCGAGGCAGGCATGAGCCCATCATACCGAGCCTGCCAGCTCAGAAGATGAGCCTCTGGCGGCGCTCAGTGCGTGAAGCCCATCGGGTTGCGGCGCCCGCCCGCCTCGGGCAAATCCCGCGGTTCGATCTCGTGTCGGCCATCGAGCTTGGCATTGCCGAAGGCGGTCATCAGGGCACGACGCATTTCCCGCGGCGCCAACTTGCCGAGCGCCGCCAGCACGGCCTCACCGGGCTCAGGCGCAAAGCGCGCACCCCAGTCGTGGTCGGCGCAGATGCGCCGATACAGCCGCGCAGCGATCTTGCGGGCAGCCGCCTCATCCGGCATGTCGACCTCGAAGACGTTCATGCGGTTGAGGATCGGATCCGGGATGTCGCGCGCATCGTTGGCTGTGGCCACCCAGATCACCTGGCTGGCGTCCACCGGCACCTCGGCGAACTCGTCGGTGAAGCTGCCGGCGGTGTCGTGCTCGAGCAGGCTGTAGAGCGAGCCCAGCGGGTCGTAGGCGTGCTCGCCGCCGGCCTTGTCGATCTCGTCGACCACCATGACCGGGTTGGCGTACTGCCCATCGACCAGCGTCTCGAAGACCTTGCCGGGCCGCGCGCCCTTCCACTGGCTTGAGGCCCCCGAGAGCACCCAGCCGGCCGTCATCGAGCTCATCGACACGAAACCCAGCCCGGTGCCCAGCAGTTGCGCCACTTCGCGGGCGAAATGGGTCTTGCCCACACCGGGCGGGCCCAGCAGCAGCATGGGCGTGATCTCAAGCGCGTCGCGGCTGTCGCTGCACAGCGCCAGCTGGCGCTTCAGGTCGTCGAGCACCTCGTGGAAGTTGGGCAGCTCGTCGTACAGGTGGGTCATGGCGGGCAGGCCGGAGGGCTTGACCTGGAAGCGGTCAGCCCCCTTCTCCAGCATGCGCTCGTAGGTGGCGCGCAGGCTCTCGTGGTCGCGCGGGGGCAGCTTGCCCAGCCGGCGCTCCACCTCGTCCAGCCGGTAGACCGGCCGCATGTGGGCGATGGGAATGCGCCCATGGATCGGCGCCTCGCGCGAAATCGGAACCAGTTCGGTGCAACTGCTCATGCCAGCCCTCCAGACAACCCGATACACACAGGGCCATTGAAGCAAGCGCCGCGCCATGCGGTCGCGCCGACAACTGGCCCCGACACCAGTCTTATCACCAGACCGACGCCCCTTCCAGGGGGTTGCCCCCGAGCGGGCGCCAGCTTTGCGCACAATGCGGGGTGGCCTGCGAAAAAGGCCCGACAGGGAGCTTTCAAACGGTGACGAGAACAAACACCGGCACGCGGGGCCAGATGGCTGCCGCGAAGATGCTGGACCGCCTGGGACGGTGGTGGTGGTGGGTGATGCTGGGCATCGCTGCGCTGTGGGCCATGGCCACGTGGCCGGCGCCGAGCGCCTCGCGTGGCGCCGTGACCTGGCTGTCGCATGCCCTCGTGGCCGCGCCGCCCGACCGACAACCGACCCATCGGGCCGTGCAACTGCCGCATGCCTGGCGGGAAGACGGCCTGCCCACCAGCGGCGCCGGCCGTTACGCATCGCGCTTCGTGGTGTCGGCCACGCAGGTGGCCGATGCGCGCCACCGGCCCTGGGCCCTGCGCTTCGACCGGCTCTGCCAATCGCACGTGATTCGCCTGAACGGCGAGCACCTGCATGTGGCCACCACCGACGCGGGCGCACTCTCATTCCCCGCGGGCTACCTCATCAACGTGCCGGCGGCGCTCTTGCGCACGGGTGAGAACACGCTCCATGTCGACGTGGGCTGCAAGGCACAGGGCGGCATGACCCTGCCCCTCATCGGCCCCACCGTCGACCTGCGTGGCGAGTTCGTGCAGCGACAGATCCTGGCGCGCTGGGTGCCGGTGGGGCTCAACCTGGCCTGCGTCACCTTCTCCCTCTTCCTGGTCGCGCTGTGGTGGCAACGCAGGCAGGAGCGCGCCATCGGGCTGTTCGGCGCGCTCTACATGATCACTGCGCTGCGCAACCTCAGCTACTTCGTCGAGGTGGACCTGGGCACGGCACCGCAGTTCGATTCCTGGATGCACCTGAGCGCGCACACGGCCAGCGTCTGGCTGATCGGGCGCTTCGCGATGGCGTTCACGGGCCAGCAGCGACGCGGCTACGAGCGCATCCTTGACCTGACGGGCATCGGCTTTCCCCTTGTGGCGCTCGCCTTCTGCGCATGGGACCCGATGCTCGACACAGTCCGCCGGGTGCTGCAGCCGGCCCTCATTGCGCTGTCGCTGCCCGCATTGGCGATCCTGCTGCGCGACCGCATGTCGGGGCAGGCCGTGCCGCAGCGCTACCTGGCCGTCGGCCTGGCCTGCGTGCTGGTGGCGGGGCTGCATGACTACCTTGCCATCCGGCAGATGGGGCACATCGGAGCCCTTCCCTGGATCGCCTGGGCCATTCCGCTGGGGCTGGCGCCCTTCACCCTGGTGGTGGTGGGCCGGGTGGTGCAGGCCTTCAACGCCATCGAGGCCGACAACGCCACGCTGGAGCAGAAAGTCCAGGCCCGCACGCAGGAACTGGCCGACGCCAACGCGGCGAAAAGCCGATTCCTGGCCGCCGCCAGCCACGATCTGCGCCAGCCCGTGGCCGCCATCGGCCTGCTCAACGACCTGCTGCGCGAGCGCCTGACCGACCACCAGGCCCGCGACCTCAGCGAGCGGCTCAGCCACGCCGTGGTGTCGATGGAAAGCCTGCTCAAGGGGCTGCTGGACCTCTCTCGGCTCGATGCCGGCACCGTGGAGGTGCAGCCGCGCGCCGTGCCGCTGGCCGACCTGCTGGGCGACATCGTGAGCCACGAGGCCGAGGCCGCCCGACGCAAGGGCCTCTCGCTGCGCGTGCACACCGGGCAGCACCAGGCCTGGAGCGACCCCTTGCTGCTCGAGCAGGTGCTGCGCAACCTGGTGGGCAATGCCGTGCGCCACACCGAGCGAGGCGGGGTACTGGTGTCGGCACGCCCCCGCGCAGGGCAGCTGCTGCTGCAGGTGTGGGACACGGGGCCTGGCATCCCGGAGGCTGACCAGGCCCGGGTGTTTGAGGAGTTCGTTCAGCTCGGCAATCCGGCGCGCGACCGCCATCAGGGGCTGGGCCTCGGTCTGGCCATCGTGCGCCGCGCCGTCCGGCTGCTGGGCCACGCGCTGACACTGCGCTCACGCCCCGGACACGGCACCTGCTTCACGCTGACGGTGCCGCAGGCCATCGCACCCACCCGCGCGCGCCATGACACCCGGGCCGTCGTCGAACCGCCCGCCCAGACACCGCTGCCGCCCTGGCGCGTGCTGCTCGTCGAAGACGAAGCCGACATCCGCGCCAGCCTGACCCGGCTTTTCACCGGCTGGGGGCTGGAAGTGCGCAGCGCCGCCAACCTGGCCGACGCCCGCCCGCTGCTGGCGCAACCCTGGGATCTGGCCGTCAGCGACCACCGGCTGCCCGACGGCACCGCTCGCGATCTGGCCGGCTGGCTGGCCGACCGGCACCCCGGCACGCCGCTGGTCATCATCACGGGCGACACGGCACCGGAGCGGCTGGCCGACCTGGCACGCACGGGCCTGCCGGTGCTGCACAAACCGTTCAGCGCCAAAAAAATGCGGGCCATGATCGTGGAGACCATGGCCCGCGTGACGTGATGACAGCGTCCGAAACGACCTTCAGGTTAACGCCACCGCGGCGCCGTCGCCATCCTCCGTTCGGTGGATGGGGTAAACCGCCCTCCCGCGCAGCGGGCCCTCAGGCCTTGAGGTTCATGCCGGCCTTGGCCACCGCGACCACGGCCTGCGTGCGCGTGTTGACTTTCAGCTTGCGGAAGATGGCGCCCAGGTGGGTCTTCACCGTCGACTCCGACAGATTGAGCTGGCGGCAGATCTCCTTGTTGGCCTTGCCTTCGACCAGCAGGCGCAGCACGTCCATCTGGCGCGCCGACAGGCCCATGGCATTGCGCGGCAGGCCGTCGTCCAGGTCATCGTCCCAATCGTCGGCATCGTGCATGGCGTACATGGCAGGCAGCGGCGGCAGGTAGACCCCGCCGGCCAGCACGCGTGACAGCGCCTCTTGCATCACGCCGGCCTGAACGGTCTTGGGGATGAAGCCAGAGGCCCCTGCGTCGATGGCCGAGATGATGGTGTCCGGCCGGTCGTCGGCCGACAGCACCACCACCGGGATGTCCGGCGCGAGGTCCCGCCAGCGCTCCAGCGTGCGCACGCCGTGGCAGTCAGGGGGCAGGCTCAGGTCCAGCAGCGCCAGCCCGACATCGGGGTGCTCGGCCAGCACGGAAGCTGCCTGGGTCAGGTCACCGGCTTGCAGCACCTGCAGCGCACCGCCGGGCAGGCTCAGCCGATACGTGATCAGCATGCTCAGGCCATCGCGGAACAGCGGATGGTCGTCGATCAACAAAAGTTTCATGCTGCGGTACGCGTGACAAAAAATTACACACGCTCATCCTACCGGTGGATGACGTCGCACCGAAGGCCCCAGATCAAATTCCAGGTGCGTGTCACACCGGTCGGCTCACTTCACCCAGGTGTTCATCTGCATGATCGGCAGCATCACCGACATCACGATGAGCATCACGACCAGGCCCATGGCGACGATCAGCAAGGGCTCCAGCACGGTGGCGATGGCCAAGGCCTTGCGCTGCACCTCGGCGCCAAGCTGGTTGGCGGCCCGCTGCAGCATCAGCGGCAGCTGCCCGGTCTGTTCGCCCAGGCGCGCAAACATGGCGAGCAGGCCGGGAAAGCGCTTCTTGGCGGCCAGGGCCGAGGCCAGCGGCGCGCCCTCGCGCACCTGCACCAGCGCCTCCATGGCATCGGCCCGCATGGCGCGGTTCGACAGCGTCTCGGCTGCGGCCTGAAGGGCCTTCAGGATGGGCACGCCCGAGCCGGCCAGCATGGCGAGCGTGCCGGCAAAACGGGCCGCGTTGTACCCCCGCGAAAGCCGCCCGAGAAGGGGCAACCCCAGCCAGAACGCATCGAACTTCAGGCGGAACCCCTCGTTGCGGCGCCCCGCCATCAACCCGGCAAACCCGGCGCCCAGCACCAGCCCCAGCAGCCAGCCCCACTGGCGCATGAAGGCGCTCAGCCCCAGCATCACCTGGGTGAGCATGGGCAGCGCGCGCTTGCTGCTGGAAAACACCTGCGCGACCTGCGGCACCACGAACACCAGCAACGCCACCACGATCACCACCGCGAACAGCGACACGATGGCCGGATACAGCGTGGCGCCGATCAGCTTGGCCTTGAGCGCCTGCTGGTCTTCGAGGTCGGTGGCGAGCTTGTCGAGCACGGTGCCAAGCTGGCCGCTCTGCTCGCCCGCGGCCACCACGCCCCGGTACACGTCGTCAAACTCGCGCGGCGAGCCCGACAAGGCCTGCGCAAAGGGGGCCCCGGCGTTCACCTCGGCCCGCAGGTGCGACACCAGCTCCCGCTGGCGCGGGTCTTCCGCCTCGTCGGCCAGGGCCGTCAGGGCCCGCTCAAGCGGCAGGCCGGCCACGACCAGACCCGACAGCTGGCGCGTCCAGATGGCCAGCGCCGTGGGGTTGAACACCCGCCGCGCGAACAACTGCCGCGAGCCGACCGAGTCGCCCTTGTCGGCCGCCATCACCTGGTCGACCTTCATGGGCACCAGGGCCTGGGCGCGCAACTGGGCACGCGCGGCCTTCGGGTTGTCGGCCTCGACCAGACCGTTCATGGTCTTGCCGGCGGCATCGAGCGCTTCGAAACGGTAGGCGGGCATGGGAGGTATTCCGTGGGGCGATTACTCGCGGGTCACCCGCAAGACCTCTTCCAGGGAGGTCACGCCTTCAGACACCAGGCGGTCGCCGTCGTCGCGCATGGTCTTCATGCCGTGGCGCTGGGCGTGATCGAAGAGCGTCGCCTCGGCCGCCTGCGCGTGGATCAGCGCGCGCAACTCGTCGTCGGCCACCATCAGCTCGTAGACACCGGTGCGGCCCTTGTAGCCGCTCATGCCGCACTCGGGGCAGCCCACCGGGTGCCAGCGCCCCTGCTCGTCCTCGCGCTTGCAGTGCACGCACAGCTTGCGCACCAGGCGCTGGCCCAGCACGCCCAGCAGCGAGCTCGACAGCAGGAAGGGCTCGATGCCCATGTCGGTCAGGCGCGTGACGGCGCTGGGTGCGTCGTTGGTGTGCAGCGTGGCCAGCACCAAGTGGCCCGTCAGCGAGGCCTGCACGGCAATCTGGGCGGTCTCGAAGTCGCGGATTTCGCCAATCATGATGACGTCAGGGTCCTGACGCAGGATGGCGCGCAGGGCCTTGGCAAACGTCAGCTCGATCTTGGCGTTGACCTGCGTCTGGCCGATGCCGGGCAGTTCGTATTCGACCGGGTCTTCCACGGTCAGCACGTTGGTGGTCGCGGCGTCGACCGTGCTCAGGCCCGCGTACAGCGTCGTCGTCTTGCCCGAGCCGGTGGGGCCCGTCACCAGCACGATGCCGTGCGGCTGGCGCAGCAGGCGCTTGAACTGCGCCAGCGACTCGCCACTCATGCCCAGCGATTCCAGCGTGAACTTGCTGGTGTCGCCCTTGTCCAGGATCCGCAGCACCGCGCGTTCGCCATGGGCCGAGGGCAACGTCGACACCCGCACGTCCACCGCGCGGCCGCCGATGCGCAGGCTGATACGACCGTCCTGCGGCAGGCGCTTCTCGGAGATGTCGAGCTCGGCCATGATCTTCAGGCGCGAGATCAGCGCGGCGTGCAGCGCCCGGTTGGGCTGCACGACCTCGCGCAGCGTGCCGTCCACCCGAAACCGCACCGCCGACGAGCGCTCGTAGGGCTCGATGTGGATGTCGGAGGCACCGTCCTTCGCGGCCTGCGTCAGCAACGCGTTCAGCATCCGGATGATGGGCGCGTCGTTGCTGGACTCCAGCAGGTCTTCGACCGCAGGGAGGTCCTGCATCATGCGCGACAGGTCGACGGCGCTTTCGACCTCGCCAACCACGGCCGCTGCGCTGCCCTCGCCGGCCGCGTAGGCCACGGCAATGCGCTGGTTCAGCGCCTCCGCAGCCTCCAGCTCCACCGCGTGCACGACGAAGCGCCGCATCACCTCGGAGAGCGCCGACGGCGACACGCCCGGACTGGCCCACAGCGTCGCGCGGGTGTCGCCTACCTCGAGCAGCAGGCCCTGGGCCCGGGCAAAGGCATAAGGAAGGGGGTGGCGTGCGCCCATGTCAGTGTCTCCGGGTCACCGCGTGCCAGTCGCCGGGGCCGGGGCCGGGGCCGAAGGCTGCGGTGCGAGCTTGGGCGCGTAACGCGAATCCGGCGGGATCACCACCGTGGGTTGCGGCGCATTCGGGTCGTCCAGCGGCTGGCGCACTGACGGCATGGTCAGCTCGCTGCTGAACTTCAATGGGTCCATCACCGGCGCCTCGCGCACCTGGAGCACGGCGTTGGGCGAAGGGGCCAGATCGGAAGAGCGTCGTGTAGGGAAAGAGTGTCGTTCGGCGTGTAG
>NZ_CANBCC010000001.1 GCF_947366995.1 uncultured Aquabacterium sp. | reverse complement strand
CATCACGTCGATGCGGCGCACGCCCTGCGGCGTCGGCAGGTGCACTGGCCCGGCCACGAGCGTGACGTCGGCACCGGCCTCCTGGGCCGCGCGGGCCAGCGCAAAGCCCATCTTGCCGCTGGAATGGTTGGTGATGCCCCGCACCGGGTCGATCGGCTCGAAAGTGGGGCCTGCCGTGATCAGCACCTTGCGGCCCGCCAGCACCTTGGGCTGGAAGTGCGTGATCACCGCATCGCGGAGCGCTTCGGGCTCCAGCATGCGGCCGTCGCCCGTTTCGCCACACGCCTGGTCGCCGCAACCGGGACCGAGAATCAGGGTGCCGTCGGCTTGCAGCGTGGCCACGTTGCGTTGCGTGGCCGGATGGGACCACATCTCACGGTTCATGGCGGGGGCCACCAGCAAGGCGGTGTGCTCGCGCGGACGCGCAAGACAGGTCAGGCTCAGCAGTTCGTCGGCGCGACCAGTCGCCAGGCGCGCCATGAAGTCGGCACTGGCCGGCGCAATGACGATGGCATCGGCCTCGCGCCCGAGGTTGATGTGCGCCATGTTGTTGTCGGGGCGCGCATCCCACTGGCTCGTGAAGACCGGGCGGCCAGACAGGGCCTGGAAGGTGACCGGGGTGATGAAGGCCTCGGCGGCCTCGGTCATGACGACCTGGACGGTGGCACCGGCCTTGACGAGCAGTCGGACGAGTTCGGCCGACTTGTAGCAGGCGATGCCGCCGGTCAGGCCCAGCACGATGTGCCGGCCTTGGAGCTCATTGCGATCTGACATGGCCGGGACTCTATCAGGCCCCGGCACTCCGGACCGCTCGGCCCTCGCCCGGGCCTGCCCAAAAAGGCGGCTTCAGCGCGCCACGCCCACGGCGTTCAGCTGGTTGCGATAGGCGCTGGGCGACAGGCCGGTCCAGCGCTTGAAAGCAAAAGTGAAGGCTCGGCGGTCCGAGAAGCCCAGCTCGGTGCTGATGGACTCCATGCTGATGGCCCGGCGCTTGAGCATCACACGGGCGCGGTGCAGCTTGGCTTCAGACTGAATGTCGACGTACTTCATGCCTTCGGACTGCAGCCTGCGCTGCAGCGTGCGCGGGTGCAGGCCCAGTGCAGACGCGGTGGCGTCCAGCCCCTCACGCAGCAGTTCGGGACGGCGCTCGAGCGCCCAGCGCACCTCGTCCACCACGCGGCGGGTGCCGCCCTCCTGGCTCAGCCGGCGCTCGATCATCTGACGGGCACGGGTCAGCACCTGCGGTACGGGAGTGCGCAGCGGCGCGTCGAGCCAACGGCGGTCCATCACCAGCGCATCCATGCCTTCGTCGAAGAACACTGGCACGCGGAAGTGGTCACTGAATTCCTGCGCGTACTCCGGCTTCGGACCCGACACACGCACCGACAGCAGCCATTGCGGCTCACGGGTTGCACGGGTGATCAGCTGGTAGACCGCGGCCAGCATGACCTCCCGCACGGGTGCGAGTTTGGCGCTGTCAGCATGGGGCACGGTCATCTCGACGCGCAGGTGGGCTTCGGCGTTGAACTCGTCAAGGCGCAGCTCCATCCAGGGTGTCAGCAGCTCGCGGGCCCAGCCTGCCAGTTCGAGGATATCGCGCACGGTGGAGCACGATGCGATGAAGGCATCGAACTCGGCGTAGTGCTCGAACACGAAGCAGTCGCCCAGCACGAAGGGGAAATGTCGACCTTTGGCGCTTTCCACACAGCGCGAGAACGCCTTGAGCAGGGCATCCGGGGTCACCCGCATCTGCGCCTGCAGCTTGTCATGCGGGCCGATGCCGGCTTCGGAGAGGGCTTGTTCGACCGGAAAGCCGCAGACAGATGCGGCCTGGCGCCAGCTCCCGAGGGCCGGCAGAGGAACGGACGACAAGGTGGTGCGGGGTGCTTGCGTGGCTTGCATGGCAGTCCTGTTCAGGTCGATACAGTAAGGTCGGGTGGCATATCTGACAACGAAAACCACCAGATTCAGCGTCGTTACAGACGACGCCGAAGGGCTTTTCCGTGTGTCTGAATTTAGGCCCTGCCCTGGTGCCAGCCAAGGAATTTTGCGCGCCATTTCGGAGCAAAAGGCGCCAATCCCCCCATCCCAGTGGCCGAATCTCGGCACTGGTACCCGGTGGTTTCCCTCGGTGCGGGAGAAATCGCGCAAAACAAAGGGCCCCTGAAGGGCCCTTTCGACTACGCGCGTTACAAGATCAAACGGCCTTGTTTTCACACCTGCCGTTCGCGCCAGGCGCTTGGCGTGCATCCCTCCCAGCGCTTGAAGGCTGCCGTGAACGCGCGCCGATCGGAGAAGCCGAGGCGCACGCTGATGTCGTCGATGGAGACCTCGCCCCGCTTGAGCCATTCACATGCCAGCCGGTGGCGCATGCGCGCCTGGACGCCCAGGTAGCTGTCGTTCTCGTCCTTGAGGCGCCTCTGCAAGGTGCGCGGATGCAGGTTCAGGCGGTCGGCCATGTCTTCCACCCCCAGCGCCAGCAGCGCAGGATCACGGGCGATGAGCTCCTCCACCTCGGCGGCCACCCCCTGGCGGCGCGTCTCCTTGCCCAGACGCTGCTCGGCGAGCTGCTGCGCCTGCTGATGCAACGCCGGGAACGCCCCCTCAAGCTGGACGTCCAGCGCATGCCGATCGAACACCAGGGCGTCTTCCTTTTGCCCGAAGCGAACCATGCCTTCCGGGAAGAAAGCGCGGATCTGCGCTGCATGCGGGGTCTCGTCCTCCGCAATCTTGAAACGCACCTCGCGGAAGTTCTCTTCGTGGCCCACGAGATTGCGGCCGAACTTGCGCACGCAGGCCATGATCGCGTGGGTCACCAGGTGCAACGGCAACCCGAACCGGCCGATGTCAGGCACCGGCACATCGAATCCGATGACGACACGGGCTTCGTCGCCCTGCTCTTCCAGCTCGATGGTGATCCAGGGCAGCACGACCTTGCGCGCGATCTTCGCGGCGTTGAGCGCGTCGCGCAGCGTGGGGCTGGTGGTCAGCAGCGTCTCGAACTCGGGAAGCGATTCAAAGGCGAACGTGTCGCCCAGCACCAGCGGAAAGTACTTGTCAGGCGACATCGCGACGCACTGCTCCAGCACGGACACCATCTGCAGCGGCGAGACGCGCGCCTCTTCGAGGCGAATCAGGTCGATGGTGATGCCCGCTTCCTTGAAGAGCGGCTGCACGTTGAAGCCGCACTTGGCCGCGGCCTTGATCCAGCTCGAGAGCATGAACAGCGGGATGGGCCGGATGCCCAGCGCCTCGAGCATGGCTGGTGGAAGGGGAATACGCATAAACGAAATCGGCACACTCCCAATGAGTGTGCCGAAGTCTAACCAGTTCAGAGGACGGGCGTCGGGGAATCCGTCAGCGCACCAGGGCAGCGCGCATCAGCTCGCTTGCCTCGACGGGGTCGCGGTTGACGCTGAACGCAGACAGCCACTGGTCGTAGCCCGGCTGCTCGGTTTCCTGCCAGGGGTGGAACCCGACACGGTAGTACGGGAAGTAGTGCCGCACCAGCGGAGCAAGCAGGCCGGACGGCTTGAGCAGCCACCACATGCCCTTGGCGTGCATCTTCCGGCGCTCCCACCACGAGAACCCGTCCATCTTCAGCATCTGGTCGCAGAAGTAGTGGATGGTGAACGGGAACATGACCGTGGTGTGCAGCATGGCGGCAATGCGCTTGGCGTAGCCGACCTTGGCGTAGTCCTCCATCACGTCGTACGCCACACCCTTGTGCTCGACTTCCTCGATGGCATGCCAGGCGTACATGGCACGCACGCGCGGGTCCGCCTCTTTCATGATGTCGCGCTGGTCGAACAGGGTGTGCGCGCCGATGGACGTGAAATGCTCGAGCGCGCAGGTGATGGCCAGCGTGTAGCCACGGCTGAAGCGGCCGCGGTAGTTGGTGAACAGCAGGTCATCCAGCCACTTGGTGAGGCGATCCACGTCAATGCCCTGCTGGCGCAGACGCTCGTTGTACTGGTTGTGCACCATGCTGTGCTGGGCCTCCTGACGGTTGAAGCCCTTGATCTCGTCGAGCAGCTGGCGGTCGGAGATCTGATCGCGGAAATCGCGCACGCAGGTCATGAAAAACTTCTCGCCCGGCGGGAAGATGATCGACATGGCGTCGAACAGGCGGGTCTTGAACGGGTCGCCGCCAAACCAGTACTTCGGAATGTCCGCATGGTCGAGCTGGAAGTCGAGGCGCTCGCGCGGCACGATGGGGTGCATGGCAGGGTGCTTCGTGGTCATGTCATGCCTCTCTGGCGTGATGAAGTGCAATGGCTGCATTCTGAAAAATGACCCTGCTGACACACAGGATGAGGCGTGACAGCAAGGTTTCCGCTGCGACATGGGCAGGCAGGGACTTTCCCTGATGGCGCGCTTGCCCCCTTGGCGGCGTTGCAAAAAAAGAAGGCCCCGAAGGGCCTTGAATCGCAATAGGAGCGAGAAGAGAAGCGTGTGGATCAGAGGGCAAGTGCCATGCGGGTCTGCTCGCTGGCCTTGACCGGATCGCCACTGGCGTTGAAGGCCGCGAGCCACTGGTCGTAGCCCGGCTGCTCCGTCTCCTGCCAGGGGTGGTAGCCCGGCTTGTAGTACTGCCAGTAGGCCTTGGCCATGGGCTGCAACAGACCGCCCGGCTTGAACATCCACACCAGGCCCTTTGCCGACAGCTTCAGCCGCTGCCACCCGGTGAAACCATCCTGCTTCAGCAAGGCGTGCTGGACGTAATGAATCGTCACCGGAAACATCACGGTTGCATGCACCAACGCCCAGATGCGCTTGAAATAGCCCACCTTGGCGTAATCCTCCATCACGTCGTAGGCCACGCCCTTGTGCTCCACCTCTTCGATGGCGTGCCAGTTGTACATGGCGCGCACCCGGGGATCGGCGTGCTTCATGATGTCGCGCTTGTCGAACAGGCTGTGCGCAATGATGGACGTGAAGTGCTCCAGCGCCGAGGTGACAGCCAGGTTGTAGCCCTTGCTGTACTTCGACCGGTAGTCGCGGTTCAGCATGTTGTCCACATAGGCCGTGAGGCGATCGACATCAATGCCCTGCTTGCGCAGGCGGTCGTTGTCCTGGCGATGGACCATGCTGTGCTGCGCTTCCTGCAGGTTGAAATCCTTGATTTCCTGCAGCAGCTTGGGGTCGGAAATCTGGTCGCGGAAGTCGCGCACGCAGTTCATGAAGTACTTTTCGCCGGGCGGGAAAATGATGGACAACGCGTCCCAGAAACGCGACTGGAAGGCGTCCCCACCCATCCAATACTTCGGAATGTCGCCATCCAGACCGAACTGCAGCTTCAGGCGCGGCACGATCGGGTGCTTGGCGGTGGCTTTGGTCGTTGCGGTGCTCATGTGCGTCTGCCTCAGAAGGGGTTCTTGTTAGCCCTTACTTTAGGAACATCGCTGCCTGCGCGACAGGATGCTGCGCGACCCGAAGGATTCCTGCCTGACAAATTGCCGTCGCGGCGGTGGTTCAAACCCGCGTCACCATGAAAAAAGCGCCCCGGAGGGCGCTTGGTGATCCGGCCAGGGTTCCGCGCAAGATCAGAGGCGCTCGGCCACCCAGCCCTGCACGCCGGCCAGGGCCTGAGGCAGCGCCGCGGCGTCGGTGCCGCCGGCCATGGCCATGTCGGGCTTGCCGCCGCCCTTGCCGCCCACCTGCTGGGCGACGAAGTTGACCAGCTCGCCCGCCTTGACCTTGGCCGTCGTGTCGGCCGTCACGCCGGCGGCCAACTGCACCTTGGCGCCGTCCACGGCGGCCAGCACGATGGCGGCCGTCTTCAGCTTGTTCTTGAGCTGGTCCATGGTGTTGCGCAGCGTGGCGGCGTCAGCGCCTTCCAGACGGGCGGCCAGCACCTTCACCCCCTTGACGTCGACGGCCTGGGCCACCAGTTCGTCACCCTGGGCGGATGCCAGCTTGCCCTTGAGGGCCGCGATTTCCTTTTCCAGCGCGCGGATCTGGTCCTGCGAGGCGGCCACGCGGGCCGGCACGTCGTGCGGCGTGGCCTTCAGCAGCGCGGCCAGGCCATTGACGGTGCTTTCCAGGTTCTGGGTGTAGGCCAGCGCGTTGTCGCCCGTGATGGCCTCGACGCGGCGCACGCCGGCAGCAACACCGCCTTCGGCCACGATCTTGAACAGACCGATGTCACCCGTGCGCTTGACGTGGGTGCCACCGCACAGCTCCTTGGAGGAGCCGATGCTCAGCACGCGCACGGTTTCGCCGTACTTCTCGCCGAACAGCATCATGGCGCCACTCTTCTGGGCGTCGTCCAGGGCCATGACCTGGGCCTGCGCGTCGGCGTTGGCCAGGATCTCGGCGTTGACCAGGGCTTCGATCTCGCGGATTTCTTCGTCGGTCAGCGGCTGGCCGTGCGAGAAGTCGAAGCGGGTGCGGTCCGGCGTGACCTGCGAGCCCTTCTGCTGCACGTGCTCGCCGAGCACCTCGCGCAGGGCCTTGTGCATCAGGTGGGTGGCGCTGTGGTTGCGCACGGTCTTGGCGCGCAGTTCGGCGTCGACCTTGGCGTTCAGGGTGTCGCCCACCTTGACGGCGCCTTCGACCACGCGGCCATGGTGACCGAACACGTCAGCCTGGATCTTGAGCGTGTCTTCCACCACGAAGCGGCTGGTGGCGTTGCGCATGTCGCCGCTGTCGCCGCACTGGCCGCCCGATTCGGCGTAGAACGGGGTGTGATCCAGCACGATCACGGCGTCGTCACCGGCGTTGGCCTGCTGCACCGACGCACCGTCGACGTAGATGGCGGTCACGGTGGCGGCTTCGCGGGCCAGGTGGTCGTAGCCGTGGAAGGTGGTGGCGGCGCCGCTGTACTCCAGCCCGGCGGCCATCTTGAACTTGCCGGCCGCACGGGCCTGCTCGCGCTGGCGGGCCATGGCGGCATCGAAGCCGGCCTGGTCGACGGTGACGTCGCGCTCGCGGCAGACGTCGGCGGTCAGGTCGACCGGGAAGCCGTAGGTGTCGTGCAGCTTGAAGGCGGTCTCGCCATCGATGACCTTGGCACCCGTGGCCAGGGCGCCTTCCAGGATCTCCATGCCGTTGGCAATGGTCTGGAAGAAGCGCTCTTCCTCGGTCTTCAGGACCTCGGTGATGCGCTTTTCATTGGCGCGCAGCTCGGGGTAGGCCTCGCCCATCTCGGCCACCAGGGCCGCGACCAGCTTGTGGAAGAACGGGGTGCGGGCGCCCAACTTGTAGCCGTGGCGGATGGCGCGACGGGTGATGCGGCGCAGCACGTAGCCCCGGCCTTCGTTGCTGGGGATGACGCCGTCGGCCACCGTGAACGAGCAGGCGCGGATGTGGTCGGCGATCACCTTGAGCGACGGGCTGTTCGGGTCGAAGCCCTCGCCGCCCGACGCCGTGACGGCCTCGCGGGCTGCGGCCAGCAGGTTCTGGAACAGGTCGATCTCGTAGTTGCTGTGCTTGCCCTGCAGCACCGTGGCGATGCGCTCCAGGCCCATGCCGGTGTCCACCGAGGGCTTGGGCAACGGGTGCATCACGCCGTCTTCAGTGCGGTTGAACTGCATGAAGACGTTGTTCCAGATCTCGATGTAGCGGTCGCCGTCTTCATCGGGGCTGCCCGGGGGGCCGCCGGCGATCTCGGGACCGTGGTCGTAGAAGATCTCGGTGCACGGGCCACAGGGGCCGGTGTCGCCCATCATCCAGAAGTTGTCGGACATGTAGCGGCCGCCCTTGTTGTCACCGATGCGCACGATGCGCTCGGCGGGCACGCCCACCACCTTGTTCCAGATCTCATAGGCCTCGTCGTCTTCCTGGTAGACGGTGACCCAGAGCTTGTCCTTCGGGAGCTTGAAGTGCTCGGTCAGCAACTCCCAGGCGTAGCTGATGGCGTCCTTCTTGAAATAGTCGCCGAACGAGAAGTTGCCCAGCATCTCGAAGAAGGTGTGGTGCCGCGCGGTGTAGCCGACGTTGTCCAGGTCGTTGTGCTTGCCGCCGGCGCGGATGCACTTCTGCGACGTGGTGGCACGCGTGTACGGGCGCTTGTCAAAGCCCAGGAACACGTCCTTGAACTGGTTCATGCCCGCGTTCGTGAACAGCAGGGTCGGGTCGTCACCGGGCACCACGGGGCTGGACGCGACGATGGTGTGGCCTTTGGACTCGAAGTACTTCAGGAAGGTCGAACGGATCTGGGCGGCTTTCATCCGGGGTCTTTCTCTTAGGGCTGGGCGCCAGGGGGCGGCGTGCAACAGCAATCCACCTCGCGGGCAGGGCTCAGCGAAGCCCCTGATTATAGATTTCGGGCCGCCCCCTATGATGGCCCGCCATCAAGACCTGTCACGGAGCCACACCATGGATGCCATCGCCTCGCCCCTGGCCTCGCTGCAAGACCCGACGCTGTTGAAGACCGAGGCCCTCGTCAACGGCCAGTGGGTGGACGGCACCAGCCGCTTCGCCGTGCACGACCCGGCCACGGGCGCCCTGCTGGCCGAGGTCGCCAACCTGGGGGCATCGGACACCGAAGGCGCCGTGGCGGCAGCCGACGCCGCGTGGCCGGCCTGGCGGGCGCTGACGGCCAAGGCCCGCGGCGCCATCCTGATGAAGTGGTTCCACCTGTTGCACCAGCACGCTGACGACCTGGCCCGCATCATGACCGCCGAGCAGGGCAAGCCCCTTGCCGAATCGCGCGGCGAGGTGGGCTACGGCGCCTCGTTCATCGAGTGGTTTGCCGAAGAGGCCCGCCGCGCCTACGGCGAGACCATCCCGACCACCGACCCGACCAAGCGCTATCTGGTGGTGCGCCAGCCCGTGGGCGTGTGCGCGGCCATCACGCCGTGGAACTTCCCGATTGCGATGATCACGCGCAAGGTGGCTCCGGCGCTGGCAGCCGGCTGCCCGGTGGTGATCAAGCCGGCCGAGGCGACCCCTTTGTCGGCGCTGGCGGTGGCCGAGCTGGCCTTGCGCGCGGGCATGCCGGCCGGGGTGCTGAACGTGGTCACGGCCGACGCCCGGCAGTCGATCGAGGTCGGCAAGGTGCTGTGCGCGAGTGACACGGTGCGCCACCTGTCGTTCACGGGCTCCACCGAGGTGGGCCGCATCCTGATGCAGCAGTGCGCGCCCACCGTGAAGAAGCTGTCGCTCGAACTGGGCGGCAATGCGCCCTTCATCGTGTTCGACGACGCTGACCTGGACGCCGCCGTGGAAGGCGCGCTGGTGAGCAAGTACCGCAACGCAGGGCAGACCTGCGTGTGCGCGAACCGGCTGTACGCCCAGACCGGCATCTACGAGACGTTTGTGGAGAAGCTGGCCGCGCGGGTGGCCGAGATGAAGGTCGGCAACGGCTTCGAGCCGGGTGTGGTGCAAGGCCCGCTGATCGACGCCGAGGCGCTGAACAAGGTCGAAACGCTGATGGGCGACGCACTGGCCAAAGGCGCACGCGTGCTGACCGGCGGGGCGCGGGCCAGCGTGGCGGGCGGCGCGTTCTACCAGCCGACGGTGCTGGCCAACGTGGATGCGAGCATGCGCATGGCGCGGGAGGAGATCTTCGGGCCGGTGGCGCCGGTCTTCCGCTTCGAGACCGAGGCCGAGGCGATTCACCTGGCCAACGACACCGAGTTCGGGCTGGCGAGCTACTTCTATAGCCGCGACGTGGGCCGCATCTTCCGCGTCAGCGAAGCGCTGGAGTACGGCATGGTGGGCGTCAACACCGGCTTGATTTCGACCTGCGAGGTGCCGTTTGGCGGGGTCAAGCAGTCGGGCCTGGGACGTGAAGGGGCGCGCCAGGGGCTGGATGATTACCTGGAGACCAAGTACGTGTGCCTCGGCGGGCTGGATCGGTGAACCGAGGCTGATACGCCGAGAAAAGCAGAACGGCGACCCGAGGGGCGCCGTTGTCGATTCTGGAGCGGGTGATGGGAATCGAACCCACGTATCAAGCTTGGGAAGCTGGCGTTCTACCATTGAACTACACCCGCAATGCTGCGCATTCTAGCGCAGCGCCGGTACGCTTTGAGGCACACTCTCGTCCTTTCGTCCGACGCCTGTAGCGAACGCGCATGTCTTCCAGCGACCCGACCCTGCCCGCCTCCTCCGGCGAGGCCCTGCCCGCCGCCGACGCGGCCGGTGACCGCCCCGAACACCCCCGCACCATTCGCAGCTACGTGATGCGCGCCGGACGCACCACGGAGGGCCAGGCACGCGCCTTGAGCGAACTGGGCCCGCGCTTCGTGCTGCCCTTCGCCCAGCAGCCGCTGGATCTGGCCGCCACGTTCGGGCGCGAGGCCCCGGTGGTGTTCGAGATCGGCTTCGGCATGGGCGATGCCACAGCCAAGATCGCGCAGACGCTGCCCGACACCGATTTCATCGGCTGTGAGGTGCACGAGCCCGGCGTGGGAGCCCTGCTCAAGCAGATCGGCGAACGGGGCCTGACGAACCTGCGCATCGTTCAGCACGATGCGGTCGAGGTGCTGGAACACATGGTCCGCCCCGGTTCGCTGGCTGGCGTCCACATTTTCTTCCCCGATCCGTGGCACAAGAAGCGCCATCACAAGCGCCGCCTGATCCAGCCGCCGTTCGTGGCCAAGCTGGTGCAGCATCTGGCGCCCGGAGGCTACCTGCATTGCGCCACCGACTGGGAGCCTTATGCCCAGCAGATGCTGGAGGTGCTGTCAGCCGAGCCTGCGTTGGAAAACACCGCACAGGGTTACGCCGAGAAGCCGGCCTACCGCCCGCTGACCAAGTTCGAGAACCGCGGCCTGCGCCTGGGCCATGGGGTGTGGGACTTAGTCTTCCGCAAGCGCACCTGAAGCGCGCTTACGCCCTGCGCCTTACGGGCGTGCGGGCGCCCCAATGAAAAACGCCCCTTTCGGGGCGTTTTGTCTTTCAGGCCGAAGCGCTTACTCGCTGAACTTGTAGTCGGTCTTGGCCTTGGTGCGCAGTTCATCGCGGAACTTGGCCAGCTTGGCCTGGGCCTGACGCTGCATCAGCTGACCCTTGACCTCGTCGAACGACGGGAACTGGGCGGTGCGCACGTCTTCCAGCTTGATGATGTGGAAGCCGAACTGCGACTTGACCGGGGTGTCGGTGACCTGGCCCTTCTGCAGCTTGGTCATGGCCTGCGAGAACTCAGGCACGTAGTTGCCGGGGTTCGCCCAGTCCAGATCGCCGCCGTTTTCAGCGGAGCCCGGGTCCTTCGAGTTCTTCTTGGCCAGGTCTTCGAACTTGGCGCCGCCCTTGATCTGCGCGATCAGGGCCTTGGCCTCGTCTTCCTTCTCGACCAGGATGTGGCGGGCACGGTATTCCTGACCGCCGTTGGCAGCCTTGATCTTGTCGTACTCGGCCTTGGCTTCGGCCTCATCCGGCTTGTTCTTCTTCTCGAAGTCCTGGAACAGAGCGCGGATCAGGATGGACTGGCGGGCCAGTTCCATCTGCGTCTTGTAGTCGGCAGAACCCTGCAGACCGCGGCGCTCGGCTTCCTGGATGAAGATCTCGCGCAGCACGACCTCGTCCTTCACCTTCTGCTCCAGTTCGGGCGAGCGCTCTTGCGGAGGCTGGCCGGGCTGCTGGGGTTGCTTCAGGATCTGTTCGATCATGGCCTCGGCACGCGCCTTGGGCACAGCCTTGCCATTGACGATGGCGATGTTTTGCGCGAACACCAGCGGGGCGGCCAGCGTGAGCGATGCAGCCAGCGCGGCAGCCTTGGCGATACGAGAGGTCTTCATGGTAGGAGCGGAACGCTTTCTTGAATGGAATTCAGACGGGCTCGGCCTTGATCGCCAGAGCATGAATCCCCTGGGCGATCAGATTGCGCAGGGCATCATACACAAGGCGGTGGCGTTGAACGTGAGACAGTCCGTTGAAGCAACGCGCCTTTACCTGCACCGTGAAATGCGTGCCGCTGGAGGCCCCGCTGGAACCGGCGTGGCCGGCATGCGCAAGGGAGTCGTCAACCACCTGCAGGGATTCCGGCTCGAGGGCGGCGCGCAGCACGGCCTCGATCTGCTCGGCGGTGACGGGAAAGGCGTTGGCTTGGCTCATGGCAGGTTCTTCAGCGGATACGGCGGGCATCAGGACGCGGCCTTGTCGGTGGCCTCGGCCGGCATGTGGCGACTCAGGTAGACCCCTTGCAGCAGCGTGAACACCAGCGTCAGGCCCAGGCTGCCCCAGAGCTTGAAGCTCACCCAGATGTCGGTCGGAAAGTTGAAGGCCACGTACAGGTTCAGCACACCCATGCCGGCAAAGAAGGCCACCCAGGCCCAGCCCAGTCGACGCCAGACGGCATCCGGCACCTGGATCTGGCCGCCCATCATCTGGTTGAGCATCTTCTTGCCCAGCACCACCTCGGTGACGAACAGACCCGCACCCATCACCCAGTAGATCGCAGTCGGCTTCCACTTGATGAAGGTCTCGTCGTGGAACCACAGCGTCAGGCCGCCCAGGACCACGACGATGCCCAGGCCGATCCACAGCATGCGGTCCACCGGCTTGCGCAGCGCCTTCAGCACCACGACCTGCAGCAGCGTCACCACGATGACGACCACGGTGGCCAGCAGCGTGGGCGCCTCGGTGGGCCCCACCGCGCCACCGGACACGGCGAATCCGAGGTACTGCGTCATCCACGCCGCGGCCTGCTCCCGATGGCCTTCGCCCCACTTGAAGGCGATGAAGAACAGGATGATGGGGAGCAGGTCGAACAGGATTTTCATGGGTGTCTCAAGGCTGGCGCGGCTCGAAGTCTAGCGCGGCGGAATTGATGCAGAAGCGTTCACCCGTGGGGGCCGGCCCGTCGTCGAACACATGGCCCAGGTGGGCGCCACAGTTCTGGCAGCGCACCTCCACCCGGGTCATGCCATGGCTGGTGTCGAGCACCCGCTCGACCCGCGCCTGCTCGGTGGGTTGCCAGTAGCTGGGCCAGCCGCAGCCGGCGTCGAACTTGGTTTCAGATTCGAACAGCGTGACACCGCAGCACACGCACTTGTACTGCCCTTCGGCGAAGTGGTCCCAGTAGCGACCGGTGAACGCCCGCTCGGTGGCCGCGTGGCGGGTGACCTCGTAATCCAATGGCGCCAGCTGGGCCCGCCACTCGGCGTCGGTTTTCTTGACCTGGTAATCGTCGCTCATGGTGATCCGTCCTTGGTACCGCGGGGGCTGTGCCGCATGTGGCGCAGTGTAGACAAGCCCCCCTGTCCCTGGGGAAGGGCGGGTTGATGCCCCCTGCCCGTCGCCTAACATCGGTGCTCGTTTCCCCCAAGCCCTCAACCGGTGCCAGTCGTGGACGTCATCCTGTTTGTCAAAGCCGCCCTCATGGGCATCGTGGAAGGGCTCACCGAGTTCCTGCCGATCTCCAGCACCGGGCACCTGATCCTGGCCGGCTCGCTCCTCGACTTCGGCCACAGCGCTGGCGCCGACAAGGCCAAGGTGTTCGACATCGCGATCCAGACCGGCGCCATCTTCGCCGTGGTGCTGGTGTACTGGCAGCGCGTAAAGGACACAGTCACCGGCATCACGAGCGAGCCGAAAGCACAGCGCTTCGCGCTCAACGTGCTGATTGGCTTCGTACCGGCCATCGTCCTGGGGCTGCTGTTCGGCAAGGCGATCAAGGCCAACCTGTTCACACCCACGGTGGTGGCCGTCACCTTCATCGCCGGGGGATTCCTGATCCTGCTGGCCGAACGCATGGCGCTGAGCCGCCCTGCCCCGCGCGTGCAGACGGTGGACGACCTGACCGCCATGGATGCGCTGAAGGTGGGCCTGGTGCAGTGCCTGGCGCTGGTGCCGGGCACCAGCCGTTCGGGCGCGTCGATCATAGGCGGGATGATGCTGGGCCTGTCGCGCAAGGCAGCCACCGACTACAGCTTCTTCCTGGGCATCCCGACGTTGATGGGCGCCGGCGCCTACAGCCTTTACAAGGAACGGCATCTGCTGTCGCTGGCCGACCTGCCGCTGTTCGGCACCGGCCTGGTGTTCGCTTTCCTGTCGGCTTGGGTGTGCGTGCGCTGGCTGATCCGCTATGTGTCGAGCCACAACTTCAATCCGTTTGCCTGGTACCGCATTGCGTTCGGCATCGTCATTCTGGTGACGGCCCACTTCGGCTGGGTGACCTGGGCTGAATGACACGACGGGGCTGGGCACAATACGCGGATGTCCGCACGTGAAGAAGCCCTTGCCATCCTGCTGAATCCTGATCCGGCCACCAAGGCCGACGCCGCCCGGCATCTGTATGCGCGCCTGGGGGGCGATGCGATACAGGCGGTTGCAGCGGGCAACGCGGCTGTGCCCGA
Source organism: uncultured Aquabacterium sp. (assembly GCF_947366995.1). GTDB lineage: Bacteria > Pseudomonadota > Gammaproteobacteria > Burkholderiales > Burkholderiaceae_C > Aquabacterium. The sequence goes on along the minus strand of NZ_CANBCC010000001.1, from coordinate 196,415 downwards.
CGTGCCGGGCCTGAGCGCAGACGATTGCGCCGCCCCGCTGCGGTTGACCGCGGCACAGCAGGCCGCCATGCCGGGGCGCCCGGAACGCCCTCACCTCGTGCCGGCCAAGCAGGTGCCCTCGCGCTCGCCCTTCACACTGGAGGGCCGCGCGGCGCTGCTGCATGCGATCTGCCACATCGAGTTCAACGCGATCAACCTGGCGCTGGATGCGTGCTGGCGCTTCGCCGGCATGCCCGTGGCCTTCTACCTCGACTGGCTGCGCGTGGCGTCCGAAGAGGCGCTGCACTTCAGCCTGCTGCGGGATCACCTGCGAACGCTGGGTCATGACTACGGCGATTTCGACGCGCACGACGGCCTGTGGAGCATGTGCGAAAAAACGAGCGACGACATCCTGGCCCGCATGGCGTTGGTGCCCCGCACGCTCGAAGCCCGCGGGCTGGACGCCACGCCGCTCATCCAGGACAAGCTGACCCGCGCAGGTGACTTGGAGGCCGTCGGGATCCTCGACATCATCCTGCGCGACGAGGTGGGGCACGTGGCCATCGGCAACCGGTGGTTTCACCGGCTCTGCCAGCAACGTGGGGTGGATGCCGTGAACCTGTACCCGGAGCTGGTGCGCCGTTACGAGGCCCCTCGGCTGCGGCCGCCCTTCAACGAAGCCGCGCGCAAGGCAGCCGGCTTCACCGACGACGAACTGGCGTTTCTGCTGGGAGTGGACTGAGCGATGCCGGGATCGGCGGGCGGTGCAGGCGCACGATGGCCTCGCCCGTTGTGCCACGCACCGCGGCAGCCAGCGTATGGCGATTCAAGTCGGCATAGAACGCCTCGGTGGCGCCGCCCAGCAGGCCCTTGAGTTCGCACTGGCCACGCAGCACACAGGGGGGCTCACCGCAGTTGATGAGCTCGTCCGTGCGCTCCAGCGTGCGGACGACATCGCCGAGCCGATAGGCCTCGGCCGGCCGGGCCAGCCGGATGCCACCGCCCTTGCCGCGCAGGTTGACCAGCCAACCCTGCTGGCCCATGAACTGCACGACCTTGGTGAGGTGGTTGTGCGCCACATCGAACCGCTCGGCAATCTCGCCGATGGTGGTGACCTCGCCCTGCGGTGAGCCGGACAGGTACATCAGGACGCGCAGGCCAAGGTCCGTGAATCGTGTCAGCTGCATTCGACGTTCTCGTACTCGGAATCAGCGAGCATAACCAAGGCGCGAAGCAGCCGACATGAAGCACCCGGCTCAGGCCGGGACGCCACCCGTGCCGAAGGCCTCGGCATGGATGCGCTCGGCTGGCACACCGCGGCCACGCAGGGCGCGGATCTGCTCGGCCATGAAGCCCACCGGGCCGCACACATAGTGGTCGGCATCCGGAGGAAGAAGCGGCGTGCCGGTCAGCGCGGCGAGGTCCAGGCGGCCCACGGCATGCCGCTGCGCGGCCCCAGCGCCCTGACCGTCTTGCGCCAGCTCGTGAACGATCCAGGCCTGCCCGTCGGGCAATTGCTCGATCAGCTCGCCCACCCGGGCACCGAAGGCCTGCACACCAGCGTGGCGCGCGGCATGCAGGAAGCGCACAGGCCGGCGCGAACCGGTCTGCACCAACCGTTCGAGCATGGCCACCATGGGCGTGATGCCCACCCCGGCGCTGACGAGCACCACCGGGCTGTCGCGGTCTTCGTGCAGGTAGAAGTCGCCAACCGGCGGCGCCACTTCGATCAGGTCGCCCTCTGCAACGTGCCCGTGCAGAAAGTTGGACACCATGCCCTCTGCCTGCTGAGCCGGATCCCGCTCACGCTTGACGGAGATGCGCAGGTGATCCTGACCGGGGGCGCACGACAGGCTGTACTGACGCGGCTGCCGGTAACCCAGCTCAGGCACCACCACGCGGATCGAGACGTACTGCCCGGCACGGTAGTGCGGCACCTTGCCCCCATCGGCCGGCTCCAGTTCGAAGGAAGTGATCTCTTCGCTTTCCGGCTGCTTGCGACGGACGCGGAAGGTACGCCACCCGGTCCAGCCGCCCTCGCGCGTGGCCGATTCGTCGTACAGCGCACGCTCCATGCCGATCATGATGTCGGCCAGCTGGCCATAGGCCGCCGCCCAGGCGTCGATCAACTCGGGGGTCGCCGCCTCACCCAGCACTTCGGCGATGGACGCCAGCAGGTGGCGCCCCACGATGGCGTAGTGCTCGCTCCGGATGCCGAGGCTGACGTGCTTGGCCGCCACCCGTTCGAGCACCGGCATCAACACACCGGGGTTGTCGATGTGCTCGGCATAGGCGGCCACGGCCATGGCCAGCGCCTGCTGTTGCGCGCCATTGCGCTGGTGCCCCTGGTTGAACACTTCGCGCAGTTCCGGGTTGTGCTGGAACATGCGCGCATAGAAGTGGGTGGTGAGGGCCACCCCGTGTGCCTGAAGCACAGGGGCGGTGGCCTTGACGAGGGTACGGGTGGTCTCGGTCAGCATGGTGAGGGGTCCTTTCTGAATATGCATTATCGATGCATGTTTAAGAGAACGGGGCAACATCCCCATGCCGCGCAGGGATGCAAGGCTGACGCGGATCAAAACCATGCTGGGGAAGGCGGCACACACTGCGGCGTGCGCAAACGCTTTCCGATCAATCCACCCCACCCCGAACGCATGTGCTGGGGCTGCGACAAATACTGCCCCGCGGGGTCGATGGCATGCGGGAATGGCTCGGATCGCACGCCCCATCCGGCCGAGCTGTTCGGCCCTGACTGGGACACGTGGACACCGCCTCAGGAAGGCGAAGCCCGGACTCCTCAGGCCGCGCAGAGCGCGCCCTGAGGGCGCTGGCTCAGGCGTTGAGCCACCGCGTCATGCCGGCGGTGTGCCAGCGCGTCCGATCGCGTTCGAACACCAGAACGTCGGCCCGGCTTTGAAGGTCGCCCAGGATTGCCGCGCGTTGTGCCGGGTTGGCCGCCATCAGGGCGGCGCCACGGCCATTGACCGCTGCCCCCTCGCGGGCCACCAGAACCACGCCATTCGGCCCTTGCGTCGGCATGCCGGTTCGCGTGTCGAGGATGTGGTGATAGCGCTGACCGCCACGCTCGAAGCAACGCTCATAGTCGCCCGATGAGGCCACCACGCCATCGCGCAGCGTGACCACACCGGCAAGGCGATCGGGCGCATGGGCGTCCCGGATGCCCACACGCCAGTCGCGCCCTTGCCATTGCCCGGAGGTGATCACGTCCCCTCCGCCGTCGATCTGCGCGTCCTGCACGCCGTGCAGCCGCAGCACGGCCATGCCGGCCTCCAGGATGGGCAACTTGGCAATGCCGCCCAGGTCGAGCCGCATGTGGGGCCGACGCAGGAAGGCCGTGCCATGGCGGGTGTCGAGCACCACGTCGCGGTGGTCAACCAGCGTGCGCGCTTGCGCGAGGTCGGCCGGTGTCGGCATGGCGGCATGCTCTGCGTCGAAACGCCATCCGGCGTACGCGCCCACCGTGATGTCGAACGCACTGCCGCTGATGCGGGACAGCGACCGGGCTTCGCTCAGCACGTTCATCACGTCGGGCGTGATGCGGACCGGCGTGCGACCGGCCTGCCGTTGCAGCATGGCCACCACACTGTCGGGCTCATAACGACTCAGGTTGCCCACCAGGCGCCCCATCTCTGCCCACGCTGCCCGCACTGCGTTCTCACGCAAGGCGGCATCGCGGTGCTGCACGGTGATGTCCACCCGGGTGCCCATCATCGTGCGGCTGTCGTGGCTGGCGGCGCTGTGGGCCGACGCCACGCGGGCGCTGCAGAGCGGAATCAGCAGCGTCGCCCCCAGCCACTGCCTGCGCGTCAGACCAAGCTGTGCAGCCATGGCATTCAGCGCGACTGCGCCACCATGTAGTCGACCGCGGCCTTGACCTCTTCATCCTTCAACGCAGGGCTGCCACCCCGCGGCGGCATCATGCCTTTCGCACCCGTGAAGCCTTCAAGGGCGTGCTGATAAAGCACGCCTTCGCCCTGCGCGAGGCGCTGGCCCCAGTCGGTCTTGTCACCGGGCTTCGGTGCCCCGCCCACGCCGGCTGCGTGGCACATCGCGCAGGTCTTGCCATACACGCTCTTGCCGAGTGTGTTCTCGGCCACGGGCGCCGCCGGCGGGCTCGCTTCGGTGGTCGCCACGCTGGCCGACGGCGGGTTCTGAGCGGCGGCGGGCGCCTGTTCCTGCTTGCCGCAAGCCATCAGGCTCAGCGCGGCCAGGGTGATCATGGTCAGTTCTCGAATGTGCATGGTGCGTCTCCACAAGCGCGGTTCAGTCGCCTGATTCTGGAGCGCCGCCCACGACGCCGCCAAGCGCATTTCCTCAATCGCCACGCGCCTTGTTGGACCTTGGTGAATCTTGAACTGGTTCAAGGACACGGCGCCCCGCGACTCCGACGATGCGGATGCTTTTCTGCAAGCCACATCCGCCACCATGTCGATCCTTCGCCTCGTACGTCGCCTGCCCACCTGGGTCGTGGTGGTCGTGCTGATGGCATGGGGGCACAGCATGGCAGCCCCCTTGTTCAGGCCGCTCACGCTCGACACCATCTGCCGCGGTGGTGGGGCGATCGTCAGCGTGGTCAAGACCGATCAGGACGCCCCGGGTGGCACTGCGCACCAGCATGGCCAATGCGGCCAGTGCATGCCGTCGGACGCCTCTCTACCCCCCTTTTCCACGTTGCGACCCACGCTTGTGCGCACCACGTCGGTCGCGGATGCGCTGCCTCCTTCTCCCGCTTTTCACCAACGCCTTGTGCCACCACCGGCACGAGGTCCTCCTGCCGCCTGAGTCAAGCCCAACAAAAGGTTGTCATCATGAAAGACCAAGAGATCAAGAAGCCGCAGAACCCCGAGACCATCGGTCAGGGACGCCGACAGTTCATGAGCCGCGCCGCACTCTCGGGGCTTGCCCTGGGCGCCGTGGCCTGCACGGACAAGGGCGTGGGCGCAGCCCCGGCCGCATCGGCTGCCGGGTCCGGCCCTGCGGGCAACGCAGCCGAAGCCGGCGTGCACCTGAAGCCCGGTGAACTCGACACCTACTACGGCTTGTGGAGCGGTGGCCACACCGGCGACATGCGCGTGCTGGGCCTGCCGTCCGGCCGCGAAATTCTGCGCATCCCCGTGTTCAACCCCGATGCGCTCGTGGGCTGGGGGATCACCAACGAGTCCAAGAAGATCATGGGCACCAAGCCCGATGGCTCCTTGCGCTACACGGTGGCCGACACCCACCACACGCACGCGTCGTACAAGGACGGCAACTACGACGGCCGCTATGCCTGGGTGAACGACAAGATCAACTCGCGCATCGCCCGCATCCGCCTGGATTACTTCGTCTGCGACAAGATCACCGAACTGCCCAATGTGCAGGGCTTCCACGGCATCTTCCCGGACAAGGCCGACCCGATCGACCCGAAGATCAACTACACCACGCGCGTGTTCTGCGGTGGCGAGTTCGCCATCCCACTGCCCAACAACGTCGGCACCGACGACGACAGCAAGTACCGCTCGATGTTCACGTGCGTGGACGCGGAGACCATGGAAGTGCGCTGGCAGGTGCTGATCGACGGCAACTGCGACCTGGTGGCCACCTCGTACGACGGCAAGCTCGCGGCCACCAACCAGTACAACGTCGAGATGGGTGCGCACTATGAAGACATGATGTCGGCCGAACGCGATGCCTGCCTGTTCTTCAACGTGGGCCGCATCGAAGCCGCCATCAAGGCCGGCAAGTTCAAGACCATCGGCGACTCCAAGGTGCCCGTGGTGGACGGCACGCGCGAGGCCAACAAGGATCCCAAGACCGCGCTGACCGCTTACGTGTCCGTGCCCAAGAACCCGCACGGCGTGAACGCCAGCCCCGATGGCAAGTACTTCATCTGTGCTGGCAAGCTCTCGCCCACCGGTACCGTGATCGAACTGAGCAAGGTGCTGGACTACTTCGAGGGCAAGCTGCCCGATGTCGACAAGGCCATCGTGGCCGAGGTCGAGCTGGGCCTGGGCCCTCTGCACACGGCGTTCGACGGCCGTGGCAATGCCTACACCACGCTCTTCCTGGACAGCCAGGTGGTGAAGTGGAACGTGGACGCGGCCATCAAGTTCCACGCCGGCGACAAGAGCGCCAAGTACGTGGTCGACCGCCTGGATGTGCAATACCAGCCGGGCCACTTGAACGCCAGCCACTCGGAAACCAAGGCCGCCGACGGCAAGTACCTCGCGGTGGGTTGCAAGTTCTCGAAGGACCGCTTCCTTCCCGTGGGCCCGCTGCACCCCGAGAACGAGCAGATGATCGACATCTCGGGCGACAAGATGAAGTTGATGGCCGACCACCCGGTGCGCGGCGAGCCGCACGACTTCATCATCTTCAAACGCGACATCGTCAAGCCCAAGCAGATCTACTCGCATGACGACTTCCCGCTGGCGATCCGCGATCCGAAGGAATCGGGCGTGTTCCGTCAGGGCAAGAAGGTCACGGTCAAGCTGACATCGCAGGCTCCCGCCTTCAGTCTGCGCGAGTTCAAGCTCAAGAAGGGCGACGAGGTCACGCTGATCCTGACCAACCTGGACAAGGTCGAAGACCTGACCCACGGTTTCGCGATCCCGAAGTACAACGTGAACTTCATCGTGAACCCGCAGGAGACGGCCTCCGTCACGTTCATTGCAGACAAGCCTGGCGTGTTCTGGTGCTACTGCACGCACTTCTGCCATGCCCTGCACCTTGAAATGCGCACGCGCATGATCGTCGAGGCATGATGTTTCACACAGTTCGTTCCTGCTGGGCTCGCCTGGTGCAGCGCGCATTGGCTGCACTGGCCCTTCTGTCCCTGGTGTCCGTTGCGCAGGCTGCAACGGGTGCTTATGAGGCAGCCCTGCCGGACGATCTGGGCACCGTGCGCGACCTGTGCGCGCACGTGCCATGCCATGAGGTGTTCCCCCGCGCGAAGGGCTTTTCCGAGCGCATGGGGCAACCGCCCTACGTGCAGGCCTATGGCGACGCCGTGGCCGGCAAGAAGCAAGTGCTGGGTTACGTGATGCTCTCCACTGACATCACGGACACTCCGGCCTACTCGGGCAAGCCCGTGGTCACGCTGATCGGCATGGACACCCTGGGCCGGTATGTGGGCGTGAAGGTGCTCAAGCACTCCGAACCCATCCTGCTGCTGGGCATCCCGGAATCGGCGCTGATCAAGTTCAACAACCAGTACCTTGGCAAGTCTGTCAAGGACAAGATCGAAGTCGGCCCTTCGCGGCCTGATGAAGGCGTGCTGGGCGTCGACGCGATCTCGGGAGCCACCGTCACCGTCATCGCCCAGAACCAGGTGATGCGCCTGTCCGGCGCAGCGGTCGCACGGCAGGTCGGCATCCTGGCACCGGATGTGCGACCGGCTGCGCGCTTTAACACCACGGGCCAGCGCTGGTCCTGGCCCGAGTTGGTCAAGATGGGGGCCGTGCAGCGCCTGCTGGTCAAGCCCGAGCAGGTGGGCCTGGCGCGGGGCAACGAGCCCTTCATCGAGCTGTGGTTTGGCGACCTGAACCAGCCCGATCTGGGCACGAGCCTGCTGGGCCAGGACGGCTGGGCCAGCCTGCGCGGGCAACTGAAGGAAGGGGAACATGCCTTCTTCGTCATTCGCACGGCGGGCGAAGAATCCTTCAAGGGATCGGGCTTCGTGCGCGGCGGTATCTATGACCGTATCCAGATCAAGCAGGGGCACGACGCTTACACCTTCCGTGATCTGGACTACCTCAATCTGTATGGGCTGAGCGCGCAAGGCGCCCCCAGCTACAACGAATCGGCCATCTTCATCGTTCGGGCCAAGGGCTTCTCGGCGGCCTACCCCTGGAAGCTGAGCTTCATGGGCAACCGCGTGGACCGCGCCACCGGCACACGCAGCTTCGCCAGCTTCGATGCCCGCTATTGGATGCCAGCCGAGATGCTGGAAGGCGGCCGCCCCGAAGTGACGGAAGACGAGGCACCGTGGCAGCGCGTGTGGCGCACCCGGGCCGTGTCGATCGGCCTGTTCGTGGCGTTGCTGGTGGCGGTCACCATCGTGTACGCGATGCGCGAGCGGCTCACGCGCCTGTCCACCCACAAGAACAAGTGGCCCGTCAACGCATTCAAGTACAGCGCCTGGGTGCTGAGCATCGTGTTCGTGGGCTTTGGCGTCATGGCGCAGCCCAGCATCACGCAGGTTCTGACCTGGTTCCACTCGGTGCTGTTCCAGTGGACGTGGTCCCTGTTCCTGTCGGACCCGTTCATCTTTGTGTTCTGGATTTTCATCATCCTGACCGTGTTCCTGTTCGGGCGCGGGCTGTTCTGTGGCTGGATGTGCCCCTTCGGCTCGCTGTCGGAGGCGCTCTACAAGATCGGCGGCAAGGTGGGCCTCAAGCGCTGGCAACGGCACTTGCCCCGCCCTGTGCACGATCGGCTCAAGTGGCTCAAGTACGCGATCTTCTTCGGCTTGCTCACGGTGTCCATGTTCTCCATGGGCCTGGCCGAGATGCTGGCCGAGGTGGAGCCTTTCAAGACCACCTTCCTGGTCGGCATCCACAACCGTGCCTGGCCTTATGGCTTGTTCGTGTGCGTGCTGCTGGGTGTGTCGCTGTTCATCGAACGGCCCTATTGCAAGTACATCTGTCCCCTGGGCGCGGCGTTGGCCATGCCCAGCACCTTCCGCTGGTTCGGCCTGCGCCGCAAACAGGACTGCAACAGCTGCAAGGCGTGTGCGGTGGGATGCGGCTCGCTGGCGATCGATGAAAAGGGCCGCATCGACCATCGCGAATGCCTGCATTGCCTGGATTGCATGGTGCTCTACACCGACCAGCACGGCTGCCCGCCGCTGTCGAAGGAGCGCAAGCGCCGTGAACGCGATGGCCTGCTGATCACCCCGATTGGCGAAAACGGCTACTACATCCCGATTGCGGCCGAGCCGGTGCGCATGAGCGACAAGGTGGCCCAGGGGCCGGATCCGCGCTGGCCGACGGACGCGGTGACGCCGCCGTATGCGACCGGCACACGGGGCCTGCGCTGGGCCATGGCGGAGGTGCGAGATCACCTGTGGCCCTGGAGCCGGGATGGCTGGCGTCATCACCGCGCACTGCAGATCGCGGGGCTGTCGCTGGCCATCGCGGCCAGCGTGGCGTGGTTGCTGGCTGCCACGGGGCGGCTGTCGTCAGGCGCCCTGATCGGCTGGTGGTTCGGCTGGAGCGTGTATGAGGTGCTGATCCGCATGGGTGGACGCCGCTACGTCAAGGATGGCCCGTGGTGGCGGGCGAACTACCGCCATGCCTCCTGGATGGACATGCTGAGCTACGTCGGCTTCAAGAACCTGCTGGTCGGGGCCACGCTGTTCCTAGTCCTCAAGGCGATGGGCTGGCTGGGGTAAGACCGTGCTGCATCGCCACGCTCAGAACTTCGTGCTGACCGGATTGCTGTTGCTCGGCGCCATGGCCGCTCACGCCGCCACCGTCCGCGTCCACGCTGGCGAATCGATCCAGGCTGCCATCGACCGCGCGCGCCCCGGTGACGTGCTGGAGATCGAAAAAGGACACTACAGCGGGCCGCTTCGCGTGGACCGCCCCCTGACCCTGCGAGGCCGGCAACGACCCACGCTGAGCGGGAGATTCGAGGCCGACACCATCCGCGTCACGGCCCCCGATGTCGTCATCGAAGGCCTGATCGTGCGCGACTCCGGCCACAGCCTGAAGCACCAGCACGCGGGCATCTACCTGCAGCCCGGCGCTCACCGCGCCGTGGTGCGCGGGTGCGATCTGACTTACAACCTCTTCGGCCTGTGGATCGAGAAGGCGAACGACGTGCGCATTGAAGGCAACGTCATCACCGGCCTGCGCGAGTTGAACTCCGCGCAACGGGGCAACGGCATCCAGCTCTACAACACCACGGGCGCCCGCATCCTGAACAACCAGATCAGCTTCGTGCGCGATGCGCTGTACATCGATGTGTCGCATCGCGCCGAGTTCAAGGGCAACAAGCTGCATCACAGCCGCTACGGCAGCCACTACATGAACTCGTACCACAACCTCTGGGAGGGCAATGACAGCTACCGCAACCGCGGCGGCCTCGCCTTGATGGAGGTCCGCGATCAGGTGGTGCGCAACAACCGCACCTGGGCCAACGCCGACCACGGCATCATGCTGCGCACGCTGCAGGATTCGGTGATCGAAGGCAACGTGGTGGCCGACAACGAGCGCGGCCTCTTCATCTACGACGTCGAGTACGCGACGCTGCGCGGCAACCTCGTCATCGGCAACCGAACGGGCGTGCACCTGGCCGCGGGCTCGACGCGCAACGTGGTGCAGGGCAACGACTTCATCGCCAATGGCGAGCAGGTGCGCTACCTCGGCTCACGCGATGAGCGATGGGGCCCCGCCGTGGGACAGCCTGGTGAGCTGGGCAACCACTGGAGCAACTACCTCGGCTGGGACCGCGATGGCAACGGCCTGGGCGACGTGCCCTACGAAGCCAATGACTTGGTCGATCGCCTGCAATGGCGTTACCCCACGATGAAGCTCTTGCTCGGCAGCCCGGCCGTGCAGGCCTTGCGCCTGCTGAGCCAGCAGTTCCCTGTCCTGCGCGCGCCCAGCGTGGTCGACCCCAGCCCTCGCCTGCGCCCTCACCAGACCGAATGGAGCCATTGGCTTGACCCCTCCCGACCCTGACCCCATCACCCTGCGGCGGGTGCGAAAGCACTATGGCGCAGTCCATGCCGTTGACGGCGTCGACCTCGATGTGCGACGCGGCGAACTCTTCGGCCTCATCGGGCACAACGGCGCAGGCAAAAGCACGCTGTTCAAGATGATGCTCGGCCTCATCGCGCCCACCTCCGGCGAGTTGCGCGTGGCGGGCAGCCCGGTGCATGGATCCTCATTCCGCCAGGCCCGCCGCCGCATCGGCTACCTGCCCGAGAACCTCGTGCTCTATGACAACCTCAACGGGTTGGAGACCCTGCACTTCTTCGCGCGGCTCAAGGGCGCACCGTTGACCTCGTGCCTGCCTCTGCTCGAACAGGTGGGCCTGCAGGATGCCGCCATGAGGCCGGTGCGCGGTTACTCCAAAGGCATGCGCCAGCGCCTCGGCTTTGCCCAGGCATTGCTCGGCGAGCCCCACCTGCTGTTTCTCGACGAGCCCACGACGGGGCTGGATCCAGCCGCCACCCGCGATTTCTATGCGCAACTCGACGTGCTGCGCGCGCGCGGCGTCACCATGGTGATCACCTCGCACGTCCTGGCCGAACTGGAGGCCCGTGTGGACCGGCTCGCCATCATGGCGAGCGGCCGTGTGATGGCCTGCGGCAGCGTGGCCGCCCTGCGGGATCAGAGCAGCCTGCCGCTGACGATGGCCGTGCGCGCTGCACCGGGCGCAGCCTCCGCGCTGATGGCGCGGCTCGCCGCACTGCGGCCTACAGACGTCGCACCGCATGCCGACGGCTTCAAGGTCACCTGCGCCCGCGCACTGAAACTACCCGTGCTGCAGGTGCTCATGGCGAGCGGCACGGGCGTCGAAGACGTGCAGATCCACGAACCCTCGCTTGAAGACCTCTTCTTCGGTCTCCGGAGTGCAGCATGAGTGCCGCCTGCCTTCTCGAATGGCGCCAGATCCGCGCGCTGGCCGGCAAGGAATTCAGCGACCGCCTGCGCAACCGTTGGGTCATGGTCGTTGCCCTCGTCTTCACGGTGGCCTCCCTGCTCATCACCTACTTCGGCGCTGCCGCGCAGGGCCAGGTCGGCCCCACCTCCATCGAGCTCACCATTGCCAGCCTCGTCAGCCTGGTCATCTACCTGGTGCCGCTCATTGCGCTGTTGCTGGGCTTCGATGCCATCGTGGGCGAACGCGAGCGCGGCTCACTGGATCTGCTGCTGTCGTTGCCCATCACGCGCCAGGAGTTGCTGCTGGGTAAATACCTCGGCCTCGCGATGGCGCTCACGCTGTCGACCCTGGCGGGCTTCACGCTGGTGGGCGGGCTGCTGTGGCGCCAGTTCGGGCTGGCCGGCCTTTACCACTACGCCGGCTTCGTGGCCAGCGCCTGGATGCTCGGCCTGACCTTCCTCAGCCTGGCGGTGCTGATCTCGGTGCTGGCACACGACCGCGCCCGGGCCTCCGGGCTGGCCATCACGCTGTGGTTCGGGCTCGTGCTGGTGTTCGACCTGCTGCTCCTGGGTGTGCTGGTGGCCAGCGCCGGCCGGCTGGGTGGCGAGTCCCTGCCATGGCTGCTGCTGTGCAACCCGGCCGACCTCTTCCGCATCCTCAATGTGTTCTCGCTGGACGACATGCGCACCCTCTACGGACTGACCAGCATCGTGCCACCCGCCCTCGCCAATCCCTGGCTGCTGGGCGGCGCCATGCTGGCCTGGATTGCTGCGCCACTGGGTCTGGCTGCCTGGAGATTCCGACCATGATTCCCCGCCGACAATTCCTGCTGCTGGCCGGTGCCACCCTGGTGCTGAGCGCCTGCGAACGCCAGCCTGATCAAACCATCGCCGCCGTCGAGATCGAAGCAGACTCGACCTGCGACCTGGACGGCATGCTGCTGGCCGACTACCCTGGCCCCAAGGCGCAGATCCATTACCAGGGCGACGCCCAGCCGCACTGGTTCTGTGACACGGTGGAGATGTTCTCGGCGCTGCTCAAGCCCGAGCAGACGCGTCCCATCCTGGCGGTGTACGTGCAGGACATGGCCAAGGCCGACTGGGACCAGCCGCGCGGCCACTGGTTCGACGCCCGCAAGGGCTTCTATGTGCAAGGCAGCAAGCGCCATGGCTCCATGGGCCCCACGCTGGCCAGCTTCACCCGCGAAGCCGACGCCCAGGCCTTCGCCGGACAATTCGGTGGACGGGTGCTGAAGTTTGCCGAAGTCACCCCGGACATGGCCGACCTGAGCGGCGGCGCCCAGCACGACGGCAGGATGTGATGCGCCTCCGCGCGGCGTGGTGGCTCGCAGGCGGCCCCCTGTTGGCGGTCGCCTTGCTCGTGCCCAGTTCCGGTGCGGTCCGGTCCGCCGCGGTGGCATCGACTGCCCCCACACCAGCACCAGCGGAAGCCGACGTGTGCCGCAGCATCCTGCCGCACGCGTACGACGCCCGCTCCGGCCTGCCCCGCCATGCCGCCAGGCCCGTGCCACTGGACGCTCGCTGCCCGGTCTGCGGCATGTTTCCGGCGCGCACGCCGCGCTGGGCCGCACAGCTCATCTTCGACGACGGGGCAGCCTACTTCTTCGACTCGCCCGTGAGCCTGCTGCTGTACCTGCAGAACGTGGGGCGCTACACTCGGGCCCGGACACACACCGAGGTCCGCGCCAGCTACGTTCAGGACTTCGGCTCTGGCACCTGGCTGCCTCTTGATTCAGCCTGGTTCGTCCACGGCTCGGACGCACTGGGGCCGATGCGGGCCGGCAACCTGCCCCCGTTCCGCAACCGCTCTGACGCGCAGGCCTTTGCCCGACGCCACGGAGGCGAGGTCTTCGCGGCCGCCAAGTTGCGGCGCACGCTGCCCGAGGCACTGCGCCGACAGGCGCCCCATCAGCACAACGGCGGAACAGCGGACCGCTGAAAGCACCGTCAATCGAACAGCCCCGGCTTCTTCCTCATGGCGATGTACAGCACCGTTCTTCTTCTGCACATCCTGGCCGCCACCGTCTGGACGGGCGGCCACCTGGTCCTCGCCACCACCGTGCTGCCGCGGGCGCTGAAGCAAGGCGATGTCCGCATCCTGCTCGACTTCGAGTCTGCATACGAACGCATCGGCATGCCGGCGCTGGTCATTCAGGTGGTGACGGGGCTCTGGATGGCTTACACGCTGGTGCCCGACGTCGGGCGGTGGCTGTCGCTGGCAGACCGACCGGCCACGCTGGTGGCGGCCAAGCTCGCGCTGCTGGCCGTGACCGTGCTCACCGCACTCGATGCCCGCCTGCGCGTCATCCCGCGCCTGACGGCGCAGACGCTGCCCGCCATGGGCCGCCGCATCGGCATCGTGACGGTGACTTCGGTGCTGTTCGTGGTCGTGGGCGTGTCGTTCCGCGGCGGGCTCTTTGCGTGAGCCAGGGCGGCCGGCGCGCGCTCAGCCGCGCGGATGATGCTGGCTGTGCAGCTGGCGCAGACGCTCCCGCGCCACGTGCGTGTAGACCTGGGTGGTCGAGATGTCGGCGTGGCCCAGCAGCATTTGCACCACCCGCAGGTCGGCGCCGTGGTTCAGCAGGTGCGTGGCAAACGCGTGGCGCAAGGTATGGGGCGACAGGGGTTGCGTGATGCCGGCCAGCATCGCGTACTTCTTGATCAGCTTCCAGAACATCTGTCGGGTCATGGGCCCGCCACGCGCGGTCACGAACAGCGCGTCGCTCACCTGCCCGCCCAGGATCACCGCCCGAGCCTCGGCCAGATAACGGCGCAGCCAGTCGCCGGCCTCCCCACCAAATGGCACCAGGCGCTCCTTGCTGCCCTTGCCGGTGATGCGCAGCACGCCCTCGTCCAGCCCCACATGCACCGACTTGAGCTCGACCAGCTCGCTGACGCGCAGGCCACTCGCGTACATCAGTTCGAGCATGGCACGGTCGCGCAGCCCCAGGCTTTCATGCACATCGGGGGCGTTCAACAGCGCCTCGACCTGGCTCTCGGTCAGCGTGCCGGGCACCCGCATGCGTTGACGGGGCGCATCCATCCGCACGGTCGGGTCCTGCGATGTCAGGTGCTCGCGCACGGCCCAGCGGTAGAAGCGTCGGAACACGCTCAGGCGCCGCCCCGCCGACGAGGGCTTGGTCACGCTGTGACGGGCCAGGGTGTAGCCCAACAGGTCGGTCTCGGTGGCCGACACCAGCGTGCGCCCGGTTTCTTCATGCACCAGCCAGTCGGCCAGCGCCTGCAGATCTCGACGGTAGGCGCCCAGGGTGTTGGCGCTCAGGCCGTCTTCCAGCCACAGCGCGTCGATGAAACGGTCCAGGTGCGGATCAGACACCGCCACGCATCATCCCCTGCTTCATGCGCGCGTCCACCGGGTTGTCGCCCACGAAGATTTTCATGACGGCGCGGTAGAGGTCTTCACCCGGAATGGCGGTGCCCACCGGGCGGTCGTTGTGCTGCAGGAGCACGCCGCGGCCAGGCACGTAGTCGAGGTCCAGGGTGTCGCCCACCTTCAGGTCTCCGACGCCGTCGAGATGCGCAGCCAGCGTGGTGAGGCGGCTTTCGAGGCGCAGCTGCACCTCGGCCGGCTCATGCTTGTGCACACGCTTGAGCAGCGAGCGGGTCAGCTCCTTGCTGGGCGCGTCGAGCATCACCTGCAGCCGGATCCGCTTGGGGCCGGGCATGGCCAGAGCCTGGGCCGTGTCCTTGGTTGGCGCGCTGAGGTAGAGCCCCGCGACAAAGGCCTTCACCCACGCCACGCCTCGCAGCCCGAGGCCATTGAGGCGCAAGGTGCGATCGGCCAGCACGAGCGTGTCGTCGAAGCGCTGGCCTTCCAGCGTGGCCGCCTGGGCCGGCGCAAACACACCGACAGACAGCAGGCCTGCGCCGCTCATGCACAAGGCGAGCGACCAGCGTCGAATGCACTGCAGCGAACGGCTTCGGGATGAGATGAGGGGCACGGGATCTCCGGCAGCGGACATGCTTCCTCCAACGCGGATGGGACACCGCGGGCTGACACGGCGGGCCCGCTGGCTGTGTGAAGTCATGTCAAGCTCAGGCGGGGCCTGGGCAGCGTTCGGCCATTATGTCGGGCAGGCGGCGGCCATGCAGACCATGCCCGATCACCCTTGCGGGTGATCGGTGAACCGGCCGCTCAGTCGGCGCGATCGAACACGGCCATGCTCTCGACGTGCGCCGTGTGCGGGAACATGTTGACGGCGCCGGCGGCCGTGCAGCGGTATCCCGCCTGGTGCACCAGCAGGCCGGCATCCCGTGCCAGCGTGGCCGGGTTGCAGCTGACGTAGACGATGCGCTGCGGGCGCTGCCAGTCGGGCACCAGCGAGGGATCCTGGTGCAGGTCGGCCAGGGCCTTGGCGAGGGCAAACGCCCCTTCGCGCGGCGGGTCGACCAGCCAGCGGGTGGCGTGGCCGTAGCCGGCCAGTTCCTGCGGCGTGATCTCGAACAGGTTGCGGGCGACAAAGCTGGTGCGCTCGGCCACCCCGTTGGCCACGGCGTTCTCACGCGAGCGGGCCACCAGGGTCTCGCTGCCCTCGATGCCCAGCACCTCGCGGGCCTGCGTGGCGAGCGGCAGCGTGAAGTTGCCCAGGCCACAGAACCAGTCGATCACGCGCTCGTCGGGCTGCACGGCCAGCAGGCGCAGCGCGCGGCCAACCAGCACCTGGTTGATCGCATGGTTGACCTGCGTGAAGTCGGTGGGCTTGAACGGCATGGTGATGCCGAACTCGGGCAGGGTGTAGTCCAGCGTCGGGGCGGTTTCGTCCAGCGGATGCACGGTGTCCGGGCCCTTGGGCTGCAGCCACCACGAGAGGGTGTTCTGGCCGCCTTCGGCCGGGCTGTGTGTGGCCGCAAAGTCCTTCAGCCGCTGCACATCGGCCGCGCTCAGCGGCTCAAGGTGACGCAGCACGAGTACGGTCACCCGCGTGCCCACGGCCACTTCGATCTGCGGCAGGCGGTCGCGCCCGTCCATGGCGCCGATCAGCTCGCGCAGCGGCACCAGCAGGCGGCTCACATGCGGGGGCAGCACCTCGCAGCTCGTCATGTCGGCCACATAGCGGGACTTGCGCTCGTGGAAGCCGACCAGCACGGTATTCTTCTTGGCCACGTAGCGCACCGACAGGCGGGCGCGGAAGCGATAACCCCAGGCCGGGCCTTCGATGGGGCGCAACAGGGTTTCGGGCTTGACCTTGCCCAGGTGCCAGAGGTTGTCTTCCAGCACGCGCTGCTTGACGGCCACCTGGGCGCTGGCGTGAAAGTGCTGCATCTTGCAGCCGCCGCACAGGCCGAAGAAGGTGCACCGGGGCGTGACACGCAGCGGGCTTTCGCGGCGGATCTCGGCCAGCGTGGCCTGTTCCCAGTTGTTCTTTCGGCGCCCGACGTTGACGCGGACGACCTCGCCCGGCAGCGCGTCTTCAATGAACACGACCTTGCCGTCTGCCCGGTGGGCCACGCCCTGGGCATCCAGATCCAGCGATTCGACGGTAAGCCATTCCTGGCCGGGCGCAACCGGCGGAAGGCTGATGGCCGGCTGCACGGGCGCCGGCGCTTCGGTGACAGGGGTTTCGGGAGAGGCACTCATCCCGATATTGTCTCAGGACTGGCCAGGCTCTCGAGCCGGCCAGCCCCGTGCACGCTCAGCGAGCCGGCAATTGTTTGGCCGGGTCGATGGGCTTGCCCTGCTTGCGGATCTCGAAGTGCAGGTTGACGCGGTCGGCGTCGGTCGAGCCCATCTCGGCAATCTTCTGGCCGCGGCGCACCGACTGGTCTTCCTTGACCAGCAGGGTTTGGTTGTGCGCGTAGGCCGTCAGGTAATCGCCCGTGTGCTTGATGATGACGAGGTTGCCATAGCCGCGCAGGCCTGAACCAGCGTACACGACGCGACCATCCGCCGCAGCAAACACCGGGTCACCGGCCTTGCCGCCGATGGCCAGGCCCTTGCGTCGGCCTTCCTCGAAGCCACCCAGCATCGGGCCGGCGGCCGGCCAGGTCCAGCTGGGCTCGTCCGTGCCGGTGTCGCGCGGTTTGTCCTTGCTGGCGTCGGCCGCCGAAGCAGGTTGCCCGCCCGACGCTGCGCCGGCCGCAGCCCCCGAGGCGGCAGCCGAAGCGGCGCCACTGGCGGGCTTCGCGGTGGCGGGCAGCGTCTTGCTGTCAAGGGGGCGGGCCTCGATGCGCGAAGGCGGCGCCAGCGGCTTGGCCGAAGCCACCGCCGAGGTCGAGCCCGGGTCGGCTGTCGGCGGCACCACGCGCAGCACCTGCCCCACCTCGATGAGGTTCGGGTTCTCGAGGCTGTTCCAGGCTGCGAGGTCGCGCCAGTTCTGCCCCGAGTCGAGGCTGATGCGGATCAGCGTGTCGCCCGGCTTGACGGTGTAGTAACCCGGCTTGCCGGCGTTTTCTGCGCCGGGCAAAGCCTTGGCGGGCGCCGTCGTGGACGGTGCCGAGGGAGAGCCGGAGGGGCGTGAGCGCTCCTCGACTGGCGCCTTGTGGTTCGTCGAGGCGCAACCGGCCAGGACGAGCAAAGCCGCCGTCGAGGCCGCCAACCTGAATGTAGAAATCATGTGCATGGGACGCTGTGGAGCCCCGATCGTTCCAGGGCCACGAAACATCATGTGGTGCCGGATTTTAGTGGCACGAACAGAACAGCCCCGGCGCGGCGGGTCTGGTAGGTGCCGTCCGCCAGCCGATCGACGATGGTCAGCACCTGTGCGCCGGGCCGGCCGTCGTCGACCGGGGCCACCAGCCGCCCCCCGGGCGCAAGCTGGTCCAGCCACGCCTGGGGCAAGGCCTGCCCCCCTGCCGCCGCGATGATGGTGTCATAGGGCCCACCGGGCGCGTGGCCGAGCATGCCGTCGCCGAACAGCAAGCGGATGTCGACGCGTGCCGGCAGGACAGGCTCGACCGCATCCAGGTGCGCGCGCGCCTTCACATGCAACTCACGCACCCGTTCGATGGACACCACGCGGCGGGCCAGCAGCGCCAGCAAGGCAGCCTGGTAGCCGCACCCGGTGCCGATCTCGAGGCACACGCCCAGCGGCCTCGCTTCATCGCGCGCCACAGGGCCACCGGGCCGCTCGCACAGCAGCTGCATCATGGCCCCCACCACCGAGGGCTTGGAAATCGTCTGGCCCAGTCCGATGGGCAGGCTGGTGTCTTCGTAAGCCTGGTTGACCAGCGCGGTGTCGACGAACTGGTGGCGCGGGACGGCGGCAAAGGCCGCCAGCACGCGCGCGTCGGACAGGCCATCGGCCTTCAGTCGCTCCACCATGCGGGCGCGCACCCGCACGGAATCGAGCCCCACGCCGCCGGGCGTGTGGGCGCGTCGGCGGTCCTGCTCGGCCTGCGCCAGCGGGTTCTGGGGCCGCAGCACCTCGCGGGCGGCCACGGCAGGGGTCGCGCGGGACGCGGCGGGCCGCGCCGTTGCAACCTGATTCAGCTGCAGCGGAAAGCGGCGCGGCTTGTCCGAGTGGCCGTGGCTCATCGTTCGCCGGCCCAGCCCTGCCAGACGGGCATGCGCTGGTGGTCCGTCATGTCGACCTTCAATGGCGTGATCGACACCTGACCGTGGCGGACCGCATGGAAATCGGTGCCCTCGCCTTCTTCGCGCGCCTCACCGGCCGGACCGATCCAGTAGAACAGGTCGCCCCGCGGGTTGGTCTGCGGCACGGCGGGGAAGCTGGCATGCCGGCGCCCCAGTCGGGTGATGGCCCAGGGCAGCGTGTCGGCGTCGTCCCGGTTCGGGATGTTGACGTTGAGCAGCCAGGGCGATTCGGCCGGAGGATGGGCCAGGACGTGCTCGATGATGCGGCGCGCGGTGCGGGCGGCTGCGTCCAGCGCGTGCCAGCCCTTGACCACCTGCGAGAACGCGATCGCCGGCACGCCGAACAGATAGCCCTCGGTGGCCGCGGCGACCGTGCCGGAGTACAGGGTGTCGTCGCCCATGTTGGCGCCGTTGTTGATGCCCGAGAGCACCAGATCGGGCTTGGGGATCAGCCCTGCCGTGAGCGCCAGGTGCACGCTGTCGGACGGCGTGCCCGTGACATAGCGGAATCCGTTGGCCGCGGTGTGCAGGCTCAGCGGCTGGTGCAGCGTCAGGGCGTTGGAGGTGCCACTGGCGTTGCGTTCGGGGGCAAACACGTCGATCGTGCCGAGTCCCTGGCAGGCTTCCACCAGCGCGGCGATGCCAGGCGCCAGATACCCGTCATCGTTGGCAATGAGAATTCGCATGATTGCATTGTAGGAGCGCAACGCCCCGCAGCACGGCGCCCCCTGATTCGGTGCACCCGGTGTCCGCCGAACCCAGGCTTGCATGTAAAGTTACCGGGTACACATTTCCCCCACTCGTCCGATGGACGAGATCCCCGAGCGGCGGTTCAGCCCGGGCCCACCAACTGAGCCCAGAGGCCGACCAATGGACTCGGGAGGAATTCCATGGCTGTCAAGGTACTGATTCTCGAAGACAACCCGGTCGCGCGTGGCTTTCTGTGCCGCGTGGTGCGCGAAAGCTTCAGCGATGTGGACAGCATCACCGAAGCGAGTGACCTCGACGCCGCCCGCCGGCTGCTGGGCCATGCGCCGGGGGGCCGGGCCACGCCGTCGGCCGACCCTTTCCAGCTCATCATGGTCGATCTGGAACTGCCCGATGGCAGCGGTCTGGAGTTGCTGACGGAGCTGTCCAGCTACCCGGCCACCCGGATCGTCACCACGCTGTACTCGGACGACGAGCACCTCTTCCCGGCACTGCAATGCGGCGCCGACGGCTACCTGCTGAAGGAAGACCGCTTCGAAGTGCTCGTCGAGGAGCTGCAGAAGATCGTGCGCGGTCAACCGCCGCTGTCGCCCGCCATCGCCCGGCGGCTGCTGAACCACTTCCGCAGCGGCGAGGGGCTGACCGGCAACGGGCACGGCGTGGCAGAGCCACCCGCCTCGGGCGCCCCGTCGCCAGCCGCAGCGCCTGCCCCGCTGGACCATGAGCGTCTGACCCCGCGCGAAAGCGAAGTGCTGACCTACCTCAGCAAGGGCTTCACGATCAAGGAGATCGCGTCGCTGATGGGCATCAAGTGGTTCACCGTCAACGACCACATCAAATCGATCTACAAGAAGCTGAACGTCTCGAGCCGCGCCGAGGCCGCGGTGCTGGCAAGCAAACAAGGCCTGGTCTGAGCCGGCCATGTCGAACGCGGCCCGCCTTCACGAAGCTGGCCACGACGCCCCTGCCTTGAGCCGGCTCGACGGCCTGCTGGGGCGACACGCAGCGGCGCACTGGCCCACGTTGGACGAGGCGCTGCAGCGCACCATGGAACGCCCGCGCTGGATCGGGTGGCGCCTGCGATTGCTGGTTTTCATCGTGCTGGCCAGCTGCCTGGTGGTGGCTGCCTGCGGGTGGTGGCTGACCCAGCAGCCGCGGCTGCCGGTCACCCTCAAGGCCACGGGCGACGGGCACCTGACGTTGCAGTCGGTCGATTACCCCACGCTGCGCAAGCTGGAGGGACAGGCGCTGGTGGGGCTGCGCATCGACCCACCGCCCGACATCGGACCCGGCCTGCCGATCAGCCTGCCGACGGACATGCTGCTGCTGCAGCAGTCGGCGCGGTGGATGCCCTCCCCTGCGCAGCGGGACCGCCTCGAACGCTTCCATGCGCAGATTGACCGGGTGCGCGCCCACTGGCGGCCGGATGGGCTCGTGGCCCACCTGCGCTTTGCGCACACGGCCGAAGAACCGTTGCTGATCGCGCCCCGTGGCTGGGCCGGTGTCAGTGTGCTGTTCTGGCTGCTGGCCGCGCTCGCCCTGGCGGTCTTCCTCGTGGGGGCTGTGGTGCTGCTGGCGGGCCTTCAGGCCCGCAACGCCGCCTTCGCCGTGCTGACGACGGCGCAAAGCGCACAGCTCATGTTGATGGCGCTCCACAGCAACCTCGACTTCTTTGCGCCCGGTTGGCTGATTCAGCTCGACCTGCACGTGCGCGTGGCCTGCGACCTGTGCAGTGCGGCCGCGCTCGTGCAAGTGGCGGTCACGCACCCGCACCGACAACCCGGCTGGGTCGGCCTTGCCGGTATGGCCTGGAGCCTGGCTGCGGCCACGGCCTGGGGCGCGTACCAGGGCCTACCCCGTGAGGCGGCATGGTGGGGCGTCCAGATCAGTGCCGGCCTGCTGCTGGTAGCCTCGGTGGCGTTGATGACCCGCGGACAGCGCCTGGCGCCCCACCCCTTCACGCTGGTGATGCGGCGTTTCACGCTGATGTCCATCGCCACCGGGGGGGCTCTGACGGCGGCCATCGCGCTGGGCGAAACCCGGCCGGATCTGCAGCGCCACCTGGCGGTATACGGCGCGATGATCTGGCATGTCTTTGTGGCAACGGAACTGCTGCTGTCACCTTACCTGTCGCGCACAAGGCAGGTGCTGCAGGAGTTCTCGCTGCTGGCGGCGTCGAGCACAGTGGCCGCGTCGCTCGATCTGCTCTTCGTCGCGGTGTTTTCGATGGGGCAGTTCACCTCGATGACGCTGTCGCTGTTTCTGGCGCTGGGTGTGTACATGGTGGCGCGCCGCTGGCTGCTCACGCTGCTGCCGGGGCGGGAGTCGCTCTCGATGGAGAAGCTCTTCCAGCACCTGTACCGGATTGCACGCGAGGTGGAGCGTCAGCCCGACACGCTGGATGCGTCGATGCTGCGCCTGATGCGCGAGTTGTTCGACCCCTTGCAGGTCAGCATCGCGCACGGATCGTTGCAGGCGGCCTGTCTGCGCGGCAACGGTGCGGTGCTGCTGGTGGGCATGCCCCGGCTGCACGGCGGCAGCCAGGAGCCAGCCCGCGTGCTGGTGCTGCAGCACGCCCACAAAGGACGGCGCCTGTTCACGCTGGAAGACGCCAGCCTGGCCGAGCGCATCGTCGAGCAGCTCCAGCGCGCCCTGAACTTCGACCAGGCCGTGGAGCAGGGCCGCACCGAAGAGCGGCTGCGCATCGCGCAGGACCTGCACGACGACATCGGTGCGCGCCTGCTCACGCTGATGTACCAGGCTCCGAATCCCGAGATCGAGCAGTACATCCGGCACACCATCCAGGATCTGAAAACGCTGACTCGCGGCCTGGCGGCGCAATCACACAGCCTGATGGAGGCGGCCGCCGAATGGAAACGCGATCTGCATCACCGCGCCAGCGTGGCCGAGTGCCGGCTGGACTTCGATTTCAGCGTTGACACCAACCTGACGCTGACGATGGTGCAGTGGTCGGCCCTGACCCGCATCCTGCGCGAGCTGGTGAGCAACGCCTTGAGTCACGCGCGGGCCACCCACATCGCCGTGCACCTGTCGCTCGCGGAAGACCGCCTCACCCTCACCGTGGAAGACAACGGCATCGGTCGCACGCCCTCGAACTGGTCGCACGGGCTGGGCCTGGGCGGTGTGCGCAAGCGCGTCAAGCAGCTGGGAGGCAGCGTGCGCTGGGTGGAGGCCGAGCCCAGCGGCATCCGCTGCGAGGTGACCGTCGAGCCCTTCGCCGGGCCGGGCCCCGCAGCCCTGGACGATCAGGTCTCCCACTGAGGCGTGTTGCGCAGCACCTCTTCCAGCGTCGTCACCCCTTCGGCCACCTTCATGACACCCCCCGGTCGCAGGGGACGCAGCCCCTCCTTGGCCGCCATCTGTCGCAGGCGCGGCATGTCGATGTGCGGGTGGATGGCGGTGCGCAGCGCCTCGCTGATGGGCAGCAGCTCGTACAGGCCCACGCGCCCCTTGAAGCCCGTCATCCGGCATTCCAGGCAACCGACCGGCTTGTAAGGCTGGATGTGACCGTTGAGCCGCCATGGCTTGATGGCCTCGGCCAGCATCTCGGGTCGTACGGCTTCGTCGGGCTTCTTGCAATGCGGGCACAGCGTGCGCACCAGGCGCTGGGCCAGCACGCCGATCACGGTGGCGCTGATCAGGTAGCTGGGCACGCCCAGGTCGGTCAGGCGGGTGATGGCCGAGGCTGCATCGTTGGTGTGCAGCGTGGAGAACACCAGGTGGCCGGTGAGCGAGGCCTGGATGGCCATTTCGGCGGTTTCCAGGTCGCGGATTTCGCCCACCATGATGACGTCCGGATCCTGACGCATCAGCGCGCGCAGGCCTTCGGCAAAGCCCAGGTCGATGGCGGGCTGCACCTGCGTCTGGTTGAACGAGGGCTCGATCATTTCAATCGGGTCCTCGATGGTGCAGACGTTGACCTCGTCGGTGGCCACGCGCTTGAGCGTCGAGTACAGCGTCGTGGTCTTGCCGGAGCCCGTGGGGCCCGTGACCAGGATGATGCCGTGCGGGCGGCTCACGAGTTGCTCCCAGATCTGGGTTTCGCTCGGGGCGAAGCCCAGCGCCTCGAAGGACTTGACGGTGTTGTCCGGATCGAAGATGCGCATCACGAGCTTCTCGCCGAAGGCGGTGGGCATGGTCGACAGACGCATTTCGACTTCGTCGCCACCCGGGTTCCGGGTCTTGATCCGGCCATCGAGCGGGCGGCGCTTCTCGACCACGTCCATGCGGCCGAGCAGCTTGATGCGGGCGGTCATGGCCTGCATCACGGCCAGCGGCACCTGGTAGACGGTGTGCAGCACGCCGTCGATGCGGAAGCGGATGGCGCCCATCTCGCGACGCGGCTCGAGGTGGATGTCGGAGGCGCGCTGATCGAAGGCGTACTGCCACAGCCAGTCGACGACCTGGATGATGCCCTGGTCGTTGGCATCGAGCTGGCGGTTGCTCTTGCCCAGCTCGACCAGCTGCTCGAAGTTGTGGGCCACCGAGTCGCCCGTCTTCTTGTTGGCGTCCTTGACGGACTTGGCCAGCGTGTAGAACTCGGTGCGGTAGCGCTGCAGGTCCAGCGGGCTGGAGACAACCAGCTTCACCTTTTTCTTGGTGTGCGACAGGATCTCTTCGACCCAGTCCACATCCAGGGGCTCGCTGGTGGCGATGGTGATCTCGGTCAGCGTCAACTGCACCGGCAGGGCCTTGCGGCGCTCGGCGTAATTGATGGACATGATCTCGGCCACGCGGGCCACGTCCACCTTCAGCGGATCGATGCGCAGGTAGGGCATGCCCACGCGCCCGGCCAGCCACTCGGTCAGCGGCTCGAGTTCCAGCAGGTTGCCGTTGTCGGCCCGCGTGAGCCCCATGCCAGCCAGGCGCACCAACGGGTGCTGGGCGCTGTCGCCGGCGGCAAAGCGACGGGCCACCTTTTCGGCGTCGCGCACGCTGACCACACCGTCTTCGGTGAGCCACTGCAGCAGCAGGCGCCACTCGAGCGGCCCCTTGGGCGGGACGGCAGTGCGGCGGGGTGCCGGCGGCGCACCGGGCGGGGGGGCAGACGCAGAGGAAGCGCTCATGTCAGGCAGAAGGTGACGGGGTGCAGCGAGACAGCAATTTGACCCATTTTCGCGCAGGCAGATTCCAGCGGGTCTGTAAAGATTCGGCCCGTTCAGCCAGCACTTCGCGCGGAGGGAGGTCGAAGCCTTTCCATGCCAGGACGATGGTGTTGCCGTCGCTCGTGGGCTTGAGCATGGCCACATGCTCGGCGCCGAACGCGGCGGCGATGCGGGCCGCGCTGCGGTCGAAGCTGACGTCGCGACCGAACAGGTTCACGCTCATCACCCCACCGTCGTCGAGCACCTGCCAGCACGCCCGGTAGAACGCTTCGTCGTCCAGCACCGGGCTGGCCGCTTCATGGTCGTACAGGTCGACACAAATGGCGTCGAAGGCGGCCACATGCGCGTCGTCGGAGACAAAGCGGGCCGCATCGCCCTGGATGACGGTCAGGCGTTCATCGTCGTCCGGCAGGTGGAACCACGCCCGGCAGGCGGAGATGACCTGCGGATTGAGCTCGACCGCGGTGGTCGGCGCACGCAGCACGCCGTGGCAGAACTTGGTCAGCGCGGCGGCACCCAGCCCAAGCTGCAGCGTACGGGCCTCCGGCACGGTGTCGGGCTCACGAAGCAGCGTCCACGCCATCATGCGCTGGATGTACTCGAGCTCCAGCTTCAAGGGCTGGCGGATGCGCATGGCACCCTGGATCCAGGGCGTTTCGAGATGAAGGTAACGCAGACCGCCCTGCTCGGACAGGGTGGCCTCGGGGAGTCGGGGCTTTCGTTTCACCAGGCGAGTGTGGCACAGTGCCGAGCCATGCCCAGCGCGCCCCTCGTCCCTGCATCGCCCCGTCTGGCGGGCCTGGCCCCAGTGGTGGGTGCGGGCGCCAGGTTGCTGGTTCTGGGCAGCTTTCCGGGGGTGGCCTCGCTCGCTTCACAGCAGTATTACGCCCACCCGCGCAACGCGTTCTGGCCCATTCTGTCGGCCCTGTGGGGGCTGGAAGGCGATGCGGCCCTGCAGGCGCGCCCGTATGCCGAGCGCCTGCCGGTCGCGCGGGCACATGGCCTGGCGATATGGGATGTGTATGCGGGGTGCGCGCGCGAAGGCAGCCTCGACAGCGCCATTCGGGACGCCGAACTCAACGATCTGCCTGGGCTGATCCACCAGGCACCCACGCTGCGGGCGGTCGCCCACAACGGCGGGGAGTCAGCCCGGCACCGGCGCGTCACCGAGGCGCTGGGGCTGCCGGTCTATCGGCTGCCTTCCACCAGCCCGGCCAACGCGTCGTGGTCGTTCGAGCGAAAGCTGGCCGCATGGCGCGAGGTGTTCGAGCAGGCTGAGGTGATGCGACCGCTGGAAGGGCTCACGGACTGAGCCTGTCGGCCTCTTTGATTCACGGTCTGCGCCGTGTGCTTTCCAGATAGCGAAACGGGGCGCCAGCCCATTGGCCAGCGCCCCGGTGAAGCGTGTCTGCCGCCATAGGGCGACAGACGTGCGACTCAAGCGAGAGCTTAGAAGAACAGGATGCCGCCGAGGCTGACGGTGTTGTTCTTGATCTCACCAGGGCCGTTGGTGGTGATCTTCTCGTTGTTGAACTCGCCCACCAGGGTGATGAACTTGTTCAGCGAGTGGTACACGCCCAGTGTGTAAGAACGGTTCTTGCGCTCGCCGCCATCACCCAGGAAGCCGTCCTTGTCCTTGTTCTGACCGTAGTTCAGGCCGAACTTGGTGTCGCCCAGCTTGTAAGTGCCTTGCAGGAAGTAGCCGTTGGACTTCGTCTTGTTGCCGTCGGTGTCGGCACCACCGTAGAACTGGGCGCCAACCGACGACAGGCCAAGGCCCTTGCCCGTGAACGTGTAGGCCAGGAATTCGAACGCGTCGACCTTCACCTTGCCGCCGAGTTCAAACCCGTTGGCGGTGTACGGCTTGATGCCGCAACCCGTGCTGGTCTGGCAGTCGGTCTTCTGGTGAACCAGACCGGTCCACAGCTGACCCGGCAGCGCACCAGGAATGTCGTAGGTGGCCATGGCCTGGAGACCCGGCGTCTTGGCGGTGTCGCCCGCGTAGTTCTTGGGCTGGAACAGACCTGCACCGGCCTGGAAGCCGGACACCTTCGGGCTCATGTACGACACCTGGGCCTGGAAGCCGGTGTACATGTAGCCGTGGCCGATCATGCCGAAGGTCGTGTTGAACGGAATCGCTGCGTTGGATGTGCCGCCGACGCCGATCAGGGTCATGTCGGACAGGATCACGTTCTGACCGAACATGCCGATGTCACGGCCGATCTTGAACGTGCCCATGGTGGGCGTGCCGAACGAGAAATAGTTGTTGCGGGTGTCGATCTGCGTGAAGGGGCTGTTGCTGCCACCCGTCGCGCCAGCGCCAGGGGCAGACGGCAGGCCGACGTTGCTCGAGCTGTCGTTGATGCCAGGCGCAAAGCTGATGTGTGCCTTCACGTCGTAGCCACCAGCCTTGGTGGTCGCCACGAAGTTGATCCAGCCAGGCAGCAGGCCGTTGGAGATGCCGCTGCTCTTGGTCGTGACCTGCGAACCACTGGTGGTGTCCTTGGTCTCGCGATTGACGTAGAACCCGTTGACCGTGCCGTTGATGTCGAGCGTGACGCCGTTCTGCTCGAAGCTCACTGCTTGAGCCGGGAAAGCGGCAGCGGCAGCGACCGCGAGGGCGAGGATCGACTTGATGGGGGCAGTCTTCATGTTGTCTCCAGTCTTGAACCTTGGTTTGGTTGAGCCCGCTGGACCGCGGGTTGGGGGAGCCAAGGGCAAGGCCTGTGCCGGAAATCGGCCAGACGGGGATGTGACAGGGAAAGGCCGGATCTGGCACAGGGTTATCCCACCCGACATGGAGCAGTGTTGCCCCAGGCTGCAGCACTCCAGCGGCGAAGCGTCTCAAGCGCGTTGTGGCGCAATCGTGCGATCCGGTGACAGCGAACGTGTCAGAGCAGGACACCCAACCCGCGCAGGCGGGGCAAGGCAGTCACGGCGTTGCGGGTGGTGTGCGTGCGGGTCTGGTCGATCGACCAGCCGCGCAGCCCCGCGAGCACCGCGCCGATGGCGGGCAACTCCGCCGGCTCGTTGCGTGACCGAGCCCCGGCCGCCCGCTCGGCCGCCGTGCGGTACAGCCAGTGGGGCGGGATGTCGGGGGCGTCAGTCTCCAGCACGACAGCGGCGTCGGGCAGGCTTGCCGCCAGACGCCGGATCTGCAGGGCGCGGTCGAAGGTCATGGCGCCGCCAAAGCCCAGGCAGAAGCCCAGCTCGACAAACGACTGGGCCTGCTGGGCGCTGCCGTTGAAGGCATGGGCGATGCCACCGGGCACCGGGCGGCCCGCATCGCGCTGGCGCCGCAGGTGCTTGAGCAGCAGGTCGGCACTGCGCCGAACGTGAAGAATCACCGGCAGACCGTGTTCGGCAGCAAGTGCCAGCTGCGCGGCATAGAGGTCTTCCTGAGCCCGACGCGACACGGGGTCCTGCAGTTCAGGCACGAAATGGTCAAGGCCGATCTCGCCGATGGCCACCAGCCGCGGATCGGCACCGTGGACCTGCAGCGCGGCGGCCAACGCCGCCACGGGATCAGGCCCTGCCTGGTGCACATACAGCGGGTGAGTGCCCAGCGCATAGCCGCCCCGCGCATCGACCGCAGCCTGCCGCGCCGATTCAAAGGTCGACGGCATCACGGCCGGAATCACCTGCATGGTGACGCCAGCGGCATGCGCCCGCGCAATCACATCGGGCCGGTCAACGTCGAACTCCGGGGCGTCCAGGTGGCAATGGGTGTCGATCCACATGGGCGGCGCCCGTGAAGCGCTCAGTCGGCGAACGCGCCGCCCACCAGGTGGTGGCGCACGGCACAGCGCTCGGCCAGGCTGCTGTCGTGCGTGACCATGATCACCGCCGTGCCTTCGTCCCGGGCCAGCTGCATCATTAGGCCGAACACGGTGTCGGCGGTGCCACGGTCAAGGTTGCCAGTCGGCTCGTCGGCCAGCAGGCACGCGGGCCGGGTGACCAGGGCTCGGGCCACGGCCACGCGCTGGCGCTCACCACCGGACAGTTCGGCCGGGCGGTGGCTGCTGCGGTGCGTGAGCCCGACGCGACCGAGCCACGCCTGCGCCTGTTCGCGCGCCTGCGCAAGGGTCTGACGACGGATCAGCAGCGGCATGGCGACGTTGTCGAGCGCGCTGAACTCGGGCAGCAGGTGGTGGAACTGGTAGATGAAGCCCAGGTGCTGGTTGCGCCAGGCGCCCTGCTCGGCCGCGTTCAGCTGCGCCAGATCGCGGCCCATCAGGCGCACCTGCCCCTGGGTGGGCGCATCGAGTCCGCCCAACAGGTGCAGCAGCGTGCTCTTGCCCGAGCCCGACGCCCCGACGATGGCCACGGTGTCGCCGGCCGACACGTTGAGGTCAACGCCCTGCAGCACGGTGACATCGACCGGGCCTTCGTGGAAACGACGCACCAGGCCGCGCGCTTCTAGGATGAGGTTCGGCGGGGTGTGCATCAGATGTTCAGCAGCCAGGCGATCACGTTCTTGGCCACGAAGCCCAGCACGCCGAAACCCAGCACGAGAAAGAGCACGAAGGTGCCGAACTTGCCGGCCTTCGATTCGCGGGCCAACTGCACGATGATGAACATCATGTAGAGGATGAAGGCGCCGACCCCGAAGGTCAGCCCCCATTGAGCAATCTGCTCCTCGGTCAAACCGTACATATCAACTCGTCTCGCGGACCACGAGGTCCCGGTAGGCATGCCAGGTGGCGTGGCCCAGCACCGGGATCACCACGATCAGGCCGAACATGAGCGTGCCAAGTCCGAGGACGGTCAGCGTCATGATGATCGCCGCCCACAGGCTCAGGCAGATGGGGTTGGCGGCCACGGCACGCCAGCTGGTGCGCAGCGCGCATTGCATGGTCACACGGCGGTCGAGCAGCAGCGGGATGGCCACGACGCTGGAGGCAAACAGCGGGGCCGCCATCAGCCCGCCCAGCAGCAGCCACAGTTCGAACACGCCCGGATCGGCCGCGAGCACCACGCGGTGAAGGAAATCGCTCGGTGTGCTGACCGGGGGCTTGACGCCCAGCGTGATGAGCGCCGCCGAGGTGATCACCCACGCCGTGCCCAGGAAAGTCAGCAGGATGCCGAACTGCACGAGGCGCCGGTCGAGCGAGCCCCACACGCGGGCCACCGTGCCGAAGTTGGCCGGCTCGCCGCGCACCAGCGCCCGGCTGATGGCGTACAGGCCGGTGGACAGGATTGGCGCCACCAGCAGGAAGCCCGAGAACGCGCCGGCCAGCACCCAGAAGCGGTCCCAGGCAAAGGCAAGCAGCAGCGCGCCGAAGAGGCCCATCACGGCGCCATGCGCCAGACCCACCAGGGGCGCGTCCATGAAATCCGCCCAGCCATGGGCCAGCCAACGGAACGTGCGCAGCGAATGCACCTTGCGGACCGGGAGGGGACGGTGTTCGGCGGGAATGAGTTCACTCATAGCGCAGGGCCTCGGCGGGTTGCACACGACTGGCGCGCCAGCTGGGATACAGCGTGGCGGCGAGGGACAGGACGAGTGAGATGACGGCAATCGGCATGATGTCGGACCACTGCGGGTCGGACGGCATCTTGCTGATCAGGTAGATGCTGCCGGGCAGGAAGCTGACGCCGAGCAGGCGCTCGATGGCGGGCACGATCACGTCGATGTTGAACGCCACGATCAGCCCCAACCCCAGACCGCCCAGCGTGCCCAGCACCCCGGACAGCGCCCCCTGCACCATGAAGATCCCCATGATGGAACGCGGGCTGGCCCCGAGCGTGCGCAGGATGGCGATGTCGGCGCGCTTGTCGGTCACGGTCATCACGAGGGTGGAGACGAGGTTGAAGGCGGCCACGGCGACGATGAGCGTGAGGATGATGAACATCATGCGCTTTTCCACCTGGACGGCATCGAACCAGTTGCGGTTGGTGTGCGTCCAGTCACGCACGATGACGCCATCGCCCAACAGGGCCTGCAGTTCGGCGGCCACGCGGCGCGCGGCCTGGGGATCTTTCAGTCGCAGCTGCACGCCCGAAATGCCGCCCGTACGGAACAGCCGTGCCGCATCGTCGGCATGCATGAGCACCAGACCGCTGTCGTATTCGTAGTGGCCGGCGTTGAACAGCCCCACCACCGTGACCTGCTTGAGCCGCGGCACCACGCCGGCGGGTGTCACCTGCCCGCTGGGGGCCACCAGGGTGATCGAATCGCCTTCTCGAACGCCGAGGTTGCGCGCGAGCTCCACGCCGATCACGACGCCCCACCCGCCCGGTGTCAGGCGCCCGAAGGTGGGCTGCATGCTGGCCGCCAGAGGGGTGACCTGCGCTTCCTGGGAGGGCACGATGCCGCGCACCATGGCACCCCGCATGTCGTCGCCCCGCGCGATGAGGGCCTGCGCGGGCACGAAGGGCGCGGCACCAGCGACGTCGGGGTGCCGACGGACGGCATTGGCCAGCAACGTCCAGTCGACCAGCGCGCCGCCGTGGGCGTCATACAGCTCGACGTGGGCCACGACGGAGAGCATGCGGTCGCGCACTTCCTTCTGGAAGCCGTTCATCACGGAGAGGACGATGATCAGCGCCGCCACCCCGAGCGCGATGCCCAGCACCGAGACCCCGGAGATGAAAGAGATGAAACCGTTGCGGCGGGTGGCGCGGCTCGCCCGGGTGTAACGCCAGCCGACACGCCATTCATAAGGCAGATTCATGGTGAGGGGGAGTGTACTCATTCGATAATCCCCCCCATGCCCGCCCCCGATGAGAAACACGCCGCGCCACGGCACTGGATCGTGCCGTTCGCGGCCAGCCTGTCCGAGCCGTGCGCCCACGCCCTGCCGCGCCTGGATGCCCCTGACGCCCTGCCCCACTGGGCCGCACTGATGGGGCAACTGGAGGAAATGGGCCGCACACCGGGCGATGAGTACGCGCTCTCGACCCCGCACGAGCGGGTGCTGGCCGAACTCATGGGCTGGGCCGACACCGGCGATGCGCTGGCCGATGGCGCCATGCCCTGGGCCGTCTGGTGGGCGCATCACGACGGGGTGGCCCTCACCGCGGGGCAGCCATGGGGTCTGCTGACCCCCGGCCACTGGCTGATGGGCCGTGATCACATGACCCTGCTGGACCCGGACGGCCTGGCCGTGACGGAGGCCGACTCGCGCGCGGCCTACGAGACCGTGCGCGAACTGTTCGAGAGCGACGGCTGGACGCTGCTGTGGGGGGCGCCGACGCGCTGGTACGCATCGCACCCCTCGCTGGCCGGGCTTCCTACGGCCTCGCTCGACCGCGTGATCGGCCGCAACCCCGACCTGTGGATGACCGACCACCCGCAGGCGCGCGTGCTGCGCCGACTGCAGAGCGAAGTGCAGATGGTGCTGTACCACCATCCCGTGAACGACCGCCGTGAGGCGGCCGGCCTGCCGACGCTGAACTCGTTCTGGCTGAGCGGATGCGGCATGCCCGGGCCCAACATGGTGCTGCCCCCTGGCGTCGAACTGGTCGACACACTGCGTGCACCCATGCTGGCCGACGACATGGCCAGCTGGCTGGCTGGCTGGCAGCAGCTCGACGCGACCGTGTTGAAGCAAGCCTGCGCGCTGGCCCAGGCGGGCGCGCCCGTGCGCCTGACCCTGTGCGGTGAGCGCCATGCCGTAACCCTCGGCACGCGGCGAGGCACTGGCAACGTGCTGACCCGCCTCTGGCAGGGCCTGCGCGGCGCCACGGCCCCGCGCCCTTCCGCCTGGTTGACCGAACTCTGAGCCCCCGATGCAGTTGATTGAACGAGACGTCCCACCGCGCGTGGTGTGGGCCCTGGAGCAGGCGGGCGTGCACCCCTTGCTGGCCCGGCTGTTTGCGGCCCGTGGGGTGCGCCAGGCCGACGAGCTGGACGACAGCCCCGCCCGCCTCCTGCCACCCGACGCCCTGCTGGGCACGCGCGAGGCCGCCGTCCTGCTGGCCGACGCCATTGCGGCCGGGGAGCGCATCTGCATCGTGGCCGACTATGACTGCGACGGCGCCACCGCCTGCGCCACCGCCCTGCGTGGCCTGCGCATGCTCGGCGCGCGGCCCGAGCAACTCGGCTATGTGGTGCCCGACCGGGCCCTGCATGGCTACGGTCTCACCCCACCCATTGTCGAGATGGTGAAGGCGCGCCGCGCCGACGTGCTGGTGACCGTGGACAACGGGATGGCCAGCCACGAGGCCGTCGATCTGGCCCACACGCTGGGCATGAAGGTGCTGATCACCGACCACCATTTGCCGGTGATCGAGCCCAACGGGCGTGTGAACCTGCCCGCGGCAGACGTGATCGTGAACCCCAACCAGCCGGCATGTGGCTTCCCGAGCAAGGCGCTGGTCGGCGTCGGCGTGATGTTCTATGTGCTGCTGGCGCTGCGCGCCGAACTTCGACAGCGCGGCGCGTTCGATGCCGCCGCCCAGCCGCGCATCGACACCCTGCTCGATCTGGTGGCCCTGGGCACCATTGCCGACGTGGGCCGGCTGGACGACAACAACCGCCGCCTGGTGGCGCTGGGCCTCAAGCGCATCCGGGCCGGGCGCATGCAGCCCGGGATGGCTGCGCTGTTTGCCGCCGCAGGCCGCGATCCGACGCGGGCCAGCAGCCAGGATTTCGGCTTTTCCATCGGCCCGCGGGTGAACGCCGCCGGCCGTCTGGCCGAGATGGGACTGGGCATCGAATGTCTCAGCACGGACGACCCGGCCCGCGCCGAAGTGCTGGCGCGTCAGCTCGATGTCATCAACCGGGAGCGCCGCGACCTCGAGGGCGGGATGCGCGAGCAGGCGGAGTTCATGCTCGAATCCCTGATGCCGGAAGGCGACCCGCCCGCCGCGCTGGCCCTGTTCGACCCCGCCTTCCACGAGGGCGTGGTCGGCATCGTGGCCTCGCGCCTGAAGGACCGGCTGCACCGGCCGACCTTCGTGTTTGCCATGGGCCAGGATGGATGGCTCAAGGGCTCGGGGCGGTCGATTCCCGGCTTCCACCTGCGCGATGCGCTGGACCTGGTGGCCAAGCGCCATCCGGGGTTGCTGAAGCGCTTCGGTGGCCACGCCATGGCCGCTGGCTGCACCATTGCGGAAAGCGATTTCATCACCTTCAAGACCGCGATGGCGCAGATCGCCGAAGCAGGGCTGGACGCCGGCCTGCTGCAGCGCCAGCTCAGCACCGACGGGCCACTCGACGCGCAATGGTTCACGCCCGAGGCGGTGCAGGCGCTGGATGCGACAGTGTGGGGCCCAGGCTTCGATGCGCCGGTGTTCTGCGACCAGGCCGAGGTGCTGAACCAGCGGCTGGTGGGCGAACGTCACCTGAAGCTGAGCCTGCGCGTGCAGGGCCAGGTGCGAGACGGGATCTGGTTTGGCCGCACCGCCCCGCTGCCTGCGAAAGCCCGGCTGGCTTACCGCGTGAGCCTGGACGAATTCCAGGGCCGGCAGCGCGTGCAGTTGGTGGTGGAAGGGGCCGTCGAGGGCTGAGCACGGCGGCGGTGCGCCCCGCGCCAACCCGCCAGGTCAGCGGTAGGCCTTGAGCGCCTGCGCCGACGGGCTTGCGCCCAGTGCACCATAGGTGTCGGCCTGCTCGCGTGGCAGCAGCACCTGCAGCGTGCGCTCGAACGACGAGGCGGCGCGCTGCACACTGGCGCCCACGCCTTGCACACGGGTGCGGGCATTCAGCAGGCGGCGTTGCAGCACGGGGTCGAGCGCACCGAGGCCGGGCTGGCTGGCGGCCCGCAGGGTTTCGGCAAGGGCTTGCTGAAGCCCGGTGGTGGCCGCGTCGAGCGCATCGGTTGCGCCGACAGCCAGGGCCGCATCCAGCGCATCGAGCTGTTCTTCAAGCAAGGACACCCGCTGGGCCAGGGCCTCAGCGGGTGACAGGCTCGCGGCGCCCGGCATGGCAGAACCCGTGAAGGACATCAGGCAGCGCGTTGCAGCAGGTCACGGGCGTTGCTGATGAGCTTGTCCGCGATGACTTCCGGGTTGACCTTGTAGGTTCCGCTGTCGATGGCCGATTTCACTTCGGACACCTTGGCGGCGTTGAAGTCGCCGGTGTCGGCGGCCGTCATCAGGCCCGCTGCGGTGGACGAAAGCGTCACCTTGGTGCTCTCGCCGACACCGCCGTCCAGGGAAGCGGTCTTCCCCGGGGTGGTGGTCGAGGTGGCGCCCTCGGTTCGCTGGGGCGCCCCGGCGCCAAGCGCCTTGTCGAGTGGGTTGCCGATTTTCATGATGCACTCCTTGTTCCCGAGGTATCTCGGGTGGTCACATCCGTCTTATCGACGTGAGACGGGGCGACTTTAATGTCTTCCACGTCGCTCACCCCCTGAACAAGGGGCCAAAACGCAACCATCTGTTTCACAGCCTCAACTCCGCTGCGCGCTCGCCGACCGGCATCGCACACAGCATCTTCCCGTTTTCGGCACGGATGCGCGCACATTGACCCTCATCGCCTGGGGCCATTGCACGGCCTTCTGCCTGCACACGAAAGCCCTGGCCCATCAGGTTGACGGTGACGGTGTCGCCCGGGCTGAACCAGCGGCGGGGCTTCACGTCATCGGCACGAATCGCCTGCCCGGCCTCGACCGCCCGACTCAACGAGCGACCGATCAGGGATTCCGGCTGCGTGACGGCGGGCGCAGGGCGGGCGGTCAGATCGACCTCGGCCAAGCTCAGGTCGCCAGCCGTGAGCGGCTCGCCGGGTCGCAAGGCGGCGGCGGCCACGACGGCGGGCGCCCAGACGCGAACCGTCACGGGCCAGAAGACATTCCAGTGCACGCTGCCCTGCTCGCAGCGGAGTCCGACGCGGGTGCGGCCCCACAGCCGTGCGCCTTGCGGCAAGTAGGCCTTGATGCGGGCGCACGGCGCGAGGCGCAGGCGCGGGTCAAGTTCGCCGAGCTCGAAGCTCACGCGCCAGGGCAGCCGCTTGTCGGCAGGCGCCACGCGTTGCTGAGCGAGCAGCGCATTCACTTCGGACTGCAGTGCCGCGGCGGTTTCCTGCGGTGCGGTTGCTTGCGGTGCGGGTGCCTGCGGCGTGGCCCAGGCCACACACACGAGGGCCAGGCTCCAGGCGCCAGCCAATGCAGCACGTGACAGCCAGCACGCCAGCGAGACGCGCCACCACGATGACGAGGCGGACGTTGAGCAGGCGGAGCGAGGCAAGGCGGACATGATGGACCGAACTGTAAGGAGTGGCCGCCGCCAGCGCTGCGCGAAATGCCGGTCGAAAAGCCCCTTATTCCGGCTCATGTTCCGGCCCGTGCGGCCGCACCATCGGCACCAAGCTCAAGGCCCCCATCAGGCACCGGATTGACCGGCATGCCAGGCGGCCGGAGGTGCCCAAGATGTTGAACCGTTTGACCGACTCCTTGAACTTTCAGGCCCAGGCGTTGACCCTGCGGTCGGAACGCCAGCGCCTGATCGCCAGCAACATCGCCAACGCCGACACGCCGGGCTACGTGGCCCGCGACTTCAACTTTGCCAGCGCCCTGCGCGACGCGACCGGCCAGAGCTCGGCCGCCGCCAGCGGTCTGCCCTCGACCAAGCTGCAGTTGGCCACCACCAGCGCCACGGGTCACCTGCAACGCGATGGCCGGCCCGCCGGAGCCCGCGTCGAGCCGGACATGAACTACGCGGCGGCCTCGCAGACCAACCTCGACAGCAACTCGGTGGACATGGACCGTGAGCGCGCCAGCTTTGCCGACAACACCGTGCGTTACGAGGCCACGCTGCGTTTCATCAACGGCAGCGTGCGCACGTTGAACACCGCCATCACGGGCCAGTAAGGCCCCCGCACTCGCAGTAACAGGAGCGCCCCATGTCGATGTTCAACATTTTCAACGTGTCCGGCAGCGCGGTCAGCGCACAGTCGCAGCGCCTCAACGTCGTGGCCTCCAACCTGGCCAACGCCGACACGGTCGCAGGCCCCGATGGCCAGTCTTACAAGGCCCGCCACGTCGTCTTCACCACCGCGGCCATGGGCTCGGTGGGCGCGGCTGGCGTCACGGTCAGCAACGTCACCGAAGACAACAGTCCTGGCCGCCGGGTGCATGACCCGCGCCACCCTCAGGCCGATGCCGAGGGCTACGTGACCTACAGCAACGTCAACGCCGTGGAAGAGATGGTCAACATGATCTCGGCCTCGCGTTCGTACCAGAACAACATCGAGGTCATGACGACGACCAAAACCCTGCTGATGAAGACCCTGCAGATGGGTCAGGGCAGCTGACGCTGAAGGACACACGCCATGAGCTCCACC
The DNA here is from genome assembly GCF_947366995.1 of uncultured Aquabacterium sp. Taxonomy (GTDB): domain Bacteria; phylum Pseudomonadota; class Gammaproteobacteria; order Burkholderiales; family Burkholderiaceae_C; genus Aquabacterium. The sequence goes on along the minus strand of NZ_CANBCC010000001.1, from coordinate 159,182 downwards.
TCCCTGATCAACAGCACGGGCGCGACGACCACGTCGGGCACGGGAACCAGCAAGACATCGAGCACGACGGAGGCGTCTGACCGCTTTCTGAAGCTCCTGGTGACGCAGATGCAGAACCAGGACCCGCTCAACCCGATGGACAACGCGCAGGTGACGAGCCAGATGGCGCAGATCCAGACGGTGACCGGCATCGAGAAGCTGAACACGACGATGACGGGCCTGGGCACCAGCCTCACCCAGATGCAGATGCTGCAGGGTGCGGGCCTGGTGGGCCGCGACGTGTGGCTGGAAGGCAATCAGCTCGCGGCAGGTGCCAATGGCGTGACCGTGGGTGGCTACGACCTGGCCGCGGCCGCGGGCACGGTCCGCATCGACATCCTGAGCAAGGAAGGCAAGGTCATCGACTCGGTGAACCAGAGCGCCGTGCCGGCAGGCCGCCAGGGCTTCTCCTGGACGCCGCCTGCGGGCACCGACACCACCGGCATGAGCTTCAAGGTGACGGCCACCTCCGGCAAGACGGCCGTGGGGTCGACCACCATGATGCTCGACCACGTCAACGCCGTGAGCACGCCGAACGGCACGCTCACCCTCGAACTCCAGAACAAGGGCAGCGTGGCGTACAGCGCGGTCAAGGCCGTTTCGTAAGTCACCCCCTCCCCCTCCCGAACGCCCCAGGCAGTCACCCCCGAAAGGAACAGAAATGGGCTTCCAGCAAGGACTATCCGGACTCAACGTCTCCAGCAAGAGTCTGCAGGTCATCGGCAACAACGTGGCGAACGCCAACACCTACGGCGCCAAGACCGCCCGAGCCGAGTTTGCCGACATGTACGCGGCCTCGCTGGGCGGCGGGGGCAGCAACAACATCGGCATCGGGGCGACGATTGCCTCGGTGGCCCAGCAGTTCACGCAGGGCAACATCACCACGACCGAGAACCCGCTGGACATCGCCATCAATGGCGACGGCTTCTTCAAGGTGCAGCGCTGGGACATGAGCACCAACGGCTCGTTGTTCGAAGCCGGAGAAAAACTCTTCAGCCGCAACGGCCAGTTCAAGGTGGACAGCAACGGCTACATCGTGAACAACCAGGGCCACAAGCTGCTCAGCGACGGCGACCAGCCCATCAAGCTGGCCCTGACCGGGGGCAGCGCCCAGGCCACGTCCAGCATCACGATGGACGTGAACCTCAATGCAGCGGAAAAGGCGGACGACGCCTACGACACCTCGGTGTACCCGCCGCTCAACGGCACCTACACGTTCAGCACCACGCAGACCTTGTACGACGGCTCGGGTCAGGGCGTGGCCGTGGACTACTACTATCGCAAGAGCGGCGACGACAGCTGGGACGTGTACGCGGCCGTGAACGGCAAGTACCTGCCGCTGGGCGCCACCACCCCGGCTTTCCAGATCGAGTTCGATCCGACCACCAGCCAGCCGAACCGTGTCGTCGACTACAACGGCAACGACTACACGACGGCCGGCACCATGGGCGTGGTGCCGCTGCCCCCCATCACGGGCACCGATGTCGGCATCAGCACGCTCTCCAGCATCAATGCCACGGTGGACTGGAGCAGCGCGACGCAGTTTGCCGGCAAGTCGGTCGTCAACGAGCTGCAGCAGAACGGCTACCCGCGCGGCGACTTCTCCAGCTTCAGCATCGACTCGACCGGCGCCATCCAGGTGCGCTACACCAACGGTCAGACGGTGTCCGAAGCGCAGATCGGCCTGGCGCGCTTCAACAACCCGCAGGGCCTCGAGCCCAAGGGCGGCAACGAGTGGGGTCAGACTGCTGCCTCCGGACCGGCCCAGTACGGCAACCCGGGTGCGGGCCGCCTGGGTCTGCTTCAGGGTGGCGCGCTGGAAGAGTCCAACGTCGACCTGACGGGCGAGCTGGTCAACATGATCGTCGCACAGCGCACCTACCAGGCCAACGCGCAGACCATCAAGACAGAAGACCAGGTGTTGCAGACCCTGGTGAACATCCGCTGATGTGGATGACCTGCCCTGACGTGATCGCAAGGAGCTGCTGATGGACCGCATGATTTACCTCAGCATGGCCGGCGCCAAGATGAACATGCAGCGCCAGGACGTGCTGTCGAACAACCTGGCGAACGTGAGCACCACGGGCTTCCGCGCCGAGCTGCAGGCGATTCGCGCGGTGCCGGTGCGCGGCGACGGGGCCACCACGCGGGTGTATTCGCTCGAGACCACGGTGGGCTACGACGACGCGGCCGGACCCGTCACGGTGACGGGCCGCCCGCTGGATGTGGCCATGCAGGGGCGGGCCTGGATGACGGTGCAGGCGCTGGATGGCACCGAGGCCTACACGCGGGCCGGCACGATGGAGGTGCTGCCCGACGGCACGCTCGTGACCCCGGCAGGCTTGCCGGTGATGGGCGATGGCGGTCCGATCACGGTGCCGCCGGAAACCGAGGTGAGCATCGCGCCGGATGGCACGGTGAGCGCCAAGCAGGCGAACGGGCTGATCACCCAGGCAGGCCGCCTCAAGATGGTCATCCCGGAAGAAAAGCTCAAACGGGGCGACGACGGCCTGTTCCGCACGGCCAACGGTGACCCGCTGGCCCTCAGCGACGTCGCCCGCCTGCAGAGCGGCGCCCTGGAAGGCTCGAACGTCAGCCCGATCGAGACCATGGTGTCGATGATCGCAGCCGCCCGCCAGTTCGAGGCGCAGATGAAGATGATGCAGACCGCCGAGCAGGACGAGAAGGCGGCTGCGCAACTGTTGTCGGGCTCGTGAGCTTCGACCTGAACCCTGAAGGAGACCGGCCATGATGCGTTCCCTGTGGATCTCGAAATCCGGCATGGAAGCCCAGCAGACCCAGCTGGACCACATCTCGAACAACCTGGCCAACAGCGGCACGAACGGCTACAAGCAGTCGCACGCCGTGTTCGAAGACCTGATGTACCAGACGCTGCGCCAGAGCGGGGCCAACAGCTCGGAGCAGACGACGCTGCCTACCGGGCTGCAGGTGGGCCTGGGCGTGCGCCCGGTGGCCACCTCGCGCCAGTTCACGCAGGGCAGCCTGCAGCAGACGAGCGGCAACCTCGACGTGGCCATCAATGGCAAGGGCTTCTTCGAGATCACCCTGCCCGACGGCCGCACCGGCTACACCCGGGACGGTGCCTTCCAGCTGGACAACCAGGGCCGCATCGTCACGAACAACGGCTACCTGGTGAACACGAACGGCGCCCAGGTGCCAGCCGAAGCCACCGGCATCACGATCTCTGCCGACGGCATCATCTCGGCCAAGCTGGCCGGTGAAACCGAGCCCTCCGTCATCGGGCGCTTCCAGATGTCGAACTTCGTGAACCCGCCGGGACTCGATCCGATCGGCCAGAACACGTACGTCGAATCCGTCGCCTCCGGCCCGCCTCAGCAGGGCAACCCGCAGTCGGGCAGCCTCGGTTCGCTGTCGCAAGGCTTCGTCGAAACATCGAACGTCAACGTGGTGCAGGAGCTGGTTCAGATGATCCAGACACAGCGCGCCTACGAGCTGAACTCCAAGGCCATCCAGACCTCGGATCAGATGCTGCAGAAGCTGGGACAACTGTGATGAGGAGGCTGCACACTCTGGGCCTGGCCCTGTGCGGGGCGGCGCTGTCCGGCTGCGTCACCCTCAATCCCAAGGTCGACGTGGTCGAGCCCACGCAGGCGCGCCCCACCCCGCCGACGGCCACGGCCACCGCACCCAACGGTTCGATCTTCCAGGGGGCGGGTTACCGCCCGTTGTACGAGACGCACCGCGCGCGCATGGTGGGCGACATCATCACCATCGTGATCAACGAAGAGCTCAAGGCCAACCAGGAAAAGACCACCACCATCCAGAAGGACGGCAAGGTCTCGAGCGGGATCACGGCCGTGCCGCTGATCGGCGCGTCGTCGCTGGCCAAGCTGGAGGCCGCCGGCAACAGCAACAACACCTACAACGGCAAGGGCACCGCCAAGGCGGACAACAAGTTCGAAGGCAACATCACGGCCACCGTGATCGAGGTGCTGCCCAACGGCCACCTCGTCGTGTCCGCCGAAAAGCAGATCGGCATCGGCGCCAATGTGGACGTGCTGCGCTTCTCGGGCCAGATCGACCCGATGGCCATCCAGCGCGACAACTCTGTGAGCTCGCAGAAGGTGGCGAACGTGCGCGTGGAGCAGCGCGGCCAGGGTGCCCAGCAGGAAGCCCAGGGAATAGGCTGGCTCTCCCGCATCTTTTTGAGCATTTCGCCGTTCTAAAGGTTCGCAGAATGGAGCCGACCCCCAGAAGGATTCGGCCCCATGCGCACCACCTCCCGCCTGATCAAGCAACTGATCGCCCCCATCTGCCTGGCCACCTTGCTGGCAGGCGGCTGGAACGCCCAGGCCGCGACGGTGCGGCTCAAGGAAATCGCGGCCATCCAGGGGGTGCGCAGCAACCAGCTGATGGGCTATGGCCTCGTCGTGGGCCTGGACGGCACCGGCGACCAGACCGCTCAGACGCCCTTCACAGGCCAGAGCATGAACGCAATGCTGCAGCAGATGGGCATCACCGTGCCCGCTGGCGTGCCGATGCAGCTCAAGAACGTCGCCGCCGTGCTGGTGACGGCCAACCTCCCGGCGTTTGCCCAGCCCGGTCAGCCCATCGACGTCAACGTGTCGTCGATCGGGAATGCCAAGTCGCTGCGGGGCGGCACGCTGATCGCCACACCGCTGAAGGGCGCTGACGGCCAGATCTACGCGCTGGCACAGGGCAACCTGATCGTGGGGGGCGCGGGGGCCTCGCAAGGCGGCTCGAAGGTGCAGATCAACCACCTCAGCGCGGGCCGCATCCCGGATGGCGCCTCGGTCGAGCGGGCCGTGCCTTCTCCGTGGCTGCAGGGAAGCCTGGTGCAGTACGACCTGCGCTCGGACGACTTCAACACCGCCCGCGAAGTGGCCAAGGCCATCAACCAGGCGAAGGGCGATGGCACCGCCGAAGCGATCAACGGTCGCACCGTGGCCGTCAAGCTGCCTCAGGCGCCCGGCGAGCGCGTGGCCTTCATGGCCGACGTGGAGAACCTCACCATCAGCCGCGCCACGCCGGCGGCACGCATCGTCATCAATGCGCGCACCGGCTCGGTCGTGCTCAACCAGAACGTGACGCTCGGGCCCTGCGCCGTGGCCCACGGCAACCTGTCCGTCACCATCAGCTCCACCCCGGTCATCAGCCAGCCCAACCCGATGTCCCAGGGGCAGACGGTGGTCAGCGAGAAGGCCGACATCGCCATCAACCAGGCGCCAGGCGCGCTGATCCAGATGCCGGCAGGCACCCAGCTCACCGACGTCGTCAAGGCGCTCAACACGCTGGGCGCCAACCCGCAGGACCTGCTGGCCATCCTGCAGGCCATGAAGGCAGCCGGTGCGCTGCAGGCTGATCTGGAGGTGATCTGATGAGCTTCCCCCAACGCCCCGGTCTGGCCACAGACCTGCGCTCGCTCGACCAGCTCAAGGGCACGGCCGGCCAGGATCCGCGCAAGGCCATCCGCGACACGGCCCAGCAGCTCGAAGGCCTCTTCATGCAGGAGCTGATGAAGAGCATGCGGGCGACCACGATGAACGCCGGCATGCTCGACAACAGCGCCACGGAGATGGGCACGAGCATGCTGGACCAGCAGTTCTCGACCCAGATGACCGGCCTGCCCGGTGGGCTGAGCGACATGATCACGCGCCAGCTGGAGCGCCAGATGGGCATCCGGTCCGACCAGCCCGCCGCCGCAGCCAACCCGGCCGCGCGCACGCTGGGCTCGCTGCCTGGCCGCAGCCTGGACGCCCGCATGCCGACCGACACCAGCCGCGTGGACGCAAACGGCCGCGCCGTGGCTGCCAACGGCCGCGCACTGAGCCCTTCCGAGCAGTTCGTCCGCAAGCACCAGGCCGCCGCCGCCGCCGCCGAGCAGGCCACGGGCATCCCGGCCAGCAACATCCTCGGCCAGGCGGCGCTCGAGTCGGGCTGGGGCAAGCGCGAGATCCGCACCGCAGACGGCCAACCTTCCCACAACCTGTTCGGCATCAAGGCCACGGCGGGCTGGAAGGGCAAGGTCGCCGAGGTGACCACCACCGAGTACATCGGCGGCGTGGCACGCAAGGTGACGGCGAAATTCCGTGCGTATGACTCGTACGAGGAAGCCTTCAAGGACCACGCACGCCTGCTCTCACAAAGCCCCCGCTACAGTCGTACGGTGGCGCAGGCCGACACGGCGCATGGCTATGCCCAGGGACTGCAGAAGGCCGGTTACGCCACGGACCCAGCCTACGCCGACAAGCTCACGCGCGTGATCAACACCACCGTGCGCCTGCAGCGCACCCAGACCTGATCGGCTGAGGAGCACGCACCATGGGATCAGGCATCTTCGCACTCAGCACCCGGGCCATGTTCGCCACACAGGCGATGCTGGACACGACCGCGCACAACATCAGCAACGTCAACACGCCCGGCTTCTCGCGCCAGCAGGTGGAGCTGTCGACCGACGGCGGCATGTACACCGGGGCGGGCTTCTTCGGCCGCGGGGTCAAGGTCACGACCGTCACACGGTCGACCAGTGATTTCCTGGTCAAGTCGGCCAACGAGGCCGCCGGGGCCGCCGCCGCGGACAAGACGCGACTCGACAAGCTGGAACAGCTGGAAGGCACCCTGCCAACAGGCCAGACCGGCCTGGGCTACGCCGCCACGCAGCTGATGAACGCCTTTGTCGACGTGGCCAACCAGCCGCAGGACATGTCGGCACGCCAGGTGGTGCTGTCGCGTGCGGAGGAGTTCGCCAGCCGGGTTCGCTCGTCTGCCAGCCAGATCGAACAGCTGCAGGCCGGCACGCTCTCGGACATGGGCACCGACATCGCGCAGATCAACGAGTATGCACAGCAGGTTGCCCGCCTGAACCAGGACATCGCCAGCGCGCGCGGCACCGGCCAGCCGCCCAACGACCTGATGGACCGCCGCGACGAGGTGATCAGCCGGCTCAACAAGCTGGTGCAGGTCAATACCGTGGAGGCCGACGACGGCAGCCTGAGCGTCTTCCTCGGCGGCGGACAGCTGCTGGTGCTCAGCAACAAGGCCGAGAGCCTGTCGCTGCTGCAGTCGAGCAACGCACAAGGCGTCACGGTGGGCAGCATCGGCATCGTCACCGCGAACTCGGTGCGAATGCTGGACGACACGCAGGTGACGGGTGGCGCGCTCCGTGGCCTGCTGGACTTCCAGAACAAGGACCTGGCCGGCACACGCGGCGACCTGAACGACTTCGTGTCGAGCTTCACCAATGCGGTCAACACGCAGCAGCAACTCGGCATCCTGGGCAAGAAGGACGCGCTCGGCAACACCATTGCCGGCAGCGACATGTTCATCGGCACTGGCAAGGCCACGACTCTGGCCGTCAACCTGCAGAACCCGCAGGATGTGGCTGCCGCCTCGCCGCTGATCGCCTTCACCGCCGACGCCAACCAGGGCACGATGTCGGTGGAGTCCCTGACCATGATCGCGCCGGCAGGTCGGCCCTTGCCGCTGCTGCCGCCGGTCGCCCCGTCGACAACGCCCCAACTCGGACTGACGTTCCAATCCCCCGGAACGGGCCCGGGGTTCGACGTGGTGGACGGGAGCGGCAACGTGATCGCGGCCAACTGGGTGCCGGGTCAGGACCTGGTCTTCAACGATGGGTCGGGTAATCCACTGTTCTCGATGCGCATTGCCGGCGTGCCGAATGTGGGCGACAAAATCACGCTGCAGCCCCCCGTCGATCCGTCAGGCAACAACGGCAACGCACGCGCGATGCTGGGCCTGCGTGACCGCCCCATCGTCTCGCTGACCAGCAACGGCTCCAGCACCACCGTGACCGATGCCTACTCGCAGATGATCGGCAACCTGGGCGTGAAGGTGCAGAGTGGCAAGACGGCCGCCAGCATCAGCGGCACGCTGGAAACCCGGGCGACCGAGACACTGGAGGCCACGCGGGGCGTGAACCTGGATGAAGAGGCTGCGCGCCTGATTCAGTTCCAGCAAAGCTACCAGGCGGCCGCCAAGGTGCTGCAGGTGGCTCAGAAGGTCTTTGACACACTGCTGAACGTGGCGCAGTAATCGCAAGGAAGTTCATCATGCGCGTGACCACCGCCTACGCCTACAACCAGGCCATCACCAACCTGCAGGACCGCCAGCAGGAGCTCAACCGCTCGCAGACGCAGCTGACCTCCGGCAAGCGGGTGAACGTCGCCAGCGACGACCCAACGGCCGCCGCCCGGGCCGAACGCGCACTGTCGTCCATTGCGCGCAATGACACTGACAAGCGCGCCCTGGACGCCAGCCGCAACGCCATGGGCATTGCCGAGTCCGCGCTGGGCGATGCGGTCGACCTGCTGCAGACGGCACGGGAAACCATGGTCGCGGCCGGCAACGGCTCTTACTCCAATGGTGAACGAGAGGCGCTGGCCAAGAAGCTGGTAGAGATCCGCAAGCAGATGCTGTCCATTGCGAACCGGCCGGACGGCAGTGGCGGTTATGTGTTCGGGGGCCAGGGCCTCTCGACAACGCCGTTCACCGAGGTGTCCAACACCACCCCCAACACCGTGCAGTTCAACGGCCAGCGGGGCAGCATCCAGGCCAGCTCCAGCGAGCAGGTGAGCCTGACCATCGATGGCCAGCGCACCTGGATGCAGGGCCGCGACGAGACCGGCGCCCTGGTCGACGTGAACGTGTTCGACGCCCTGACCGACGCGATCGACGGCCTGCGTCAGACCAACCCCACCGCCGCCGACCTCAAGACGACCGTGAACACCGGGCTCAAGGACCTCGACAAGGTGCTGGGCAACATGCAGTCGGCCCGCGCCGAAGTGGGCGAGGCCCTGAACCGGATGGATGGCATCGAAAGTCGCATTGGCGCCCTGAAACTGGCCGCCCAGTCGGAAAAGTCGAACGCCGAGGATCTGGACATGGTAGAAGCAATATCCCGCTTCCAGGAGCAGCAGACGGGCTACGGGGCCGCCCTGCAGACCTACGCCGCGGTGCAAAAGCTTTCGCTGTTCCAATACATCGGTTGACCCTGTCGCCCTCCCCTTCGATCCATGGACCACCCCATCCTTTCGCAGACCGCGCTCGCCTACAGCCCGGTCATCGACCGACAGCGCAACGTGATCGCCACGCGGCTGTCCGTTTTCCCGCTGACACCCGGCCAGCGCCTTGATCCCTCGGCCCTGATGGACGCGCTGGCCACGGTCTGGCCCGCCGACGGCCCGGCCGTCTGGCTCAACGTCGTGAGCGAAACGCTGCTGCACGACCTGTTGCAGACCCGCCCGGGCAAGCAGATGCTGATCGAGATCCCGGCCTTCATGGCAGCCGATCCGGCCAACGTCGACGCCATCTGCACGCTGCACGCCCACGGCAGCACGCTGCTGCTCAAGGGCCGCCCGCTGCAGGAACTGCCGCGCGACGTGTTGCCCTGCTTCAAGCACGCCATCGTCGACTTTCACGAAGACCGTCGGGTCGATCAGGCCACCGGTGGCGTGGGCTTCAACCCCGAAGGCCTGGTGCGCCACATCACGCACGTGCAGTCCGGCATCGAGACGGTGGGCGACATGGAAGTCAGCTTCCGTCGCGGCGCCGTGGCCGTGCTCGGCTGGCCCATCGACGACGCCATCCAGGACAGCGGCAAGCCGGCCGACCAGCCGGCGCTGCAGGTCATCGTCCAGCTGATCGACCAGGTGCAGCGTCAGGCCGACATCGAAGACCTCGAGAACACCATCAAGCGCGATCCACCCCTGGCCTACAAGCTGATGCGCTACATCAACTCGCCGGCCTTTGGCCTGTCGGTCGAGATCGGCTCGTTCCGCCACGCGATCATGATCCTGGGCTACCAGCGTCTGAAGCGCTGGCTGGCCCTGCTGCTGGCCACCGCCAGCAAGGATCCGAACATGCGCCCGGTGATGTTCGCCGCCGTGCGCCGTGGCCTGCTGATGGAAGAGCTGGCCCGCGCGGCCCACGCCGACGACGAGACGCGCAGCGAGCTGTTCATCTGCGGCGTGTTCTCGCTGCTCGACCGCATGTTCATGCAGCCCTTCGCGCAGCTGCTCAAGACGATCCCGGTGCCGGAGCGCGTCTACCAGGCGCTCGCCGAAGGCACGGGCCCCTACGAGCCCTACTTCAGGCTGGTGCGCGCGCTGGAAGGCAACACGCTGTTCGACATCCGCGAGGCGGCCGACAACATGCTGATGGGCGCAGGCGACATCAACACCGCCGTGCTCAAGGCCCTGTCGGTCGCATCCGAGTTGGACTGAGCCCAGGGGCGTTCATGCCGGGTGTGGCCTAATCGGCCCATGCCCGACCATGACGCCCTGCCCGCCTCCGGCGACACGCCCTACGCCGACCTGACGCCCGATCTCGTGCTCGACGCGATCGAGGCCTTCGGGCACCGGGTGGACGGGCGACTGCTGCAGCTCAACTCCTACGAGAACCGGGTGTTCCAGGTCGGCCTGGACGACGGCGGCATGGCCGTGGCCAAGTTCTACCGCGCCGGCCGCTGGACGGACGATCAGATCCTGGAAGAACACGCCTTCGCCCAGGAACTGCTCGACGCCGAGGTGCCAGCCGTGCCGCCGCTGCCGCTGGCCCTTGTGCCCGACCGGGTGCCCGCCGACGCGGCCGCCGGCCCGCCCGGCACCGTGCGCCTGATGGGCACGCCGCCCACGCTGGGCGTGCTGGGTGCCCACAGGCTGGCGCTCTCGCCGCGTCGCGGTGGTCGCTCGCCCGAACTCGAAGACCCCGAGGTGCTGCGCTGGCTGGGCCGTTTCCTCGCCCGCATGCACACCGTGGGCGCCCGCCGCCCCTTTGCCCACCGCCTGACCATGGGTGTGGCCGAAACCGGCCGGGCCGCCCGCGACAGCCTGGCCCACTGCCCGCTGCTGCCGCCCGATCAGCGCCCGCAATGGCTCGCCGCAGCCGACCAGGCCCTGGACCTGGCCGACGAGGCCTTTGCCCGCGTGGACGGGCTGCGGCTGCGTCGCCTGCATGGCGACTGTCACCCCGGCAACATCCTCTGGACGCCGGAGGGCCCGCATTTCGTGGATCTGGACGATGCCTGCATGGGCCCGGCGGTCCAGGACTTCTGGATGCTGCTCAGTGGCGAGGCCAACGAGCGCACCCGGCAACTCGACGCCCTGCTGGATGGATACGAGAGCGTCTGCGAATTCGACTGGCGGGAGCTCAAGCTCATCGAGCCCCTGCGCACGCTGCGCCTGATTCACCACAGCGCCTGGATTGCGCGTCGCTGGCACGACCCGGCCTTCCCCGCGGCCTTCCCGTGGTTCGATTCGGGCGTCTACTGGCAACAGCAGGCCGACGCCTTGCGTCAGCAGATCGACCTGATGTCCCGCGTGGACGACACGCCCAGCTGGCTCATCGACTGAGCCGGGCCTTCAAGCGCTCCAGGCCGAGGAACACCACCGGCGTCGTGTAGAGCGTCAGCAGCTGGCTCAGCAACAGCCCGCCCACGATGGCAATGCCGAGCGGGCGACGCAACTCGGCCCCCTCGCCGCCGCCCAGCACCAGCGGCAGCGCGCCCAGCATGGCGGCCGCACTGGTCATCAGGATGGGGCGCAGACGCTGCACGGCCGCCTTGTGGATGGCCGCGCGGGCGTCCAGCCCCTCCTGACGCTGCACGGCCAGGGCCACGTCGATCATCATGATGGCGTTCTTCATCACGATGCCCACCAGCAGCACCACGCCGATGAAGGCCACCAGGCTGAACTCGGTCTTCGTGGCCATCAGCGCCAGCAGCGCGCCGACGCTGGCCGACGGCAACGTCGAGAGGATGGTCAGCGGGTGCAGCAGGCTTTCATACAGCACGCCCAGCACGATGTAGATCGCGATGATGGCCGCCAGGATCAGCAGCGGCTGGCTGTCGGTGGCGGCCTGCTGCGCCCGCGCGGTGCCCTGAAAGCCGCCGTGCAGCTCGGTCTGCAGGTTGAGCCGGGCCAGCGCCGCTTCGGCCGCCTGCTGTGCGGTCGACAACGCCACCCCTTCGGGCAGGTTGAAGGCGACCGTGCTGGCCGCGAAGCTGCTCTGTCGGTTGACCGACATGGCCGCGGTGGTGGGCACCCAGCGTGCAAACGCCGACAAGGGCACCTGTGCGCCGCCGGCCGATGAGAGGTAGACCTGCGACAGCGACGCCGGCCCGCTGGTGAACGACGGCGGCGCCTCGAGCACCACCTTGTACTGGTTGAGCGGCTGGTAGATGGTGGCCACCTGGCGCTGGCCGAACAGGCTGTAGAGCGTGTTGTCGATGTGCCGGATGTTCACGCCCAGGCGGGCCGCCGCCTCGCGGTCGACCACCAGCGACACCTGCGGACTGCCATCGGCCACGTCGGTGTTGACGTCCACCAGTTCGGGCAGCTGCGACAGGGTCTTGCGCACCACCGGCTCCCACTGCCGTAACAGCGCCAGATCGGTCGACTGCAGCGTGTACTGGTACGACGCGTTGGCACTGCGCCCCCCCACGCGCACATCCTGCGGGGCCCACAGATACAACCGTGCGCCCGGCACCCGGGCCAGCTCGGCGCGCAGGCGGGTCATGATGGCTTCGGCGTCGGCATCGCGCTCGCGCAAGGGCCGCAGGTCGACAAACACGTTGGCACTGTTGCGCTGGCCGCTGCTGGTGAAGCCCACCACATGCGACACCGCCGGATCCGCCTGCACAATGCGCATCGCCTGCTGCAGCTTGGCCTGCAGGGCCTCGAAGGACACGGTCTGATCGGCCACCAGCCCGCCCATCAGGCGACCGTTGTCCTGCCGCGGCAGAAAGCCCTTCGGGATGGTGAGGTAGAGCCACACCGTGAGCCCGACCGTGCCGGCCAGCACCACGCCCACCAGCGCCGGGTGGCGCAGCACCCAGCCCAGCGAACGGCCGTAGGCGCGGCGGCCCAGCCCATCGTCGGCTGAACCGGGCTCGGGTGCAGCGGGTTGGTCAGCGGCCGGTGCCTTGAGCAGGCGCGCGGCCATCATGGGCGTGGTCGTCAGCGACACCACCAGCGAGACCGCCACCGCCACGCCCAGCGTCATCGCGAATTCCTGGAACAACCGCCCCACCAGCCCGCCCATGAACAGGATGGGGATGAACACCGCCAGCAGCGACAGGCTCATCGACACCACGGTGAAGCCCACCTCGCGGGCGCCGAGCAGCGCCGCGGCCATCGGCTGCAGCCCCCGCTCCACGTGGCGGGCGATGTTCTCGAGCACCACCACGGCATCGTCCACCACGAAGCCGGTGGCGACCGTCAGCGCCATCAGCGACAGGTTGTTGAGGCTGAGCCCGGCCAGCGCCATCACGGCCAGGGCGCCCAGAAGCGAGACCGGCACGGCCACCGCCGGCACCAGCGTGGCCGCCCGATGGCGCAGGAACAGCAGCACCACCATGATGACCAGCGCCACCGAGATCGCCAGCGAGCGCTGCACCTCCTCCAGGCTCGCGCGGATCGACCGGGTGGCGTCCATGACGACCTGCAGCCGCATGTCCGAAGGCACGGACGCTTCCATCATGGGCAGCAGGCGGCGGATCTCGTCGACCGTCTCAATGACGTTGGCACCGGGCTGCCGGCGGATCGTGAGCACCACGGCCGGCTCGCCATTGGCATAGCCTGCGCTGCGCACGTCCTGCACGCTGTCGCGCACCTCGGCCACGTCGCTCAGGCGCACCGCCGAGCCCTGGCGCCAGCGCACCACCGTGGGCGCCAGCGTGGCCGCATCCGGCGCCTGGTCCGATGCGCCCAACTGCCAGCTGCGCGGGCCGTCCTCCACCATGCCCTGCGGCCGGCGCGCGTTGGCCGCGGTCAGCGCCGTGCGCACGTCTTCCACACCCAGCCCCATGGCCGCCAGCACCTGCGGGTTGACCGTGACGCGCACGGCGGGCAGCGACGCCCCCCCCACGTCGACCTGCCCCACCCCCTTCACCTGCGAGAGGCGCTGCGCGAGGATGGTCGAGGCGGCATCGAACATCTGCGCGCGGCTGTGTCGCGGCGAGGTCATGGCCACGATCATGATCGGCGCGTCACCTGGGTTCACCTTGCGGTAGGTGGGGTTGCCCGGCAGCCCCGTGGGCAGCAGGCTGCGCGCTGCGTTGATGGCGGCCTGCACCTCGCGTGCGGCGCTGTCGATGTCGCGGTCGAGGTCGAACTGCAGCGTGATGCGGGTGCTGCCGGTGTTTGACGTCGAGGTCATCTCGGTCAGCCCCGCGATGCGGCCCAGGCTGCGCTCCAACGGTGTGGCCACGCTGCTGGCCATGGTTTCGGGGTTGGCACCCGGCAGGCTGGCCGACACGACGATGGTGGGCGAATCGACCTGCGGCATGGCAGCCACCGGCAACATGCGCCAGCCCAGCAGCCCCGCCAGCGCAATGGCCAGCGTCAGCAGCACGGTGGCCACCGGCCGGCCGATGAACAGCGCCGACAGCGACGCCGTCGAGGCCGTCGGCAGCACCTTCATGCCGAGGCCCTCCAGCGGCGTTGCCAGGCGCCCTGCACGCGCACGAAACCCAGATAGATCACCGGCGTGGTGAACAGCGTCAGCACCTGGCTGACGATCAACCCGCCCACCAGCGTGATGCCCAGCGGCTGGCGCAGCTCGGCGCCCACGCCGGTGCCCAGCATCATCGGCAAGGCGCCCAGCAGCGCCGCCATGGTCGTCATCAGAATGGGCCGGAAGCGCAGCAGGCAGGCCTCGTAGATCGCGTCACGCGGGGTGAGGCCGCGCGTGCGCTCGGCGTCCAGCGCGAAGTCGATCATCATGATCGCGTTCTTCTTGACGATGCCGATCAGCAGCACGATGCCGATGACGGCGATCAGACTCAAGTCCCGCCCGCTGAGCAGCAGCGCCAGCAAGGCGCCCACCGCCGCCGACGGCAGCGTGGACAGGATGGTGACCGGGTGGATGAAGCTCTCGTAGAGCACGCCAAGCACGATGTACATCGTGACGATGGCCGCCAGCACCAGCCACAGCGTGCTGGACAGCGAATCCCGGAACGCCAGCGCCGCGCCGTCGAAACGCGTCTGCACCGACGGGGGCAGGCCCAGTTCTGCCTGGGCCGCCTCGACCGCCGCCACCGCCTCGCCCAGCGCCACACCGGGCGACAGGTTGAAGGACAGCGTGGCCGCCGGGAACGGCCCCACATGGTGAATGGCCAGCGTGGCCGGCCGCTCCACCACCCGCGCCACGCTGGACAGGCGCACCGGCGCCCCGCCCTGCGCGCTGGCGGGCACATAGAGGTCATCCAGCGCCTGCGGCCCGACCTGGAAGGACGGCGCCGCCTCGAGGATCACGCGGTACTGCGCAGCCTGCGTGAAGATGGTGGAAATCATCCGCTGCCCGAAGGCGCTGTAGAGCACGTTGTCGATGGCGGCCACGGTCACGCCCAGCCGACCGGCCGCTTCGCGGTCGATCTCGACAAAGGCCTGCAGCCCTTCCTCCTGAAGGTCGCTGCTCACGTCCTGCAGCTCGGGCAGGGTCCGCAGCCGGTCGACCAGCGTCGGCACCCAGCGCGACAGTTCTTCCGGTCGGGCGCTCTGCACCACCAGCCGGAACTGCCCGCGGCTCAGCGTGTCTTCGATGCCCAGCTCCTGCACCGGTTGCAGGAACAGGTCGATGCCGGGCACGCTGCGCGCGCGCTCGGCCAGCCGCTGCATCACCGCCTCGGCTGGCTCGCGGCGCTCGGCATGCGGCGTCAGCGTGATGTGCAGCCGACCGCTGTTGAGCGTGGGGTTCTGCCCATCGACGCCGATGTGCGAGCTCAGACCGTGCACGGCCGGATCAGCCAGCAGCGCCCGGGCCAGGGCCTGCTGCCGGTCGGCCATCGCCGCAAACGAGGTGGACTGCCCGGCCAGCGTGATGCCCTGCAACGCCCCGGTGTCCTGCGCAGGGAAGAAGCCCTTGGGCACCAGCAGGTACAGACCCACCGTGAGCGCCACGGTGCCGACCGCCACCAGCAGGGTCGTGCCCTGGTGCGCCAGCACGACCTTCAGGGCGGCGTCGTACTGCGCCACCAGCCGGTCCAGCACGCGCCCGCAGAACTGGAAGAAGGCGTTCTCGCGCTGCGCATGGTGGGGCTGAAGCAGCCGCGCGCTCATCATCGGCGTCAGCGTGAGCGACACCCCACCCGAGATCAGGATGGCCACCGCCAGCGTCACGGCGAACTCGCGGAACAGGCGCCCGACCACATCGCCCATGAACAGCAGCGGGATCAGCACGGCGATCAGCGACAGGGTCAGCGACACGATGGTGAAGGCAATCTGCTCGCTGCCCTTGAGCGCGGCCTGCATCAGCGACTCGCCCTCCTCCACATAGCGCGCGATGTTCTCGACCACCACGATGGCGTCGTCGACCACGAAACCGGCCGCCACCGTGAGCGCCATCAGGGTCAGGTTGTTGATCGAGAAGCCGAGCAGGGCCATCACGGCCAGCGTGCCCACCAGCGAGAGCGGCACCGTCACGGCCGGAATCAGCGTGGCGCGGCCATTGCGCAAAAACAGCAGGATGACCAGCACCACCAGCCCCACCGCCACCGCCAGCTCGAACTGCGTGGCCGACACCGAGGCGCGGATGGTTGTCGTGCGGTCACTCAGCTCCGTGAGCTGCACCGTGGACGGCAGCGCCGCGCGCAACTCGGGCAACAAGGCATGGATGCGGTCGACCGTCTCGATGACATTGGCACCCGGTTGCCGCTGGATGCTGAGCACCACCGCGGCCCGGTCGTTGGCCCAGGCCGCCAGGCGCGTGTTCTCGGCGGCGTCCACCGTCTGTGCCACGTCACGCAGCCGGATCGGCGCGCCGTTCTTCCAGGCGATGACGAGGTCGCGGTATTCGGCCGCCGAGCGCAGCTGGTCGTTGGCGTCGATCGTGGCCGCTTGCGACGGGCCATCGAAACTGCCCTTGGCCTGGTTGACGTTGGCGTTGCCGATGGCGGTGCGCACGTCGTCCAGGGTCAGGCCCAGCGCAGCGAGCGCCGCCGGGTTGGCCTGGATGCGCACGGCCGGCCGCTGCCCGCCCGAGAGCGCGACCATCCCCACGCCCGGCAGCTGCGAGATCTTCTGGGCCACCCGCGTGTCGACCAGGTCCTGCACGCGGGTGAGCGGCAGGCTGCTGGAGGTCACGCCCAGGGTCATCACCGGCGCGTCGGCCGGGTTGACCTTGTTGTAGATCGGTGGCATCGGCAGGTCGGTCGGCAGCAGGGTGGCCGCCCCGTTGAGCGCCGCCTGCACCGCCTGCTCGGCCACGTCCAACGGCAGCCCGAGGTTGAAACGCAGGGTGATGACCGAAGCCCCGCCCGAACTCGTGCTCGCCATGCGGGCCAGCCCGGGCATCTGCCCCAGCTGGCGCTCCAGCGGCGCGGTCACGGCCGAAGCCATCACATCGGGGCTGGCGCCGGGGTACAGCGTGACGACCTGGATGGTCGGGTAATCGACCTGCGGCAGCGCGGCCACGGGCAGCTGCCGCCACCCCAGCAGGCCCACTAGCAGCACGGCCAGCATCAGCAGCGTGGTGGCCACCGGCCGCTCGATGAAAAGGCGCGACGGGTTCATGCAGGCATCCAGTCAGCGTGACGGCGTCAGTGCGCGGGCCGACCGCGGCGCGCGTTGCCGGGCGCGGAGGCGGTGGACGCCGCAGAGGCGGCAGCAGCCCCGGCCGGGACCACGTCCACCGCGCTGCCGTCTTCCAGCCGCTCGCTGCCGTCCACCACCACCTGCTCGCCGCCACTCAGGCCTTCCGTCACCGCCACACGCCCCTGGTCACGTGGGCCGATCTGCACCAGTTGCATGCGGGCCTTGCCGCCCTCCACCACATACACGTGCGTGCCCTTGGCCCCGCGCAACAAGGCCGCCTCGGGAATGCTCGGCACGCCGATCAGCCGGTTCACGCGCAGCCGCGTGTTCACGAACTGGTTGGGAAACAGCACCCCGTCGGCGTTGGCAAACCGGGCCTTGAGCTTGACGGTGCCCGTGGTCGCGTCGATCTGGTTGTCCACCGCGATCAGCCGTCCCACGGCCAGCCGGCGGCCGCCCGAGCGGTCGAACGCCTGCACCTCGAGGCCATCCGGGCGGCCGTTCAGCGCCCCGATCTGGTCCTGGGGCAGCGCAAACACCACGCTGATCGGCTGGACCTGGTTGATCACCGCCAGGCCGTTGGTGTCGGTGCTGCGCACCATGTTGCCCGGGTCGACCTGACGCAGGCCGATGCGGCCCGAGACGGGTGCCGTGACGCGGGTGTAGCCCAGCTTCAGCCGGGCGTCGTCCACCGCCGCCTGGTCCACCTTGAGCGTGCCCTCGAACTGCGCGACCTGCGCCTGTTGCGCCTCCAGCTCCTGCTGCGATGCAGCGTCCTGCCGCACCAACTCGGCCAGGCGGCGCGCAGCCAGACGGGCGTTGTCCAGCAGGGCCCAGTCTCGCTGAAGCTGCCCTTGGGCCTGGGCCAGCGCCACCTCGAACGGGGCGGGGTCGATGCGGGCGAGCACATCGCCCGCCTTCACCTGCTGGCCTTCTGTGAAGTGAACCGATTGCAGCAGCCCGTCCACCCGCACCCGCACGGTCGCCGTCGCGGTGGACGTCACGGTGCCCAGCGCATCGAGCACCACATCCATGTCCTGGCGCACGACCTCGCCGGTTCGCACAGGCACGGGCTTGTCATTGCCACCCCGGCCCCCGCGTCGGCGCTCTCCGGGTGGGGTCTTGCCCGCGGGCCCGCGCGCAACGGCAGCGGTGTCAGCCTTCGGGTCTGCCCCCCGCTGCGTCCACCACCAGCCCAGGGCTGCCAACAGGGCAGCCAGCGCCAGCAGGCCCACCCAGCGCATGCGCCCCTGCTGTCCACCTCGGTCCATCCGGGCCCGCTGCCCGCTCGCCGTTGTCGCTGTCATTGCGTAGTTTGTGATCCGGTGCCCGGCAAGGGGCCGGGCTGCGCCCGCATTGTGTCAAAGCGTGCATGGTCGCACCGCCACATGACCCGGCCGTGCCTCACACAGAAAAGTTTCGTGAATGCCACGCTGCCGCGCACGAGCGTGCAGATGTCGCACGCGGGCCCGGTGTGCTGCCCACAAGCGGCGGCCGACGCCCTAAGCTTTGCGTTTCCGACCACTTGGCCCCGAGGACCCGACGCATGCCGACCGCCCGCCCTGCCACCACCCCGCCCCGCCGCGACCGCCAGGACTGGCTCGTGGGCCTTGGCATCGGGCTGGCCACGCTGGGGCTTGGCGTGGGCGTGTGGTTCTACACCCAGAAGCCCTCCGAAGACCCGGCACGCCCGCGCCCGGCCTGGGTGGACCTGGGGCGCATGACCCCCCAACTGTCGGATGGCAGCTTCGTGCGCGTCGAGGTCAGCCTTCAGGTCAGCGACAAGGACGCCCAGGCGGTGCTGGCCCCGCTGACGCCAGCCTTCAAGTCCATGGTGACCCAGTTGGGGGCCGAACTGAGTGCCGAAGACGTGATCGGGCCGGACGGCATGCGCGAGATGTCTCGTGAGATCCGCCGCAGCGTGAACGACCACCTTGCGCGCCAGCACATCGACGCGCGCGTGCAGCGCGTGGCCTTCAGCGACTACGTGCTGGTGCCCTGAGCGCCCGCGCGGGGCGCCGGTTGGCGGCCACCGCGCACACCAGCATCAGGGCCAGCAGGGCCGCCACGTCGATGCGGCCGCCCCCTCCCCCACCGCCCGAGCTGCCGCCAGCCTCCGTGCTGCTGCTTTGCGCCACGACGGCGCTCGCCACGTGCACGAGGTGGTCCGAGGTGCCGGTGCGCCCCTGGTCATCGGTCACGGTCAAGCGCACCTTGAAGGTGCCAGCCGCCGAGGGAGTGGCCGTCACGGAAACGGTGCTGGTGTCACCGGACAAGGCGGTGACGATCCCGCCCCCGTCACGCAGGCTCCAGCTGTGGCTCGTGATCTGCGCCGTGGCGGTGCTGCCCATCGAGCCCGCACCGCTGAGCGTGATGGCCCGGCCGGGGTACAGCGTGGCGCCACCGGTGGACACCACGGCGACCGGCTGGTCGACCGCGGCCACAGCCTGGCCCACGTCCAGCATGCCGGCGCCGCACGTGGTCTCCGTGCAATGGCACTCGAGCTGTTTCGTGCCCGCCACCGGTGCCGTGCACTGCGGCGTACCCGAACTGCCCCCGGCGCTCGGAAACGCCCGGGCGGTGTTGCGCAGGATCTGAGCGACCGCAGCCGGCGTCAGCTCGGGCCGCGCGCTCAGCAACAGTGCCACGGCGCCGCTGACCTGCGGGGCCGCGAAGCTGGTGCCGTAGGTGGGCCTGGTGCTGCTGCTGTAGATCGCCCCACTGCTGCCGGTCACCGGCGTGGTGGTGCCGCTGTTCAGCGTGGTGAGGATCGGGTATTCGCAATTCGAGTCGGACGACGAGTTCACGCAGTTGCCGCTGGGTGCGCCCAGCGTCACCTCCGGGCCCAGCGCCGAATATCCCACCTTGGTGCCCACGTGCCGCAGGCCGCCCACGGCGATCACCCCGGGGCAGTTGGCGGGCACCGTCACGGCCGCGCCGTTCGAGTTGCCTGCCGAGGCCACCACCACCACGTTTCGCGCGGTCAGCTCGGCCACCACGTCGCGGTAAGCCGCCGAACAGGCGCCCGTGCCACCCAGGCTCAGGTTGATCACCCGGGCGGTCGAGGTGCTGCTCAGGGCGCTCACGCCATTGACCGACAGCCCTGCAGCCCAGCGCATGCCGGCAATGATGTCCGAGTCGTACCCCCCGCACTTCGCCAGCACGCGCACCGGCAGCAGGCGCGGCTCCCAGGCCACCGACGCCATGCCGACGCCGTTGTCGCTGCTGGCGCCCAGCACGCCACTGACCTGCGTGCCGTGCCATGAACTGCTGGGCCGCACCTCGCAATCGTCATACAGCGAAGGGTTGGCATTGATCTCGGCTTGCGTGAGCCAGTCGCCCAGGTCGGACGCGTCGGCCACACGCCCGCCGCCGGGGTAACCGGCCCGCGTCCCCTCGGCCACCATGCTGTAGCCCGGTGAAATCAGCTTGCTGCTCAGATCCGGGTGATCGAAGCGCACGCCGGTGTCCAGCACCGCCACGACCACCGAATTGCTGCCGACCGCATTCAGGCCAGCGCGGGTCCCCAGCGTCGACCAGGCTGCCTGCGCGTTGATCGCGGCCTTGAGGGTGGGGGTGGGCGCTCGCAAGTACCACTGTCCCGCAGGCAGCGCAGCGGTCGCGCTCGCGGCAAACAGCGGGTCGGTTGGCTCCGCCACGCTACCGGGCCGGCGCCAGCCGTCCACCACGGCGTACTCCACGTCGCTGCGAGCTGCCAGGCGGGCGGCCAGATCACGGGCGGTCATCCCGTTGGCCATGGCCACGTGCATGCGGGGCGCCACCTGCCGCCCGTCGGTCAGGGCCAGTCCGGCGCGCTGCCCCAGTCGACGCATCGGCCTCGGTTCGTCGGCGGCCAGCCCTTGCGCGGCCTGCCGCTGGCTCACGGTGGCGAGGTCGCTGTCGGCACGCAGCTTGACGATGACGCGGGCGGTGCCGGGAAGGTCAGACGCGGCCAGCGCCCCCTGCGACACAAGCGGTGTCGCCAACAAGGTAGAAAGCGCCAGCGCGCCGAGTCGCCGCCACGGCGAGACAGGAAGGAGGGGCATGGAGGGAGCAGCCTGGTTCACGGATTGCGGACAGATGGTAGTCGCACCGCGCGAAACGCGCATGTCAACCGCGACACGTCCACGCCCCGGCGATGCAACGAATGTCACGTATGACCCGCATTTGCCGCCGATCAAGCGCACGGCGGGCGGGCCGCCACCAGGTCGCCGATGAACAACGCATCCAGCCCGGCGGCCTGGAAGGTCCGCACGGCGTCCTGCGGGCTGTCCACCACCGGCTCGCCATCGACATTGAAGGAGGTGTCCAGCAACATCGGCACGCCGGTGGCCCGGGCAAAGGCCTCGATCAGCCCCCGCCACCGGGCTGGCGCGTGCGCATCCACCGTCTGCAGGCGCCCGGTGCCGTCGCGGTGCACCACGGCCGGCACCTCGGCCCGGCGGGCAGCCCGGAAGGGCAGCACCTTGTCCATGTAGGGCGAGGCAGGCTGCCGCGTGCCCTCGAACCAGTCTGGCTGGGCCGCGGCCAGCACCGCCGGGGCGAACGGTCGGAACGCCTCCCGGAACTTCACCGCCCGGTTGATGCGGTCCTGCATGCCGGCGTGGCGCGGGTCGGCCACGATGGAGCGGGCCCCCAGCGCCCGAGGGCCGAACTCGGCCCGGTCCTGAAACCAGCCGAGCACCTGCCCCTGCTGCAGACGGGCCACCGCCTCGGCCTCCCGCTCACCGTCCTCCAGGCGGCGCCAGGGCAGGCGCGCAGCCTGGAGCGCGGCCATCACGTCGGCCTCGTCGAACGATCGCCCCAGGCAGGAACTGACGCCGGCCTGGCCCCGGTCAGCCAGCGGCGCGGTCCAGCCCAACTGCTGCGCCCCCAACAAGGCGGCGCCAATGGCGCAGCCACTGGCATCCGGCGCAAACGGCACGTAGACGGCATCAAAAGGCCCTTCGAGCGCGGCCCGTCCATTCGCCAGCGAGTTCAGCATCACGCTGCCGCCCAGGCACACCTGGCGCAGACCGGTCCGCTCATGCAGGGCGTGCAGCCGCGCCAGCACATGGCCTTCAGCCAGCGCCTGAACGGACGCTGCCAGATCGAAGTGAGCGGACTCCCAGGGCGCCTCGGGGTGTCGGGGTGGGCCGAACAGCGCCTCGGCCGGCCCGGATGCCCACTGCAGGCCACCGTCGGGCGCCGTCTCCCACAGGCCGGGGGCGAACCGCAATCCGCGTTCCGGGTCGTCCGCCAGGGCCACAGACCAGGCCTGCGCATACCGCCCCGGATCGCCCCATGCGGCTGCGCCCATCACGCGCCACTCGTCGCCATCGGGGCGAAGGCCGAGCCAGCGTGTCACCGCACCATACGCCGCGCCCATGCCGTGGGGCCCGGGCTCCGCCCTCACCGCCCGCACGCCATCCCGGCTCTGCACACCGCTGCGCCCCTGCTCACCGCCGCCAGCCACGGCATGGGCCTCGCTGCACCACACGGCCGCCTCATCGAACGGTGACAGCCCGACGGCCTGCGCCCACTGCGCCGCCATCAAGGGCACGCTCACCACGCGCGGGGCCGCCACCTTGTGGGTGGCCGCCCAGTCGAGCCAGTGTGGATCATGTTGCAGCGCCGGCGCCCCGGCCACCACAAACCGGCGGACGTCGGCGGCGGTCAGGCCCAGCATGCGCAGGCCTGCCGTCAGCGCGTGCACGGGGCAGGTACGGCTGCCCTTGCGCCGGGTCAGCCGCTCTTCGGCCGAGGCAAAGGCCAGCCGCCCGTTCACCCAGATGGCGGCCGCACCGAGGCCTGTGCCCCAGTGCAATCCCACGGTCACCATCTCGCTGTGCTGCATGGCGCGCAGTGTGCAGCAAAGGCAGCCCCCCACCGTGTTGCGAATCCCCCGCCCAGGCGATGTTGCAAACCCGACACCCTCGGTGAAGCGTGCTTTCTGCACGGGCGCATTCGCCGACACCGGCCTAGAGTGGCGCACCCGTCCCAGCCTGTCCTTCATGAGCCCCGTCAGCAGCTTCTTTCCGTTCTCGCTTGTTCTGCCCAACATGCCGGGGGTCGCCATGGAGCTGATGCGCAGCCTCAATGACGACAACCTGTCGCTCAACGACCTGGCCCTGGTGATCGGGAAAGACCCCGCCTTGAGCGCCACGGTGCTGCGCGTGGCCAACACGGCGCGCTACAGCCCGTTGCGCAGCATCAGCAGCCTGCGGGAAGCCACCGCCACGCTCGGCATGGTGACGCTGCGCAACCTCGCCATGGCCAGCTGCATGGCCCGCAGCTTCCCGGCAGTGCCCGGGCTCGACCGGCGCCGCTTCTGGCGGCGGGGGCTGGCCTGCGCGCACTATGGGGCGCTGCTGGCGCGTCCGGCCATGGTCGACGGTGAAGTGGCCTACCTGGGCGGCCTGATGCTGCAGACGGGGCAACTGCTGATGATGCAGGTGGAGCGGGAAGGGGTGGCCGTGATCGAGGCCAGCGTCGCGCGGCCGGGCGACCGCTTCGTGCTCGAGCAGGCGCGCTGGCAATGCACCCACGCCGACGTCACCGCCGAACTGGCCCGTCGCTGGAAGTTTCCGGATGCGCTGCTGCAGGGCTTTGCCGCCGCCAGCCGGCCCCGGGAGACCCGCCCCTTCCAGCCCCTGGGCGGCGTCCTTCATCTCGCCGCGGTCCTGGCCGACGCCACGGACATGAACCTGCCCGCCGCCGAGTGTCTGGCGGCAGTGGCCCCCGATCTGGTGGGCCATTTCCGCATCAACCTGGACTGGCTGGCGGAACGGGTGGTGCACACCGCCGAGCTGGATGCCGAAGTCGACAGCATGATGGGGTGATGCAGGTATTTTCGCGGGTGGACGCACCGAGAACCGGCGCGGACACTGCGTGCTCTCAGCCCCTGACACCCGACAGCCTGCGATGAAACCGCCGACCGCTGACGCCCTGAACGACGCCGTGTGCCCCCTGTGCGGCGGGCCCAACGGCTGCGCCTTGTCCGGCGCCCGGTCGCTGGACGCCCCCTGCTGGTGCAAATCGGTGACTTTCAGCCCCGCGCTACTGGCCCGCGTCCCGCGCGACAAACGCGGTCTGGCCTGCATCTGCGAACGGTGTGCCACCGGCGGCGGTGCCCCCTCTGCCGACCCTGCCGATTGTTAATGCGGACTTCACGGAACTGCCACATTTCAAGGCAGACCACCGGGTTTCCCAGGGAGGGGGGCGTTTGCCCAAGGCTTCCCAACAGACTTATCCACAGGAAGCGGGGATAAGTCAGAAAGCGGTCAGCGCTTGGGTTCGGTACTGGACCAGAGACGGGCCTGCAGGCGCTGGGCGAAGCGCCCACAATTGAAGCCGGCGCGGCTGGCCAGCTCGCTCAGGCGACCGGCAGCCTGGGGCCGACTCGGCTCGCCCACGAGGGACTGCATCTCCTGCTGACGGCCATACCAGCGGGCGTGGGCCAGAAGCAGCATGGCGCAGGCCTTCTGTTCCGGCGAGACGCCTTCCAGCGTGTCCCAGGCCTGGGCATTGAAGCGGCCATGCTGGGCGGCGCAGAAATTCAGCAGCTGTTGCTCGGTGTGACGGTTCATGGAACGAGGGCTTCCACTTGCTACGGTGTCTCTACAACGTGGCACCCCCCCGGCCGGATGACAGGCCATTCACAAAAAAACACGGGAGGCCTGCAGCCCACCGCCTTCCGTTTAACCCCCTTAGCCCCAGAGGTTAATTCTCTGTTTTCAGGATTTTCTGAAATTCAAGAAACACAATCGCCTCACCCCCTCGCATCCCTCTTCCCCATGAGCACCATGTCCCCCCTCGTTGCCAGCTTTGTCGCCCATTTCGGAGAGATGGGCAGCCGCTGGGGCATCAACCGGACCGTCGGTCAGATCTACGCGCTGATCTACCTCTCTCCCCGGCCGCTCAACGCCGACGACCTGACGGAAGCGCTGGCCTTCAGCCGCTCCAACGTCAGCATGGGGCTCAAGGAGTTGCAGTCGTGGCGGCTGGTGCGCCTCAAGCACCTGCCCGGCGACCGACGCGAGTACTTCGAGGCCCCGTCCGACGCGTGGGAGATTTTCCGCACGCTGGCCGAAGAGCGCCGCCGCCGCGAGGTGGAACCCACCTTGACCATGCTCCGCGGGGCCCTGATGGCCGCCCCGACCACCGACGACGACCGTGTCGCCCAGGAGCGGATGCAGGGCATGCACGACCTGATCGAACTGATGATGACCTGGTTCGACGACGTGCAGCGCATGGACGCCCGCACCCTGGCGCAGCTGATGAAGCTCGGCGCGAAGGTCGGCCGTTTGCTGGAGTTCACCGGCCACCTCAAGGTAGCCGGACAACGCGACCCGGAGTGACGCCATGGACGCCCTCGACACCCTCCTCCTCTCGCGGCTGCAATTCGCGGCCAACATCACCTTCCACATCCTGTTTCCCACCATCAGCATCGCCCTCGGCTGGGTGTTGCTCTTCATGCGATGGCGCTGGCTGCGCACCGGCCACACCGCCTGGCTGGGTGCCTGGCGGCTGTGGACCAAGGTGTTCGCCCTCACCTTCGCGCTGGGCGTGGTCAGTGGCGTGACGATGAGCTTCCAGTTCGGCACCAACTGGCCGGGCTTCATGGCTCGCGCCGGCAACATTGCCGGGCCCTTGCTGGGCTACGAGGTGCTGACCGCCTTCTTCCTGGAAGCCACCTTTCTGGGCGTGATGCTGTTCGGCCATGGCCGGGTCAGCGAGCGCATGCACCTGGTGGCCAACTTCCTGGTGGCCTTCGGCACGACGATGAGTGCTTTCTGGATCCTCAGCCTGAACTCGTGGATGCAGACGCCACAGGGGCACACGCTGATCAACGGCGAGGTGCACGCGGTCGACTGGCTGGCGGTCGTCTTCAACCCCAGCTTCCCGTACCGGCTGACGCACATGCTGCTGGCGTCGGGCCTGACAGTGGCCTTTCTGCTGACGGGGCTCGCGGCCAGCCAGGTGCTGCGCGGCCGGGCCAACGCCGCCACGCCCAAGGTGCTGCGCCTTGGCGTGACGCTGGCCGCGGTCCTCATCCCGATCCAGATCCTGGCGGGTGACCTGCACGGCCTGAACACCCTGAAGCACCAGCCGGCCAAGATCGCTGCGATGGAAGGCATCTGGCACACCGAGCGCGGCGCCCCGCTGCTGCTCATGGCCTGGCCCAACGAAGCCGAGCAGCGCCATGACTGGGCCATCGGCATCCCCCGACTGGGCTCGCTCATCCTCACGCACGAACTGGACGGCGAGATTCAGGGCCTCTCGGCCTTTGAAGGCGCACACCCGCCCGTCAAGCCGGTGTTCTTTGCCTTCCGCATCATGGTGGCCACCGGCATGTTGATGCTGGCCGTCAGCTGGCTGGCGTGGTGGCGTCTGCGTCGCACCGGTTGGCGCACCGAGGTCACCGGGCCCAGGTGGCTGTGGCGGGCGTTGGCCCTGATGACCTTCTCGGGCTGGGTTGCCACGGTGGCCGGCTGGTATGTCACCGAGATCGGCCGCCAGCCGTACCTGGTGTATGGCGTGCTGCAAACCGCCGACCTGGTGACGACGACGCCGGCCGCCACCGTCGCCTGGAGCCTGGGGGGCTACCTCGTGCTCTACGTCGGGCTGCTGCTCGCTTATGTGGCCGTGCTGCGCTACCTGGCCAGCAAGCCGCTGGATGCCGCGGGCCCCGATCCCATCGTGCCCGGCATGACGCCCGAACAGGGCCTCACCCAGCAAGGAGCTTGAGATGGACTTCGACACCTTCCTGCCCGTGCTGTTCTGGCTGCTGATGGGCGTGTCCATGCTCGCTTACGTGGCGCTCGATGGCTATGACCTCGGCGTCGGGATGCTGCTGCCGCGTGCGCACGACGACGCCGAGCGCGACGAGATGGTCTCCTCCATCGGCCCGTTCTGGGACGCCAACGAGACCTGGCTGGTGCTCGGCGTCGGCCTGCTGCTCATCGCCTTCCCGAAGGCGCACGGGGTGATCCTGCAGGCGCTGTACATCCCGGTGGCGCTGATGCTGCTGGGTCTGATCCTGCGCGGGGTGGCCTTCGACTTCCGGGTCAAGGCGCGCGCCCAGCAGAAGCCGCTGTGGAACGCCGCCTTCTTTGCGGGCTCGCTGCTGGCGTCGCTGGCGCAGGGCTGGATGCTGGGCCGCTACGTCACTGGGCTGGCCGAAGGGCCGATGGCCCTGGCATTCGCCGCCGGGGTGGCGATTGCGGTGCCGGCGGCCTACGTGCTGCTGGGCGCCTGCTGGCTCATCCTCAAGACGGACGGAGCCTTGCAGGAGCGCGCGGTGCGCTGGGCCAAGATCGCCTGGCCGGGCCTGGTGCTGGCCCTTGCGCTGGTGTCGATCGCCACGCCGCTGGTCAGCCCCACGGTGGCCGGGCGCTGGTTCACCTTGCCCAACCTGCTGGCCCTGCTGCCCGTGCCCCTGATGGCGGGCATGGCCCTGGTGGCGCTGCGCGGGCTGCTGAACTCCCATCGCATCCGTGGGCCGCAGGCCCGGCTCGCGTGGCTGCCGCTCGTGCTGGCCGTCAGTGTGCTGGTGCTCGGGGCGTTCGGGCTGGCCTACAGCCTGTACCCCTATGTGCTGCTCGACCGGCTCACGGTGTGGGAGGTAGCGAGCGCACCGTCCTCGCTCAAGATCATTCTGGTGGGCACTGCCATCAGCCTGCCGGCGATTGCGGGCTACACGGTGTTCGTCTACCGCGTGTTCGGTGGCAAGACGAGCGGCATCACCTACGGGTGAGCCATGGGGTGTATCCCGCATGGGCCGGGTGCGCGGCATCCGGCACGATGCTCCGCATGATCACGCTCTACGACTGCGCCACGGCGCCCAGCCCCCGCCGCGCCCGCATCCTGCTGGCAGAGAAAGCCATTCCGCATCACACGGTGCAGATTGACCTGGTGCGAGGTGAGCAGCTGGGCGAGGCGTTCAGGGCGCTCAACCCGCAATGCACCGTGCCTGCCCTGAAGCTGGACGACGGCACCGTGCTGCCCGACAACGCGGCCATCTGGGCCTGGGCCGAAGCGGTCTACCCTGAGCCACCGATGCTGGGACGTACGCCGATCGAGAAGGCGCAGGTGGCCAGCTGGAACGCGCGGCTGGAGTTCGAAGGGATGCTGGCGGTGGCGGAAGCCTTCCGCAACACGAGCCCCGCCATGAAGGACCGGGCCCTGACCGGCGAAGCCGCGGTGCCGCAGATTCCGGAACTGGGAGCCCGCGGCCTGGCGCGCGCACTGCGCTTCTTCGACACGCTGAACACGCATCTGGCCGGCCGCGACTTTATTGCGACCGACCACTTCACGCTGGCCGACATCACCGCCGTGGTGCTGGTCGACTTTGCACGCATCATCCGCTTCAAGCCGGGTGAAGCCCATCCCCACCTCGCACGCTGGCGCGCGGCGCTGGCCGAGCGGCCCAGCCTGAAAGCCTGACCATGATCGACCTGTACACCGCCGCCACGCCCAATGGGCACAAGGTTTCCGTGGCCCTCGAAGAGATGGGCCTGCCCTACACGGTGCACGCCATCGACCTGGCCTCGGGCGAACAGAAGCAGCCGTGGTTCCTGAAGCTCAACCCCAACGGACGGATCCCGGTCATCGTGGACCGGGAAGCCGACGACTTTGCGGTGTTCGAATCCGGCGCCATCCTGGTGTACCTGGCGGAGAAGACCGGCACGCTGATACCGAGCGACGTCAAGGGCCGCTCGCGCGTCATGCAGTGGCTGATGTTCCAGATGGGGGGTGTGGGGCCGATGATGGGCCAGGCGAACGTGTTCTTCCGCTACTTCCCCGAAAAGATCCAACCCGCCATCGACCGGTATCAGAACGAGTCGCGCCGGCTGTTCGAGGTGCTCGATGCGCAACTGGCGCAGACCGAGTGGCTGGCGGGCGATGCCCTGTCGGTGGCCGACATTGCCAACTGGTGCTGGGTGCGCACGCACCGCTGGTCCGGGGTGTCGGTCGAGGGCCTGACGCACCTGCAGCGCTGGCTGGACGCGATGAAGGCCCGGCCCGCCTGCCAGCGCGGCGTGGCCGTGCCCGTCAAGGTGCAGAGCCTGGTGGAAGACGACAAGGGCTCGGCGGCCTTCATCGCGCAGGCGCAGAAGATGGTGCAGCGCTGAGCTGAATACGACGCAGAGGCCTTCAGCCGCTCAAACGCTTCACTGAGCACCCAAGGCAGGTGAGCCGCCCTCCCGCACCACGCAATTGCGCCCCTGCTCCTTTGCCCGGTACAGCGCGGCATCGGCGCGCGACATCCAGCGCGTCAGGCTCAGTTCACGCCAGTCGAACTGCGCCACGCCAATGCTGACGCTGAAGCGCAGCGGTCGGCCATTGGCCATCAGGCGGCTCTCACTCACGGCACCGCGAATGCGCTCGGCCAGCACGGCGGCCTGCTCGGCATTGACATTGGGCAGCAGCACCACGAACTCCTCGCCGCCCAACCGCGCCAGCAGGTCCATGTTGCGGATCTGTTGCTGCACCACCTGGGCGAAGTGCACCAGCACCGCGTCACCGGTGACGTGCCCGTGCTCGTCGTTGATGCCCTTGAAGTGGTCCAGGTCGAGCATCAGCAGGGAGAGGTCGTTGCGGTAGCGCAGCGCGCGCTGCATCTCGACTTCGGCCACTTCGGTAAAGGCCAGCCGTGTCGCGGTGCCTGTCAACGTGTCCGTGCGGGCCGCCTGCTCTGCGGCCTCCTTCTGGTGTCGCAACTCCCGGGTGGCCTGCTCGACGCGGAACTGCAACTCTTCCTGCGTGGCCGCGATGCGCCCGATCATCGCGTTGATGCCTTCTGCCAGCGACGCCAGCACGCCGCTGCGCACCCCGTCGATCCGCTCGTCCAGTGCCCCCTGACCGACCCGCGTCACCACGTCGTTGATGGCGGTGATCTGTGCCGTCACCCGCGATGCGAGCAAGGTCGCCAGCCCGCCGGCCAGCACCAGCCCGCCTGCCGCGGTGACGAGCGACCAGAGCAACAGCTCGCGCTGCTGCTGCGCCAGCCTGTCGAGCGACACCTCGAGCACGGCATGGCCCACCAGCCGGGCGCCCTGCCCATAGGCAATGCCGGCCGACGGCGTGGGGGTATAGAGGTCATCGGTGGGCGCGATGGTGGGGTAGATCGGCAACTCCACGCGCAGGCGATCGCCGAGCTGCACATCCAGCGCCGCACCCAGCGAAGGCTGGCCCTCCAGCTTGCCGGCCGAGGCCAGAAGCTGGCCATGTGCGTCGTACACGGCCACCGCGTGCAGCTGCGCGTCGTTGCGAATGGCCGCCTCGGCGAGCCGGCCCAGCCCTTCGCGGTCGCCGGCGAACACCATGAACTCCGCGGCACTGCCGAGCTGGCGCGCCGAGGCCACGCCCCGGTCCGTCAGGGCATCGGCCATGCGGTCACCATACCGGTACGCAAAACCGATCACCAGCATCACGATCACCAGCAGCGCCGGCAGCGCCGTGGCAATCCACAGGCGCGCGCGCATTCCGCCCAGGCTCAAGCTCACCGCCCACCCTCCTGTCGCCGAATCAGTTCGGCCAGTGCAACGGGCTCAGGCACGTCGAGCCCCAAGGATCGGCACACCTGTTCGTTGGCCGCAATCATGAAACCATCCGCCAGGCGGGACGCTGGCCAGTTCTGGGCTTGTGGAGCGTGCTTCAACATCGATGCCACCTGCCGTCCCACCTGGGCCGGGCTCGCATACAGACCAAGGGCTGCCCCGGAACGAACCAGGGCAGGTGAATAGGCGACCACCGGTACGCGCTGCCGGTACGCCGCGATCAGCACGCGCTGAAGCGCACCGGCATCGGCCACGGTGCTGTCCGGTAGCACGAGCAGCACGTCGCTGTCCGCCAGGGCCGTGCGCAGCGCGGCGTACAGCATGTCGGGATGGCCGACGGTCACCGGGGTCAGCTGCAAACCGCGCTCACTGGCCTCTTCCGCCAGCACCTGGCGCATGGCCTGGCCGTCGGGCCCCAGCAACACGCCCACACGCGAGGACTTCGGAAACACCCTGCGGATGAGTTCCATGTAGCGCTCGGGCGGCTGGTCGAGGTAGACCGCCGACACCCAGGCAGGCGGACGCCGCCAGATCGCCGTGAAGGCCTCGCGCGGGATCAGCGCCGCCAGCACCGGCACGCGGGCCCAGTCGGCCTGCAGCTCGGCACGGCTGTGCACCTGCCGCAACGCGCCGCTGCCCAGGGTGACCACTGCGCCGGGATGCCCCTCTGCAGGCAGCTGCCCCGATTCCAGAACGATGAGATCACCGCGCCGGCCCGACTGGCGCCACGCCACCTGCAACGCAGACAGCGCTTCGGCGTGCGCCCCACCTGCGTCCGAGGGCAGCACCCACACCGAATCGCCCGCCGCGCGCAGGGGCAGGGTCGCTCCGGCCAACGCGGCGCCCGCGGCAAGCAGCAGTGACTGGCGCCGGTTGATCAGATCAGATCTCCAGCTTCAGCGTGACGAACACGCGCCGGGACAACTCGAAACCACGGCTGACCAGAAACGCATCCTGATCACCTTCGAGCGACTGGACGGTGAGCGCTGCCTCGGCCTTGCTGTCGGCCAGGCGGAAAGTCCGCGCCAGGCGCACGTCGGTGCGGTAGGAGAACGGCATCCAGTCGCGGTCATAGCGCCATGTCATGCCGCCCAGCCGCTCGTGAATCACGCTGAGTTCCAGTTGCTGTGTCAGCCGCTGAAACCACGCGATCGTCGTGTGGTGCCGCGGAGGGCGGCGCTCATCGCTGATCTGATAGTTGACGTTGTCCCACTTGGTCTCGGTGAACGTCTGATTCAGCCACAGCTCCGTGTCGCCGGCCGGCTTCCAACGAATCTGGTACTCCCCGCCGGTGACCAGGAGATCGGTGTAGTTCAGGTAGTCCCGCGCCCGCTTGCCTGTTTCACGGTGTCGCTGGCTGGGCAACCGGGCCACGATGAAGTCATCCAGTTGCTCCCTGAAAAGCCGCACGTCGAACGTCAGGCGGTAATCCGGCAAACGGCCCACATAGCCCAGCTCGATGCTCTTGAGCTTCTCGGGCTGCACCTTGCCGGTCGCTGCGTATTCGTGCTGGTAAAGCGCACCGTCCGTCGTGTAGTGCCGGATGTCGGCCACATACTCGGACAGGTTGGGCGCGCGCACCGATTCCGTCGCGCCAAAACGCAGCGTGTGCCCTGGCGCAAGCAACCAGTTCGCCATCAGGCGCGGCGTCGCATACGTGCCCGCCAGGCTGTGGTTGCCCACGAACAGGCCCGCGTTGAACAACCACTGGGGCGTCATACGCCACTCGACCGTGCCAAACGCGCGGGCTTCCTGGAAGGACTGCCATGCCGTGTTGTTGTACAGGGCTTCCGACTTGGCGCGCTCGTCCTTGAAGCCCAGTCCGACCAGCGCGCGCACCGTGTTGCCGAGACCGAAACGGCGCTGCGCCTCGACGTTGGTCCGTCGGCCCAGGGCGCCATAGTCCCAGATCACGCTGGCGCCGGGAACCGGCGGACTGCTGGTGAGCTTGCGGTTGGGCGACAGCGCGTAATCCTTCTTGCGGTCCTCCATGAAGCTGGCCGATACCTTGAGCTCGTCGGAGTCCGCAAGCTGGCGTCGCCAGTCCACCTGCAGATACATGTCGCGGCTGTGGATCGTGTGGTACGGGTTGCCGTCGTCGGTGGCGCTGTACCCTTCCCCGGCGGCCAGGTAGGACACCCCGCTGGCCAGCATCACTTCATCCACCGAAGACGGGCGCAGGTCCATCCGGCCATTGAGCTGGCTGAGGCGTTTGTTGTCGTAGGCGTTCTCGTATCCGGTGTCGCGCTGTTCCCCGGCCGACAACCGGAAGCTGGCCACCTCGTTGCCGGCGCCCACACGCGCCCGCTTGTCGAAGATGCCGTCGTTGCCGAGGGTCACACCCAATTCGCCACCCACCGTGTCGGCGCTGTGCCGCGTGATGATGTTGATCACGCCGAACATGGCGTTGGCACCATAGGCGGCCGAGTTGGCCCCGCGCAGCACCTCGATGCGCTCGATGTCCTCGAGCATCACGCCCATCATGCCGCGGTGCGTGTCACCCAGATAGGCCGAGGAATAGATCGAGCGGCCATCGATCAGCACCAGGTTGCGCGTGCCGAAGTCATCCAGCGGCACATGGTAGGCGGCGAGCGGGTTGGCACCGTTCCAGCCGCTGGAGACATAGCCCGGCACCAGTCGCAGCACCTCGGCCACCGTGCGCGCGCCCGACTGGCGGATGGTCTTGCGATCGACCACCGTGATCGCACCCGGCGCTTCATTGAGCGGCTGCTCGAGCCGGCTGGCTGTCAAGACCACCGGGATGTTGGCGTAGTAGTCGTCTTCGGAGGGCGTGCGCACATCGGCACGTGCAGCGGCGGTACCGGCCACGGCAAAGCACATCCCCAAACACCTGACAACCGCTCGAACACGCCACATGAAAGTACAGCCTGGAGACCCGACTTGTTGAAGCCGCCGATTATGTACGCGCCGCACCGGGCCACTGCCCCCATCGCCTGCGCGATCTGCGCACGAGCATGACGCAGCGCTGACAGAAACCGAGCGTTACCAGCCACCACTCGGGCAAACCCTAGACATCCCTGCGTCCGTGCAGATAATCAGTTGCCTGTTTGTTACACGGCGTCACAAATGCGGTCAAATCTCCCCGTCACTCAAAACGAGGTCCTGTTTGCCGAGGGTGACTCCCTCGTCACCACGACGGACCTCAAGGGCCGCATCTGCTACTGCAATCCCAGCTTCATCGAAGTCAGCGGCTTCACCAAGGACGAGTTGCTCGGGCAACCGCACAACGTGATCCGTCACCCCGACATGCCGGAAGAGGCCTTCCGGGACATGTGGGCCACGATCTCGCAAGGCCTGCCGTGGTCCGGCATGGTGAAGAACCGGCGCAAGAACGGTGACTTCTACTGGGTGAAAGCCAACGTGACCCCGCTGCTGGACGCACGCGGCGAGCTCACCGGCTACATGTCGGTGCGTAACCGGCCGGACCGTGCCGCCGTGGCAGAGGCCGAAGCGCTGTACCAGCGCATGAAGGCTGGTGGCGACATGAGCGGCCCGCTGAAGCTCGACCGGGGTCACCTGTTGCCCACCCATCCGCTGGCTCGCGCGCTGGATCGTCTGCAGCCGGGGTTGAAGGGCAGGATGGCATTGATGTCCGGCAGCCTGGGCTTGCTGGGTTTTCTCCTGGGCGCGTACCAGGCCGGTGGGCCCGCGTCCCCGTCGGCGGGCATGCTGACACTGGGTCTGACGGCCGCTGGAGGCTGCGCGCTGCTCGGTGGGTTCTATCTGACACGCCAGGTGCTGCGCCCGATCGCCTCGCTCACCCGGTCTGTGCATCAGATGGCGGGCGGCAACCTGACCGCCGAGGTGGCTTCGGCACACCATGACGAGATCGGCCGACTGTCAGAGGCCCTCACACAGGTGAACGCCAACTTCACTGCCATCGTCCGCGATGCGCGCCGGGGGGTCTCTCACCTGCGCAGCGACACCGCGGACATCGCCCATGGCAATGGCGACCTGAATCAGCGCACCATCGTGTCGGCCGGTCAATTGCAGCAGACGGCGGCCTCGGTCGAGCAGATCACCACGAGCGTGTCGCAGAGCGCGCACAAGGCCGAAGAGGCCACCAGCATGGCCAACGCCGCCAAGCGCGCCGCCGAGGCCAGTGCCGCTTCGGTCGCGCAGATGTCAACCAGCATGCAACGCATCCACACGGCATCCGGCCGCGTGATGGACATCATTCAGGTGGTGGACGAGATCGCCTTTCAGACCAACCTGCTGGCCCTGAACGCAGCGGTCGAATCGGCCCGGGCAGGCGAGCATGGCCGCGGCTTTGCCGTGGTGGCCGGCGAGGTACGCACGCTGGCGCAACGCAGTGCGGTGGCGGCGCAGGAGGTGCGGACCCTGATCAAGGACACGGTGCAGCAGGTAGAAGCCGGCGACGCACAGACCCTCCTGGTGCAGCAGGGCATGGACGATGTGCAACAGGCCATTCACGCCGTGCATGCGTTCATCGCCGACATCACCCATGGCATGCAGCAGCAGAAGCTTGGCATCCAGCAGGTCAACGGGGCGATCAGCGAGTTCGATCACATCACGCAACAGAATGCCGCACTCGTTGAACGCATTGCGCACGCGGCCGTCGACGTCACCCGACAGGCCGACGATGTCGCGGCTTCGGTGGCCGTGTTCCGCCTGAACGGCGATGCCGTGACGCCCTGAGGCGTGAACGGCATCACGCGCAAGCCGTTGTCGTGCGGCTCTCCGCGCGGGCCGGCAAAAACTGTCGAGATCTCCTGACAGCGCAAAGCGACGCCGCTGCCTACATTGCGGGCATTCATCGGCATCGGTCATTCCCACTCATGCGTTCGATCAACGACCTGCGGTTTGCGCACAAATTCCTCATCCTTGGCATCCTGGCCGCGGCGATGATGGTGGTGCCCTCGGCCCTCCTCATGCGGGGCGATCTCCAGTCCATCCACCGGGCACAGGAAGAAGTGCAAGGGCTTGCGCCATCCGGTTCGCTGCTCAAGCTGGTGCAGCTCACTCAGCAGCACCGCGGGCTCTCGGCGCTGTACCTCGGTGGCAAGGAGAAGAGCCCGGAGCCGCGGCAGGCCAAGCAACGTGAAATCAATGCGGCCATCGAGACCGCACTGGCCGAAGTCAAGGCACTGGACAGCAACGCGCTGTCGGATGCGGCACAGGGCATCGCGCGTGACTGGCGCGCCGTGGCATCGGCCGTGGATGCGCGCGGCGTGGCCGGCCCCGAGAGCTTCGCGCGCCACACGGCCCTGGTGACGGCCCAGCGCAACCTGGTGCTCGATATCGCCCGGGCCACGGGCATCGCCACCCACCAGCAGCCGGCGGGCTACTACCTGCAGCTTGCGGTGCTGGAGCATCTGCCTGCCCTGGCAGAAAGCCTGGGACAGATGCGCGCACGCGGCACGCTGCTGCTGACCAACGGTCAGGGCACGCCCGATGAACGTGCGGCCATTGCCTCGCTGGCTGGTGCGATGAAAGACAGCCTGGACCACGCCAAGCGCGCCCTGGCGCAGGCGGTGGCCGAGGACGCGCAACTCGGCCGGACACTGAATGGCCCGATCGGCGAGGCAGTTCAGGCCGGCGAGCGTGGGCTCGCGCTGATCGACCGTGCGCTGATCCGCGCTGAATCGCTGACCCACCCGCCAGCGCAGTACTTCGCCGAAACCACCCAGGTCATCGACACGCAGTTCAAGCTGGTGGATGCGGCCTTCGCAGCGTTGAAGGCCAACCTCGACCAGAACGCCGCCCGCACACAGCAACGCGTCCTGATGGTGCTCGCTGTCCTGGCCTTGCTCGGCGTGCTGGGCGCCGCCCTCGTTCTGTCGATCACGCGCTCCACCGTGCGGTCGATCTCCCGCGCGGTCGACCTCGCCAAGGCCGTTGCCGACGGCGATCTGACGCAGCGCGTGGCCTCGACCGACCGCGACGAGGTGGGCGACCTGATCCGCGCGCTGGACCGCATGACGGACAGCCTGTCGGCCACCGTGGGTGCCGTGCGCGCCAATGCGGACTGCGTGGCCAGCGCCAGCCAGCAGATTGCCCATGGCAACAGCGATCTGTCACAGCGCACGGAAGAGCAAGCCAGCGCGCTTGCTCAGACTGCCTCGTCGATGGAGCAACTGGGCGCCACCGTGCGGCAGAACGCCGACAGCGCCGGCCAGGCCGATGCCCTCACCCAGGCCGCCACCGAGTCCGCCATGCGCGGGGGCGAGATCGTGCAGGGTGTGGTCACCAGCATGCGCAGCATCGACGAGCACTCGCAGCGCGTCACCGACATCGTCGGCGTGATCGACGGCATTGCCTTTCAGACCAACATCCTTGCGCTCAATGCGGCTGTGGAGGCCGCGCGCGCGGGCGATCACGGCCGGGGCTTTGCCGTCGTGGCGAGCGAGGTGCGTCTGCTGGCTTCGCGCAGTGCCGAGGCAGCCAGGGAGATCAAGCAGTTGATCGCCGCCAGTGTGGAGCGCGTTCAGGAAGGACGCGACCATGCCGAGGAGGCCGGCGAAGCGATGAAGACCATCGTGGGCGCCGTCGAACGCGTGGCGCACATCATGTCGGAGATCCGCTCAGCCAGCGAAGAGCAACGGGCCGGCGTCTCGCAAGTGGGTCTGGCCGTGCATCAGATGGATGCCTCCACGCAGCAGAACGCCGCGCTGGTGGAGCAAAGCGCGGCGGCGGCCGAAAGCCTGCACAGCCAGGCGGCCGAACTGGTGAAGGCCGTCAACACCTTCAGGCTCGCAGCCTGATCCTGTGCACCAGCGGCACTGCCTCGCACCGCCATGGTGCGCGGCACTGCATGGCAAGCTGGCATCACCCTTGCATGAAGACCAGTGAGAGCAGTCCGGTCGGCGCACCACGCCGCCGGGCTGAGTGAGCGCTAGGGTTCCGGGTCGGCATGCTTGCCGGCTGGCTGGTCCGAGAGCACTCGGCTGCGGCAACGCGGTTCCACGGAGGGACAAAAGCCCGGGAGGTCCTGACAGAGGCGGTCACGCCGATGTCGGTGTCTCTCGCGCCTGTGTCCTGACCTGCTGGAGCCCGCGATGTCTGCCCATCATCCCGAACACACCCTCGACAACCCGCCCGCCACCGCGCCGGTCGATGCCGTGGCGCACTGGCAGCGACTGCCCAGCGATGCCCTCGCTGGCGTGCCCACCGACCGGATCCTGTGGTCTGAACGTGTGCCCGGTGGCGGCCATTGGTCGTGGCGACTGAGGCGCGGGACCGCGCTGCGCTTCGTGGCCCTGGGCGCAGATGCGAACGTGAGCGTGGTGCTCTATGCCGCCCACAACACGCTCGAGCGCTACAACATGCCGGATTCGCTCAAGGCACAGCACACGGCCCACTACGGCCGCGGCCATGTGCTGATGAGCGACATGGGGCGCGCCATGGCCAGCATCACGGCGGACAGCCTGGGCTGGCACGACCCGCTCGGCGCCCTGCTCGACACGCCCACCATGCAGCAGCGCTTTGGCGAACGGCGGTTCGAGGCCCACCGCAACGCCATGCACCGCTCGGGCAAGGACGGCCTGCTGATCGAGATCGGCAAGCACGGCCTGGGACGCCGGGACCTCATCGCGCCGGTCAACCTGTTCAGCAAGGTGTCGGTCGATGAAGAGGGGCGCTTCCATTTCGCCCGCAGCCACAGCCAGGCGGGTGACCACGTCGAACTTCGTCTGGACATGGACGTGGTGATCGCGATCTCCACGGCCCCGCATCCGCTGAACCCGAATCCCGACTATGCCCCGCCGCAAGTCGGTGTGGTGGCATGGCACAGCGGGCCGGCCGCGTCGGATGACTTCTGCCGCACCTTCCGCGGCGAGAACGCCCGCGCGCACCACAACAGCGACGTCTTCGCGCTGTGATCCGGAGGCACGTCATGACGCACACCGCCCCTCACGCCACCGCCTTCCGCATCCAGCACAGCGCCTTGCAAGAGGCCAATGCGGTCACCAACCTGCGCCACCCCGCGGGGGAACCCATTCTCTTCAAGGTCACGCGCGGGCAGACCCTGCGCATTGTCGACCTCGAAGGCAACCAGGCCGCCGACGTTCTCTTCTACAACGCCAACGACGTGGCCGAGCACTACAGCGCCACCGACACCCTGCTGCGCCAGGGGGGCATCTACCTCACCACCGGCTCCGTGCTGTACAGCAACGAAGGCCAACCGATGCTGACCATCGTGGCCGACACCTGCGGGCGACACGACACGCTGGGCGGCGCCTGCGCGGCCGAAAGCAACACCGTGCGCTACGCGCTGCAGAAGAAGTTTATGCACAGCTGCCGGGACAACTACCTGCTCGCCATCCAGCACGCCGACGTCGGTCTGGGCAAGGCCGATCTGGTGCCCAACATCAACTTCTTCATGAACGTGCCCGTGACGGCCGACGGGCAACTGACCTTTGCAGACGGCGTGTCCGGGCCAGGCAAGTACGTTGAACTGCGCGCCGAGATGGACGTGTGGGTGCTGATCTCGAACTGCCCGCAGCTCAACAACCCCTGCAACGCCTACAACCCCACGCCGATCCAGTTGCTGGTGTGGGATCCCGTCCGCGAAGCCGCCTGACCTTTCTGAACACGGCCAGCGGGACGGCCCGCTGTGCGACACACGTTCGCGGGACGGCCCGCCGGAATGAGCCCATGTTCGAGAAGGTTCTGATCGCCAACCGGGGCGCCATCGCCTGCCGCATCATCCGCACGCTGAAGGCGCTGGGCGTGCGCAGCGTGGCCATCTACTCCGAGGCCGACGCCTCGGCCCGCCACGTCCGCGAGGCCGATGAGGCCTTCTGCGTGGGACCGGCCCCGGCTGCAGAAAGCTACCTGCGCGCCGACGAGATCCTGCGCATTGCGCAGGCATGTGGCGCCCAGGCCATCCACCCCGGCTACGGCTTCCTTTCCGAAAACCCCGCCTTTGCCGAGGCGTGCGAAGCGGCCGGCATCGCCTTCATCGGCCCCACCGCCGACCAGATGCGCGCGTTCGGCCTCAAGCACACGGCCCGCGAGCTGGCGCAACGCAGCCAAGTGCCGCTGCTGCCCGGATCGGGCCTGCTGAACGATGTCGACCATGCCCAGCGCGAAGCTGTGCGCATCGGCTATCCGGTGATGCTCAAGAGCACTGCCGGCGGCGGCGGCATCGGCATGCGGCTGGTGCGCTCCGACGCCGAGCTGGCCGACGCCTTCACGTCGGTGCAACGCCTGGCCTCGGCCAACTTCAAGGACGCCGGCCTCTACCTGGAGAAATTCGTCGAGAACGCCCGTCACATCGAGGTGCAGGTCTTCGGGGATGGGCAGGGCCAGGTGATTGCGCTGGGCGAGCGCGATTGTTCCGTGCAGCGCCGCAACCAGAAGGTCATCGAGGAAACGCCCGCCCCTGGCCTCACGGAGGCGCAGCGCCAGGCGCTGCACGACACGGCCATCCGCCTGGCTCTGGCGGTGAGCTACCGATCGGCCGGGACCGTGGAGTACGTGTACGACGCCGACACAGCGCAGTTCTGCTTCCTGGAGGTCAACACCCGGCTGCAGGTCGAGCACGGCGTCACCGAACAGGTCTGCGGCGTCGATCTGGTCGCGTGGATGGTGCAACTGGCCGCAGGGGAGCTGCCTGACCTCGCTTCGCTGCAGCCCCGTGCACAAGGCGCGTCCATCCAGGTCCGGCTGTACGCGGAAGACCCTGCACGCAACTTCCAGCCCAGCGCCGGCTTGTTGACCGAGGTCGTTTTCCCTCGACAGGCCCGCGTGGACGGCTGGGTCGAGCGCGGCACCGAGGTGCCCGCCTGGTACGACCCCATGCTGGCCAAGCTCATCGTGACGGCCGAGACGCGGGAGGCGGCGCTGCAGCAACTCGACCAGGCCCTCGCCGACACACGCCTGGCCGGCATCGAGACCAACCTCCCCTACCTGCGGCAGGTGGTGAAGCACCCGGTGTTCCGGGAAGGCCGTCAGGTCACACGCTTTCTGGGCACGTTTGCCTTCCGGCCCGACACCGTCGAAGTGCTGGCCGCCGGCGTGCAGACCGCCGTGCAGGACTGGCCGGGCCGACAGGGGCTGTGGGATGTGGGCGTGCCGCCTTCCGGCCCGATGGACGCCCTGGCCCACCGCATGGCCAACCAGCTCGTGGGCAATGCGCCGGACGCGGCCACGCTGGAATGCACGCTGGCCGGCCCGACCCTGAAGTTCCACACCGACGCCGTCGTGGCCGTGACCGGCGCCCCGGTCACGGTGGCGCTGGACGGCACCCCGCTGCCGATGTGGCAGAGCCATCGCATTCCGGCGGGCGGCACCCTGGCCATCGGCCGTGCCGAGCGCGGCTGCCGCATCTACCTGGCCATGGGTGGCGGGCTCGATGTGCCCACCTATCTGGGCAGCCGCGCCACCTTCACCCTGGGGCAGTTCGGCGGACATGGCGGGCGCAACCTGCGCGTGGGCGATGTGCTGCACCTGGCCAGTCCGGGCAGTGGCCGGGCCGGCAACGCGGCCTCACCGCCCGCCACGCCAGGCTACGCGCAGCACTGGGACATCGGCGTGCTCTACGGGCCACATGGCGCACCGGATTTCTTCCAGAACGACGACATCACCACCTTCTTCGCCACTGACTGGAAGGTGCACCACAACTCCAGCCGCACCGGCGTGCGCCTCATCGGGCCCCGCCCCAAGTGGGCGCGTGCCGATGGCGGTGAGGCCGGCCTGCACCCCTCCAACATCCACGACAACGCCTACGCGATCGGCGCCATCGACTTCACCGGCGACATGCCCGTGATCCTGGGGCCTGATGGCCCCAGCCTCGGCGGGTTCGTCTGCCCGGCCGTGGTGGTCAACGCAGAGTTGTGGAAACTGGGGCAACTGCGACCGGGCGACACGGTGCGTTTCCACCGCATTTCCGCCACGCAGGCTGCCGAACGCGAAGCCGCGCTCGAAGCCTGCATCCACACGCTGACCGCCCCCCTGCCCGCCTCACCGCGCGATGACGCCGGCGCCTGCCTCAGCCCCATCCTCGCCGATGTGGCGGCGGACGGCGAAAAGCCCCACGTGGTGGTGCGCCAGGCCGGCGACCGCTACGTCCTCATGGAGTTCGGCCCGCTGGTGCTCGACCTCGAGCTGCGCTTCCGGGTACACGCGCTGATGGCCGAGCTGAAGAAGCTCAACGGCGGACAAGGTCTGACTGGGGTCATCGACATGACGCCGGGCATCCGCTCGCTGCAGGTGCACTTCGACCCGGCCATGCTGCCGCGCGACGAACTGCTGCGCGTGCTGCTCGAGGTCGAAGACCACCTGCCGCCGCTGGACGACATCACGATTCCCAACCGCGTCGTGCACCTGCCGCTGTCATGGGACGACGCGCAGACGCGCCTGGCCATTGAGAAGTACATGCAGTCGGTGCGGCCGGATGCGCCCTGGTGCCCGAGCAACATCGAGTTCATCCGCCGCATCAACGGCCTCGACCATATCGACGACGTCTTCAAGGTCGTGTTCGATGCCAGCTACCTGGTGCTGGGGCTGGGCGACGTGTACCTGGGTGCGCCGGTGGCCACGCCGGTCGATCCGCGCCACCGGCTGGTCACCACCAAGTACAACCCCGCCCGCACCTGGACACCCGAGAACGCCGTCGGCATCGGTGGCGCCTACATGTGCGTCTACGGCATGGAAGGCCCCGGCGGCTACCAGTTCGTCGGCCGCACGTTGCAGATGTGGAACCGCTGGCGGCATGGCGAGGGCAGCGGCCACCCGGCCTTTGCGCAACCCTGGCTGCTGCGCTTCTTCGACGAGATCCGCTTTCATCCCGTCAGCGAAGCCGAGTTGCTGCGCATCCGGGCCACCTTCCCGCACGGCGGCTACGCGCTGCGCATCGAAGAGTCCAGCTTCAACCTGCGCAGCTACCGCCGCTTCCTGGCCGAACAGGCCGATGACATCGCCGCGTTCAAGGCCCGGCAGCAGGCCGCTTTCGAGGCCGAGCGCGAGCGATGGGCGGCCACCGGCCAGGCCGAATACGTGGGCGAAGCCGAGGTCAATGCCGCCGGAACGGATTCGGAGCTCGACCTGCCCGAAGGCGGCCAGTTCGTGGCCACCAGCGTGCCCGGCAATGTCTGGCAGGTTGCCGTGAAGGACGGACAGCGGGTCAAGGCCGGCGAGGTGCTCGTCGTCGTCGAGTCCATGAAGATGGAATTCGCCATCACTGCCCCCTGCAACGGCCAGGTGCACCGCGTGATGTGCCGCGAAGGTGCACCCGTGGATGCGGGTCAGGACGTGCTGATCCTGATCGAAGACTGAACACCGCGGCCCCGCTGCCACAAGGAGATCACCCCATGAGCTTTTCCAAACCGACTGCACCGGATCAAGACCTGAGCCAGCTGAGCTTCGACCTGGCCAGCCTGCGCGCCGCCTACCGCGCGGGCGTCAGCGTGCGGGCCGTGGCGGCCGAAGCCGCCCGCCGCTGCGCGCTCGACCACCATCACGCCTTCATCCATCGACTGAGCCCCGCCGAACTGGCGCCCTACGTCGACCGCCTTGCGGGCATCGACCCACAGAGCCTGCCGCTCTATGGCGTGCCCTTCGTGATCAAGGACAACATCGACCTGGCCGGTGTGCCCACCACGGCCGGCTGCCCTCAGTACGCCTACACCCCCAAGGACGGCGCCTTTGTGGTGCAACGCCTGCTGGATGCCGGCGCCATCCCGATGGCCAAGACCAACCTTGATCAGTTCGCCAC
Organism: uncultured Aquabacterium sp.; assembly: GCF_947366995.1. GTDB lineage: Bacteria > Pseudomonadota > Gammaproteobacteria > Burkholderiales > Burkholderiaceae_C > Aquabacterium. The sequence goes on along the minus strand of NZ_CANBCC010000001.1, from coordinate 115,347 downwards.
CGGCCTGAACGGCACGCGGTCGCCCCACGGCGCCTGCGCGAACGCATTCAACCCCGCTTTCATCAGCGGCGGCTCCAGCTCGGGCTCGGCCGTCGCGGTGGCCATGGGCTGGGCAAGCTTCTCGCTGGGCACCGACACGGCGGGTTCGGGCCGGGTGCCTGCATCCTTCAACAACCTGGTCGGCCTCAAGCCCACATGCGGACTGCTGTCGACCACCGGCGTGGTGCCGGCATGCCGCTCGCTCGACACGGTGAACGTGTTTGCGCTGCATGCAGGTGACGCGCACGATGTGCTGCAGGCCGCTGCCGTCTTTGACGCCGCCGACCCGTTCAGCCGACCGGTGGCGCCCAGTGGGGTCGATTTCTCACAAGGCCCCTTCCGCTTCGGCGTGCCCCGCGCCGAGCACCAGGCCTTCTTCGGCAACGCCGCGGCGCAGGCCCTGTTCGAGGCCGCCGTGTCCCGCGCCATCGCCCTGGGCGGCACCCCGGTCGAAATCGACTTCGCCCCCTTTCTTGAAACCGCCCGCCTGCTGTACGAGGGCCCCTGGGTGGCCGAGCGCTACCAGGCCATCCGCGGTTTCATCAACGCGCAACCCGAGGCCGTGTTCCCGCCCGTGCGGACCATCATCGAAGCGGGCAAGTCCAAGTCGGCGGCCGATCTCTTCGCCGCGCAGTACCGCCTCAAGGCACTCCAGCGCACGTGCAATGCCGTATGGAACGACGTCGATTGCCTGCTCACCCCCACGGCCGGAACCCTCTACCGCATCGCCGACATGCAGGCCGACCCGATCCGGCTCAACAGCCACCTGGGGCATTACACCAACTTCGTGAACCTGCTGGATTACGCCGCAGTGGCTGTGCCGGCCGGCTTCCTGGCCGAGGGCGATGCAGCCGGGCTGCCCTGGGGCGTGACCTGGGTGGCACCGGCCCACAAAGACCTGCCGCTGCTGCGCCTGGCCGACCGGTTTCACCGATCACTCGCAGCACACAGCCCGGGCTACACCCTGGGCGCCACCCCGACGGACTTCGCGCAGGTGGACGCGCAGACCACATCTTCCGCCCTGCACACGCCTGACACTGCGCGCAGCGGCACCATCCTGGTGGCCGTGTGCGGGGCCCACCTCAGCGGCCTGCCACTCAACCCGCAACTCACCTCGCGCGGTGCGAAGCGCGTGTGCGCCATTGACTCGGCACCTTACTACCGCCTCTACGCCCTGCCGGGCGGCCCCGTGGCCCGGCCCGGCATGGTGCGCGTGGCCGAGGGCGGTCAGGCCATTGCCATGGAGGTGTGGGAGATGCCAGCAGAACACTTCGGCAGCTTTGTCGCCGGCATCCCGGCACCGCTGGGCATCGGCAAGGTCGAGCTGGCCGACGGCCGCACGGTGTCGGGTTTCATCTGTGAAGGCATCGGCACCCAGGGCGCCACGGACATCACCGCCTTTGGCGGCTGGCGGGCTTACCTGGCGAGCCAGACCGCTTGATGGGATGCGGGGCCGCCGGCCCCGCGTTTCAGCCCTTCGAAGGCGACAGCGGATGCAGCGGCGGCATGGTGGCCGCCATCAACTGCAGACGCCCCGTGACCACGCCGCGCAAGGTTGTCATGCGGTCGGCAATGCCCTGCAGCTTGGCGGCGGGCCCCTGCACGAGAATCACTTCCATCATCTGCTGCCCCATCAGGTGCACGTGCAGCGAGCTGATGACCTCGTCGATGTGATCGCACTGCAGGTCGGCCAGCTCCTTCTGCAGCCCCCGCACCGAGCGGTCGTACAGCAAGGTGATGGTGCCCACCATCACCTCGTCGCCCAGCTTGCGCTTGTGCTCGAGCAACTGCAGGTTGATCATCTCCGAGATGGCCTGCGAGCGGCTCTCGAAGCCGCGCGCGGCCACCATGCTGTCCAGCTCGGCCAGCAGGTCTTCCGGCATCGAGACACTGATGCGCGCCACCGGGCTGTTGCGCGGCTCGGCGGCGGCGGAGATCGGGCTGTTCGGCATGGTGGTCACTTTCCGGAATCAGGTTCAGAACATGTGGCTGTAGCGCTCGACTTCCCACTCGCTGACCGACAGGTGGTAAGCCTCCCACTCGTTGGTCTTGTAGGTGATGAACTCGTCGCGCAGTTCCTTGCCCAGCGTCTTCTCCACCAACGGATCGGCGGCAAAAGCCTGCACCGCTTCCTGCAACGTCTGGGGCAGAAACGCGATGCCCCGCTCGCGGCGCTGTGCGTCGCTCAGCTCGTACAGGTTGTCCTCGTTGGGCGCACCCGGATCCAGCCCCTCACGGATGCCCTCGAGGCCGGCCGCCAGCGCCAGCGCGGCGGCCAGGTAGGGATTCACCGCACCGTCGGCATTGCGTGATTCGCAACGACCGCCACCGGCCGGGATGCGCACCGAGTTCGTCCGGTTGTTGGAGCCATACGAGTTGAACACAGGCGCCCACGAGAAGTAGCTCATGCCCCCACGGCGCACCAGGCGCTTGTAGCTGTTGACGGTCGGCGCGAAGGCCGCGCACAACGCCCGCCCGTGCTTGAGGATGCCCGCCACGAACTGATAGCCCAGCGGGGTCAGGCCGATGCCACGCGGATCCTCCTTGGGGTCGCACGCGAACAGGTTCTTGCCCGTCTTCAGGTCGTACAGCGACATGTTGAAGTGCGCGCCCGTGCCCGTCTTGTTCGCAAAGGGTTTGGGCATCATCGTGGCGATCAGGCCCTCCTCTTCGGCATAGTGCTTGGCCATCATGCGGAAGAAGGTCAGCCGGTCGCACGACGTCAGGGCATCGCTGTAGTTGAAGTCGAACTCGAACTGGCCGTTGGCGTCCTCGTGGTCGAAGGAGTAAAGGTCCCAGCCCAGGTCGTTGATGCAGCTGCCCACCTTGTCGAGCCACGTGAAGTTGTCGAGAAAGCCCTGCACGTCGTAGCAAGGCTTGACGAGCTTGTCGTTGGGGCGCGGCACGCTCAGCGAGCCATCGGCTTCCTTCTTCAGCAGGTAAATCTCGCACTCGATGCCCAGGTTCATGCCGAATCCCATCTCGGCCGCCTGCGCCAGCACGTTCTTCAAGGCGACACGGGTGCTCAGCGGGTACGGCTTGCCCTGGAAGTGGTTGTCGGCCGGCATCCAGGCCACCTTGGGCTCCCACGGCAACTGCACAATGTGGTTCAGGTCGGGCACCGAGGTCAGCTCGTCGTCGTTGGGCGCCTGGCCCAGTCCGTCCAGCGCGTAGCCGGTGTAGCGCTCCGAGCCGGCCGCCATCTGCGGCAGGTGGTCAATGGGGACCACCTTGGCTTTCTGCACGCCGTGGATGTCGACATAGGCGCCGATGCAGTACTTCACGCCCTTGGCCTTCAGCGACTGCTGGATGGCGGCGATCTGTTCCGGGGAGTGGGACGAGGAAGCGGCAGGAGAAGACATGAGGGACTCCAGGAGTGAGGACGAACAGGGCCAGCCTGCGGGCCAGGCGGCCCCAGGACGGATCGATGAACAGGATCAGGAAACCGAACGCGCGGTCGTTCAGCGCGGCGGCGCGGGTGGCGCAGGCGCGGTCGTGCACGACGTGAAGTACGAGTGCGGCAGCGGCGGCGTCTGAGTCAGGCCGCGGCGGATCAGGGCCGACAGGTCTTCCACCATCCACGCAAAGGCCTCATGGCCCTTCTCGGCCGTCGCACGGCTCGGAAAACCCGTCACGCCGTTGGCACTGGTGCGGTTCACCGGATGCGCAAACACCTGCCCGCCCGTGCGGTCCGGGTCATCGCCCTCGGCCAGCCGCTCGGGCCGCACCATCTCGGGCGACACCGCCAGCATCAGCGAGGTCTCGGCATCGTTCGCATGCCAGTCCACCGCATCGGCAAAGTGGAAGGCCCGCACGCGCTCGCTGATGTCGGGGGAGTTGATGACGGCCACCATCAGGTCATCGTGCTCGGAACGCAGCATCTCCAGCGCACAGCGCAGCGGCGCCGCGTTCGTCACGTGCGTGTTGACGATGAAGAGGCGCCGCACCCCGCTGTGGTACGCGCCATCGCCAATCTGCTTGATCAGCTCGATCAGCGTGATGGGCTGAACCGGGATCGTGCCCGGCCAGCGCCGGCTGTGGCCCAGCGAGCAGCCGTACGGCAGCGGCGGCAGCATGGGCACACCCGTTTCCTTCGACACCGCGCGGCACAGCTTGTCGGCGATCTCGGTGTCCATGCCGCAACCCATGTGCGGCCCGTGCTGCTCGGTGGCGCCCACAGGCAGGATGGCCGCTTGCGATGCCGCCTGCAGGGCCTCGGGCAGCTCGGCCCAGGTCAGGTGAGACCAGAACATCTCGTGCTCCTCATTCCACGTCGTCGCCGACGTTCGTCAGCCGGATGACCTGCGGCACCACATCGGGCTCGGGGTCGCCCTCGTCGGTGTGTGCGGCAGGCGGATGGATCAGCGCCTCGACACGCGCCTTGGTCGCCAGGAATTCGGGCGACCGGAACTGAGCCGGGCTGCGAGGTCGCGGCACAGGCACCTCGATCAGCTCCTGCACCTCGCCCGGATGGGCCTTGAGCACGAGGATGCGATCGGCCAGGTAAATGGCCTCGTCCAGATCGTGCGTGATGAACAGGATCGTGATGTCGATGTTGCGCCAGATCTCCAGCAGATGCGCTTGCATCTTTGCGCGCGTCTGTGCATCGAGTGCACCGAAGGGCTCGTCCATCAGCAGGATGCGCGGCTGGTTGGCCAGCGCACGTGCAATCGCCACGCGCTGCTTCATGCCGCCCGACAACTGGTGCGGGTAGGCGTCGGCAAATTTCGTCAGCCCAACCAACTCGAGCCACTGGCGTGCCTGCGCCTCGGCCTCGTTGCGGCCGGCGCCATTGACCTCCAGCCCGAACATCACGTTCTTCTTCACCGTCAGCCAGGGGAACAGCGTGTAGCCCTGGAAGACCATGCCGCGGTCCTTGCCCGGCCCGTTCACCGGCTTGCCATCCAGCAGCACCTCGCCGCTGGTGTGCGACTCCAGCCCGGCCAGGATGCGGATCAGCGTCGACTTGCCGCAGCCCGAGGGGCCCAGCACGCACACGAACTCGCGGCGGTGCGTCTTGAAATCGATGCCCTTCAAGGCCGTGACGGGCCCCTGGTGCGAGTCATAGACCTTGCCCAGGCCCTTGACCTCCAGGATCACTTCGCGAGCCTTGAGCCGATCGAAGCGGGCCTTCACCACCTCCGACTGGTCGAGGTAGCTCACGGCAGGCATGGCGTTGTCATTCATGGGGTGTTCCTCGCGGTGTGCTCACGACTTGCCCTGGCTGCGGTCCCACGGGAACAGCCGCCGCCCCAGCCACGCCAGCATCAGGTCGATGCCCAACCCGATCACACCGATCATGGCGATGGCCGCATAGACGTTCTCGAAGTGCTGGTAGCGCGCCTGCTGCGTGATGAAGAAGGTGATGCCAGAACTGGTGCCGATCAGCTCGGCCACGATCAGGTAGGTCCAGGCCCAGCCCAGCAGCACGCGCTGGTCGCGGTACAGGTCCGGCAGGATGCCGGGCAGCACCACGCGGCTCAGCAGACGCCAGCGCTTCGTGCCCAGGGTGAGCGCGGCCTCCAGCAAGCCGAACTCCAGCTTGCGCGTCGTGTTGGCGATCACCAGCACCTGCTGGAAGAACGTGCCGATCACGATGATGGCGATCTTGGGGCCATCGTGAATACCCAGGATGGCCACGGCCAGCGCACCGAAGGCCGGCGCGGGCAGATAGCGAAAGAACTCGATGAAAGGCTCATTGAGCCGGGCAATGGGGCTGTAGACGCCGCACAGAATGCCCAGCGGCACGCCGATCACCGACGAGATCAGAAAGCCCCAGAAGATCACCTGCATGCTCTGCCACAGGCTCTCATGCAGCCACAGCCCGTCCTTCTGCTCGGGCGCCGTGGTGAAGGCCGTGTAGAAGGCCCGCGCCACCTCATGCGGGGCCGGCAGGTAGACGGGGTTGGCCGGCGTGCCCTGCGGTGGCGTCTTGCCAGCCTCGTGCATGGCGGCCACCTCTTCTGCAAACTGCGCACGGTCCATGCGCATGCCCACTTCGAGATAGTCCACCTCGCCCACCGACGACACCAGCACCTGCGGATGCCACAGCCATGGCACATAGCTCACGGCGGCCCACAGCAGCAGGGGCAACACGAACGAGCCGATGCCGAGCAGCAGCTTGCGGCGGGGCGACAGTGGCGCGCGCACGGCGAACCAGGCGGAGGCACTCATGGTGATCCCGTTCAGGCAGGTGTCAGGAGGGGGCCAGGCCGCAAGCCTGGCCGTGCATCACGCGGGCGCGCTTACTTGGCGGCCGCGCTCGTCAGCGAGGCATCGATGTAGGCATCGACGGGCTGCGCCTTCTTGTAGACGTCATTCGCCACGTTGAAATCGTCGGCGATCTTGCTCGACCCATGCAGCGACTTGAAGCCCTCGCCCTTCGCCATCACGGCCTGGCCTTCCTTCAAGGTCAGCAGCTTGGTGCCCTTCAGGAAGCCGGCATAGGTTTCGGCCGGCACGCCCACGCGGGCGGCCATGATCTTCAAAGCCTCTGGCTGCGTCTTGGGGTCGTTGATGAAGCCCACCACCTTGTCCCACACGCCCACCACCTTCTGCCAGTCGGCCTTGCGGGCAGCCAGGCTCGTGGGGCTCACGGCCAGCACGTCGTAGATCAGGCCCGGCTCGTCGGCCGAGGTGTAGATCGGACGCGAACCCGGCAGGCCCTTGATGGCCTGCCCTGCCACCGGCTGCCATGCCCCCACCGCGGCCACATCGCCTGACGCCAGCACCTGCGGCATCTCGTTGGTCTTGGCGTTGACCAGCGTGACGTCCTTTTCCTTCAGGCCCGCCTTCTTCAAGCCATTGAGCAGCAACAGGTGCTCGACCAGGCCGAACTCGACCGCCACCTTCTTGCCCTTGAGGTCCTTGAGCGACTTGATGCCCGGCTTGCCGACGATCATGTCGTTGCCGTTGGAGTAGTCGGTCACCATCACCATCACGCTGCGGGCACCCCCGGCGCCCGTCACCAGCGCGTCGCCGTTGGTCATGGTCACGGCGTCGATCTTGCCCGCCGCGAAGGCCTCCATCGACGCCGAATAATCGAACCACTCGAACTTGACATCGACCCCGGCCTGCTTGAACCAACCCTTGTCGATGGCCACCTGCCACGCCACCCAGCCCGGCCAGTCGCTGTAGCCGACTTTCAGGGGCGGCGCGGCCCACGCCAGCTGTGTTCCCACCACCGCTGCTGCGGCCACCAGGGCCTTGACCCCACCCATCCAACGCTTCGACACGGCACCAGACAACATGATTGCAACCACTCCACGGTTATTACGGGTTGATAAAGCAGTAATACCGACGGAGTCATTGCATCAAGCGTGCCAGACGGATCTAGAGGGCGACGGAGGTGATTCGCGCAGCGGACGGCGCCCAGAGCGCGGTCATGTGGTGCGCACGAGGTCGACAACGGTGCGCCTGCACCGTGGCCGTGCGCGGGATGCCAGACATATGCATGCCTCCGCAGTACAAGCGGCCACAGGCAGCATCAATCCAGCCGGTCCGTGGGGTCGGTGCTGTTCCGTGCGGGCGGGCGAGTCATGCGTCTGGAAGGATGTGCGCGCGATTGGTAGGCCGTGTTGGACTTGAACCAACGACCAAAGGATTATGAGTCCTCTGCTCTAACCGACTGAGCTAACGGCCCCCTGCATGCAGCAACGCTGCCCGTGTGGCCCTCCCGGGCCCCGTTTTGGACAGCCCGATATCGTAGCAGAGCCCCCGCAAACCGCGAGCCGGTGGCGCCACGCACGCCGATTGCTCTCAGGCCATGTCGCCACGCCACCGCCTGTGCCCATGTCCAGAGCTCCAACCCCACCCGCTGAAGTCGACATCCTCATCCCCACCTTCAACCGCCCGGCCGCGCTGGCTGTCACCCTCACCAGCGTGATGGCGCAGACGGTGCGAGCCCTGCGCGTCGTCATTGCTGACCAGTCTGACGAACCCGTCTGGCAGCAATCGGGCGAGCTGCGCGCCATCGTGAACGTGCTGCAGGCGCAGGGCCGCGAGGTCGAGCTGCATGGCCCCCGCCCGCGCCGTGGCCTGGCCGAGCAACGCCAGTTCCTGCTCGATCAGGCCAAGGCGCCGTACGCCCTCTTCCTCGACGACGACGTGATTCTGGAGCCCGACCTCGTCGCCCGGATGCTGGCCGCCCTGCAGGACGCCCGCTGCGGCTTCGTCGGCAGCGCGGTGCATGGGCTGAGCTTCAAGGATGACGAGCGGCCCCATCAGCAGACCGTGACGTGGTGGGAAGGGCCCGTGCAGCCGGAGGCGATTGCCCCCGGTGGCCCGCAATGGGCGCGCCACCATCTGCACAGCGCAGCCAACCTCCACCACCTGCAGCAGCGCCTGAGCGCACCCTGGCCCCATTCCCGAGGTCCCTCCCGCCTGTACAAGGTCGCCTGGATTGGCGGCTGCGTGCTGTTCGACACCGCCAGACTCCGCGCCGCTGGCGGGTTTGACTTCTGGGAAGCATTGCCCGCCGCCCATTGCGGCGAAGACGTGCTCGCCCAGCTGCGCGTGATGGCGCGTGACGGCGGCTGCGGCCTCTTTCCCTCCGGCGCCTATCACCAGGAACTGCCCACAACCGTGCCAGACCGGCAGTGCGACGCGCCGTGGGCGCTGCAGGCGACGCTGCCATGAGGCCCAGCGACATGATGCTGTCCACACGATCCCACAACGTGCGCCGCGTGGCCGTGCTGCGGCCCAATGCCATCGGCGACTTCGTGTTCGCCCTGCCCGCCCTGCATGCGCTGCGCGCCACCTGGCCGCAGGCGCACATCACGCTGCTGGGCCGAGCCTGGCACCATGCGCTGCTCACGGGCCGACCCGGTCCAGTCGACGAGGTGGTGGTGGTGCCGACGCTGCCCGGCGTGGGCGCCCCCGAAGACGCCGTGGCCGACCCGGCTGTCGTCCAGCCCTTCCTGCACACGCTGCGGCAGGCGCGTTTCGACGTGGCCATCCAGCTGTACGGCGGCGGCCGCTACACCAACCCCTTTGTGGCCAGCCTCGGCGCCGCCCATTCTGTGGGCATGCAGGCCGACGACGCGCCCCCGCTTGACCGCAATCTGCCTTACGAACGCTGGCGCAACGAGCGGCTGCGCCTGCTGGAGGTCGTCGGCCTGGCGGGCGCCACGCCGCGTGAGCTGAACCCTCGCCTCACCGTCACGGCGCAGGACCACGCGGCCCTTGCCGCAGCGGTCACCCTGCCCCATCAGCCGCTGGCGGTGCTGCAGCCCGGCGCAACGGACGAGCGCCGCCGTTGGCCGGTCGAGCGTTTCGCGGAGGTGGGCCGTGCGCTGGCCGAGTCCGGGGCATTCCTCGTCATCAACGGCAGCGAAGCCGAGCGGGCCCTCACCGCCCGATTGGCCAGTCTGCTGCCCGTACCGCATGTGGACCTCGCCGGCCGCCTGCCACTGCCCGGCCTGCTTGCGCTGCTGCAGCGGGCGCGCCTGCTGGTGTCCAACGACACAGGGCCGCTGCACCTCGCTTCGGCCCTGGGCTGCCCCAGCGTGGGCATCTACTGGGCCATGAACATCATCACCGCGGCGCCGCTTGTTCAGGGCCGCCAGCGCGCCATCCTGTCGATGGGGCTGATGTGCCCCGTGTGCGGCGTGGAGAACGTGCGCCAGCGCTGCCCGCACCAGGTGTCGTTTGTCGAGGATGTGACGGTGGACGAAGTGCGGCAGGCAGCGCTCGCCGAATGGCAGGCGGGCCCCGGGGGCCACACGGCACCGGCGCCCCACCACGTTGCGGAGACGCTCACCCGCTGAGCCCCGGCGCGCTCAACCCTGTTGCAAGAGGTCCATCGCCGCCGCGAGCACGTCGGCCACCCGATCGCCAGCCGGGTCCCACACCACGCGGTGCAGTGCGCGGTTCAGCGGGGCCCAGCGGGCCAGATCGGTACAACGGAAGATCACCACGCTGGGCACCCGCAACGCCGCGGCCAGATGCGAGGCCCCCGTATCGTTGCTCACCAGCAGTTCGCTGCCCGCAATGAGGGCGGCAAGCCCCCCCACCGGCACGGGCGCGGCCGCATCCACCGCGGGATGGCGCATGGCGCGACGCACGGCGGCCGTCAGGGTTGCCTCTTCCGCGCCCCCCGTGAGCACCACAGGCAGGCCGGTGGCCTCGTGCAGCCGATCGGCCACGGCCGCGAAATGCGCAACAGGCCAACGCTTCTCGGCTGCACGGCCGCCGGGATGCAGGCACAGGTAGGGGCCGGCCATGGCCCGCCGCACCTCGGGGTAGGCGGCCCAGGCCTGGGCGTCCGCCGCCTGAAGCGGAAAGGCGAGCGCCCCGTCATCGGCCGGCGCCCCCAGATGCCGTGCGAGCGCCAGCAGCCGCAAGGGTTCCGGCCCGGACGTCGGCCATGGCAGGCACCAAGGCGAGCGGTCCGCCGCGTCGCAAAAGCCGGTGTGCACCCGGGCGCCCAGCAGCGCCAGCATCGCGTTCGTGTGGTGGCCGTTGCCGTGCATCTGCACGACCAGGTCGAACGCCTGCGCCTGCACCGCAGCAAGAAAGCGCGGCCACGCAGCCACATCGGTCTCTCGCTCGGGCAGGGCCGGGTAGCCTGGAAAGCTCAGATGCCCATCCAGCAGGTCGGCAAACCGGTGAGCAAAGTCGGCAGCCCACGGCAGGCCAAGCAGCGTGATGTGTGCGGTCGGCAGCGCGCGCCGCAGCGCACGCAAAGCGGGCACCGCACACAGCATGTCACCCAGGTTCAGCGCGCGAAACACCAGCACGCGCCGGGGCGTCCACTGCTGCAGCAACGGCCCGGCCTCGGGGCGCGGCAAGGCCCCATGTGAATGGCCGGCATCCCGCTGCGGCGCGGGGCAAAGGGTGGCAACGAGAGCAGGCACAGCGCGGCACGGGAGTGGAGGTCTCCTGCCGGCGGCAAGCGTCATGCCGTGGCCGGCTGCATTGCCAGCTCAGGCGGTCACTTCACGCTCAGGGCGTTGCTGACCAGGCGCGAGGTGATGTCGACGATCTCGATCATGCGGTCGTAGGCCATGCGCGTCGGCCCGATCACGCCCAGCGTGCCCACCACCTGCCCGTTGATCTCGTAGGGCGCCGACACGACCGACAATTCTTCGAACGGCACCACCTGGCTTTCGCCGCCGATGTAAATGTGCACGCCCTCTGCGCGGCTGGAGCCATCCAGCAGGCGCATCAGCTGGGTCTTCTGCTCGAACAGGTCGAACAGCCGCCGCAGTGAGCCCAGGTCGTTCGAGAAGTCCTGCACCGTCAGCAGGTTGCGCTCGCCGGAGACGACCAGCTGGTCGGTGCTCTCGGCCATGGCCTCGCCGCCGGCCTGCACCGCCTGGCTCATCAGGGTGGCGATGTCCGAGCGCAGCTGGTCGACCTCGGTCTTGAGGCGGTTGCGCATCTCGTCGATGGTCAACCCCGAATAGTGCGCGTTCAGGATGTTGCTGGCTTCCACCAGCTCCGACTGGGTGTAATCGTGCGCCGTGAACAGCACGCGGTTCTGCACATCGCCGTCCGGCGCCACCAGGATCACCAGCACGCGCTTGTCGCCCAGGCGCACGAACTCGATGTGCCGGAACACGGAAGCCTTGCGGGGCGCCGTCACCACGCCGACGAACTGCGACAGGTTGGACAGCAGGTGCGCCGCATTGGCGATCACACGTTGGGGCTGGTCGGGCTGCAAGTGCGGCGCCTGCTCCCCCGCTTCGGCCGAAAGCGCATCCAGCGTCAACGGGCGGGCCGTCAACATGGTGTCGACGAACAGGCGATAGCCCTTGGGCGTGGGCACGCGGCCGGCCGAGGTGTGCGGGCTGACGATGAGGCCCAGCTCTTCGAGGTCGGCCATCACATTGCGGATGGTGGCCGCCGACAGATCCAGCCCTGACGCGCGCGACAGCGTGCGCGAGCCGACAGGCTGCCCGTCGGCGATGTAGCGCTCGACCAGCGCTTTCAGGAGAATCTTGGCACGGTCGTCCAGCATGGCTGCTTCATTCTAGGCGCAGGTGGCGCCGCTGGGTCCCCTCGCCCTGGGGAAAAGCACAGGTTTGTCATGGTCCGTGTGGTGTAATTCCCCGCATGCCGAGCCCCCTGCCCTGCCGCTTCACCCACGCCGCCCTGGTGGGCAAGTACCACGCGCGCGGTATCAAGCCGGTACTGGAAGATGTCGCCCAGATTCTGGTGCGCGCCGGACTCGATGTCTCGATCGAGCAGGAGACCTCGCAAAGCACCGGCATGTCGGACTACCCCTCGCTGGGCATGCGCGACATCGGCCGCCAGTGCGACGTGGTGGTCGTGGTGGGCGGCGACGGCACCATGCTGGCCACTGCCCGTGAACTGGCCCCGTTCGACGTGCCCCTCATCGGCATCAACCAGGGCCGCCTCGGTTTCATCACCGACATTCAGCTCAAGGACATGGCCAGCGCCCTGCCCCTGATCCTGGGCGGCCAGTACGAAGAAGAAAAACGCGTGCTGCTGGCCGGCGCCGTGCTGCGCCCCACCCGCGACGGCGAGTTCGACACCATCTACGAGGGCTTCGCCATCAACGAGATCGTCGTAAGCCGCGGCGCCGTGGCCTCGATGGTCGAGGTGCGCGCCGAGGTCGACGGCCTGTTCGTGGCCAACTACCGCGCCGACGGCCTGATCGTGTCGACGCCCACCGGCTCCACCGCCTACGCCATGTCGGCGGGCGGCCCGATCCTGCATCCGGATCTGGGTGGCTGGACCATCGTGCCCATTGCCTCGCACACGCTGTCCAACCGGCCCATCGTGCTGCCCGACACCGGCACCGTCACGATCGAGATCGTGGCCGCGCGCGATGCGAGCATGAACTTCGACATGCAGAGCCTGGCCAGCCTGCTGCCCGGCGACCGCGTGACGGTGCGCCGCTCGCCCCATCGGGTGCGCTTCCTGCACCCGGAAGGCTGGAATTACTACGCGACCCTGCGCCGCAAGCTGCGCTGGAACGAAGGAGTGAGTTGAGATGCTGCGCCGCCTGAGCCTGCGCGATTTCGTCATCGTCACCCAGCTGGAAGTCGAGCTGGGCGCCGGCTTCACGGCCCTCACGGGCGAAACGGGTGCCGGCAAGTCCATCCTGATCGACGCGCTGCAACTGGCGCTGGGCAGCCGCGGTGACGCCGGCGTGGTGCGCGAAGGCGCCGCCAAGGCAGACATCACGGCCGAGTTCGACCTGCCCGAAGCGCTGGCCACCCGCCTGGCCCCCTGGCTGGAAGAGGCCGGCTTCGAGGTGGACCCCGGCGCCCCGCTGATGCTGCGCCGGGTGGTCGATGCGCAAGGCAAGAGCCGCGCGTGGATCAACGGCGCGCCGGCCACGGTGTCGCAACTGCGCGAACTGGGCGAGCACCTTGTCGACATCCACGGCCAGCATGCCTGGCAAAGCCTGACGCGTGCCGACGCCGTGCGTGCGCTGGTGGACGCCCAGGCGGGCGTCGACACCGCCGCGTTGCAGCAGGCGTGGGCCGCCCGGCGCGATGCGCAGCGCCGCCTCGACGACGCCCGCAGCCGCCAGGCCGATCTGGAGCGTGAGCGGGAACGCCTGCAGTGGCAGATCGGAGAGCTCGACAAGCTGTCGCCCCAGCCCGACGAGTGGGACACGCTGAACGCAGAACACCAGCGCCTGAGCCATGGCCAGGCGATTCTGGACGCCGCCCGGCTGGCGGTCGACGCCGTCTCGGAGGCCGACGACAGCGCCGAGTCGCTCACCAGCCGCGCCATCGACGCGCTGGAGGACGTCGCCAGCGTCGAGCCCCACCTGGCCAATGCGCTGGAAGTACTGCGCGACGCCCAGGCGCAGTTGCAGGACGCCGCCCACAGCCTCAACAGTGCGCTGCACCACACCGAGCTCGACCCGGACCGCCTGGCCGAGCTTGACGGCCGCATGTCGGCCTGGATGAGCCTGTCGCGCCGCTACCGCCGCCAGCCGGTCGAGCTACCCGAACTGCTGCAAGGCTGGAAAGCCGAGCTGGCCGAGCTGGACGCCGCCACCGACCTCGACGCGCTGGAACGCGACGCCGCACGTGCGCACCAGGCCTGGCTGACCGTGGCGCGCGCGGTATCGAAACAGCGCGCCCAGGCCGCACCCGCCCTGGCCGAGGCCGTCACGGCCGCCATGCAGGAGCTGGGCATGGCCGGTGGCCGCTTCGAGGTGGCCCTGACAGCGCAGGCCGAACCGCAGGCCTTTGGCCTGGAATCGGTGGAGTTTCTGGTGGCGGGGCACGCCGGCAGCACGCCGCGCCCGCTGGGCAAGGTGGCTTCCGGCGGTGAGCTGTCGCGCCTGGCACTCGCCATTGCGGTCACGACCACGCAGCGCACGGCCGATGCTGATCAGGTCGGCACGCTGATCTTCGACGAAATCGACTCGGGCGTGGGCGGGGCCGTGGCCGACACCGTGGGCCGGCTGATGCAGCGCCTGGGCCATGGCCGTCAGGTGCTGGCCGTGACGCACCTCGCGCAGGTGGCGGCGTGTGCGCACCAGCATCTGCTTGTGGCGAAGTCGCTGCAGGGCGGCCAGACCACCAGCGACATCCGCCCGGTGAGCGCCGAGCCGCGCGTGGCCGAAGTGGCACGCATGCTGGGCGGCGCCGTCAGCGACACCAGCCTGGCGCATGCGCGCGCCATGCTGGAGGCCGCGCACCTGCAGGACGCACAGGACCGCGAAGCACCCGTGTCCGCCTCGGCCTCGACCAAGCCCCGCCGCCGCAAGGAAGCCGCATGAGATCGCTCGACATCGTCCTGCTGACCGGCATCTCGGGCTCGGGCAAATCTGTGGCGCTCAATGCGCTGGAAGACGCCGGCTATTTCTGCGTCGACAACCTGCCCCCGGAACTGCTGCGCGGCCTGGTGAACCTCGAGCAGCAACGCCTGCCCGAGCAACAGCGCCGACTGGCCGTGTCGGTGGATGTGCGCAGCGCAGGTTCGCTGCCACAGTTGCTGCCCGTGCTGAGCGAGCTGCGCACGGAAGGGCACACACTGCGATCGGTGTTCCTCGATGCCAGCACCGAGGTGCTGGTGCGGCGCTTCTCGGAAACACGCCGCCCTCACCCGCTGCTGCAGGCCACGGGCCACGTCCCCGCACAAGGCGAGCAGCCCGACCGGGCGCTGTCTCAGGAAGACCAGGCCCTGATCGACACCATCAACCTGGAGCGCGAACTGCTGAGCCCGCTGCGCGACGTGTCGACGGTGATCGACACCACGCTGCTGCGCCCCGCCCAGCTGCGCACCTGGATCCGCAACATCGTGCAGGCGGCGCCAGCCCGGCTCACGCTGGTCTTCGAGTCGTTCGCCTTCAAGCACGGCGTGCCACTGGACGCCGACTTCGTGTTCGACGTGCGCATGCTGCCCAATCCCTTCTACCTGAAGGAACTGAAGCTGCTGACCGGTCGCGACCAGCCCGTGATCGACTACCTGGCGGCCCAGCCTGAATCGGCCGAGCTGATCACCCAGATCGAGGCCTTCCTGCTGCGCTGGCTGCCGACGCTGGAGGGCGATCAACGCAGCTACGTCACGGTCGCCATTGGCTGCACAGGCGGCCAGCACCGCTCGGTGTACTGCGTCGAGCAACTGGTGCGGCGCTTTGCGCCACGTGGCGTGGTGCTGGCCCGGCACCGCGAGCAGGACGCCCGCTGAAGCGCCTGCCCGCATGACATGGGCCAGGCCCTCCCGGGCCGGGCCTTGTCGACGTGGCCAGCTCAGCCCTGCTTGGCCATCGCTTCGCGCAACGCCGTCTTGAGCTGCGCGCCGATCTCCGGCTTGCCGGCAAACGGGTCGGTCGGGTTGCGCGCCTGCATCACATCTTCCAGACGGGTCTGCACCATGGCCAGCGCCTGCGGGTGCGTGTAGATGTAGAACTGCCCGGCTTCGATGGCGTCGAACACCAGCTTGGCCGTGTCGGCCGCCGTCACCTTGCCCGACGTGACGGCCTTGGTGCTCATGGCCTGCGCAATCATCTGGCTGGGTGTGGGCTTGCCTTCGCTGCGCAGCTCCGCCGGGCGGTTGCGGTGCGACATGTGGATGCCGGTGGGCACGAAGTAAGGGCACAGCACCGAGGCATGCACCTGCTCGCTGACCAGCGCCAGATCCTGGTACAGCGTCTCGGAGAGGCTGACCACCGCATGCTTGCTGACGTTGTACGCGCCCATGTTGGGCGAGTTCAGCAGGCCGGCCATCGAGGCCACGTTGACGATGTGGCCCTGCCAGCTCGGGTCCTTGCGCGCGGCGTTGAGCATGAGGGGCGTGAAGATGCGCACGCCGTGCACCACGCCGAACAGGTTGACGCCCAGCACCCATTCCCAGTCACGCTGGGTGTGCTCCCAGATCAGGCCACCGTGGGCCACGCCGGCGTTGTTGATGACGATGTGGGGCGCACCGAAGCGCTCCATGCACAGGTCGGCCAGGGCCTGCACGTCCTCGGCGCGCGACACGTCACCGCGCAGGGCCGCCACCTTCACGCCCTTGGCGGTCAGCTCGGTCACGGCCGCATCCAGCGCGTCCTGCTGCACGTCGGTCAGGACCAGGTTCAGGCCCTTCTCGGCGCCCAGGCGCGCCAGTTCCAGCCCGAAGCCGCTGCCGGCGCCCGTGATCACGGCCGTCATGCCAGGGCGAAGGGTCAATGCACTCATGTAGGTCTCCTGCTGAAGCGTTGTTCAATGAAAGTCAGGCTCAGATCAGCTTCACCAGCTGCTTGCCGAAATTGCGGCCCTTGAGCAGGCCTATGAAGGCTTCCGGCGCGGCGCTCAGCCCCTGAGCCACCGATTCGCGGAACTTCATCTTGCCGGTGGCCACCATGCTGCCCAGCTCGGTCATGGCCTCGGGCCACACCTCCGGGTGCTCGCTGACGATGAAGCCTTCCACCTTCAACCGGTTGACCAGAATCAGCGCCGGGTTCTGCATGGGTGTGGGCTCACCGTTGTAGCCGGCGATCATGCCGCACACGGCGATGCGGCCGAACGCGTTCATCCGCGCCAGCACGGCGTCCAGCACCATGCCGCCCACGTTCTCGAAGTAGCCGTCGATGCCGTTCGGCGTCGCTTCCTTCAGCGCCTTGTAGAACGACTTCGGATCGGAGTGGGCCTTGTAGTCCACGCAGGCGTCGAAGCCCAGCTCGTCGACCACGTAGCGGCACTTCTCGGCGCAGCCCGCCACGCCGACCACACGGCAACCGCGCGCCTTGGCGAGCTGGCCCACCACGCTGCCCACCGCTCCGCTGGCGGCGCTCACCACCACGGTCTCACCGGCCTTGGGCTGGATGATCTTGATGAGACCGTACCAGGCCGTGACGCCCGGCATGCCGACCGAGCCCAGGTAGGCCGACAGCGGAATGTGGGTGGTGTCGACCTTGTTGAGCAGGCCGCGCTGCGTGGCGTCGACCACGCTGTACTCCTGCCAGCCGCCCATGCCGACCACCTTGTCGCCCACGGCGAACTTCGGGTGCTTGCTGGCGACCACCTCGCCCACCGTGCCACCGATCATCACGGTGTCCAGCGGCTGCGGCTCTGCGTAGCTCTTGCTGTCGTTCATGCGGCCGCGCATGTACGGGTCGAGCGACAGGTAGTGGTGGCGCACCAGCACCTGGCCGTCGGCCAGATCGTCGGCCGACGGCACGGGGGCTTCGACCATACGGAAGTTGTCGGGCGTGACCTCGCCTTGCGGGCGAGAGGCCAGCAGCAGCTGGTGGTTGACGGCCTGGCTCATGGGATGCTCCTTGGGTGGGTTGGCACAGCGGGGTTCAGTCGGACCCGTCCCCTTGCAGGGGAACGCGCGACAGGGCCTGCGTGGCACGGCCAGACACCGGCAGCGCGCGCAGGAACTTGAAGGTGCCCGTGGCATGGGCGCAGATCTGCCCCGCCTCGTCGAGCACACGGCCTTCGCAAAAGGCCATCTTGGCCGTGGCATGCATCACCGTGCCCACGGCACGCAGCGTGCCCTGGCCGGGTCGCATGAAGCTGGTCTTCATCTCGATGGTGACGATGCCGGGGCCACCATCGGGGGCGTCCTTGTTGCGGCTGCGCGCAGCATGCGCCATGGCCACGTCGAGCATCATCATCAACAGCCCGCCGTGGGCCACCTTGAACGAGTTGGTGTGCACGTCCGGGTCGAGCGTCAGGCTCAACTCGGCCTCGCCATCGGCAAAGCGCTCCAGGCGCAGTCCCAGGTGCTCGACCAGCGGGATGTGAACGGGAAAGGGAATGGACATGGATCAGGCACCGATGATGGCGCTCACCCCGCCGTCGACCGCGAGGATCTGGCCGGTGATGTGCTTGCCTGCATCCGAGGCCAGCAGCACGGTGGCGCCCTTGAGGTCTTCGTCGTCACCGACACGGCGCAGCGGCGCGCCTTCGGCGATCTTGTCTTCACCCACCGCCCCCAGGAAGCCGGCGGTCATCTTGCTCGGGAAGAAGCCCGGCGCCAGCGCGTTGACGCGGATGCCGTGCCGGCCCCACTCGCCCGCCAGCGCCCGCGTGAAGTTCACCACCGCGCCCTTGCTGCTGTTGTAGGCAATGGTCTGCATGAAGGCTGGGTTGCCCCCCAGCCCGGCGATGGACGCCACGTTGATGATGCGCCCCTGCTGGCGCGGGATCATGCTGCGCTGGGCCACCGCCTGCGACAGCAGGAAGTAGCCGCGCACATTGAGGTTCATCACCTTGTCCCAGGCCTCGAGCGGGTGGCTTTCGGCGGGCGCGCCCCAGGTGGCACCGGCGTTGTTCACGAGGATGTCGATCTGGCCCAGGCGGGCCATGGCCTCGTCGGCCAGGCGGGCGATGTCCTCGGGCTGACCGGCATCGGCCGCCACCCACTGCGCATCGATGCCCGCCTGCTGGAGCGCGGCCACCGCCTCTTCCAGGTCGGCCGCCTTGCGCGAGCTGACCAGCACGCGGGCGCCGGCCTCGCCCAGCGCAAACGCCATCTGCAGGCCCAGCCCACGCGAGCCGCCGGTGATCAGGGCGGTTCGCCCGCGAAGGTCAAACAGTTGCTGAACGGTGCGGGGCGTGTGGCTCATGGATGTGTGAGGGGTCAGACGAAGTAATCGATCACCTGCCGGCCAGAGGCCATCTCGCGGATCTGCGCGACGACGCCCTGGTGATGCGGGTGCGGCTGGTAGGCGGCCAGGGCCGCCTGGTCGGTGAAGGTGGACACCAGCACCACGTCGGCGTTGGCTTCCAGGCCTTCGGTACGGATGCCAACATCGAACTCGTGCATGCCGGGCACCAGGTCCTTGCAGCTGTCGAGCAGGGCCTTGACCTTGGGCGCGTCGGCCGGGTTCTTGAGGGTGAACATCACGATGTGGCGAAGCATGGTCTGTCTTTCTGGAACAGGGAAACAATCGGTGAAACGCCGCCCCCTGCCCCGGGCATCAGAACCAGTCGGCCTCGGCGCGGGCGCAGGTCAGGTCACGGCGTGCCACCACCCCCAGCCACGCGTCGATCTTGGGCAACTCGTAGGCGTAGAAGTAGTCGGCGGTGGCGAGCTTACCCTTGAGGAAGCCGGTACCGAGTGGGCCCTTGTCCCATTCCCCTGCGGCCTGCGCCGTCTTGGCGGCCAGCGCCAGCTCCAGCCAGATCCACGCCATCACGGTGTGGCCGAACGCCTGCAGGTAGGGCGTGGCGTTGGCCAGGGCCTCTTCCGGCACGCCGGTGGCCCAGGCCGCCTTCGTGGCCGCGCCCACCTTCTGCAGCGCGCCGGCCAGCGCATTCGCGTGCTCGGCCAGCCCGTCGACCTGACCGGCGCGGGTCACCGTGTCGCTGATGCGCGCGGCCAGCACAGCCAGCGCCTTGCCGCCGTTCATCACCACCTTGCGGCCCAGCAGGTCCAGCCCCTGGATGCCGTGCGTGCCTTCGTGGATCATGTTCAGGCGGTTGTCGCGCCAGTACTGCTCGACCGGGAAGTCGCGCGTGTAGCCGTAGCCGCCCAGGATCTGGATGGCCTGGCTGTTGGCCTCCTGGGCCCACTCGCTCGGCCAGCTCTTGGCAATCGGCGTCAGCAGCTCGAGCAGCAGGCGGGCGTTGTCTCGCTCATCGGGTGAGCCGGTGTACTCGTCGTCCACCAGCTGCGCGCACAGCAGGCCCAGCGCCAGACCACCTTCGGCCACGGCCTTCTGCATCATCAGCATGCGCTTGACGTCGGTGTGCTCAATGATGGGGATCTGCGGGGCGCTGTGGTCCTTGCCACCGGCGCCCATGGCACGGCCCTGCGGGCGTTGCTTGGCGTACTCCAGCGAGGCCTCGTAGCCGGCATAGCCCAGCATGGTCGCGCCCAGGCCCACGCTGATGCGCGCCTCGTTCATCAGCGTGAACATGCACTTCAGGCCCTCGCCTTCCTTGCCGATCAGGTAGCCCACGGCCCCGGCATGCCCGTTGACCGGGAACTTGCCTTCGCCAAAGTTCAGCAGCGTGTTCACCGTGCCGCGGTAGCCGCACTTGTGGTTGAGGCCGGCCAGCGCCACGTCGTTGCGCTGGCCCGTGATCGTGCCGTCGGCCTTGACCAGCTTGCGGGGCACGATGAACAGCGAAATGCCCTTCACGCCAGGAATCAGCTTGCCATCGGGCCCCGGGATCTTGGCCAGCACCAGGTGAACGATGTTCTCGCCCATCTCGTGCTCGCCGCCCGAGATCCACATCTTGTTGCCCGTCAGGCGGTAGCGCGGGCCCAGCTCATCCTGCTGCCATGCCACGCCGCTGCCATCGCCCTGCACATCGGGCACGGCCCGCGTGACGATGTCGGACAGGCTGGAGCCAGCCTGCGGCTCGCTCAGGCACATGGTGCCGAAGGTGCGGCCTTCCAGACCGCCTTTGGCGAACACCTCGATCTGCTTTGGCGTGCCGTGCGCCAGGATGGTGTTGGCGTTGCCGCGCGTGAGCATCGGGTAGGCCGCCAGGCCCACGCTGCACTTGTAGAAGAAGCTCATCGATGCGATTTCGACCACCGTGGGCAGTTGCATGCCGCCCACCTCGGCGTCCTTGCTGGCGGCCATCAGACCCGCATCGGCAAAGGCCTGCAGCGCCACCGGTGTTTCCTTGGGCAGGGTCACCGTGGTGCCGTCGAACTCGGGCTCGTGCACGTCGATCAGGCGGTTGATCGGCGCAAACTGCTCGGTGGCGATCTGCTCGCTCAGGTCCAGCACGGCCGTGAAGGTCTCGCGGTTGTGCTCGGCGTGGCGTTCGCGGGCGCACAGGCCATCGGCCTTGAGCCAGTCATACAGCAGGAAGTCGACGGTGGCGCGGTGGGTCATGCTTTCTCCAGAATGAGCGCAGCCCGTCCGCTGCCTTCAAGCAGCGGATCAGGCCGGGGCACCTTCCAGCGCCCCGTGGATCACGGAACGATCAGTTGAAGGTCTTGCCTTCGGCGGCCAGTTTCGCCAGCAGCGGCGCTGGCGTCCAGAAAGCCGGGTCGCCGTGCGGGTTGCCGGCAAAGCCCTTCATCAGCTCGACCACCTTGGGCAGGCCCAGCAGGTCGGCGTACAGCATCGGGCCGCCCCAGGTCAGCGGGAAGCCGTAACCGGTCAGGTAGACCATGTCGATGTCCGAAGCCTTGGAGGCGATGCCTTCTTCCAGGATGGCGGCCCCCTCGTTGACCAGGGCCAGCACCAGGCGTTGCACGATCTCGTCGTCGCTGATGGCGCGCGGCGTCAGGCCCTTGTCGGCACGCACCTTGTCGATGCAGGCCTGCACCTCGGCCGAGGGCACGGGTTCGCGCTTGCCGGCTTCGTAGTCGTACCAGCCCTTGCCGACCTTCTGGCCGAAGCGGCCGAGTTCGCACACGGCGTCGCCCACCGGGCTGTAGATCACGTCGGGCTGCTCGATCTTGCGGCGCTTGCGGATGGCAAAACCGATGTCGTTGCCGGCCAGATCGCCCACGCGGAACGGGCCCATGGCGAAGCCAAAGGCTTCGGCGGCCTTGTCGACCTGCTGCACGGTGGCGCCCTCTTCCACCAGGAAGAAGCTCTGGCGCACGTACTGCTCGAACATGCGGTTGCCGATGAAGCCATCGCACACGCCCGACACCACGGCCACCTTCTTGATCTTCTTGGCCACCTGCATCACCGTGGCCATCACGTCCTTGGCGGTGTGCTTGCTGCGCACCACTTCCAGCAGGCGCATCACGTTGGCGGGGCTGAAGAAGTGCAGGCCCACGACGTCGGCCGGGCGCTTCGTCACCTCGGCGATCTTGTCCACGTCCAGCGTCGAGGTGTTCGAGGCCAGGATGGCGCCGGGCTTCATCACGGCATCCAGCTTGGTGAACACCTGCGACTTCACGCCGAAGTCTTCGAACACGGCTTCGATCACCATGTCGGCCTGGGCGATGTCGTCGTAGCTCAGCGTGGTGGTCAGCAGGCTCATGCGCTGCTCGTACTTGTCTTGCGCGAGCTTGCCCTTGGCCACCTGGGCTTCGTAGTTCTTGCGGATGGTGCCCACACCACGGTCGATGGCTTCCTGCTTCATCTCCAGCAGCGTCACGGGGATGCCGGCGTTCAGGAAGCACATCGTGATGCCGCCGCCCATCGTGCCGGCACCGATCACGGCCACTTTCTCGATCTTGCGGGCCGGCGTGCTCTCGGGCACATCGGGGATCTTGCTGGCAGCGCGCTCACCGAAGAAGGCGTGCTGCATGGCCTTGGCCTGCGGGCCGACCATGATCTCCTTGAAGATGTCCAGTTCCTTCTGGATGCCGACGTCGATGTCCGGCGTGTTCGCGGCGATCTCGATCGCGTCGACGCAGCGCTGCGGCGAGATCAGGCCGCGGCGGGCCTTGGCCATGTCTGCGCGGGCCTTGTTGAACAGCTCGGGATCGCTGACGGGCGACACGGGCAGGTGGCGCACCAGCGGCATCGGGCGCACGTCGGCCACTTCCTTGGCAAAGGCCACGGCGCCGGCCACGAGGTCGCCCTCGATCAGCTTGGCGATCAGTTGCTGGCCGGGCACCTTGGCGAGCTTGTCGCTCGGCACCGAAGCGCCGGTGGTGACCATCTGCAGCGTCTGCTCGACGGGCAGCACGCGCGGCAGGCGCTGGGTGCCACCGCCGCCGGGGATCAGGCCGATGTTCACTTCCGGCAAGGCCACCTGCACGCCAGGCGCCATCACGCGGTAGTGGCAGCCCAGGGCCAGCTCCAGCCCGCCGCCCATGACGACGCCATGGATGGCAGCGACGACGGGCTTGCTGCTCTTCTCGATGGTCTCGATGGTGAGGTGCAGGCCGGGCGCCGCAAAGGCAGCCGGGGTGTTGAATTCGCGGATGTCTGCGCCACCGCAGAACACCTTGCCACCGCCGGTGATGACGATGGCCTTGACCGAGGCGTCGGCATTGGCCTGGTTCACGCCGTCGACGATGCCGGCACGGGTGCTGTGGCCGAGGCCGTTGACGGGGGGGTTGGTCAGCGTGATGACGGCCACGCCGTCGGTGACTTGGTAGGAAGCGCTCATGTCGGTGTCGGGGCGTTCAATGAAGACACACGGACCCCGACAGTCACCCTGCGCACAGGGATGGCCGGCGGCGCCCGCTCAGCTGAATTCAATTCTGACAAGAAGTCTTGTACGAATTGAGGAAGATTCTGACACAGGCCTGGCGGGCCTGCATCCCTTGCCCGCAGCGTGTTGGTGAAAACACCTAGCCGGGCCCGCCAAGCATAGCGCCGTCGCACCTTCTCCGTTTTCTTGAACCGCTTCAAGGAAATGCGCAAGCACTCTCTCTAGTCTGCTCGACATTGCTTGACAGAGGAAGGAGATCGGCATGAGCCAGGGACAACGGGGGGGCTTCACGAAGCAAGCCGCCCGCAACATCTTTTACGGCGGCGCAGCGTTCTTCGCGCTGCTGTTCGCCACGCTCGTGTTCGACACCGAGCAGCACATTCCGAAACGCTCGAACGTCCAGAACATCACGCCCGCCGTCGTGCGCGGCAAGCAGATCTGGGAGACGCGCAACTGCATCGGCTGCCACACGCTGCTGGGCGAAGGCGCCTACTTCGCGCCCGAGCTGGGCAACGTCTACAAGCGCCGGGGCCCTGACTTCATCAAGACCTGGATGCAGATTCAGCCCACCGGGGCGCCGGGGCGCCGGCAGATGCCGCAGTTCCACCTCAACGATGGCCAGCTCAACGACCTGGTCGAGTTCCTGAAGTGGACCGGCGAGATCAACACCGAGCAATGGCCTCCCAACATCGAAGGCTGACGCGGCGGAGCACACCATGACTGCAAAACTACCCTACCGTTCTCAGGCGGTTGCCAAGCCGTACTTCATCGCTGCCCTGCTGCTCTTCGTCGGCCAGATCCTGTTTGGTCTGGTGATGGGGCTGCAGTACATCGTCGGCGATTTCCTGTTCCCGGCCATCCCGTTCAACGTCGCGCGGATGGTGCACACCAACCTGCTGATCGTCTGGCTGCTCTTCGGCTTCATGGGATCGGCCTACTACCTCGTGCCCGAGGAAGCCGAAACCGAGCTGTACAGCCCCAAGCTGGCGCTTGTGCTGTTCTGGGTCTTCCTGGTGGCCGGCGCGCTGACCATCGTGGGCTACCTCACGGTCCCCTACGCCAAGCTCGCCGAACTCACCGGCAATGAACTGCTGCAGACCATGGGACGCGAGTTCCTGGAACAACCGCTGCCGACCAAGCTGGGCATCGTGGCCGTGGCGCTGGGCTTTCTGTTCAACATCACCATGACGCTGCTCAAGGGCCGCAAGACCAGCATCTCGCTGGTGCTGCATCTCGGCCTGTGGGGCCTAGCTCTGCTGTTCCTGTTCGCCTTCGTCAACCCGCACAACCTGGTGCGCGACAAGATGTACTGGTGGTTCGTGGTGCACCTGTGGGTGGAAGGCGTGTGGGAGCTGATCCTGGGCGCGCTGCTGGCCTTCGTGCTGATCAAGACCACCGGCGTCGACCGCGAGGTGATCGACAAGTGGCTGTACGTGATCATCGCCTTTGCGCTGATGACGGGCATCCTGGGCACGGGCCACCACTTCTACTTCATCGGTCTGCCCGGCTACTGGCACTGGATCGGCAGCGTGTTCAGCGCGCTCGAACCCATCCCGTTCTTCATGATGACCGTGTTCGCCTTCAACATGGTGCAGCGCCGGCGTCGTGACCACCCGAACCAGGCCGCCGTGCTGTGGGCGGTGGGCACCTCGGTGATGGGCTTCCTGGGCGCCGGCCTCTGGGGCTTCATCCACACGCTGTCTTCGGTGAACTACTACACCCACGGCACCCAGATCACGGCGGCCCACGGCCACCTCGCCTTCTACGGTGCCTATGTGCTGGTGGTGATCGCGATGATCAGCTACGCCATGCCCATCTTGCGCGGCCGCATCGCCAACAGCCGCAAGGCGCAAAGCGTCGAGATGTGGTCGTTCTGGCTGATGACGATCAGCATGGGTGTGATGGTGTTGGCCCTGACCGGCGCCGGCATCCTGCAGGTGTGGCTGCAGCGCGTGGCCGACAACCCGACGCCGTTCATGGCCACGCAGACCCAGTTGAACCTCTTCTACTGGATCCGGCTGTGGGGCGGCGTGGGCTTCCTGGCCGGTCTGGTGACCTACCTGTGCAGCTTCTTCATCGGCGGCGCCGTCGA
The DNA here is from genome assembly GCF_947366995.1 of uncultured Aquabacterium sp. Lineage (GTDB taxonomy): Bacteria > Pseudomonadota > Gammaproteobacteria > Burkholderiales > Burkholderiaceae_C > Aquabacterium. The sequence goes on along the minus strand of NZ_CANBCC010000001.1, from coordinate 89,760 downwards.
GCAGGAAGTGACCACGGGTGCCGGTGGCAACGCCCGCGCGGTGCCGGCCCAACGTGCCTGAGAAAGGGCAGATTATGGACAGGCTCGATCCCCAGGCCTTGGTCAACCCGCAGGGCGCCATGCCGGCCTATGTGCCGCAGGGCGAGGAATGCGCGCTGTTCGAGCACGCCTGGCGGGCCAGCCTGCCGCTGCTGATCAAGGGCCCGACGGGCTGCGGCAAGACGCGGTTCGTCGAGCACATGGCGGCTCGGCTGGGCCGGCCGCTCATCACGGTGTCGTGCCACGACGACCTGGCGGCCGCCGACCTGGTGGGCCGCCACCTGATTGCTGGCGGCGATGCCGTCTGGCAGGACGGGCCGCTGGCCCGCGCCGTGCGCACGGGCGCCATCTGCTACCTCGACGAGGTGGTGGAAGCCCGAAAGGACACCACCGTGGTGATCCACCCGCTCACCGACGACCGACGCATCCTGCCGATCGAGCGCACCGGCGAGCAGCTGGTGGCCCCACCCGAGTTCATGCTGGTGGTGTCGTACAACCCCGGCTACCAGAACCTGCTGAAGGCCCTCAAGCCCAGCACACGCCAGCGCTTCGTCGCGATCGGTTTCGACTATCCGGCGGCGCCGGTGGAGCAGGCCATCGTGGCGTCCGAGGCCGGCGTGGGAACAGCCCGGGCCGAGGCCCTGGTGGCACTCGGCGCGGCCCTGCGCCGACTGACGGAGCACGATCTGGAAGAAAAGGCCAGCACACGCCTGCTGGTCATGGCCGGCCGCCTGATGGCCTCCGGCATGGGCGAGGAGGCAGCCTGTCGTGCTGCCATCGTCGAAGCCATGACCGACGACCCCGACATCGTCTCGGCGCTGATGGAGATCGTCCATGGGGTGTTCGGCAGGCACTGATCTGCAGCCGCGACGGCGGCGCTGGCAGGCGGGGTTCTTTGCCCTCTTCGTGCTGGCGCCGGTGCTCGACCTGCTGCGCTTCGATGTGACGCAGGCGCAGTTGTGGGTGCTGGGCCAGCCCTGGTCGCTCGGCATCGAGGCCCTGATGCAGGGCCGGCTCACCCCCACAGAAGCGGCCCTGAGCCTGGTGCTCAAGGGCCTGCTGCCGCTGCTCGTGCTGGTGGTGGGCTTTCTGCTGGTGGCGCGCCGTTATGGCCGGCTTTACTGTGGCTGGCTGTGCCCCCACTTCTCCATCGTCGAAGGGCTGAACGCGGTCATGCACCGCGCCATCGGCAAGTTCAGCCTGTGGGATAGCCACACCACCCCGCGGCAGGATGCAAGCGGCCGCGTGCTGCCACCTGATCGCCGCTGGTGGCCTGTCTTCTACGGGCTCAGCCTGGCGCTGGCCTTTGTCTGGGCCATCACGCTGCTGAGCTACCTGCTGCCACCCCAGCGCATCTGGTCGCATCTGGCGCGCGGCCAGCTCTCACCGGGCGAGGCGCGCTTTCTGGCAATCGGCACGCTGGTCTTCACACTGGAGTTCGTGCTGGCGCGCCATCTGTTCTGCCGCTTCGGCTGCGCCGTGGGCCTGTTCCAGAGCCTGGTGTGGATGGCCAACCCGAAAGGCATGGTGGTCGGCTTCATGCGCGAGCGGGCGCGCGAATGCCGCACCTGCGACGTGCCGATCGGATCGGCCTGCGACCGCCATTGCCCGATGCGCCTGCACCCGCGGGACATCAAGCGCCGCATGTTCTCGTGCGTGCAATGCGGGCAGTGCCTGAGCGCATGCGACCGATCGCAAGGCGCTCAGCAACGCAGCCCGCTGCTGACGTGGACGGTGGATGAAGCGGCGCTGCGCGAAACGCTGCGTGCGCGCAGGCAGGCCGGCGCACCGGCCGACCGGGAGGACTGATGGAAGAATGGGTAGGCCAATGGTGGCACCGGGCCGTCGTGCAGCTGGCCGACCGTCGGCATCCGCAGGCCGCGGTCCGGCTGGATGAGGTGCGGGCGCAGCTGGGCGTGGTGTTCCGCGCACTCGGCGCGCCGCCGGCCTGGCGGCTCGCGACCGCCGCCCCGCGCCGCCACGGTGGACCGCGCGGCTGGCTGCAACGTTTGGCCGGCAGTGGCGACCGCGCCGCGCTGCCCACGCTGGATGCCGAGACCCTGGCGCTGCCATCGGAGGTGGCCGTGTTCGCGGACACGGCCTTGAACCGCGCGCTCTATCTGTGGCTGGCCGCACAGGCCGCGGAGTGCCTGTCCCTGTGCCGCCATGAGCCCTCGTTGGCACAAGACTGGATCGGTCTGAACCGCACGGCCACCGCGCGCGTGCTGGCCGCCCTGCCCGGCTGGCGTGATCGCCACCAGCGCCTGCTCACCGCCATCCTGGCGCAACGACCTGACCCGTTCAGCTTGCGTGGCCGCGCGGCCGAAGCAGAGCGCCTGGTGCAGCGCGCGCTCGGCTCACCCGACTGGCCGGCCAGCCTTGTGCCCTCCCGCCTGCCCGTGCAGGCCAACGAGGTGCTGCCTGTGCCGATCTGGATCGATGCTGCCTGCCTGCAGGCGACCGCAGCGGCCACGCCGGTCGCGGCGCGGGAAGCACGCACCTCGTCGGACCGACCGCTCGCGCCCGATGGCGAGGACCGCGACGACACACGGCGCCGAGCCCGCCAGATGGCCGTTCAGCCCGACCGGCACGGCCTGATGATGTTCTTCCGCACGGAGTCGCTGCTGTCGTGGTCGGAGTTCGTGCGTGTAAGCCGGCAGACGGAAGACGAGCCCACGCCGGACGCCGCACAGGTGGCCAATGACATGGAATCCCTGACGGTGGACAGCGGCGGCAGCACGCTGGCCTCGCGTGTGCGGTTCGACCTCGACCTGCCCAGCGCCGCCTCGGACGACATCGTGCTGGCCGCCGACCTGCGCCTGCCCGAATGGGACTACCGCCGCGGGGTGCTGGAGGCGGACCGCTGTGCGGTGCAGTTGCTGCAGCCCCGACATGCCGAAACCTGGTCGCCCCCGGCCCAACTGAAGGCGCTCGCCTCGCGCATGGGGCGGCGGCTCGAGACGCTGACTGCACGACCGGCGTGGCAGGGTGGCCATGAAAGCGGCGAGCACCTCGACCTGGATGCCTGGGTGCGTTGGCGCACCGATGCCCCTGGCGACGAACCACGCATCCACCTGCGCCGCCACCGCCGCGATCGGAGCCTGTCGGTCTTGCTGATGGCTGACCTGTCGCAATCGACGGATGCATGGGTGGGCAACGACGCCCGCGTGATCGACGTGACCCGCGACGCGTTGTACGTGTTCGGCCAGGCCATGCACCGACTGGGCGACCCGTTCGAGGTGCTGGGATTCAGTTCCGTCAAGCGCCACCATGTGCGCATCCACCAGCTGAAGGCCTTTGGCGAGACGTGGTGCCCCGCCGTCCAGAACCGCATCGGCGCCATCCGCCCCGGCTACTACACCCGCATGGGCGCCGCCATCCGCCATGCCACGCGGCAGCTGGCTGCACGGGGCGAAACCCACCGACTGCTGTTGTTGCTCACCGACGGCAAACCCAACGACCTCGATCACTACGAGGGCCGCTTCGGGCTGGAAGACACGCGACAAGCCGTGCGTGAAGCCCGCGCGCAAGGGCTGCTGCCTTTCTGCATCACCATCGATCGACAGGCGCCCGCCTACCTGCCCCACCTGTTCGGGGCACAGGGTCATGCGGTGATCCACCGACCGACCGAGCTTGTGACACGGTTGACACAGCTGGTGGGCCAACTGATGGCCCGCACGGCCTGAATCAGACACACCTACTCCGATCGAACTACACCCTTCGGCAGAGGGCTCCAACCCTCGCCATCGTTCCAAAGTGTGCATTTGTGGCAGCGCAAAACCACGTCATGCAAGGGTCACAAGAATCCGCAGCAAACCACACAACGAACGCTGCCGCCCATGCGAGCCCCCACACCCGACATTGCGGATTGCCTGGCCGCCCTGCCGCTCTTTCACGAGATGCACACCGCCGAGCTGGGCCGGCTCGCCGCATCTTCGCTGATCCGTCCCATCGACCGAGGTGACGTGATCTTCCGCGTGGGCGACCCGTGCGAAGGCTTTCACGTGGTGCTCGACGGACAGGTCAAGCTGTTCGCGCTGTCACACGCCGGACAGGAAAAAGTGATCGAACTGGTGCGGCCCGGCCAGACCTTTGCCGAATCGCTGATGTTCACTGGCAACCCTTACATGGTGCATGCCCAGGCGCTGTGTGACGGGGCCATCCTCACCGTGCGCAAGCAGGCGGTGCTCGACGAGATCGCGCACGATGGCCGCTTTGCGTTGCGCATGCTGGCCGGCATCGCGCGCCGCATGGACGGGCTGGTGCAGGACGTCGAGGCCTCGGCACTGCACTCGGGCATCCAGCGCGTGGTGAGCTACCTGTTGCGTGAGCAGGCCGAGCACGGCCAGCCCACCGGGCGCGCACCCCGCGTGTCGCTGCCCGTGAGCAAGGCCACCATCGCCTCCTTGCTGTCGCTCACGCCGGAGTACTTCTCGCGCGTGCTGCGCGAGCTCGAAGAGCGCGGCTACATCGCCATGGACCGGCGCGACATCCGCATCCTCGATCCGCAAGCCCTGGCTGCATACCAGATGCAGTGAAGCGCACCGGCGCCCAGCGCGGCGCCGGCACATGCCAGCGTCAGTGCGACGTGCCTTCGGTGCGTGTGGTCTTGTTGAACACGTTGTACTTGCCCACCGGCTTGCTCATGGGCAGGCGCTTGAGCTCCTTCAACGTCACCGCGTCGTACACGATCAGTGCACCGTCCTGCTCCCACAGGCTCGCCAGCACCTTGCTGCCATCGCGCGTGAACTCCACATGGGCCAGCGTGCGACCGGGCGGCACCTGAATCTGCGCCTTGGGCTCCAGCGTCTGCTTGTCGATCACCGTCAGGATGTGACGCGATGCCGGCGACAACATCGAGTCGGCCCACATGTAGGGCGACTGCGGATGGCTGCGCAGGAAGAAGCCCGGGCCCGGCAGCGGGATCTGCCGCATCACCGTCCAGGCCTTCATGTCGATGACGCTGATGACGGGTTGTTCGAGGCTGGGCGTGGCGAGCACGGCACGCCCCTGATGCTGCAAGGCAATGCCCGATCCGAGGTGCGGCATGCCGCCCAGTGGCAACGTGGCGACCCGAGAGCGGGCGTCGAGGTTGATGACCTGAGCGGCCGCCCCGCTGGCCGCGCTGCCTGTCGTGCGGTCCGTGCCGAGCACATGGCGGTAGCCGGGATCGAAGAAGAAGTCGTCCAGCGGCTGGCTCAGCGGCGTGCGCCGGGGCGTCAGGAAACCCGGCTTGGCGATGGCCTCCCCCATGCGGTAGTCGTGCACCAGCCCGTCATGCACCGGCTCGGCCTTCGTGTCATACGAGACCTCCCACAGCTCGGGCAGGTCTTTCATTGCCACGATGAAGCTGCGGCGGGGCGCGGCGTCGTACACCGCCGACACCCGTGAGGTCACGCGTCCGTCAAGCGAGGCCGTAGGCAGCGTCTTGACCAGATTGAGGTCGGCATCGAACAGCACCACGGTGCGCGGCAGGTGGTTGCCCGCCATCACCCAGCGGCCGTCACCCGAGACCGCCACGTTCCGCATGTTGAGCCCGGCCCGCACCTCGGCCACCACACGCAGGTTGTAGAGGTCGTACTTCGTGACCCAGCCGTCGCGTGACCCGAAGTACACGAAGCGTCCGTCGGGCGAGAACTTGGGGCCGCCATGCAGCGCATACCGCGATGCGAAGCGGTGAATGACCTCCAGCCGATCGCCGTCCACGAGCGAGACATGGTGGTCTCCGCCCTCCACCACGACGAACAGGTTGAGCGGGTCACCCGGCCAGCGCGGTGTGGGCTGGTCCGGTCGCTCGGCCTTCGACACCACGCGCGAGGCGCGGATGTCGGCCTCGTCCCACGCGGGCATGACATCCGGCGCGGTGTACAGCCACTGCGTCACGCCACGGATCTCGGCCTCGCTCAGCACACGGGCAAACGCCGGCATCTGCGTGGCAACACGGCCGTGGGTGACCACGCGCGTGGCCTCGGCCTGCTTGAGGCGATCCAGGCTGGCGGGCAGCAGGGCCGGGCCCATGCCGCCGGTGCGGGCCTCGCCATGGCAGCTGGCGCAGTGCTGTTGGTAGAGCGCCCCGGGGCCGACGGGCTGTGGCAAGGCCGACTCGGCAGCGGGCACCTCACAGGCGCCGCCAGCAAGGCATGCCACCAGAACCGCGCGCGCAATCAATTCGCTTCGCATGATTTCGCCTCCATCATGACGGTCGCCCGCTTTGCCGAGGTGAACGGCCGAAGCGGCACGCGCTCCGTCTGCCAGCCCACGTCTTCATCGAGCAGATGGCACCCCGGGTCTTCGGCCCACCAGTTGCCGGTGAGCTGGTGTGCGCGCACGCGGGTGTTGCCACCACAGATGTCGAGATGGCGGCAGGCGCCGCAGCGGCCTTGCACGGGGCGCGGCTGCCGCTTGAGCCCGGCCATCAGCGGGTCGCTCAGATCCGTCCAGATCGACGAGAACGGCCGCTTGCGCACATCGCCCAGATCGTGATGCCACCACATGGTGTCGGGGTGAACCTGGCCCAGGTTGTCGATGTTGGCCACGTGCAGGCCCGAGGCATTGCCGCCCCAGGCCACCAGGCGCTCACGCAAGGTCGCCGCCCATCGGGGCCATCGGGCCGCCACCCAGTTCAGCAGGAAAGGACCATCGGCATCGTTGTTGCCGGTCACGTACTCTTCGTCTCGCCCCGCCTCGACGGCCGACCAGGCCGCCTCGAACAGCCGCGTCACAGCCTGGCGCGTGGCCGAGAAGTGCGCATCGTCACCCCGGTGGATGTTGCCGCGCCCGGCGTAGTTCAGGTGCGAGAAGTAGAACTTCTCGATGCCCTCGTCCCGCATCAGCGCAAGCAGGGCGGGAAAGTCGTGCGCGTTCTGCGCCGTCATCGTGTAGCGCAGGCCCAGCTTCACGTCGCGATCACGCAGCCACCGCAGCGCCTGCAGCGAGGCCGCAAACGCCCCCTCCTGTCGCCGGAACCGGTCGTGCGTGGCAGCCAGGCCATCGAGGCTGATGCCCACATAGTCGAACCCGGCCTGCGCGATGCGATCGGCCACGGCCTCGTCGATGCGCGTGCCATTGGTCGACAGACCCATGCGCAGGCCGCGCGCACGCGCGTGCGCCGCGATCTCGAACAGATCCGGTCGCAGCAGTGGCTCACCGCCCGAGAGGATGAGAAAGGGCACGTGGAAGGCCCGCAGATCGTCCATCACCGTCGCTATCTCGTCGGTGCTCAGTTCACCGGGATATGCGTGGTCGGCCGACAGCGCGTAACAATGGCGACACGTCAGGTTGCACCGGCGGGTCAGGTTCCAGATCACCACCGGGCCTGGCGGCGTGCCCGACCCACGTCGTGCGGGCACCGGGTAGCGACCCTCGCGCTCGGCCTCGTGAACCTCGCGAAGATACTGGGATATGCGGAACATGCTCAGCTCCTGATCATGGGCGCGCCAGGCGCAGTCCGGTCTTCTTGAGAATGGCCGTGCTGTAGAGGATGTCCGCCCCGCTGCAGGCCTCGCCCAGCAGGGCGCGGATGCGGGCCGCCTCGCGCTCCACTTCCGCTTGGGCCTGCCCGTGCACCATCGCAAACAGGTTGTAGGGCCAGTCGGGCAAGGCACGCGGGCGGCGGTAGCAATGCGACACCGAGGGCAGCGCGCCCACCTTGGCGCCCAGTTCGTCCACCCGGTCGTCGGCCACATTCCACACCGTCATGCCATTGGCGGTGTAGCCCAGGCGCATGTGGTCCGGCACCGCCCCGATGCGGCGGATCAGTCCCTGATCCAGCATGGTCCTGAGCCGGGCGGTCACCCAGTCGGCGCTGACGCCCAACTCGGCTGCCACCGCCTCGTAAGGACGCGGAACCAGCGGCAGACCGCCCTGCGTGGAGGCAATGAGGCGGCGGTCCAGCTCATCCAACATGGTGATCCCCCTGATGGGCTGAGGCGTGCTGCCGGGCCCACGCTGCGAGCGCGCTGAGCCGCAACTCGATGAAATACTCGCGCTCCTTCGGGAAGCGGTGCACCTGCAGGCCGGTGGCCGACTCAATGCGTGCGCAGGTCGCCTCGACCTCGTCAGGCGAACTGGCCGCCACCACGAACCACATGTTGAGCCGGTGCGTGCGCCGGTAGTTGTGCGCCACCTCACGCTGGGCATTCACGACCTCGGTCACGCGCTCGAAATCCGGCTCGGGCACGGCCATGGCCGCCAGCAGAAACTGCCCGCCCGCGCGCTCGATCTGGAACAGCGGCCCAAAGCGCGTCAGCATCCGCGCATCGAGCAGGCGCTGCAGTCGGGTCAGCACGTCCTCCTCCGACAGGCCGAGGTCGGCTGCCACATCGGCGTATGGCCGCTCGCTCAAAGGAAAGCCGCCATGCAGCCGGTCCATCAACTGGGCATCGACCTGATCCAGGAGCCCCTGTCTCACCGCCTTGGCGGACGACACCACGTCAGAGCGTGCATGCATGTGCGGCCTCCTCGCTGCGCTGCGCCTGTGCCGGTGCGCTGAAGTAGCGCCCCCCGGTCTGCTTGAAGCGACGACCGCTGAACAGCGTCTCGCGCGGCCAGGCATCCGCCCCTGCCGCAGACAGCGCCTCATCGATCCGCTGCTGCACATCGCGTCGGTGTGCACCATGCACCATCACATACAGGTTGTAGGGCCAGCCCTCGGCGCGCTGCCGCTGGTAGCACAGCGTGACGCCCGGCTCGCGGGCCAGGCGCGCGCCCGCCGCATCCACGGCATCCTCCGGCACATCAAGCACGGTCATCGCATTGGCCGCGATGCCCACGTCGTGATGCCGCACGATCACCCCCAGGCGGCGCAACGTGCCGCGCGTCAGCCACTGGCCCAGCGTGGTCAGAACCTGGCTCACCGGCTGATCCAGTTCAGCAGCCCAGGCATCAAAGGGGCGGCTCACCAGTGGAATACCGCCCTCCAGCAAGGCGGCCAGCGGCCTGTCCTCTGGCAACACACGGCGCGCCGCCCGGCTGCTGCCCAGGCTTTCCGCCGTTCTGGCAGCGACTGGGCCCCGCATGTCGAACCCCAGGTCGATGGCGTACGAGCGCACCATGGGCAGGCGCAAGGCCTGGTAGCCCGCTTGCCGCTCGATGGCATCGACCTCGCGGTGAATGGCATCACGCCCTCCCCCCGTGATCACGAACCACAGGTTGAAGGTGTGCTCGCGCTCGTAGTTGTGGTTCACCCCCGGCACCCCGTTGATCACGCGGGCCACGCGCGCCACATCGTCAGGAGGCACTGCCATCGCGCACAGCATGGCCGCGCCCCCTGCCCCGTTGCCCCAGACACCGCCAAGGCGGCCGATGGCACCAGTGGCCTGCAGCCGGGTCAGCGTCTCCAGCACGACGACTTCCGACACACCGGCCATCCGGGCCATCTCGGCGAAGGGCTGCTCGCACAGCGGAAAGCCGCGCTGCCAGTCGTTGAGCAAGGTCTGCTCGAGCAGCGGAAACTCGTTCAAGTTCATGTCACATCCCCATGCGATGGGCGCGGCTGGTGAAGAAGATGCCGCTGGGCGCCGGCACATCGAGCACCGACCGGGTCGAGAAGGATTGCGTGTCGATCACCGACACCCGGTTGGCATCGCGTGACGAGATCCAGACCGACTCACCACGCGGCGTAAATTCCATGTGCAGCACCGCCGCGCCAGGGCTAAGTGTCTGCACCACCTGGCGCGACGGGGTGTCGATCACCTGCACCCGGTCGTAGTCGGGCACGGCAAAGTTCACCCACACCTGTCGACCATCCGGACGGGCCATCACGAACACGGGTTGGCCGGCCACCGGCACGCGGCCGACTTCCTGCCACGTGTCCATGTCCACCACCAGCACCTCGTGCCGGCCAATGGCGGGGAGCCACACCTGCCGGCCTGCCACGGCCCAGCCGCGCAGGTGCGGCATCTTGTAGACGGGCAAGGGCTGCTCGCCTCGCCCATAGCCTTGCAGGATGTGCCGCACACGCGGCTCTGTCTGCCACAGGTCGATCAGCGCCAGGCCGTCTTCGCCGAACAGGCCCGCGATGTAGTGGCGACCGTCGGGCGTCACCAGCGCGTCGTAAGGCTGGCGCCCGACATCACGGAAACGCTGGATCGCCGGGTGCCCGGCGTCGCGCGACAGATCGGCAATCCAGATCTCGTCGGCATCGAAAAGCGAAAAGATGAAGCGCTGACCCGGCAGATCGGCCAGGCCCACCACGCGAGAGAACCGGCCAGGCGCATACTCGGCCGGTACATCGGCAACCAGCGCCAGCGTGTCGGCGCGGAACACCTTGATGCCGCCAGGCTGGTAGTTCTGGGCCGCCACCCACTGGCCGTCCTGCGACACGGCGCCACCGATGCTGTTGCCGGCCTGAATGACACGGCCCTCGATGCGGCGCGACAACAGGTTCACCCTCGTCAGCGCGCCGTCGCGCCCGAACACGAAGGCCACCGCACCATCGCGAGAAAACACCACCGAGGCGTGCGACAGATCGCCCAGCCCTGGCACGGTGCCCAGCACACTATGCCGTGTCGTGTCCACCACGGACACCGATCCGCTGGCCCGCTCGATCACCACACCCAGATCGCCCGTTCCGCGCAACGGCGGTGCGTCACTGGCGCAGGCCATGAGCCACATCGGCAGCCACAGCACCAGCCCCCATCTGATCCACCGCTTCATGGATTTGTCTCCTCAGGGAAGCCCGCCTGCAACTGCATCGCAATCCAGCGCGCATCGGCCTCCGACAGCATCGCCTTCCAGCCCGGCATCGGCGTGCCGGGTCGACCGTGCAGGATCACCGCCACCAACGACGACACAGGCCAGTCACGCAGCTGGTCGGGTGTGAGGGCCGTCCCCAATCCGCCCGTCAGCCGCATGCCATGGCAGGACCCGCAGTCCTGGCGAACCACGCGGACCAGCTTCGCCTGGCGATCGGTGGTGGGCACAGGCGCACCATCCGATGCCATACTCGCACCCCCGACCAGCGACGCCATCCCGGCCAGCGCCATCCTTCTGATCAGGGTTACCCACATGGATCACCTCCTGAGCGAGTGAGGTTCACTGCGCCAGGATGGACGCGACCACTTCCTTGAGGTCGGCGTCATTCAGGCGCTCCGGTGCGTGCGGGGGCATGGGCACAGGGCCCCACGCCCCGGCCCCGCCCTTGCGCACCTTCTCGGCCAGGCGGGCCGGCGCCTGCTTGTCGCCCTTGTACTTGGCCGCAATGTCCTTGAACGACGGCCCGACCAGTTTCTTGTCCTTGGCATGGCAGGCCATGCAGCCGGTCTTGTTCAAGGTGTCATCGGCGCCCGCGTGGGCCACCCCGCCGGCCAGCATGAGCGCGGCCAGCATGCAGATCATCTTCTTCATGATGAAGTCCTTCCGGTGTGGAGGTCAGTACACGTCGTGCTGCGTGTTGTGCACGTTGAAGTGCCCCGTCGGCGTGATCAGGCGCGGGTCCTTGATCACGGTCTTGAGCTTCAGCGTCTTGTCGTCCACCACCACCAGGGCAGACTGCTTGTCCTTGGCCGACCAGACCGCGAACCACACCTCGTCGCCGGCCTTGTTGTACTCAGGCTGAACCACGCGCATGGCGCCGCCATCGTTCAGGCCGGCCCACTTGGCGATCGGCAGCACGGTGTAGCCCTTGGCCAGGTTCTTGATGTCGTACACCGCCACCGATTGCGACACGTGCGGATCGGGGTTCAACGGGTTGTCGACATACAGGTGCTGTGACTTCGGATGGCTCTTGATGAAGAGCGAGCCGCCGCCCTGGCTCTTCAGGTTGTCGACCACCTTCCACGCGTACTGCTTGTGCCCCTTCGGGTCGGTGCCGATCAGCGCAATGCTCTCGTCACCCAGGTGCCCTGTGGACCACACCGGGCCGTACTTCGGGTGCACGAAGTTCGCGCCACGCCCCGGGTGCGGGATCTTGCCCACATCGATCAAGGCTGCCAGCTTGCCGTCCTTCAGGTCCACCGCCGCGATCTTGTTCGACTGGTTCGCCGCCACCATGAAGTAGCGCTTCGACGAATCCAGGCCGCCGTCGTGCAGGAAGCGGGCCGTGCCGATCTCGGTGGTCTTGAGCGCCTTCACGTCCGAGTAGTCCACCAGCAGGGTCTTGCCGGTTTCCTTCACGTTGACCACGAACTCCGGCTTGAAGTGCGAGCCCACAATGGAGGCGACGCGCGGCTCGGGGTGGTATTCCTGGGTGTCGACCGTCATGCCGCGAGTGCCCACGATCTGCAGCGGCTCCAGCGTGTCGCCATTCATGATCGTGTACTGAGGCGGCCAGTAGCTGCCTGCGATGGCGAGCTTGTCTTCGTAGCCCTTGTACTTCGATGTTTCGACCGAGCGGGCCTCGAGACCCACGCGGATTTCAGCCACGTTGTCGGGCTTTTCCATCCACAGGTCGATCATGTTGATCTTGGCATCGCGCCCGATCACGAACAGATAGCGCCCCGAGGCCGAGGTGCGGGAGATGTGCACCGCGTAGCCGGTCTTGACGATGTTGATGATCTGCTTGGTGTCGCCGTCGATCAGTGCCACCTCGCCCGTGTCACGCAGCGTGGTCGAGAAGATGTTGGCAATGTTGAAATTGTTCATCTTCTTCGTCGGCCGCTTTTCTGGCGGGACGAGGACCTTCCAGGTCTTCTTCATCTCGGCCATGCCGTACTCGGGCGGCAAGGGCGGGTCCTGCTGGATGTAGCGGGCCATCAGGTCGACGTCGGCCTCGCTCATCTCGCCCGATGTCATCCAGTTCGGCATGCCGGCCGGCGAGCCATAGGCAATGAAGACCTTGAGGTAGTCCGTGCCCTTGGGCAGCGTCACGTCCGGGGTGAGGGCCTTGCCCGTGGCGCCCTTGCGCAGCACGCCGTGGCAGCCTGCGCAACGCTCGAAATAGATCTTGCGGGCCTTCTCGAACTCGGCCTGCGTCATCTTCGGCGCTTTGGGGTTGGTGCTCTGGTACATCGGCTCGTTGGCCAACGGCGACGTACCTGCCTGGTAATTCAGCTCCGGCTGGGTGATTCCCTTGCCGTCCTCGGCCTGTGCGCCCGACGTCATCGCCAGCACAGCTGTGGCAGCAGCCAGGGCGGCCCACTGAGGCATTCTCATGTTGCTTTCTCCAGTATTGACGGCCACCCTCGGGCGACCCCACGACATGGCTGCCGTGGACCGGTGAGAGACCGGATCCACAGCGTCCGCTCATACAAGCGGAGCCATGTTCGGACTGGAGAGAAGGAGCGTCCTTGAAGCAGTTCAAGAAAAAAATCCAGATCTGCCCCGGCGCTTCAGAGCTTGATCTGGATCGGGCTTCAGGACGAAGAAGCGGCGGCGGGGCTCAGACCTCCAGCCACTCCTTGCGCACGTACTGGTCGGCGCGCAGCTCATCGGGCGTGCCATGGAAGACCACCTCGCCGTGCCCCATCACGTAGCAGCGCTGCGAGATGTCGAGTGCAATGGTGAGCTTCTGCTCCACCAGCAGCACGGCCAGGCCGCGCTTCTGCAGCTCCTTCAGGTACTCGCCCACCAGTTCCACGATCTTCGGCGCCAGACCTTCCGTCGGCTCGTCGATCATGATCAGGTCAGGGTCACCCATCAGCGTACGGCACAGCGTCAGCATCTGCTGCTCGCCGCCCGACATCACGCCCGCCTCGGTGTGCTGGCGCTCCTTCAGGCGCGGGAACATCTGGTACATGTCGTCCAGACTCCAGCGGCTCTTCTTGCGGCCCGACTGCTGGCCCAGCAGCAGGTTCTGCTCCACCGTCAGCTTGGGGAACACGTCGCGGCTTTCGGGCACGTAGCCCAGACCGTGCCGGGCGATGTCGTAGGTCTTGTGGCCCAGCAGATTCTGCCCATTCCACTCCACCTTGCCGTGGCCGTCCACGAGGCCCATGATGGTCTTGATGGTGGTCGACCGCCCGGAGCCGTTGCGGCCCAGCAGGCTCACGATTTCGCCGGGCTGCACCTCCAGGTTCACGCCATGCAGGATGTGGCTCTTGCCGTAGAAGGCATGCAGGTTCTCGATGCGCAACATGCGTCAGGCTCCGCTGGTTTGGGCTTCGGCGGCCTGGCTCTCGGCCAGCACCGAGCCCAGGTAGGCTTCCTTCACGCGCTCGTTGGCGCGCACCTTCTTGGGCGTGTCGCAGGCAATCACCTCGCCGTACACCAGCACGGCAATGCGGTCGGCCAGGCCGAAGACCACGCCCATGTCGTGCTCCACGGTCAGCAAGGTCTTGCCCTCCGTCACCTCGCGGATCATGCGCACGAAGTTCGCGGTTTCCGACTTGCTCATGCCGGCGGTCGGCTCGTCGAGCAGGATGACGTTGCCGCCACCGGCGATCGTCACGCCCACCTCGAGCGCACGCTGTTCTGCATAGGTCAGCGACGACACGCTGGTGTCGCGCTTGCGACGCAGGCGGATCATGTCCAGCACCTCTTCGGCCCGGCTGTTCACCTCGGTGAGGTTGGACAGAAAGCGCCAGAAGGCATAACGCTCGCCCATGGACCAGAGCACCGCACAGCGGATGTTCTCGAACACGCTCAGGCGCGGAAACAGGTTGGAAACCTGGAAGCTGCGAGCGAGCCCGCGGCGGTTGATCTCGTACGGCGCGTGGCCCTGAATGGCCTGGCCATTGAGCAGGATCTCGCCACTGGTGGGGGCCATGCGGCCGCTGATCAGGTTGAACAGCGTGGACTTGCCTGCGCCGTTCGGCCCGATCAGGGCCACGCGTTCCCCGGCCGCCACGGCCAGGTTGGCGCCCCGGATGATCTCGGTCTTGCCGAACGACTTGCGGACGTCGCGGAGCTCCAGCGCCAGCGGCGCCGTCGATGTGGAAACTTGGCTCATCGTGTGATCCTCAATGGCCCTCAGCGCGTCGCTGAGCCAGTTCGATTTCTTCCTGAATCTGTCCCCACTGCCGCGCAAACTGCCGTCGGGTCAACTCGAAGAGGCCGGCGCCAGTGATGAACAGCATCGCAGCGCCCACCCAGGCATCCGTGCCATGCGTGTCGATTTCGGCACCGGCAAAGCGCATCACGGGGCCGAGGGCCTCATTGAGCTTCAGGTGGTAGATCATCTCGACCATCACCGCGACGCCCGTCATCGCGACCAGCGCGGTACCGGCCAGCGCCAGGTACGAGGTCCACAGCTTGCGAAGCAGGCCATGGGCCGCCACCCGCACGTTCATCAGGATCAGGCTCGCGATGCCGCCGGGCGCATACATCACCATGAACAGGAAGATCAGTCCGAGGTACAGCAGCCAGGCCTTGGTCAGCTCCGACATCAGCACCGACGCCAGCACCATCAACACACCACCGATGATCGGGCCGAAGAAGAACAGCGCCCCACCCAGGAAAGTGAACAGCAGGTAGGCGCCGGATGCATGTGCCCCGACCACCTCGGCCGTCACGATCTCGAAGTTGATCGCATACAGCCCACCGCCGATGCCGGCGAAGAAGCCCGCGATCATGAAGGCGAAGTAGCGCACGCGCTGCGTGTCATACCCGATGAACTGCACGCGCTCCGGGTTGTCGCGCACCGCGTTCAGCATGCGGCCCAGCGGCGTCTGCGTGAAGGCAAACATCAAGGCCGTGCAGATGAAGCAGTACACGGCAATCAGGTAGTACACCTGAATCTGCGGGCCGAAGGTGATGCCCATGACCGGCTCGCCCACCACGCGGTTGGCCGACACACCGCCCTCGCCACCGAAGAACTCCGGCAGCATCAGCGACATCGACCACACCAGTTCGCCCACGCCCAGCGTGATCATCGCGAAGATGGTGCCCGACTTCTTCGTCGTCACGGCGCCCAGCACCGCGGCAATCAGCAGGCCAGTGGCGCCGCCCACCAGCGGGATCAGGCTGACCGGCACATCCCATGCGCCGGCGCCCACCTTGTTGAGCACGTGGATGGAGGCAAACGCACCCAGCCCGCTGTAGACCGCATGGCCGAAGCTCAGCATCCCCCCTTGCCCCAGCAGCATGTTGTAGGACAGGCAGATGATGATGGCGGTGCCCATCTGCGTGAGCATGGTCATCGACAGGCTGCTGGTGAACACCTTGGGCGCCACCAGAAGGACGAGCGCGAACAGCGTCCACACCACCCACCGGCCCAGGTTGACCGGTTTGAAATCGTAGGTTGTCTTGGTCGTCATGGCATCACTCCTCGCGGGTGCCCAGCAGGCCCTTCGGCCGCAGGATCAGCATCAACACCAGGAGCAGGTACGGGAGGATCGGCGCCATTTGCGCCACCGTGATCTTCAGCAGCGGATAGGCCCAGTGCTCGAAGTCGACGGGGTTGCCCATCTTCTGCATCACCGACGCCACCGACACGTCGATGACGACAGCAAAGGTCTGGATGAGGCCGATCAGCAGCGAGGCCAGGAAGGCGCCGGCCAGCGAGCCCATGCCGCCGACCACCACCACCACGAAGATGATGGCGCCCACGGATGCGGCCATGTTGGGCTCGGTCACGAAGGCGTTGCCGCCGATCACGCCCGCCAGACCGGCCAGTGCACAGCCGCCACCGAACACACCCATCATCACGCGGGGCACGTTGTGGCCCAGGGCCTGGGCCATGTCCGGGTGAGTCAGCGCGGCCTGGATGATGAGACCGACCCGCGTGCGCGTCAGCAGCAACCACAGCGAGCCGAGCATGAACAGCGCCACGAGGGCCATGAAGCCCCGGTACAGCGGGAACTGCGTGCAGCTGTTGCCCGTGGCCGGGCCGCACACCGACGGGTCGCCCGCACCGGCCAGCCAGCGCAGGCCCTCGCCCTGCACATTGGCCAGCGTGAAGAGCGGCCCGCTGAGCGCTTCAGGCACACGGTAGTCGACGTTGGCCGGGCCCCAGATCAGGCGAACCACCTCGAGCACCACATACGACAGACCGAAGGTGATGAGCAGTTCGGGCACGTGGCCGTACTGGTGCACCTTGCGCAGGCTGAAGCGTTCGAAGAACGCACCCATGGCGCCCACCAGAAGGGGCGCCAGGATCAAGGCCGGAAAGAAGCCCACCAGTCCGGTGAGCGTGTAGGCCAGGTAGGCCCCGATCATGTAAAAGCTGGCGTGCGCGAAATTGAGCACACCCATCATGCTGAAGATCAGCGTCAGCCCGGAGCTGAGCATGAACAGCAGCAGCCCGTAGCTGATGCCGTTCAGGAAGAAGACGAAGAAGGTTTCCATGGTGGCGCGTGCGCGTTGAAAGACCCGGGCCGGTACGGCGTGGCGCAACCGGCCTGAGCGGCCCGCTTGTGGCGGACCGCACTGGCACATCGGGAAAGCAGGCCGCCGGGGGCGACGGCCTTTGGGTGGCTCACGCCGGCCGACCCGGCCGGGCGAGCCTCAGCGCATCAGGGGCGCTTCATCTGGCACGACGTCGGTGTGCTGGACACGAACGCGTCGAACGACTTCACGGGCGAGAAGGTCATGCCGGTGCTCTCGACGTTGTAGGTGTTCTTCGCATCGAGCTTCTGCCAGCGGGCGATGTACAGCGGCTGCTGCAGCTGGTGGTCGGACTTGCGCATCTCGACATCGCCGTTGAAGCTCTTGAACTTCATGCCTTCCATCGCGGCCGCCACCTTCACCGGGTCAGTGGACTTGGCCTGCGCCATACCGAGCGACAGCAGGTGCAGCGCGTGGTAGGTGGCGCCCGAGTAGTAGTCGTCGTTGAAACGCTTCTTGAAGTCGGCGATCAGGTTGCCGTAGAGACCACCCATGTTGTAGTGGCCATAGCCCACCTGGTACACGCGGCCATCGGCTGCCGTGCCCAGCGCGGTGGGTGTGCCCCCGAAGTTCGCGTAGTAGGTGTAGAACTTGGCGGTCAGGCCGGCATCGTTGGCGGCCTTCACCAGCAGGGCCAGGTCGGAGCCCCAGTTGCCGGTGATCACGGTGTCGGCACCCGACGCCTTGATCTTGGCGACATAAGGCGTGAAGTCGCGCACCTGGGCCAGCGGGTGCATGTCGTCGCCCACGATCTGGATGTCAGGGCGCTTACGCTGCAGCGTGGCCTTGGCGAACTTCGACACCTGCTGCCCGTGCGCGTAGTTCTGGTTGATCAGGTAGACCTTCTTGACATCGGCCTGCTCCTTGATGAAGGTGGTCATGGCCTCCATCTTCATCGAGGTGTCGGCGTCCAGACGGAAGTGCCAGAAGCTGCACTTGCTGTTGGTCAGGTCGGGGTCGACCGCCGCGTAGTTCAGGAACACGATCTCCTTGCCGGGATTGCGTTCGTTGTGCTTGTTGATGCCATCGACCAGGGCCGTGGCAGCGCCCGAGCCCAGGCCTTGAACCACGTAGCGCACCCCCTGGTCGGCCGCCGACTTCAGGGCGTTGAGCGTTTCAGCGGGGCTCAGCTTGTTGTCGATGCTGATGATCTCGAACTTCACGCCGGCGGGGTTGCTGGCGCTGATCTTTTCTGCCACGAACTGAAAGCTCTTGAGCTGGTTCTGGCCCACGCTGGCCATCAGGCCGGAGAGCGGGTCGATCCAGGCAACCTTGACCGTCTCTCCCTTCTGGGCCAGCGCGGCACCCGCAGCCAGGGATGCGGTCACGAGCACGGTCAGGGCACGAACTTTGAACGTCATTGCAGGCTCCTCTTCAAGCGTGATGGATTGGGCTTCCGTCACAATTTAAGTCCCTCATTTACGGGGTGCCTCAGGGAAGTCCCGCAAGCTCAGCGTTTTGCCTGATGTCCGATGCCACTGGGTGTCTCGCGCCACCCACGGGACATCGGGGACATACCCGTACAAATGGAAAAAGGCGCCAGAAGGCGCCTTGTGTCACGAGCCGGTCATCAACCTGTTCATGCCGACGGAAGCTTGTGCTCCTTGAAGCGATCGCGTAGCTGCAGCTTCGAGATCTTGCCTGTGGCCGTGTGCGGAATTTCCTCGACGAACACGATGTCGTCGGGCGTCTGCCAGTTCGGAATCTTCCCCTTGAAGAAGGCGATGAGCTCCTCCTTGGCCACCTCGGCGCCCGGCTTCTTCACCACCACCATCAGCGGGCGCTCGTCCCACTTGGGGTGCGCGCAGGCAATGGCCGCGGCCTCGTGCACGGCCGGGTGGGCCATCAGCACGTTCTCGAGGTCGATCGAGCTGATCCACTCGCCGCCGGACTTGATCACGTCCTTCGAGCGGTCGGTGATCTGCATGTAGCCGTCCGGATCGATGGTCGCCACGTCGCCGGTGGGGAACCAGCCTTCATGCAGCGGCGACTTGTCGATGTTGAAGTAGCCGCTCACCACCCAGTGGCCGCGCACTTCCAGGTCGCCGGCCGCCTTGCCATCCCAGGGCAGCTCCTTGCCTTCGGCGTCCACGATCCGCATGTCAATGCCATAGATGCCCTTGCCCTGCTTGGCCAGGATCTTCTCCTTGTCCTCCTTGGGCAGGTCGGCGTGCTTGGCTTTCAGGCGGCTGAGCGTGCCCAGCGGAGACAGCTCGGTCATGCCCCAGGCATGGATGACTTCGACACCGAAATCGTCCTGCAGCGTCTTGATCATGGCAGGCGGGCAGGCCGAGCCCCCGATCACCGTGCGCTTGAAGGTGCTGAACTTCAGGTCGTGCTGCTTGGCATGGTTGATCAGACCCAGCCAGATCGTGGGCACGCCGGCCGAGAAGGTCACGCGCTCCTTCTCGAACAGCTCGTACAGCGAGCCGCCATCCAGATGGTGCCCAGGGAAGACGAGGCGACAGCCGATCAGCGCGGCCGAATACGGCAGACCCCACGCATTGACGTGGAACATCGGCACCACCGGCAGCACCGTGTCGGCGCTCGAGACGCCCATGGCATCGGGCAGCGCGGCCGCGTAGGCGTGCAGCACGGTGGAGCGATGCGAATAGACGGCGCCCTTCGGGTTGCCGGTTGTGCCCGAGGTGTAGCAGATGCTGGCCGCGGTGTTCTCGTCAAACGTGGGCCAGGTGTAGCGGCCATCTTCTGCGGCCAGCATGTCCTCGTAGCACAGCAGGCTGGGCAGTGCCGACTCGCGCGGCATGTTGCTGCGGTCGCACATCAGCACCACGTGCTTCAGCGAAGGCAGCGACGGCGCCAGCTTCTCGACCAGCGGGAAGATGTTGAGGTCGACGAAGATGACCTTGTCCTGCGCGTCGTTGGCGATCCACGCCACCTGCTGCGGGAACAGACGCGGGTTGATCGTGTGACACACGCGCTGCGAGCCCGACACGCCGTAATAGATCTCGAGATGGCGATAGCCGTTCCAGGCCAGGGTGCCGACGCGGTCGCCCGGCTCGACACCAAGACGGTCCAGCGCCTGGGCCAGCTTGCGCGAGCGCAAGTCGACCTCTGCCCATGTCGTGCGATGGATGTCGCCCTCGACGCGCTTGGAGACGATCTCGATGTCCCCATTGTGCTTCGCCGCATGCGCGAGCAGCGACGAGATCATCAGGGGCATATGCATCATTTGGCCCATCAGGCTCATGGAATTGACCTCCGGCAGTACAGAAAACGTGCTCCGCGATTCGGAGAACGGTACAGTTTTAATCTGAAAACGATTGCCCTCAGATTTGGGCAATCATAGGAAAGTTTGTACCGAGAGTGTCGTCCGTGACCCTCAGGGAGTACCCGCGGACGTGGCGCGGGCGCGGCGGCACTTCTGGATCAGGCCGGCAGCTGCAGCGCGCGCAGCGCAACGACGAACGCTTGTGGCAAGGGCACGGGACGGCGAGTGACCCGGTCCACATACACGTGCACGAAATGACCGCATGCCGCGGCACTGGCCTCCCCTTCCTCGAACAGCCCGATCTCGTAACGCACGCTGCTCTTGCCGATGTGCGCGACCCGGATGCCCGCCTCCACGTTCTTTGGGAACGCGAGGGGCGCAAAGTAGTTGCAGTGGGTCTCGATGACGAGGCCGATCACCTCGCCCGCATGAATGTCGAGAACACCGGCCTCGATGAGGTAGCGGTTCACCGCTGTGTCGAAGTAGCTGTAGTAGGTGACGTTGTTGACGTGGCCGTACACGTCGTTGTCCATCCAGCGGGTGGTGATGGGCTGGAAGTGTGCATACGCACTGCGCGGCTGGGCTTGCGGTCGTTCCATGCGGCGATTATTCACACGCCGGCACGCGCCTGCCATGCGTGAAACGCCTCGGCCACGCTGCCGAGCTGCACGGCCACCATGGCATCCAGATCGGTGCCGTACCCCCCTGCCATGCACATGACCACAGGCAGCGCCCGGGCCGCAGCCCAGTCGAATACGGTGCGATCCCGCCGCCTCAGGCCCGCTGCCGTGAGCTTCAACCGTCCAAGGCGGTCACCTTCATGCGGGTCGGCGCCCGCGAGATAGAACAAGAGGTCGAACGGCGCGGCACAGTGCGCTTCGTTCAGCCGGGCCAGGGCCCCGTCCAGCGCCCTGCTGTATAGGGCGTCGTCACACCCATCCGGCAAGGGCACATCCAGGCTGCTCAGCACCTTGCGAAACGGAAAATTGCGGTCACCATGCAGCGAGAGCGTGAACACATCCGGATCACCGGCAAAGATCGCCGCCGTGCCGTTGCCCTGGTGCACATCCAGGTCGATCACGGCACAGCGCACGCCCGGCCGGCGTTGCTGATCCCGCCGGATGGCCACGGCCACGTCGTTGAACACGCAGAAGCCGCTGCCCTGCGCCGAGCCGGCGTGGTGGGTGCCCCCCGCCAGATTGACGCCCACGCCTTCCGCCCAGGCGGCGTCGACGGCAGCCAGCGTCGCGCCCACCGACCGTCGCGAGCGCTCCACCAGCGCTGGCGACCAGGGAAAGCCGATTTCGCGCACGGCTGCAGGCGCCAGCGTGCCCGTCGCCACGGCCTGCACATACGCCGGGTCATGCGCCAGGGCGAGCAAGGCATCCCCGGCGGCGTCCGGTTCGCGCAGGCGCACACCGGGCAGCGTGTCGGCCACGGCCTCGCGCAACAGCCGGTACTTCTGCATCGGAAAGCGATGCCCGGCGGGCAGATCGGGCTCGAAACGGTCACTGTGGAAGACGAGCATGCGATCAGCTTAACGGCTGGCGGCCCGGCCCAATGCCGAGCGCGGTCCCGACCCGTGATTGACCACGACACGCAGCGAGGGCTACATTACTGACCGACGAGTCAGTTGCACAACGACGTGTCTTCGCCCAAATCCTCCCGCTCCCGCGCCGCCCCCCCTCTGTCAGAGTCCTGCTGCCCGCTCCAGGCGGCAGTGGCCAGCCTCGCGCCGCGTCTGAGACAGCGCCGCAAGGCCGCCCGACCACAGGAGTTGCTCGAGGCCGCCCTCACGCTGTTCGTCGACAAGGGGCTCGCGGCGACCCGCACCGACGACGTCGCGCGACTGGCCGGGGTCTCCAAGGGCACGCTCTACCTGTACTACACCAGCAAGGACGAGCTCTTCAAGGCGGTCGTCCACACCTACCTGGTCCAGGTGATTGCCGAGGGCACCGACCTGACCGAGCAGTTCGACGGCGACTCCGCCGCCCTGCTGAGGCTGCTCGTTCACACCTGGTGGGCCCGTGTCGGATCGGCCAAGGCCTCCGGCCTCGTGCCCATCATCATGGCCGAGTCCGCCCACTTCCCGGAACTCGCCCAGTTCTATGTCGATCATGTCATCGAGCCCACACACCGCTTGCTCGGTCGTGCGGTGCAGCGCGGCATCGACCGCGGTGAGTTCCGCCCGGTGGACACCCGCATGGCGGTGCTGGCCTTGATCGCGCCCGTTCACTTTCTCGTCATGCACCAGCACAGCCTCGCACCCTGCGCAGGCAGCCTCGCTGACATGGCACCCGAGACCTACCTCGACATGCAGCTGGACCTGCTGCTCCATGGCCTGACGGCACCGCCCCGGACATGAGCCCGCCCCTGCTGGCGTGGCATCTGCGAGACACCACCGGGCCCATCTGCCCACACCTGCATCGAACCGGGACACGCACGCCCCACCGCCCCCGCCCCCCTGAATCAGCGGCTCTTCTTAGAATCACGGTTTTGCCCCCATTCCTTTCCATACCGTCTCTCGTAGGATGCCCAGCATGAACGTCGAACAAGCCCGCTTCAACATGATCGAGCAACAGATCCGCCCGTGGGACGTCCTGGACACGTCCGTGCTGGGTCTGTTGTCGATGGTTCGCCGTGAAGATTTCGTACCGGCCGCACACCGCAGCCAGGCGTTCATGGACGTCGAGTTGCCGCTCGGTCAAGGTCGCAACCTGTTGGCACCCCGTGTCGAGGCCCGCCTCGTTCAGGACCTGAATCTCAGCAAGCGTGACACCGTGCTGCAGATTGGCGCGGCCACCGGCTACGTCACCGCCCTGCTCGCCCACAAGTCGCAGCGCGTCATTGCGCTCGAAGCCGACGCCGCCCTGGTGTCGGCCGCGCGCGCCAACCTGCGCCAGGCTGGCGTGAGCAACGCCGAAGTCGTGCAGGGTGATGGCACCCAGGGCCTCGCAGCCCAGGCGCCGTTCGACGCCATCCTGCTGTGCGGCTCCGTGCCGGAGGTGCCGCAGGCCCTGCTGGACCAGTTGAAGGTCGGCGGCCGACTGCTGGCCGTGGTCGGCAGCGAGCCGGTCATGCAGGCCACGCTGTTCACCCGAGGCGAAGGCAACCAGTTCAGCCGTCAGGCGCTGTTCGACACGGTCGTCCAGCGCCTGCCCGGCTTCACCGAGCCGAGCCGCTTCCACTTCTGACACCCAACGGACCGCCGCGTCCAGCCGAGGAACACCCGAGATGTACCACCACGCCCGCTTCCTGCACCGTGCGCGTCGGACCACGCCTGCCTCCAGGCCCGGCCTGCGGCGTACGGTGTCGGCCGCCCTGATCGGACTGGCGGTGTCGGCCGGGGCGCAGGCGGACAATCTGGTCGACCTGCTGCAGTCGGCGCGGGGCTACGACGCGGCTTACCTGGCCGCCAAGGCACAGGCCGACTCGGTGCAATTCCGCGTCGAACAAGCGTACGCGCTGCGTCGCCCCACCTTGGGCGTGCAGGCTGCGGTGACGCGGTCGCATCTCGATTCCTCAGTGCCGCCGAACCAGCTCACGGCGGCGCTCGGTCAGCGCAGCAACAACGCGAACTACACGAGCCGCCGCGTGGGCCTGCAAGCGCGCCAACCGATCTACAACGCTCAGGACAACGCCCAGATCGGGCAGGCGGAACGCTCGCTGGAGGTCGCCATGGCGGACCTCCAGACCGCAGAGAACGACCTGATCGCGCGGCTCACGCAGGGCTATTTCGACGTGCTCGCCGCCCAGGACGTGCTGACCACCACGCAAGCCAACAAAAAGGCGCTGGCCGAGCAACTGGCGGCCGCAAAGCGCAGCTTCGAAGTGGGCAACGCCACCATCACTGACACACGCGAAGCACAGGCGCGCTACGACCTGGCCACGGCCCAGGAAATCGCGGCCACGAACGACCTGCAGGTCAAGCGCATCGCACTCGACCAGCTCGTGGGCCGCAACCAGGTCCAGCCCGATCCGCTGGGTGCCCCCGGCAACCTCGACAGACTCCATCCCGGCAATGTCGACGAATGGGTGGACAAGAGCCGCGGCGCGCCGCTGGTGCGCAAGGCAGAACTGGGGCTGGATGTGGCCCGACTGGAGATCGACCGCGCACGGGCCGGTCACCTGCCCACGGTAGCGGCCACCGCCTCCGTAGCCCAGACCGAGGTGGATGCCAGTTCGGCGTTCGTCCGGACCAACCAGGGTGCGGGAACCGCGGCCACGGTGGGCCTCGAAGTGAACATGCCGCTGTTTGCCGGCTTTGCGGTCGAAAACCGCGTGAAGGAAGCCCTGGCGCTGCAAGAGAAGTCGGAGCGCGATGTCGACAACGCTCGCCGGAGTGTGGCGCTCACCACCCGCCAGGCCTTCACCGGTGTGATGTCTGGCCTGGCTCAGGTCAAGGCGTATGAGGCAGCCGAGGCCTCGGCCAAGCTCGCCCTGGAAGCCACGCAACTGGGCTACCGCGTGGGCGTGCGCATCAACAAAGATGTGCTGGATGCCCAGACGGCACTGGCGAACACCCAGAAAGACCTCTACAAGGCGCGCTACGACGTCATCGTCGGCAGCGTCCGGCTGCGTCAGGCCGCCGGCACGCTGAGCGCCGAGGATGTGGCGCAACTCGAGCGTCTGCTGACCGCCGCGCCCCCGACGCCGTGAGCGCCGCAAGCGCCTGCTGAACCGGACAGAAGATCAAGGGCCCGCCGGGGCCCTTTTCTTTTGCCCGACGCGGTCTGACGATCCCACCTGATCAAGGGGGTTCCCGTAACGATATGCAACCCAAGTGTCAGAAACACCTTTCGGGTTTGCCCTGAAGTGGCGCACGACGATGCAAACCGGCTCCCTCTTGCCTGTCGTCCTTTGCTCCCAGCCGGGTAGATGACGGCCGTGACGAAGCGCACACAAAAACTCACGGCGCGCCTCGGTAACGGCCATTACCCTACGTTCGCCTCTGCAGTTTGCAGTGGCCGGCGTGAGGCCCAAGCGGCCGCCTGACGTTGCTTTGAACCCGCAAGCGCCGCAACACAAATGGGGATACTCATGAAACTCGCATTGAAGAGCATCATTGCCACCGCCTCCTTCATCGCCATGGGCGCGGCTTCCGCAGCGCCCGCCAACGTCAGCGTCGGTGGGAGCATCGATGGCTTCACCCTGGTTGGCGGCACCGGCACGCTGACGTTCGACCGCTCGCTGGTCACGGCCATCAACACCGGCCAGATCAAGCTGGCCGAGGCCGCTCCCGCCACCGCCGTGCTGAAGACGACCGCCACCGGCCGTTATCAGAACACCGAAGGCAACCGCCCGACCTTCACTGCCCCGATCACCGGCCTGGCCGTGAGCGGCGGCAACGTGACGGACGCCTACACCGCTGGCGGTGCCAACATGACCGTGGAAGGCGTGATCGACGGCGAGGACAACCTGGCCTCCAGCGGCGGCTCGCTGTCGGTGACCAACATCCACGCTGACCTGACGACCAAGCGCGTCTACGTGGACATCGTGGGCGGCAACGGCGTGGGCACGCTGACCAACTTCTACCTGTGGGACTTCGCCACCATCACCGGCGACACCACGGTGCGTGCTGGCGTCCTGACGAACACGCTGAGCGGCCTGACCATCGCCGGCGGCATCGGCGGTGAAGCCTTCAACACGTTCTCGAAGTCGCTGGGCCTGCTGGCCCCTGGCATCAGCGCCCTGGAAGGCATCACCAACTACGGCTCGATCGTGTCGACCATCGAAGTGACGGCCGTGCCGGAGCCTTCGTCGGTCGCCCTGATGCTGGCTGGTCTGGGCGTCGCTGGCGTCATGGCTCGCCGCCGCAAGGCCGCCTGAGCTGCCTGACCGGGCTGCAGTGCATCTGACACTGCGGCCTGGCCAAAACGAAAGAGGCCCCGCAAGGGGCCTCTTTCTTTGTCTGGTGCCGGCTGTCGGATTCGAACTGACGACCTACCGCTTACAAGGCGGTTGCTCTACCAACTGAGCTAAGCCGGCAACGCCCTCATTCTACACAGCGGATCACTTCACCCGCCGCAGTGTGGGTCGGGCGCCACCACCGGGAGGCTCGGGCGGCGGATCCTCACTGCCCTTGTCGACCACGGCCACAGGCTCGACCGGCCGGCTCTTGGCCGGCTTCGGGGTTCGGGCGAGGCGCAAGGCCGGCGGCCGCTCGGTGGCCTCCTCCTTGCTCACCGGGGTGCGATCGACACCCTCGTGCACGCCGTCCACCACCGTCCCGGTCGAGGGCGGGGCGTCCTGCCCTTCACCACCCAATGACGTCGGCACCGGAAACGCCATGCCCTGCCCGTTCTCGCGGGCATAGATGGCGATCACGTGGTCCACCGGCACGGAGATGTCGCGTGCCACGCCGCCAAAGCGCGCCTTGAACTCGATGAACTCATTGCCCAACTGCAGCTGGCTGGTCGCCTCAAAGCTGACGTTCAGCACGATCTCGTTGTTCTTGACGTACTCCTGGGGGACCTGAACGGACCGGTCCACGTACACCGCGAGATAAGGCGTGAACCCGTTGTCGGTGCACCAGTCGTGCAATGCACGGATCAGATAGGGCCGCGTGGACGAACCCTGTGCTTCTTGTTCAGTGGACATGCTCGTTCTGGTCCTGGGCGGTCACGGGGCGATCACTTGCGCATGACCTTCTCGGAAGGCGTCAGCGCCTCGATGTAGGCGGGGCGCGAGAAGATGCGCTCAGCATACTTCAACAGCGGCAGCGCGTTCTTCGACAGCTCGATCCCGTAATAGTCCAGGCGCCACAGCAGCGGGGCGATGGCCACGTCGAGCATCGAGAAGTCGTCGCCCAGCATGTACTTGTTCTTCAGGAAGATCGGGGCAAGCTGGGTCAGGCGATCACGGATCTGCGAACGGGCCTTCTCGAGCTGCTTGTCGTTGGCCTTGATGCCGCCGCGGCCTTCGAGCAGGTTGACGTGGGCGAACAGTTCCTTCTCGAAATTGAGCAGGAACAGGCGCACGCGGGCACGGGCCACGGGGTCGCCGGGCATCAGCTGCGGGTGCGGGAAGCGCTCGTCGATGTACTCGTTGATGATGTGCGACTCGTACAGGATGAGGTCGCGCTCCACCAGGATGGGCACCTCGTTGTACGGGTTCATCAGGGCGATGTCTTCGGGCTTGGCGAAGATGTCGACGTCACGGATCTCGAAATCCATGCCTTTTTCAAACAGGACGAAACGGCAACGGTGCGAGTAGGGGCAGGTCGTTCCGGAATACAGCACCATCATGGCGGTGGCTCCTAAGGTCAAAAGAGGCAGGTGGCGCGTTGCGCCACAAAACAACGAAGCGCAGTGACCCTTTTCAAGGCCACTGCGCTGGTGACGGGCTCACCGAGGGGCGAAGCCGCGTCGCGCGTTTACTTCACGTCTTTCCAGTACGCGGCATTCAGGCGCCAGGCAATGAAGGTGAAGATCGCCAGGAAGATCAGCACGCCCACGCCGATGCGGGTGCGCTGAGTCTGCATGGGTTCGGCCATCCACTGCAGGTAGGCCACAAGGTCAGCCATGGCGCTGTCGAACTCCTGCGGCGACAGCTTACCCTGCGTGACCTGCTCGAAGCCGTCGAAACGGTGCACGGTCTTGCCCGCAGCATGCGGATCCGGCTCGGTCACGAACTTTGCTTCGCGCACCCCTTGCAGTTCCCACAGCACGTGCGGCATGCCGACGTTCGGGAAGGTCAGGTTGTTCCAGCCGGTCGGACGGGTGTCGTCGCGGTAGAAGGTGCGCAGGTAGGTGTACAGGTAGTCTGCACCGGTGCCGGAGTGGCTGGCACGCGAACGGGCCACCAGGGTCAGGTCAGGCGGCACGGCACCGAACCATTCCTTGGCGTCGCGCGGATTCAGGGACACCTTCATCACGTCACCCACCTTGTCGGTCGGGAACAGAAGGTTGTCCTTGATCTGCTGTTCGGTCAGGCCGATGTCCTTCAGGCGATTGAAGCGCATGAAGGCCGCTGCGTGACAGTTCAGGCAGTAGTTGACGAAGATCTTGGCGCCATTCTGCAGGGCGGCCAGGTCGGTCACGCGCTCCTTGGGGAACTTGTCGAGGACCAGGTCACCGCCCGAGGCCTGAGCACCCGTCACCAGGGCAAGGGCAGCCAGCAAAGAGGCAAGCAGTTTTTTCATGGTTGTTCTTTCCTGCGTCGATCAGTGGGGCTTGAAGGTGACGCGCTCGGGCACCGTCTTGAAGGTACCCAGCTGGCTCCACCACGGCATCAGCACGAAGAAGCCGAAGTAGAGCAGCGTGCCAACCTGCGACACCAGTTCACCCGTGGGCGATGGCGGCTGCACGCCCAGGTAACCGAGGATCACGAAATTGACGACGAAGACCGCGTAGACGATCTTGTGCCAGCCCGGACGGTAGCGGATGGACTTCACCGGGCTCTTGTCGAACCAGGGCAGCCCGGCCAGGATCACCACGGCGCCGCCCATCACGGCCACGCCCCAGAACTTGGCTTCGAAGGTCTTGAGCAGACCGATGACCACAGCGGCGATCACCAGACCCGCGACCTTGGCCTTGCCGTCACCCTTGCCCTTGACCAGATTCAGAACGGCGCCCAGCGCGATGATGATGGCCAGAACGTTGACCATCAGGTCGGTCGTGGCACGCAGCATCGAGTAGAACGGCGTGAAGTACCAGACCGGTGCAATGTGCGGCGGGGTCTTGAACGGGTCAGCCGGGATGAAGTTGTTGTACTCGAGGAAGTAACCACCGAGTTCGGGCATGAAGAAGATCACGGCCGTGAACACCATGAGGAAACCGCCCACGCCCAGCAGGTCGTGCACCGAGTAGTACGGGTGGAACGGAATGCCATCCAGCGGCTTGCCGTTGGCGTCCTTCTTGGCCTTGATCTCGACGCCGTCCGGGTTGTTCGAGCCGACTTCGTGCAGCGCGATGATGTGCGCGACCACCAGGCCCAGCAGGACCAGCGGCACGGCGATCACGTGCAGCGAGAAGAAGCGGTTCAGCGTGGCATCGCCCACGACGTAATCGCCGCGAATCAGGATCGCCAGATCAGGACCGACGAACGGGATGGCAGCAAACAGGTTGATGATCACCTGGGCGCCCCAGTACGACATCTGACCCCAGGGCAGGAGGTAGCCCATGAAGGCTTCGGCCATCAGCGCCAGGAAGATCAGGCAGCCGAAGATCCAGACCAGTTCACGCGGGGTGCGGTACGAACCGTAGATCAGACCGCGGTACATGTGCAGGTACACCACGACAAAGAACGCCGAGGCGCCGGTCGAGTGCATGTAGCGGATCAGCCAGCCCCAGGGCACATCACGCATGATGTACTCGACCGAGGCGAAGGCCAGTTCGGCATCCGGCTTGTAGTTCATGACCAGGAAGATGCCGGTCACGATCTGGATCACCAGCACCAGCAGCGCCAGCGAGCCGAAGAAATACCAGAAGTTGAAGTTCTTCGGCGCGTAGTACTCGCCGACGTGCTCGTTCCAGAGCTTGGTGGCCGGGAACCGGTTGTCCACCCAGGTGAGGAGCTTTTCACCAGCGCCAGCGCCGGCGGGGGCTTGTTTCATTTCAGCCATCGTGGGGTCTCCGATCAGGCCTTCTTGTCTTCACCGATCAGCAGCTTGCTGTCGGACAGATACATGTGGGGCGGGATCTCCAGGTTGTCCGGAGCGGGCTTGTTCTTGAAGACCCGGCCGGCCAGGTCGAAGGTCGAGCCGTGGCAGGGGCACAGGAAGCCGCCCGGCCAGTCGTCGGGCAGCGACGCCTGCGGGCCGGACTGGAACTTGGTGGAGGGCGAGCATCCGAGGTGGGTGCAGATGCCGACCGCCACCAGCACTTCCGGCTTGATCGAGCGATGGGTGTTGCGGCAGTACTCGGGGGTGAGTTCGGCCGGCTTGCGTTCGGAATTCGGATCAGCCAGTTGCGGATCGATCTTCTTCAGTGCGGCAAGCTGCTCGGGCGTGCGCTTCATGATCCACACGGGCTTGCCGCGCCACTCGACCGTCATCATCTCGCCCGGCTTGAGGGCGCTGATATCAGCCTCCACGGCCGCGCCGGCAGCACGCGCACGTTCGGAAGGTTGGAAGGTCGAAACGAAGGGGATGGCTGTGGCCACGCCGCCCACGCCACCGGCGGCGCAGGCCATGGTCACCCAGGTCCGACGGCTTTGGTCCACTGGCTGATTGCTCATGGTTTTCCTTGAGGACGATGACATTGAATGGGGTCAACCGCGCATTCTAACGGACGCGCACCGCCTTCCTGGCGCATCGCTGTCCGCCGTGCTGAGACTCTGGTCTGGATCAATGTGCGTCATTTGCGCCACAAGGCCGACGGAGTGCCACGTTCGCGATCGGGAAAGAGCCGTTTGGACGAATGTATGCCACCGTGAGACTGGTGACAATTTGCAAAATAGACACAAGGCTGCGGCAGCGCGGCCGATAAGCTCGTACCGAGTGCCGTCGATGCCACCGGCATCGCTGGCTGGTCAGCCCATGTAAGAGGAAGCGCCCCCGTGACCGACCCGCGAAACGACGCGATCGTCCAGGCCGCCGCCAGCCGAGTGCAGGCGGCGGTGTCGGACGCGCTCGATCGCCTGGTGCTGCAGACCGGCCCGCTGGCGATGGCCGCCACCAGCAACCTGCAGCGCCAGTTGCTGATGAACGTGGACGGGGTGCTGCGGCGCCAGACACCGCGTCTCAACCAGGCATTTGCCCGGGCCCTGATTGCCCGCCTTCAGAAGACGTTTGGCGGCCGCGAGGAGGGCGATGGCACGCAGGTCCGCCTGACACGCGACGCGGACTGGTCTGCCCTCACCCTGGTCGACAACGCCGAGGTCGAGCGCGGCGTTCACGCGGAGCGGCTGGGCCAGTCGCTCGCCAGCGAGTGCCATGAGGTGCTGGCGGAGCTCGACAACCACCTTGCCACGCTGCTGGCGGCGAACCAGCTCGAACGGCATGCCCTTCGCCCCGCGCGGCTGGCAGACGCCCTGCTGGAGGCCGTCGCAGAAGTCGAGAGCGACGCTGAGGTGGCGCAGCTGCTTGGCCACCACCTGGGCAGGGTTCTGGGTCCGCTGCTCGGTCCCTGCTATCAGCAGATCATCGCGCACCTGCGCTCTCATGGCATCCGCCCGCAGGCGATGACGGTGCAGCGCAGCCGTGCGAGCACCGGGCCCGGTTCGCTGAGTGGCGGGGGACTGGCCAGCGGGCAGGCGCCTCTGAGCACCCGCCCGTCCAGTCTTGGCGGGCCCGTGACCGACGAGGTCGGGCGCCATGACGAGGGCCCCACCTGGCGTGGTGCGGGCGGCCCGCCCTCGGAGGCGCACCTTCGGGCGGCCCATGCGCTGAGCCACATGTTCGGCGTCACGATGCCGGCCCCGGCCGAAGAATCGCTGCCGCCGATGCGCCTGCGCGCCCAGGCAACGGGCGGGGGCGTGCATCCCGGCCAGCTGGCGCCGGCCTCCTCGGACTTCCAGGCGTTGTTGCAACGCATCAACCGCCAGGCAGCGGGGCCGTCGTGGTCCGATGCCCTGGCGCCGCAGGAGCCGGATGGGGGCGACGCCGGCACCGCGCCTGGCTTTGCCGGCCGGCTCATGGCCGCCAACCTGATCCGCGCCCACCGCGATGAACTGATCCGCACGAGCGGAGGGGCCGCGCTGGACCAGATGGTCATCGACATCGTGGCCGCGCTGTTCGACCAGGTGCTGTCCGACCCGAAGGTGGCGCCCGAGATGGCGCGCCAGATTGCCCGGCTGCAGATGCCGGTGCTCCGCGTCGCGCTGGCCGACATGGGCTTCTTCCATTCACGCAAGCACCCGGTGCGGCGCTTCGTGAACCGCATTGCCACGCTGTCGGTCGCGTACGACACGCTGGAGGCAGGCCCCGGGAAATCCTGTCTGGAGCAGGTCACGGCGCTGGTCAACGACATCGTGGACGGCGACTTCGACAACATGGCGCTTTACGAAGCCAAGCTGTCGGAGTTGGAACGGCACATCGAGTCGAGCAACGCCCGCGAGTCTGCCGAGAACGCGGCTGTTCAGGCACTGCTGAGCGGCAAGGAGGCCGACCTGCGCGTGCAGCAACGCTACATGCACTTGCTGCGGCGCGAACTGGCCGACGTGTCGATGCCCGACTTCGTGCGCGACTTCCTGACGCAGATCTGGAGCCAGGTGCAGGTGATGGCCTCGGCCCGCGATGGCACGCAATCGGCATTTGCCGCCCGGATGCGCAAGGCGGGTCACGATCTGGCGCTGAGTGTGCAGCCCAAGGGCTCACCCGCCCTGCGCAAGGCCTTCCTGATGACGCTGCCCCAGCTGATGAAGGACCTCAACGAGGGCCTGGCGCTGATTCAATGGCCCGAGGAAGCGAAGCAGGCCTTCTTCTCGCAACTGCTGCCCGCCCATGCCGAATGCCTGAAGCAGGCGCCGCACCACGATCTGACGCAACGCCTGCTGGAGCAGCAACTCAACAAGGTCGAGCGCATCGACATCCCCAGCCGGGAAGACGCGGCAAACGACCCGCTGCCCGCCGCCATCGAAGACCTGCAGTCGCCACCCGTGCTGACGGTGGTCTCCGCGCTGACGCCAGAAGAGGTGCAGGAAGCGGGCTTCGTGCCGGAGACGTCGGTCTCGATGGAGCCGCTCGACATCGACCTGGACGAGCCCGCCGGCGAGGTGGACCCTTCGCTGATGGAGGTGGACATCAACCTCGACGCCCCGCCGCCGCCGGTGGCCGGCCTGCAGCTGGTGCACCACGTGCAGAAGGGGACTGCCTACCAGATGCTGATGCAGGGCGAATGGAAGAAGGTGCGCCTGACCTGGGTGAGCGACGGCCGCACGTTCTTCATCTTCACGCAGGGGCATCTGCACAAGAAGACCATTTCGCTGACGGCGCGCACACTGGCCAAGATGTGCGACACCGGCCGCTTCAAGGCCTTCGAGCAGTCAGAATTGCTCGAACGCGCCACGATGCGGGCCCGCCGTCAGCTGGCGGCGCTCGGCACCGGCGGACGCTCGGCAGCCTGAGGGCTCAGCGCGCGGCCCTTCGGCCGGCCACCATGCGGCGCGCCATGGCGGCGGCCTGAGCAAAACTGCTGGCATCGGCCTGCCCCGTTCCGGCAATGTCGAAGGCGGTGCCATGGTCCGGGCTGGTCCGCACGAAAGGCAGCCCCAGTGTCACGTTCACGCCCTGATCGAGCCCCATGTACTTGACCGGAATCAGGCCCTGGTCGTGGTACATCGCGACCACCACGTCGAACTCACCCGGATGGGCCGGGGGATCGTGGCGGGCACGCATGAAGACGGTGTCGGGTGCGACCGGCCCATGCGCGTCGATGCCCTCGGCCCGGGCTGCCTCGATGGCCGGACCGATGATGGTGAGTTCCTCGTCGCCGAACAGGCCGCCCTCGCCCGCGTGCGGGTTCAACCCGGCCACAGCGATGCGGGGCGACGCCACACCCCAGGTGGCCGCAGCACGGTGGGTGATGCGCAGGGTTTCGAGCACCGCGGGCAGCGTCACCTGTTCGATGGCGCGGCGCAGGGCCACATGAATGGTGACCAGCACGGTCTTGAGCTGGTCATTGGCCAGCATCATGCGGACGGGCGCCGGCGGCTCTCCCGGCGCCGCACCCTCCGCCTGCAGAAGCTCGGTGTGGCCCGGGTAAGGCTCGCCGGCCAACGCGAGCGCTTCCTTGTGCAGCGGCGCGGTCACGATCGCGTCGACTTCCCCGCTTCGCGCCAGGCGAACGGCCTCACGGATGCACGCGGCCGCCGCCCGCCCTGCCCGCTCGTCAACCTGCCCGACGGGCGCAGCCACCAGGTCGGCCGGCATGCCGGGCGGCGCCCAGACGCCCATCGTGCCGGCCGGCAAGGCCCACGCCTCGTGCGGCGAGGACAAGGCCTGTACCGCCACGCGGCCCGGCGCCACCCAGCCGATCGCCCGCGTCATCACGGCCGGATCCCCCACCACGACGGCAGACGGCGTTGCCTGGTCGACCCACCAGCGCGCGACGATCTCCGGGCCGATCCCGCAGGCGTCGCCCATCGTGATCGCCAGACGCGCGGCGGCCGCTGCGTCGGGGGAAGCGGAGTACGGGGAGGTGGTCATGGCGCAGTTCGAGCAGAGGTGGAAGACACACGATATTGTGAGCGGGGAAACCCCAGGGCCGGCCCCGCGATTGCTACACTGCCAGTCTATGAATTGGTTGGACGACATCCGCTGGGATGACAAGGGCCTGGTGCCCGTGATTGCGCAGGAAGCACAGACCGGCGACGTGCTCATGTTCGCCTGGATGAACCGCGACGCGCTGGCCAAGACCGCCGAGCTGGGTGAGGCGGTGTATTTCAGCCGTTCGCGCGGCAAGCTCTGGCACAAGGGCGAGGAATCGGGGCACATCCAGAAAGTGCACGCGATCCGTCTGGACTGTGACAACGATGTGGTGCTGCTGCAGGTGACGCAACTGGGACACGAACCCGGCATCGCCTGCCATACCGGCCGGCACAGCTGCTTTTTCCAGAAGTACGAGAATGGCCAGTGGGTGAGCACCGAACCGGTGCTGAAAGACCCGAACCAGATTTACAAGTAAGCGCCACCATGAGCGACACCCCCGACCACCTCGACGTGCTGGCCCGTGTGGCCGACGTGATCGCTTCCCGCAAGGGCGGTGACCCGGAAAAAAGTTATGTGGCCCGCTTGTTTCACAAGGGCACCGACACCATCTTGAAGAAGGTGGGCGAGGAGGCCACTGAGACCGTGCTCGCCGCAAAGGACCTGGCCGCCGCACCGGACTCGGCCACGGCACGCCAGGCGCTGGTGGGTGAGTTGGCCGACCTGTGGTTTCACTCGATGGTGGCGATGGCCCACCTCGGGCTCGGTCCGCACGATGTGGTCGCCGAGCTGGCGCGGCGCGAGGGGCTTTCGGGCCTCGAAGAGTTCGCGCGGAGGTCGGCTCCCGGCAACAAACCTGTGGTGTGAGTGATGCCGAGGGGCGGTCGTCATACAGTTGACAGCCTGCAGGTCTACCATTCGCGCATGCACGGTGCCCCGGCCCAGCCGAGGAGCGTCATTTTTCCTGTAGTCGTTGCGGCCGGAGGCCGCGTTGGAGAGAGCACCTGGGTTCATTCAGCAGCTGGGACGGGTTTTTAGTGGTGGTGTTGGTGGGGATGGTGTTTGGCACCAAGAAGCTCAAGAACGTTGGCAGCGACCTCGGCGCTGCCGTGAAGGGCTTCAAGGACGGCATGAAGGACGGCGGCAGCCCCGAGCAGCCTCCTCAGCAGGTGACCGGCGCCCACCGCACCGATGCCAACACGGTCGACGTTGACGCCAAGACCAAGTCGTGATCTTCACACCCCGCGGTGGCCGCCTGCTGAAGGCGGCCGGGGTTCCGCGCCATGATTGATTTCGGCATCGACAAGATCGCGTTGATCGGGGCTGTGGCGCTGATCGTGCTCGGCCCGGAGCGGCTGCCTCGCGTCGCACGCACGGTGGGCGTGCTGCTCGGCAAGGCGCAGCGCTACGTGCAGCAGGTCCAGAGCGAGGTCAACCGCTCCATCGAGGTCGAGGAACTGCGCAAGATGCAGACCGACATCAGCGACGCGGCGCGCGATCTGGGCAGCCAGGTTCAACAAGGTCTCAACGAGGCCAGCCAGGCCCTGTCGGGTCAGGACGTCAACGAAGCGTCGTCAGCAGGTGGCAGCTTCTACAACGACCTGACGCACACGCCCTACTACGGCAATCCGCTGCCCGAGCGCAAGAACTGGCGCCTCAAGCGCGGCGCCACGCCCCTCTGGTACAAGCAGCGTCACGGCGTTCGCCGTCACGTGCAGTCTGGCGCGGCCCGCGTGGCGCGCTTCCGTCCCGCTTCGGGCGCCTCTCGCCATCCGTGATCCACCGTGAGTGACCCCTCCCAACGCCCGGAAGAGCCCACGGGCGCCGAGCAGCCGTTTGTCTCCCACCTGATCGAACTGCGCGACCGGCTCATCCGGTGCGTGATCGCGGTGGGCATCGCCTTCGCCGTGCTGGCCATTTACCCCTCACCCTCGGGTCTGTACGATCTGCTGGCGGCGCCGCTGGTGTCGCACCTGCCCAAGGGGGCCACCCTGATCGCCACCAACCCGATCTCGCCCTTCATGGTGCCGATCAAGGTGACGATGCTGGCCGCACTGATGCTGGCCCTGCCGGTCGTGTTGTTCCAGATCTGGGCTTTTGTGGCGCCCGGCCTCTACACCCACGAGAAGCGCCTGGTGTACCCGCTGATCATCACGAGCACGGTGCTGTTCTTCATCGGCGTGGCGTTCTGCTACTTCTTCGTGTTCGGGCAGGTCTTCAAGTTCATCCAGAGTTTTGCCCCCAAAAGCATCACCGCAGCACCGGACATCGAGGCCTACCTGAGCTTCGTGCTCAACATGTTCCTGGCATTCGGCGCAGCGTTCGAGGTGCCGGTGGTGCTGATCATCCTCGCCCGCATGGGCATGGTCACGATCGAGAAGCTGCGCGCTTTCCGCAGCTACTTCATCGTCATTGCCTTCGTGATTGCCGCCGTGGTGACGCCGCCCGATGTGGTGTCCCAGCTGGCGCTCGCGATCCCGATGTGCCTGCTGTATGAACTGGGCATCTGGGGCGCGATCCTGTTCGTCAAGCACACGCAGGCACCCGACGCCGACTCCGCGGGCGCCTCTTCGTCCGAGCCGCCTTCCGCATGACGCCCCTTCCGGCGCGGCGATGAAAAAGGGCCCTGCGGGGCCCTTTGTTCAATCCTCGTCGTCTTCCTGCGGGCGCAGCGGCTGCTTGGGCCTGCGCGCGGGCACCACCGTGAGCCGGGCCACCTGCCCTTCACGCAGCACCTCCACCGGTGCGGCCTGCCCCGGCTTCAGTGCCGCCACGGCATTGAGCAGCTGGGCGGTGTTGGCCACCCCGGTCTTGCCCACCTTCAACACCACGTCGCCGGGACGCAAGCCGCCCTGGGCGGCCGGGCCGTTCTGCAGCACCCCGGTGATCAGCACACCGTCACGCACCGGCAGGTTGAAGGTCTCCGCGATCTCGGGCGTCAGGTCGCGCGGCTCGACACCGATCCAGCCGCGTGTGACCTGGCCTTCCTGAATCAGGCTGTCTAGCACCTGGCGGGCCGTGGAGACCGGGATGGCGAACCCGATGCCCATGTTGCCCCCCGAACGTGAGTAGATGGCGGTGTTGATGCCGATCAGGTTGCCCACCCCGTCGACCAGCGCCCCGCCCGAGTTACCCGGGTTGATGGCGGCATCCGTCTGGATGAAGTTTTCGAAAGTGTTGATGCCCAACTGGTTGCGGCCCAGCGCACTGACAATGCCCGAGGTGACGGTCTGGCCGACACCAAAGGGGTTGCCGATGGCCAGCACGGCATCGCCCACCTGTAGCTCATCCGAGTTGCCGAAGGCGATGAACGGCAGGCGGTCGAGGTCGACCTTGAGCACGGCCAGATCGGTATCCGGATCGGTGCCGATGACCTTGGCGCGGGCCTTGCGGCCATCGACCAGCATGACTTCGATGTCTTCCATGCGGTCGATCACGTGGTTGTTGGTCAGCACGTAGCCTTCCGGCGACACGATGACACCCGAGCCCACGCCCGACTGCGGCTGGCTTTCCTGATCGCCGAAGAAGTAGCGGAACCATGGATCGCGGCTGTGCGGGTGGCGCGCGCCGGAATTGCTGGTGATGACGCTCACGACGGTGGGCGCCGCACGGCGTGCCGCATCGGCAAAGCCACCTGGCTGCGTTTTACTGGCCGACCGGGCCGTGGGGGCCGACAGCACGGTGGGCGAAGGCAGGCCCTGGCGCCAGGTCAGAGACTGGATCCACTGAGGCTTGAACGTGGACAGCACAAAAAGCACTGCCACGGCGACCGTCACGGTCTGGGAGAAAATCAACCAGGTTCTACGCATTCAACATCACCGTCCAGAAAGGGACTGCCGTGATCGACAGAGACTCGATGGTCAGCTACACCCAGATGCTGCTGGACGCAGGCCGTTTCAAGGATTATGGGCCGAACGGGCTGCAAGTCGAGGGGCGACCGTCCATCCGCAAACTGGTCACCGGTGTGACGGCCAGCCTGGCGCTGATCGAAGCCGCCGTGGCCGAGGGAGCCGATGCCATTCTGGTTCACCATGGCCTGTTCTGGCGGGGCCAGGACGGCCGCGTGACCGGCTGGATGCGCCAGCGCCTGGGCCAGCTGCTCGCGCACGACATCAACCTGATTGCCTACCACCTGCCGCTGGACGCCCACCCCGAGCTGGGCAACAACGCCCAATGGGGGCAAAAGCTGGGCCTGGCGGCCGATGCGCGGTTCGGCGATCAGGATCTGGGCTTCCTGGGCGCGGCGCCCGAAGGGCTGACGCTGGACGGACTGGCCTGCCGGGTCAGGACTGCGCTGGACCGGGAGCCGGTCGTGCTGCCAGGCGACGGGCGCCCGCTGCGCCGGGTGGCATGGTGCAGCGGGGGCGCGCAAGGTTACTTCGAGCAGGCCATTGGCGCCGGCGCCGATGTGTTCCTGACGGGCGAGGTGTCCGAGCCGCAGGCGCACTACGCGCGGGAGACCGGGGTGGCCTTTCTCGCCTGCGGCCACCATGCCAGCGAGCGGTACGGCGTGCAGGCGCTCGGTACCCACCTGAGTGAACGTTTCGACCTCACCCATGTGTTCATCGACGTGCCCAATCCGGCCTGAGCGTCCTTGGGCATCCGCTAAGCTCGCCAGATGGCGTATTTCCACCCCCTCCCCGGCCGGGTCCTGACGCTGGCGGGAATGCTGCTGGCACTGGCTCCGTGCAGCCAGGCCACCCCCCCCGCCCCGACTGCCGACACGCTGATCTACGAAACGCGCGAAGGCGACACGCTCATCGCGCTCGGCGAGCGCCTGCTGGCCAGACCGCAGGATTGGCGCCAGGTGGCCGCGCTCAACCGGATCGAGGCCCCGCGTCGCATTCCGGTGGGCACGCGCCTGCGTTTCCCTGTCCGCCTGCTGAAGCACGAGCCGCGTGACGGCACGGTGCTGGCGGCCGTGGGTGACGCGAGCCTGCAGGCCCCGGACGGCGCACCGCGCAGCATCCGCCAGGGCGATGCCTTGCCGCCGGGCAGCGTGGTGCGCACAGCGGGCAATGGCTATGTCACGGTGAAGCTGGCCGACGGCTCGGTGTTGCGCATCCAGGCCGACACCGAGGCGCGGCTCGACACCTCGCGTCAGTACCAGCAAGCCGGTTTCTTCGCTTCGGTGTGGGAGGTCGTTCGCGGCCGTGTCGAAGCCTTGGTGACCCACATGACCGGGGGCGAACCGCGCTTTCAGGTCAAGACACCGCAGGCCGTGCTGGGCGTGCGCGGCACGGAGTTCCGCGTGGACGCCGATGCGACCCGCGGCCAGACACGTGGCGAGACCCTTACCGGGGCCGTTGCCGTACAGGGTGGTCGGGGCGAAACGCTGGTGCGTGCCGGCTTCGGCACCGTGGCCCAGGCGGGCATGGCGCCGGTCCCAGCCCGCCCTCTGCCAGTGGCACCGGACGTTGCGGGCCTGCCTGCGCTTCAGGAACGCATCCTCGTGCGCTTTCAGTTGCCCTCGGTGCCCCAGGCCGTGGCCTACCGGGGACAGGTGGCCGAAGACGAGCAGTTCCAGATCGTCCGGGGCGAGGTGACGAGCGACACCCCGCAACTTCGCTTCGCCGATCTGCCCGACGGCGATTACGTGCTGCGTGCACGCGCCATCGACGCGCAAGGCCTGGAGAGCCCTGACGCCATCCACCGATTCAAGTTGAAGGCCCGCCCCGAGGCGCCGATTGCGGCCACGCCGGCCCCTGGCTCGAAGTGGCGAACGGCCTCGGTGCCGCTGGCATGGGCCGCCCACCCGAAGGCTTGGCGCTACCGTGTGCAGGTGGCCACCGCGGCCGACTTCCAGTCGCCGCTGCTCGACCGGGAGGACCTGACCGAGACCGCGCTGGACGTGTCCCTGCCGCCGGGTGACTATCACTGGCGCGTGGCAACCACGGCCGCCGGCTCCGACCGGGGGCCCTGGGGCGATCCACTGCGGTTCTCGGTGCGGCCCCAGCCCGCCGCCTTGCCGGCCCCCCAGGTCACCGACGACACCCTGGCCTTCCAGATGCAGGGCGAACCGGGCCAGGTGTTCGAGTTGCAACTCGGGCGCGACACCGGCTTCCAGTCGCTCGCAGCCACGCAGCGCAGTGGCGACGCCCGCATCGTGCTGCCCAAACCCCAGGAAGGGGGGCTGCTTCACGTGCGCTACCGCGCCATCGACCCCGACGGCTTCATCGGACCGTGGACGGCCCCTCAGCAGTTGGTCCTGCCCGCCTGTGTGCGCAGCGGAACGGGCGAGTGCCTTG
Organism: uncultured Aquabacterium sp.; assembly: GCF_947366995.1. GTDB lineage: Bacteria > Pseudomonadota > Gammaproteobacteria > Burkholderiales > Burkholderiaceae_C > Aquabacterium. The sequence continues at coordinate 48,950 of NZ_CANBCC010000001.1, read as the reverse complement.
GCGCCAGCGGTCGTTTCGCCGTGTCGCCGCCCTGACGTGCCTGAACTGCCTTGCCGCACAGCATGACGCCCGCCATCGACCGGGCAGCGCGAACCGCCGACCCCACGTGGCAGCGTGAATGGCGTTGGCTGAGCCTGGTGCTGGCCGTCCTCGCAGGCTGGGCCAGTTGGGGCCACTGGACCTGGAGACTGGACCAGACGGTGCACGACGCCGCACAGCTCACGTGGACACGCAGCGCGCCGGACGACATCGTCATCGTCGCCATTGACGACGCCAGCCTCGAAGCGATCGGCCGCTGGCCGTGGCGCCGGGCCATCCACGCCCAGGCGCTGACCCTCATCACCGAGGCCCGCCCTCGGTCGGTGCTCTACAACCTGCTGATGACCGAGCCTGACAGCGACCCCGCGCAGGACCAGTTGATGAGCGAGGCCCTGGCCCGCAGCGCCCGGGTGGTCCTGCCTGTCGGCCACGCCGTGAACAGCCTGGGCCAGGGGCACGAACTGCTCCCCCTGCCCGCCTTCCGCGCCCATGCGCTGCTGGCGCACGCCGACGTGACGCTGGACGTCGATGGCGTGCTGCGGCACGCGTGGCTGCATGCCGGCACCCGCAGCGCCGGCTACCCGCACCCTGCCCTGGCGCTGATGCAGGTCGGCAGCGCCGGCGATCAGGGCACCTCCCGCCTTCAGCGCGCAGACACGCCACAGACGCTGCACCCCGCGCCAACGGAGTCTGCGCCCGAGGCGGGATGGTTGCACACGGACCGCATGGCCATCCGCTTTCTCGGCCCGCCGGGTCGGATCCGGCACGTGTCCATGGCGGCCCTGCTGCGCGGCGAGGTGCCTGCCCGCACCTTCACCGGGCGCGATGTGCTGATCGGGGTGACGGCACGCGGCCTGGCCGACACCTTTCTGACCCCTGTGACCAGCCAGAGCACCGGCATGCCCGGCGTCGAGGTGACGGGCCAACTGCTGGCCAACCTGCGCCACGACGGCGCCCTGTTCACGGTACCCCGCCCCATTCAGGCCGCGATCGCAGCCACGCTGGTGTTGCTGCTCGGCTGGTCGTTTCAGACCGTCACCCCACGCAAGGCGCTGGCCCACGCCGTCGCGCTGTCGGCGGGCGCACTCACGGGGTCGTGGCTGCTCATGGCCTTCGACATCTGGTGGGCGCCCTTCAGCACCGTGCTCGTCGCCATGCTGGCTTACCCCGTCTGGAGCTGGCGGCGTCTGGAGGCGACGGCGCACGCCCTGCAGGACGAGCTCGACCTGATCGCGCAGGCCCCCCTCGGGACAACGGGACAGCGCCCCGCCCCGAAGGCAGGGGATCTGCTGGACCAGCGCACCGCGGCGCTGCGCCAGGCCGGCGCCCAACTCCGTGAAGCGCGGCAACTGCTGGCCGACACGTTGACCGCCCTGCCCGATGCCGTGCTGGTGACCGATGCCGATGGCCGCGTGACGCAGGCCAACCACCAGGCCGCGGTGATGGGGGGTCTCGATGGATCGACCGCGATCCTCGGTCGACCGCTCACTGCGGTGCTGGCCGCCCTGACGCCGGTCGAGGCACCTTCGTGGGACCTGCTGTTCCAGCGCGTGGCGTCCCAACCGGGCCGCGGCATCGCAGACGACGAGATGCCCCAGCCGTCTCCTGTGACCACCGAGGCGAGCGGCCCCCATGGTCGCCAGTACCTGGTTCACCTCGTGCCGATGCGCGCGCCTGCAGGACCGGACGACGAGGACGTCTGGCCGGATGAGGTCCCACGCCTTGGCGGGGTGATCGTGTGCGCCACCGACGTGACCGAGTTGCGCCACGCCGAGATGCAGCGCCAGGAGTTGATGGCCTTCATCGCGCATGACATCCGCTCGCCCCAGGCTTCGCTGCTCGCCCTGGTCGAACTGCAGCAGATGGGGCATGGGCCCAGCCCCGACGAGGCGCTGCAGCACATCGAAAGCCTGGCACGCAGTACGCTGGACCTGTGCGAGGAGCTGCTGCAGGTGATGCGCGCCGAGAACCGCCCCGTCACCCTGCAGCGCACCGACCTGCACTCTCTGGCCGACGAGTGCATCGACGAAGTGAGCCTGCGCGCGCAGCTGAAGGACATCACGCTGCAGCGCACCTGGGACGGAGAACGCCGCCAGCCGGCTGTGGTGGACGACTACCTGGTGCACCGCGCCCTCGTGAACCTCCTGGGCAATGCCGTCAAATTCGGCCCGGCGCACAGCACTGTCACCGTGAGCATCGCCACTCAGGAAGGCCACCATGTGATCGCCGTCGAGGACCAGGGCCCCGGCATCCCGACCTCCGAACTGGGCCGCCTGTTCCGGCGCTATGAGCGGGGCGAACAAGGGCGCCCGGCGCGTCTGCCACCCGGGATCGGCCTGGGGCTCGTGTTCATCGACACGGTGGCCCGGCGCCATGGCGGACGCGTGGTGGTCGACAACCGGCCGGGCTCCGGCGCCCGCTTCGCGCTGTGGCTGCCTGTCGCTTCAGCCGCCCCCACCGCCGCGGGTTGAACGGTGGGACAGCAGCTGGCCATCTCAGTGCGCCAGGGCCTGCTCCAGTTCCGCAAAGCTGCGTGAGTGCCGGTCCGGCTCGATGGCGGTGCGCATGGCCATCTCCAGCCGGCTTGCCGAGAACAGGCCCCGCAGGGTCACCTCGCTGCCCTTGCGCTGCGTGACGATCAGGTAGCGCAAACCATGCTCCTGAAGGGTGGCGGCCACGTCGCCCAGGCTGGCATGACGCACGCGGTGCAGGTCCACCGTTTCCCAGAGGTGCACCGGGGTCATGACGTCGGCCAGGGTGAGTTCACGGTGTGGCACGTGGTGGCTGGACGCCCTCAGCACGGGACGCTCACCCTGGATGTCCTCGGCTGTGGCCATGCCCACCAGCTTGCCGTCGGCGCCTGACACGAACACCATCCGCACCCCCGCGCGCATCATCAGATGCAGGGTCTGCGGAAGACCATCGAGGTGACTGGCGACCACACAGGGGCCGTGGTGCAGGTCGGTGATCAGGCTGAGGGCCGGGTCTTCCGGGCGCGCCGCGCGCACGACGCGCGGCAAGGTCGGGGCCTGAGAAAGGCCCGAGAGCTCAAGCGGCTTGAAACCATGACGAGCTGGCATGTCACGCTCCTTCCACGCTGGTCCGGTGTTCTGGCGGCCTGACCTGCCAGCCTGACAGGGCCTGTGGCACAGGACACCGGTGATGCCTGAGTGGACCGTACGCCGACCATGCCGGCGCCGCCATCAGGCAAACCATGAGAGAAACGGACAACGTGACGGACTGCACGTCCGCTGCGCGGTCGGCCTCACCACAGCGGCGAGGCCCGTGGAGCGTCAGAGGCGCACGGGGATGCCGCGCCGGGCCATCACGGCCTTGGCCTCACCGACGGTGTACTCACCGTAGTGGAAGATGCTGGCGGCCAACACGGCATCGGCACCGCCCTGCTGCACGCCATCAGCGAGGTGGTCGAGGTTGCCCACGCCGCCCGACGCGATCACTGGCACGCCCACCGCGTCACTGACGGCGCGGGTCAGGGCCAGGTCGAAGCCGGACTTGGTGCCGTCGCGGTCCATGCTGGTCAACAGGATCTCGCCGGCGCCGTGCTCGGCCATCTGCTTTGCCCAGGCCACAGCGTCGAGCCCGACGTTCTTGCGTCCGCCGTGGCTGTAGACGTCCCAGCCCTCGCCGCGCGCAGCCAGGTCATCGCCCTGGCGCTTCTTGGCGTCGATGGCCACGACGATGCACTGCGAGCCGTACTTGTCGGACGCATCGCGGATGACCTGCGGGTTGGCGATGGCAGCCGAGTTGAAGCTGACCTTGTCCGCGCCGGCGTTCAGCAGGCGACGCACGTCTTCAACCGTGCGCACGCCCCCACCCACGGTGAGCGGGATGAAGACCTGCGAGGCCACGGCCTCGATGATGTGCAGGATCAGGTCGCGACCGTCGCTGGTGGCGGTGATGTCGAGGAAGGTCAGTTCGTCGGCGCCCTGCTCGTTGTAGCGCGCCGCGATCTCGACCGGGTCACCGGCATCCCGCAGCTCGACGAAGTTGACGCCCTTCACGACACGCCCGCCCGTCACGTCCAGGCAGGGAATGATCCGTTTGGCCAGCATCAGAGGCCGCCGTTGAGGTCGTCGGCGCGCTTCTGGGCCAGCGCGAAATCGAGGTCACCGCTGTAGATGGCACGGCCGCAGATCACGCCTTCGACGCCCTCGCCTTCGACGGCACAGAGCTGCTCGATGTCAGCCAGGTTGGACAGGCCGCCCGAGGCAATCACGGGCACGGTGAGCGCCTGGGCCAGCTTGACGGTGGCCTCGATGTTGATGCCCGAGAGCATGCCGTCGCGGCCGATGTCGGTGTAGATCACGCCTTCGACGCCGTAGTCCTCGAACTTCTTGGCCAGGTCCACCACCTCGTGGCCGGAGAGCTTGCTCCAGCCATCGGTCGCGACCTTGCCGTCCTTGGCATCCAGCCCCACGATGATGTGCCCGCCGAACGCCGAGCAGGCGTCTTTCAGGAAGCCCGGGTTCTTGACGGCCGCCGTGCCGATGATGACGTAGCTCAGGCCGTCATCCAGGTAGCGCTCGATGGTGTCGAGGTCACGGATGCCGCCGCCGAGTTGCACGGGGATCTCGTCACCGACCTCCTTGATGATGGCCTTGATCGCGGCCTCGTTCACCGGCTTGCCGGCAAACGCCCCGTTCAGGTCCACCAGGTGCAGACGGCGCGCGCCGGCATCCAGCCAGCGCCGCGCCATGGCGGCCGGGTCCTCTCCGAAGGTGGTGGAGTCGTTCATGTCGCCTTGCTTGAGGCGAACACACTTGCCGTCTTTGAGGTCAATCGCAGGGATCAGCAGCATGGCAGTCGTGCCAGAGTGGAGGGAAGAAAACGGAGCACATTGTGGGCGAAGATCCCTGCCACTCGGCAGGGAGCGACGTCACGGCTTCCAGAGAAGGAAATTGCGGTACAGGGCCAGGCCGTGTTCGGCGCTCTTTTCCGGGTGGAACTGCGTGGCAAAAATGTTATCCCGGGCCACCGCGCAGGTAAAGCGCACACCGTAGTCGGTTTCACCGGCGCTGTGTTGGGGATTGTCGACAACAGCATGGTAGCTGTGGACGAAATAGAAGTAGCTGCCGTCGGGCACGCCGGCCCACACGGGATGCGGCTCACCGCCCCACACGCCCGCGTGGCGCGACTGGTAGACGCGGTTCCAGCCCATCTGGGGCACCTTGTAGCGGCTGCCGTCGGGCTGGGTCTGGCCTCCGAGGCGGAAGCGGATCACCTTGCCGGGGATCAGCCCCAGGCCGGGCGTGTCCTGCTCTTCGGAGTGGTCCAGCAGCATCTGCATGCCCACGCACACGCCCATCAGCGGCTTGGTGGCCGCAGCATCCAGCACGGCGCCGAACAGGTCGCCACCGTGGGCTTCGCGCAGTTCGCGCATGCAGTCGCGCATGGCCCCCTGGCCCGGCAGCACGACGCGCTGGGCGGCTTTCACGACAGCCGGGTCGTTGGTGACGACGACGTTCAGGTCCAGGTCCTTGGCCGCGTGCTCGACGGCCTGGGACACGGAACGGAGGTTGCCCATGCCGTAATCGATGACGGCAACGGTCGGGGTCTGGCTCATGGGGTCAGAGGGCGATCGGGGCAGACAGGCTCACAGCGAGCCCTTGGTGGACGGGATGATGCCGGCCATGCGGGGGTCGCGCTCGAGCGCGCCGCGCAGGGCCCGGGCAAAGGCCTTGAACACGGTCTCGCACTGGTGGTGCGCGTTCGTGCCCTTGAGGTTGTCGATGTGCAGGGTCACGCCGGCGTGGTTCACGAATCCCTGGAAGAACTCGAACGTGAGCTGGGTGTCGAAGCCGCCGATGCTGCCCGCGGTGAACGGGATGTGCATGTGCAGACCCGGGCGGCCGGAGAAGTCGATGACCACACGCGACAGGGCCTCGTCGAGTGGCACGTAGGCGTGGCCGTAGCGGCGGATGCCCTTCTTGTCGCCCACAGCCTTGGCAAAGGCCTGGCCCAGCGTGATGCCGACGTCTTCGACGGTGTGGTGGCCGTCGATGTGAAGATCGCCCACCGCATGGATGTCGAGGTCGATCAGCCCGTGGCGGGCGATCTGGTCGAGCATGTGGTCGAAGAAGCCGATGCTGGTGTGCAGCTTGGCCGCCCCTGTGCCGTCGAGGTTGACGCGCACGGTGATCTGGGTTTCGGCGGTGTTCCGGGTGACTTCGGCCACGCGGTCGGTGCAGGCAGGCACCTGGTCGGGAGCGTTCATGCTTGAGGGGCGTTCAGGGGTTCGCTCAGCACCTCGCGCAGCGCGGCGATGAGCGCGTCGTTTTCCGCGGGCAGGCCCACGGTCAACCGGACACAGTTTGCCAGCAAACCATGCAGGCCTGCGACATTTTTGATCAGGATCCCACGCGCTTTCAGAGCCTGAAAGACCGCGGCCGCGTCAGGGACGCGCACGAGGATCATGTTGGCTTCGCTGGGGAAGGCACGGGCCGTCGGCATCGCGGCCAGCGCGGCCATGAGGCGCTGGCGCTCGGCCTTGATGACCTCGGCCTGGCGCGCGAACTCGTCGGCGTGGTCGAGCGCGAACAAGGCGGCCTCGGTGTTGAGCACGCTGATGTTGTACGGCGGGCGCACCTTGTCGACCTGCTCGATCAGGTCGGCGCGGCCCGTCATGTAGCCCAGGCGGATACCGGCCAGGCCGAACTTGCTGAGTGTGCGCATCAGCAGCACATGCGGGTGCGCCGCGACGCGGGGCAGCCAGCTGCGGCAGGCAAAGGGCTGGTAGGCCTCGTCGATGATGACCAGGCCTGGGTGGCCGGCGGCGGCGTTGTCGGCCACGGCCTGCACCACGCGGTCGATCGCAGCATCGTCCCACAGGTTGGCTGTGGGGTTGTTGGGGTAGGCGATGAAGGTCAGCGCCGGGCGGTGCTGTGCAATGGCCGCCACCATGGCGTCGGCATCGAGCTCGAACTCGGCGGTGAGCGGCACGCCCACGAACTGCATGCCAGCGATCTGCGCCGACACGGCATACATCACGAAGCCGGGCACGGGCGCCAGCACCGTGGCGCCGGGGCGGGCACAGGCGGTGCACAGCAGGCTGATCAGTTCATCCGAGCCATTGCCCAGCACCAGCCCCATGTCGGCCGGGATGCCGGCGTGGGCGCGCAGCGCGGCATGCAGGTCGTTGATGCGCGGGCCGGGGTAGCGGTTCAGGGCCAGCGGGCTCAGGCGACGACCCAGCTCGTCCTGCAGCGCGGGCGGCAGGGCGAACGGGTTTTCCATCGCGTCGAGCTTGATGTAGCCGGCCGCATCCTGCACGTGGTAGGCGTGCATGGCACGCACGTCATCGCGGAAGACGGCCTGGAGGGCGTCGGCCTGCACCGGAGTCTGCGAAGCGAGGGCCATCACTGACCGCCGTCCTTCAGGCGCAGTTCGGCGGCACGGGCGTGGGCCTGCAGGCCTTCGCCATAGGCCAGCACCGCCGCCGTCTTGCCCAGGGTCTGGGCGCCGGCTTCGCTCACCTCGATCAGGCTGGAGCGCTTCTGGAAGTCGTAGACGCCCAGCGGCGACGAGAAGCGGGCCGTGCCCGAGGTGGGCAGCACGTGGTTGGGGCCGGCGCAGTAGTCGCCCAGCGATTCGCTGGTGTACGCACCCAGGAAGATGGCGCCGGCATGCTTGAGCAGCGGCTCCCACTTGCTGGGCTCGTTGCTGCTCACTTCCAGGTGCTCGGGCGCAATGCGGTTGCTGATGGCGCAGGCCTCTTCCATGCTGCGGGTGTGGATCAGCGCGCCGCGCCCTTCCAGCGAGGCGCGGATGATCTCGGCGCGCGGCATGGTGGGCAGCAGGCGGTCGATGGCTTCCTGCACCCGGGTGATGTAGGCCGCATCGGGGCACAGCAGGATGCTCTGCGCCAGCTCGTCGTGCTCGGCCTGGCTGAACAGGTCCATGGCGACCCAGTCGGGCGGCGTGGTGCCGTCGGCCAGCACGAGGATCTCGCTGGGGCCGGCAATCATGTCGATGCCGACCTCACCGAACACGCGGCGCTTGGCACTGGCCACGTAGGCGTTGCCCGGGCCGGTGATCTTGTCGACCTTGGGCACGGTGCGCGTGCCGTAGGCCAGCGCGGCCACGGCCTGGGCGCCCCCGATGGTGAAGGCGCGGCTGACACCCGCCACGTAGGCGGCGGCCAGCACCAGCGGGTTCTTCTCGCCACGCGGCGTGGGCACAACCATGATGATCTCTTCGACGCCGGCCACGTGGGCGGGGATCGCGTTCATCAGCACGGACGACGGGTAGGCGGCCTTGCCGCCGGGCACGTAGATGCCGACGCGGTCCAGCGGCGTGACCTTCTGGCCCAGCAGCGTGCCGTCTTCGTCGCGGTAGGCCCAGCTCAGGCCGCAGGCCTGCTTCTGGCGCTCGTGGTAGCTGCGCACGCGCTGCGCGGCCGATTCGAGCGCGGTGCGCTGTTCGGCGGGCAGGCTGTCGAAGGCGGCTTTCAGTTCGGACTGGCCCAGTTCGAGCGCGGCCATGCCGGGTACGCTCAGGCCGTCGAACCGGGCGGTGTACTCGAGCACGGCTTCGTCGCCGCGCAGGCGCACATCGGCCAGGATGGCGGCCACGCGGTCTTCGATGGCCGTGTCGGTCTCGGCCGACCAGTGCAGCACCTGCTTGAAGGCGGCTTCGAAGTCGGACTGGGTGGTGGCGAGGTGGCGGATCTGGACTGTCATGGTCTCGAGGATCTCAGAAAACGACCGGCTGGGGACGGGGCTGGCGATGGCTTGTCTCGATCAGCGCCTTAGCGGAAACCGAACACCCCTGCCCCACGGCCCGCATCAACGCGGAATAGCGGATTCGAAGGCCTGGATCATGGCGCGCAGCGGCTCACGCTTGAGCTTGAGCGAAGCCTGGTTGACCACCAGCCGCGAGCTGATGTTCATGATCTGCTCGACCTCGACCAGCTTGTTGGCCTTCAGCGTGCTGCCGGTGGAGACCAGGTCGACGATGGCATCGGCCAGGCCGGTCAGCGGCGCCAACTCCATCGAGCCGTACAGCTTGATGAGGTCGACGTGCACGCCCTTGTTGGCAAAGTGCTCGCGCGCGATGGTCGTGTACTTGGTCGCCACACGGATGCGCGAGCCCTGGCGCACGGCGGCTTCGTAGTCGAAGTCGGCGCGCACGGCCACGCTCATGCGGCACTTGGCGATGTTCAGGTCCAGCGGCTGGTACAGGCCGGTGTCGGCTTCGCCGGCGGCGTGCTCGATCAGCACGTCCTTGCCGGCCACGCCCAGGTCGGCGCCGCCGTGGGCCACGTAGGTGGGCACGTCGGTGGCCCGCACCAGCACCACGCGCACGTCGTCACGGGTGGTGGGCAGGATGAGCTTGCGGGACTTCTCCGGGTCTTCGGTCACCTGGATGCCGGCGGCGGCCAGCAGCGGCAGGGTCTCTTCGAAGATGCGGCCCTTGGACAACGCGAGGGTGATCATGTGTTTCAGCCCTTCACGCGTTCGATGTCGGCACCGATGGCGAGCAACTTGGCTTCCATGCGGTCGTAGCCCCGGTCGAGGTGGTAGATGCGGTCGACCAGCGTCTCGCCTTCGGCCACCAGGCCAGCGATCACGAGGCTGGCCGAGGCGCGCAGGTCGGTGGCCATCACGGTGGCACCCGACAGCTTGGGCACGCCGGTGACGACCGCGCTGTGCCCGTCGACCTCGATCTTCGCGCCCAGGCGGATCAGCTCGTTGACGTGCATGAAGCGGTTTTCGAAGATGGTCTCGTGGATGGCGGCCGTGCCATCGGCCACGCAGTTGAGCGCCATGAACTGGGCCTGCATGTCGGTCGGGAAGCCGGGGTGCTCCTTGGTGCGGAAGCCCACGGCCTTCGGGCGGCCGGTGCCCTGCACGCGGATGAAGTCAGCCCCCACATCGATGGTGACGCCGGCTTCGCGCAGCTTGTCGATCACGGTCTCGAGCAGATCGCCGTTGGTGCGACGCAGGGTCACGTCGCCGCCGGCCGCGCCCACGGCGCACAGGAAGGTGCCCGTTTCGATGCGGTCGGGAATGATCTGGTGGGCCTGCGCCAGCGGCAGCCCGTGCAGGCGCTCGACACCCTGGATGCGGATGCGGTGCGTGCCCTGCCCTTCGATCTTCGCGCCCATGGCGATCAGCAGGTTGGCGAGGTCGACGATTTCCGGCTCCAGCGCGGCGTTCTCGAGGATGGTCTCGCCCTCGGCGAGCGTCGCAGCCATCATCAGGTTTTCGGTGCCCGTGACCGTGACCATGTCGGTGGTGATGCGCGCGCCCTTGAGGCGACCGGGCTGGCCGTCTGCGCCGGCCGGCGTACGCGCCTCGATGTAGCCGTGCTCGACCGTGATCTGCGCGCCCATGGCCTGCAGACCCTTGATGTGCTGGTCGACGGGGCGCGAGCCGATGGCGCACCCACCCGGCAGCGACACGCGGGCGCGGCCGAAGCGCGCCAGCAGCGGGCCCAGCACCAGGATGGAGGCACGCATGGTCTTGACCAGCTCGTAGGGCGCCTCGGGGTTGTCGACCTTGCCTGCATCCAGGACCATCGTGCTGGCGTCATCGGCCCGGCGCTCGGCCGTCACGCCCATGTTGGCCAACAACTTGAGCGTGGTGTTGACGTCCTGCAACTGCGGCACGTTGGCCAGCGCCACCGGCTCGGCGCTGAGCAGCACGGCGCACAGGTCAGGCAGGGCCGCGTTCTTGGCACCGGAGATGATGACGTCGCCTTGCAGGCGGCGGCCGCCGCGGATCAGGAGTTTGTCCATGAAAGCACAAAGGGCGCGAAGCCGCCGCCCATGCGGAGGTCGCGCCTTGCAGAAAAGTGGTCGATGAAGGGCCGAAGCCTGTGTTCGGATCCGCGTCAGTCGGTGTCAGCCTGCTGGCCCGGACCGCGCGGAGCGGCTCACTTGGCCGGGGTTGCCCACTCGGCCGGGGTCAGTGTCTTCATCGACAGGGCGTGGATCTGAGCCCGCATTCTATCGCCCAGGGCCTGGTAGACCCGCTGGTGGCGTGCAATGCGGGACTTGCCTTCGAACTCGGTCGAGACGATGGTCGCGAAAAAGTGCTGTCCGTCGCCGTCCACCTCAAGGTGTTCGCAGGGCAGGCCTTCGGCGATGTAGTCACGGACTTCGGTGGGCGTGGGATTGGCCATGTCGGGCACCTTCAGGATCTGGAATGGAGAAACGGCTCAGTTGCGAATCTTGTAGCCGGTGCGCAGCAGGCGCAGGGCCACAAGGGAGACGCCACATGCGGCACCGCCGACCACCGCCAGGCTGAGCCAGGGACTGACGTCGCTGACGCCGAAAAAGCCGCGGCGGAAGCCGTCGATCAGGTAGAAGAACGGGTTGAGGTGCGAAATGCCCTGCCAGAACGGCGGCAGCGAATGCACCGAATAGAACACGCCCGACAGGAAGGTCATCGGCATGATGATGAAGTTCTGGAAGGCGGCCATCTGGTCGAACTTGTCGGCCCACAGCCCGGCAATCAGGCCGAGCGCGCCCAGCAGCGTGCCGCCCAGCAGGGCGAACACGAGGGTCCACACCGGCTCGGCCAGCCCCGGCGGCGCAAACCAGGCCGTCGCCAGAAACACGCCGGCACCCACGGCCAGCCCGCGCACGAGCGAGGCTCCTACATAGGCCAGGAACCACGCCCGGTGTGACAGCGGCGTGAGCAGCACGAACACCAGGTTGCCGGTGATCTTGCTCTGGATCAGCGAGGACGAACTGTTGGCGAAGGCGTTTTGCAGCACGCTCATCATCACCAGCCCCGGGATCAGGAAGCGTGTGTAGCCCACGCCTTCGAACACCTCGACGTGGTCTTCCAGCACGTGGCCGAAGATGAGCAGGTAAAGCACGGCCGTGAGGACCGGCGCGCCCACGGTCTGGAAGCTGACCTTCCAGAACCGCATCACTTCCTTGACGAACAGCGGGCGAGCGCCCTGAACGGTGTCGAGCCAGCTCATGCGTGCACCTCCTGCGAGGCCTCGGCACCGCGGCCATGCATGATGGCGAGGAACACGTCCTCCAGATCGGCCCGCCCCATTTCGAGGTCTTCGACCGGACAGCCGGCCTGACGCAGCGCGGCCAGCACGGACTCGACCTCGACGGCGTCGCGGGCCGGGATCTGCACGATGCGCCCGGTGATGCGGGCCCTGTCGGCCAGCGCAGGCGGCAAGGCGCCGTCGGTCTTGAAGCGCAGCATGGTGGAGGCCGTGCGGGCCAGCAGGGCCGAGGTGCGGTCGAGCGCCACCAGCTGGCCCTGTTTCAGCATGCCGATGCGCTGGCACAGGGCCTCGGCTTCCTCCAGATAGTGGGTGGTCAACAGCACGGCGTGCCCCTGCTTGTTGAGGCGGGCGATGAACTGCCACAGCGTCTGGCGCAGTTCCACGTCGACACCGGCCGTCGGCTCATCGAGCACGATGACGGGCGGGCGGTGCACCAGCGCCTGCGCCACGAGCACCCGGCGCTTCATGCCACCCGACAGCTGGCGCATGTTGGCGTCGGCCTTGTCGCTCAGGCCCAAGTGGGCGAGCAGTTCATCGATCCAGTCGTCGTTGCGGCGCAGCCCGAAGTAGGCGCTCTGCAGGCGCAGCGTCTCTCGCACAGAGAAGAAAGGGTCGAAAACCAGCTCCTGCGGGACGACGCCCAGGGCACGGCGGGCGGCGGCGTAGTCGCTCACGACATCGTGCCCCTGCACCCGCACAGTGCCCTTGCTGGCACGGGCGAGGCCGGCCAGGATGCTGATCAGCGTCGTCTTGCCGGCGCCGTTGGGGCCCAACAGGCCAAAGAACTCGCCTTCGCCGATGTCGAAGCTGACGTCCCGCAGCGCGTGGACGGTGCGACCGGCCGACACGAAGGACTTGCTGATGTGCTGAAAGGAAACGGCGCTCATGAGGGGGCCGATTCTAGGCGCAGCCCCTTGCCCCGCGCTGAACCACTGTTTTGAGGGGAGCAGTCCTTCGGCACGGGACAAACCAGTGGTACTTACTGGTACAGCGCTTTAACATCGCGCCGTTTCCATTCCATGCTGACCTGAGGAGTTCCGCCATGTCTGACCTGCAAGCCCGTTTCGAACAGGCCGTCGTCGAATCCAAGCAACTGACCAGCAAGCCCGACAACAACACCCTGCTGCAGATCTACTCGCTGTTCAAGCAGGGCAGCGCCGGCGATGTGCAGGGCGACCGCCCCGGCATGATGGACTTCGTGGGCCGCGCCAAGTACGACGCCTGGGCGGCCCTCAAGGGCAAGGGCCAGGCGGAGGCGCAGCAGGCCTACATCGACCTGATCGCCTCGCTCAAGGCCCGTCAGGCCTGAGCTTCATGCCTGGGCGCCCGACGCCTTGTCGATGATGCGGCCGAGGTTCTTCGCGACCTCGGCTTCGATCATGGGCTTGAAGGCGGCCATCATCAGGCCCAGCTTCACCACGAGCTCGAACCGCGTGCCGGTGACGGTCATCGTGCCCGTGACCCCCATGCGCTCAAAGGTCAGCACGTCCTGCTCGGCGCCTTCGGCGTGCTGGCACTCAAGCCCCATCTGACGCGCCGCGCCATTGGCCCATTCCTTGGCCAGCTCGCGCGCCTTCTCCAGGCCGAGGGTGTGGTCGCGTTCGTAACGCACTTCGCTCATCGTGAGGGTCTCCTTCTGTGGGATCACCGGGGCAGACATCGCCCCGGCGAACACACTATACGGAGATCCGGACGTGCCACGGCGCCGCCGGGCGTTGAACGCAGCGCGCCAGCCTCGGCCCGGCAGGTAAGATTCCCGCATCGCGTCGCCTGCTGTCCAGACCATGTCCACCACCCTGCCCGACCTTGCCGACCGACTGCTGCCCGATGTGGCCCGCCACTCGGCCGACATCCAGGCCTTGCGCCGCGACCTGCACGCACACCCGGAACTGTGTTTTGAAGAGGTGCGGACCAGCGACCTGGTGGCCGACACGCTGACGGGCTGGGGCGTCGAGGTGCACCGCGGCCTGGGCAAGACCGGTGTGGTGGGCGTGATTCAGGGCCGGCCTGGTCCGCGTGCGATCGGCCTGCGCGCCGACATGGACGCGCTGCCCATGACCGAGCACAACACGTTTGCGCACGCCAGTCGCCACCCCGGCCGCATGCACGCCTGCGGCCACGATGGACACACGGCCATGCTGCTGGCAGCCGCGCGCCATCTGGCATCGAACCGCGACTTCGAGGGCACGGTGTACCTGGTGTTCCAGCCGGCCGAGGAAGGCGGCGGAGGCGCGCGCGAGATGATCCGCGACGGGCTGTTCGAGCGCTTCCCGATGGACGCCATCTTCGGCATGCATAACTGGCCGGGCCTGCCGGCCGGCACGTTCGCCATCAAGGATGGCCCCTGCTTTGCATCGAGCAACGACTTCACCATCCGCATCGAGGGCAAGGGCTGCCATGGCGCCATGCCGCACCTGGGGATCGACCCCGTACCGGTGGCGTGCCAGTTGGTGCAGGCCTTCCAGACCATCCTCACGCGCAACTTGAAGCCCGTGGAAACGGGCGTGATCTCGGTGACGATGATCGAAGCAGGCGAAGCCACCAACGTGATCCCTGAAGCGGTGACGATGCGGGGCACGGTACGGACCTTCACGCACGAGGCCCTTGATCTGATCGAGCAGCGCATGCGCGAGATCACGACGCAGTTGTGCGCCGCCTTCGGCACACAGGCGCACTTCGACTTCGACCGCAACTACCCGCCCACCATCAACCATCCCCAGGAGACGGCGTTCGCGCGGCGGGTGATGGCCGAGGTGGTCGGGCCGGAACGCGTGCAGGCCTTCGAGCCCACGATGGGTGCCGAGGACTTCAGCTTCTTCCTGCAGCACAAGCCCGGGGCGTACTTCGTCATCGGCAATGGCGACGGCGCACACCGCGAAGGCGGGCACGGCCTGGGGCCCTGCATGCTGCACAACCCGAGCTACGACTTCAACGACGCGCTGATCCCGGTGGGCGCGACGTTCTGGGTGGCATTGGCCCGCCGTTGGCTCAGTTTGGGGGTTGGCAAGCCGACCTCACCCTGATACGGTGAAGTCGCCCCTGATTCGAGGGGCGCATCAACATCACAGGGGATTCACATGACGCTTGTCTCCAAGCTGGCTCGCACCAGCCTGGCCGCGCTGGGCGTGGCCGCCGCATTCAATGCCCATGCCGTCACGGCCGCCGACCTTCAGGGCACCTGGACCGGAACCTGGAACATCACCGACTGGTACGACGGTGAGACCAAGGTGGAAGGTGATCCGTTCAGTGCGGCCGTCACCCTGGTGGTGACCGGACTGGTCGGGGGCACCTACGGCACGGTGAGCGTGGACGTGCCGGATGCGATCGGCGACGATTACACGGGCGTCATCACGGCGATCGGGCCGGACGCTCCGGGGAGCGCCGTTCAGATCGACATCGCCTATCCCTCACTCTTCGATGGGACGGCCGCCCGGTTGAGCGGCACCCTCTCGGGTCTCACGCTCACAGGCCTGTACGAAGAGCTGAACATCCCGGTCGAGAACTACGTTCACTGGGCGGGCAACATCACGTTGACCACCCCGGTGCCCGAACCGGGCAGCATTGCCCTCGCCGTCGCTGGCCTGGGCGCGGTGTGCTGGCGCCAGCGCCGTCGTCTGGCGGCCGCTGCCTGACGTGCCTCACTGACCGATCTTCCCCCAGGTCGATCGGCCCAGACGCCATCCATCGGCGTTTCAAGGTCGGTTTCTAGAGTGGCAGGAAGCCCCGCCTCGAAGGCGGGTTCCCTTCCTCCAGCCCCTCCAGGGACCGACTTTCATGAATCAGCAAGACCGCCGCAGTTTTCTGCGCAACATCGGCTCGGCCGTCGGCGCCAGTGCCGCCCTTGCCAGCTTTCCGCCTGCCATCCAGCGCGCCCTGGCCATCCCGGCCAATCAGCGCACGGGTACGATCCACGATGTCGAGCACATCGTGATCCTCACGCAGGAAAACCGCTCGTTCGACCACTACTTCGGCACCCTGGCCGGCGTGCGCGGCTTCGGTGACCCGTTCCCGGTGCCTGTCGTCGACCGCGTGGGCACCTTCGCGCGCAAATCGGTCTTCGTGCAGCCCATTGGTGGTGGCGCCCCTGTGCCCGGCCGCCCGAACTGGGGCAGCAACCGCGCCGCGATCGCCCCCTTCCACCTCAACACCGAGCAGGACTTCTCGGTGATGCGCGTGTCCGGCACGCCGCACTCGTGGACGGATGCCCAGGCCGCCTGGGACCACGGCCGCATGAACAACTGGCCCAAGGCCAAACAGAACCATTCGCTGGGCTACTTCAAGGAAAGCGACCTGCCCTTCCAGTTCGCCCTGGCACGCGCCTTCACGCTGTGCGACCACTACCACTGCGCCACGCAGACCGGCACGAACACCAACCGTCTCTTCCTCTGGACGGCGCACAACGACCCGCTGGCGCGCGATGGCGGCCCCTCGACGGACAACAGCCACGACTGGTTCAACTCGGACCCCACCACCGACTACACCTGGATGACCTACGCCGAGCGGCTGCAGGATGCGGGCGTGAGCTGGCAGGTCTACCAGAACATGGCCGACAACTTCACCGACAACTCGCTGGCAGGCTTCCGCGCCTTCCGCGACGCCTGGTACATGCGCCCCGGTTACTCGCAGGCCCTGCGTGACCGCGGCGTCAGCACGCGCGACCTCGACATGCTGAAGGCCGACGTGCTGGCCAACCGCCTGCCGCAGGTGAGCTGGATCGTCGCCACGGCCGAAGGCTCGGAGCACCCGGGTCCCTCCAGCCCGGCACAGGGCGCCGACTACACCGCCCGGGTGCTGGACGCCCTGACGGCCAACCCCGAGGTCTGGAGCAAGACGGTCCTGATCATCAACTTCGATGAGAACGACGGGTTCTTCGACCACATGCCGCCGCCGGCACCGCCCTCTTATCTGAGCTACCACGCCGACCCGGCCCAGGCGCGGCTGGCGGGCGCCTCGACCGTCGACACCACCGGCGAGTACCACCATCACCTCAACGGCTCCGATCCGCAATACCACCATCGGCCTTACGGCTTCGGCCCCCGCGTGCCGATGTACGTGGTCTCGCCGTGGACCAAGGGCGGCTGGGTGAACTCACAGGTGGCAGACCACACCTCGGTGATCCGCTTCATCGAAGCGCGATTCGGTGTGGCCGAACCGATGATCTCCGCGTGGCGACGCACGGTGAGCGGCGACCTGACCAGCTGCTTCGACTTCGCCAACCCGGAGGACAGCGCCTTCGTGAACGCCTTGCCGGCCACCGAGACCCGCCGACTGCGCGCCCTGGCCCTGCCGAGCACCAAGACACCGGCCACGCCCACCACGCTGATCGCCCCCGAGCAGGACCGCGGCGTGCGCCCGGCCCGCGCGCTGCCCTACGACCTGCAGGCCCACGCCACGGTCAACAACCAGGGCGTGACGCTGCGCTTCGAGAACCATGGCGAAGCCGGTGCCGTCTTCCATGTCTACAACCGCCGCGCACTGACCGAGGTGCCCCGCCGCTACACGGTCGAGCCGGGCCGTCACCTCGAAGACCGTTGGGTGGTGACCCCGGGCAACCCATACGACCTGTGGATCCTCGGCCCGAACGGCTGGCACCGCCACGTCACAGGCACGGTGCCGGGCGCCAGCGCCGCCGTGCCGGTGCCTTCGGTGACGGTGTCCAGCGACCGGACCAACGCCGAGCTCGTCGTCACCCTGCGCAACGACGGCACCGTGCCCGCCACCTTCAGCCTGCGCACGCTGCGCTATGAAGACGGCGCGGCCCAGGAGGTGACGGTGCCCGCACGCGGCACCCACACGCTGCGCCGCCCGCTGCCTGACCACTGCTGGTACGACCTCAGCGTGCGCGTGCCGCAGCTGGCGGGCTGGAGCCGCCGCTTTGCCGGCCACTTGGAAACGGGCGCGCCCTCGGTCAGCGACCCGGCCATGGGCGGCATCGCCATCCTCGATCAATACACGGTCTGACGTTCACTCCATCACGAATCACCATGAAGCACTTCAAGCACCTCTTCCTGGCCAGCCTGCTGGCCACCGCCTTCAGCGCGCAGGCCGCCGCCACACTGGGCAGCAACCTCATCGTCAACGGCGATGCCGAGTCCGGCACGGCCGGCTGGGAGCTGTTCGACGGCCACGACCTCTTCCAGTCCGTGTCTTACGGCAGCAACTGGGTCCTGCCGACCCAGCCCGGCCCCGCAGACCGCGGCAGCAAGATGTTCGCTGGTGTCGGCGCGCAGAGCGCGGGGTATCAGTTGGTCGAGCTGGGTTCGCTGTCGGGTCAGCCCCTGCAGTACTCGCTGAGCGGCTGGCTGGGCGGCTGGCTGGCGCAGCAAGACAACGCGCTGCTGTACGTCTCGTTCCTGGACAGCACCTCGACCGAGATCGGCCACGCCGCACTCGGCCCCTTGATGCCAGCCGACCGCAACAACCAATCGGGCCTGTTCTTCCGCGAAAACAGCGGTCTGCTGCCCGTGGGCACGATGTCGGTGATGTTCTCGCTGTCGATGGAGCGCCTGTCGGGCGGCGACAACGACGGCTACGCCGACAACCTGTCCTTCGTGCTGCAAGCTGCCCCGGTGCCCGAGCCGTCCGAGCACCTGCTGGCCCTCGCCGGGCTGGGTGTGATGGGTGTCGCCAGCGTGATGCGCCGCGCGCGTCGTCAGGCCGCCTGATCGCAGCAGGCCGGCGCGCACTGCACCGGCCTCACACATCACGCGAGAAGCGCACCTCCACATCGCGCGGGGGTGCGTGGCATGGCACCGATGACACCAGCACATCGGCGCCAGCCTCGGCATAGGCCACCGCGTTGTCGCCGTCGACGCCGCCAGACACGACCAGCATGGGATGCAGGCGGCTGGTGTGCAGGGCCAGCCTGCAGGCGCGCACGGCCTCGGGAGTAAAGCGCTCGAGCTGCAACACATCGGCGCCCGAGGCGGCCAGCGCCAGCGCCTCTTCCATCGCACCGCACTCGGCCACGAGCCGCTTTTGCGGCTGCAGCTTGCGCAGGCGGCCCACGGTGTCATCCAGGCTGTGCTCGTCGGTGAACAGCCGGTGCTCGGGACACAGCAGCAGCGACTCCGACAGCCCCAGCCGATGCATGGTGCCGCCACCGGCCTGCACCGCCTTGGCCATCCAGGCCCGTGTCCCCGGAAAGGCAGGGCCCGCGCACGCCAGCGCCTGGCCGCAACCCGCTGCTCGCAACACGGTCACGATGCGGGCCACTTCACTGGCCACGCCGCTGCTGCAGGCCACCAGCGCCTGTGCCACCTTCCACGCCAGCAACACGGCGGGCGCCGGCCCGTGCGCCGTGAGCAACTCGGCGCCCGCCAACACATGGCGCCCCGTCGGGGTCAGCACGTGTGCCTCGGCCCCGCACAACTCGAACAGCCGGACGGCCTCCTCGCTGCCACACACCGTCATCGGCTGGCGCGCCGCGAACACCACCCGGCCCGTCAGCCCCTGCAGGCCGAGGCTGTCCGTGGTGAGGTCCCCGTACGGAGCGTCTTCAAGCAGCAGCGCCTGCAGCGCGGCGTCGTGGAGCACGGCGGGCATGGTTCCTCCTCATGGCGATGCATCGCCTGCATGGTCGCACCGAGGCAGACACCCTTTCTTGCGCTGGGCCAATCCGCATCATGGACGCCCGCCGCTGTCCTCGGTCTGGGTCCGCGAGAAATCTGCACGGAACGACCCGCCATGCCGGCTGAATGTTACTTATTGTTACCGTAGGCTTGGGCCCTCTTCCCAAGGCTTCTCCCGCCGGACGCGCCGCACGGACCGCGCCCGGCACACCCCATGCACGCCAGCTCCCTCCTCCGGTTTGCCGAGAAAGGCAATTTCTCTCAGATGCGCGCCTTCGCCGGGGACGTGCTCTACACGGAAGGCATGCCCGGCACGCACATGTACGTGATCAAGGAGGGCGAGGTCGACATCTACATGGTGCGCGAGGAAAAGCGCGTGGTGGTCGAGACGCTGAGCCGCGGTCAGTGCTTCGGCATGACGCCGCACTTGCCCAAGGGTCGGCGCATCAACAATGCGGCGGCGCGCACGTACTGCGAGCTCTACCTGGTCGACAACCAGTCGATCGAGCCCCATGTGCAGGCCACGCCGGAACTCGCGCGCAGCGTGCTGCACACCCTGTCGGACCGTCTCTCGGCCGCACACGAATTGATCGCCACGCGCGTCAACTACCAGCCCGACATCCTGATCTACGCGCAACTGCTCTACCTGCTGGGCATCGCCGACATCGGCAAGCAGGCGGTCGTGAAGGCCGAGGCCGCCGGCAAGCAGGCGCTCGCCAGCCCGCTGCTGCAGGACGTCGTGATGAATGCGCGCATCATGTTTGCCCACTCGGACAAGCACATCCGCACCTGCCTGGCCAAGCTGCTGAACCTCCACCTCATCCGCATCGAAGACGAAAAGGGCACGGGCAAGCGGGTGCTGTTCTCGCCGCGCGACATCGTCAGCCAGGCCCGCAAGGTGACGGACAGCACCGCCAACGACGCCGACAAGCTGAGCTACGAATACATCAGCGTGGACGAGTTCGCCGCGATGGTGGATGTGGAACGCCCGGTGTTGCTGCGCAAGCTCGCGGGCGGCGACTTCTCCGACGACGTTTTCACCTTCCGCAAGACCGAGATCATGCGTCTGCTCGACGAGAAGGGCCGCCGCTTCTTTGCCGAGCGCAAGATCAAGACGCCGGACGAGTTCACCGACATCCTCGACATCGAGTTCGCCGATCAGAAGACCGTCTTTGCCGTCGTGTCGAAGTTCGACACCTTCGAACTGGCCAAGCTCCTCTCGTCCATCAGCGAAGAGGCCGTCAGGCAGAAGATCGTGGCCTCCCTGTCGCGTAGCAAGCGGGAAGAAATCGAAAGCGACCTGAAGGACATGAAGCCGGTGGACCCGATCGAGGTACAGCAGATCGGCGGTGCCATCATCAAGGCCGTGAAGGAACTGATGACGAAGGGCGCCTGAGGGCGCATCCCAGCCGCAGGCCCAGCACCACCAGCAGGAGCGCGAACGGCAGGGCATAGACCGCATCGAGCGGGACCCGCTTGCCATAGGCCACGGCAAAGCTGAGCCACAGGTAATGGCTGCCCCAGGTATGCAGACGCCGCCAAGCCGGCGCACCCATGCGCGCGGCCACCCGATCGTTGGAGGACAGGCCCATTGCCCACAGCACGGCATAAGCCAACGTGCCGGAGACCAGGGTGGCCGCCGGCACCAGGCTGGCAAACAGGGCTGGGTCCAGAAGGCGCAGCATCCCGATGAACACGAGGTGCACCGTGTGCGAGGCCACGAACAGCAACCCCCACTGACGGCGATGCCGTCGAAGCCAGGCCGACAGCGGTGTGGGCCGGACCTGCCAGAGCGCGCTGGCCGCATACGCCAGGCAGAAGCACACCAGCGACAGGCGCGCGGTGGCACGGATGGCCGCACGCACGTTGTCGACGGTGATCCCGCTGGCCAGCAGCACCGTGCACATCAGAACAAGAACCGCGACGCCGGGCCACCAGGGACCAAAGCGGGCAAGGGGCGCGGAGGGCAAGGCAGAAGAGGACATGGCGGGGCTCCTGGTGGACGCGACATCCGTAGACCGGACATGAGGGGCGATGCTAGGCAGACGACGTCGTGCCGGCCAGCCAAAATGTGCAGTGCTTACATTGCCCGCTTGCAACCATGCTGCGATCACCTTGCACCCCGCCGCGCCCGTATCACCACGGCAACCTGCGCCAGGCACTGATCGAAGCCACCCTCACCCTGGCGGAGGAAACCGGCATCGAGCAGGTCAGCCTGCGCGAGGTGGCCAAACGGGTCGGCGTGTCATCGGGCGCGCCTTTCCGGCACTTTGCGGACAAGCGTGCCCTGATGACCGCCATTGCCGAAGAGGCCACCCGCCAGTTGCGCCTGATGGTGGAGCGCGACCAGCACGCCTGCAGCGGCACCGCCGCCGACCGGCTGAAAGCCCTCGGGCACAGCTTCCTGGCCTGGGCCACCGGGCACCCCACGCAGTTCCGCCTGGTGTCCAACCGCGCCCTGTTCGATTTCACGGCCTCGCCCAGCCTGGCCGGCCACTTTGCCGTGGTGCGCGAGCTCACCGTGCAACTGGTCGAACAGGCGCAGCGGGAAGGTGCCCTGCCCATCTCGCAGCCCGCCGCCGAACTGGCGCTGGCCCTGCGCGGCAGCGCCTATGGGCTGGCCCGCATGGCCGTGGACGGGCAGCTGCCACAGTGGCACGTTGCACCCTCCGATCAGGCTGCAACGCTGCGCCGAAGCCTGGACCTCATCGTCGACGCGATGACGCGGGCTACGCCATCAACGCCGCGCCCTTGACCTGTGCGAACACGGGCGTGCCCACCTGCAAGCCCAGGTGCACGCAGGAACGCCGGGTGATGCGCGCCAGGAGGTGGGCGGTGCCCCCTTCGAGCGCCAGGCGCAGCGTGACGGTGTCCGCCCCACCCTCCCGCAGCGACACGATGCGCGCAGGCAGGATGTTGACAATGCTGCTGTCGGGCGCGCGGCTGAGCGCCACGCTGACATCCCGCGCCAGCACACGCACGCGCACCCGCTCGCCCGGGGCCGGCACGCACAGACCCACCCACAGGGGCTGGCCATCCACACGAAGCTGGCTCTGCCCGAAGTCGGGCGCGTGCGCCACCACCTCGGCCTCCAGCACGGCCGCCGCGTCGTCCAGCTGGCTGAGGGGCAGATCCAGCCGCGACAGGGTGTCAATGGCCGGGCCCTCGGCGATGACGCGGCCCGCCTGCATCAGCACCAGGTGATCGGCCAGGCGGGCCGCCTCGTCCAGCGCGTGCGTCACATAGACCACGGGAATGCGGGCCTCACGGTTAAGGCGCTCAAGGTAAGGCAGGATCTCGGCCTTGCGCGCGGCGTCCAGTGCCGACAGCGGCTCGTCCATCAGCAGCAGCCGGGGGCTGGTCAGCAACGCGCGGGCAATGGCCACGCGCTGGCGCTCGCCTCCCGACAGCGCATCCGGCCGGCGCGCCATCAGGTCGCCGATGCCGAGCAGTGCGACAGCCTCGTCCAGCGACATGCGCTGCAGGACCGGCGGCACGCGCTTGCGGCCGTAGTCGAGGTTGCCCAGCACACTCAGGTGCGGAAACAAGCTCGGCTCCTGAAACACGTACCCGATGGCCCGCCGGTGCGTGGGCACCGCCGTATGACCGTCCTGCCAGACCTCTCCGGCGAACACCACGCGGCCCTCGGCCCGCTCCAGACCGGCCAGGGCGCGCAACACCGTCGTCTTGCCGCACCCCGAGGGGCCGAACAGCACGCTGACGCCCTGCGCCGGCAGGCGCAGACGGACGTCGAGGTCGAAACCCGGAAAGGCCACGCGCAGATCGGCCTGCAGCGTGCGAACGGCATCCAGCCCCGCGTCATGCACGGCGAGCCCCTCCGCCCAGCAGGCTGCGTCCGGACACCAGGTACAGCAGCCACATGACGGCAAAGCCGAACAGCACCATGCCGCCGGCCAGCACATGGGCCTGCTGGAGTTCGTTGGCCTCGACATGGCCATACAGCGAAATCGACAGCACGCGCGTGGCGCCGGGGATGTTGCCGCCGATCATCAGCACGACGCCGAACTCGCCCACGGTGTGCGCAAAGCCGAGCACCGCCGCCGTGAGGAACCCGGGACGCGCCAGGGGCAACGCGACGCTCAGGAAGCGATCCCATGGCCCGGCGCGCAGCGTGGCGGCCACCTCCAGCGGACGCCGGCCCATGGCCTCGAACGCCTGATGAAGGGGCTGCACCACGAAAGGAAGCGAGTGCAGCACCGAGGCCACCACCAGGCCCGGAAAGGTGAAGGGCAGCAGCGCCCAGCCCATGGCCTGCATCGCCTGCCCCACCGGGCCATTCGGGCCCAGCAGCAACAGCAGGTAGAAGCCCAGCACCGTGGGTGGCAGCACCAACGGCAGTGCCACCACCGCGGCCACCGGCCCCTTGAGCATCGAACGCGTGTGCGCCAGCCACCAGGCGATCGGCGTGCCGATGACGAGCAGCGCCAGCGTGGTGATGCCGGCCAGTTCGGCCGTCAGCACCAGCGCCTGAATGTCGTCGTGCGACAGCACGCTCATGCCGACGCCGGTACCGCCATCACCCAGCAGGCGATTCGGCGCACCGCCTGGCCAGGTGCGCCAGGGCCTCTTCCACCTGGTCGACCAGCACCAGGCAGAGGTCGCCCGGCTGCAGACGGGCCAGGGCCGTGTCGATGGCCAGGAACTCACCGCGGATCTCTTCGACGTGCTGTGCACGCGCAGCCTGGCTCAGGCCAGCACGCAGCAGCGCCAGCACCTCGCCGTCTTCGCGGCCACGCTGACAGGCGTCCTGGAAGAGGATGAAATCATCGAAGGCCGCACCCAGAATGGCAGTCTGATCGCGGATGTCCTCGTCGCGGCGGTCGCCCGCACCGCTGATGACGACCGAGCGCCGCTTGGCCGGCATCGCGTTGACTGCCTCCACCAGCGCCTTCATGGCATCCGGGTTGTGGCCGTAGTCGGCGATCACGGTCGCGCCACGGTAGTCCATCACATTGAAGCGGCCGGGCGCGTTGTCCGAGTCGTTCACGAAGCTGGCCAGACCGGCTCGGATCACTTCCCAGTCCAGGCCGGCACTCCAGGCCGCGCCCACCGAGGCCATCACGTTCTCGATCTGGAAGCCGATCGTGCCATTGCGGGTCAGCGGGATGTCGCGCAGCGGCAGGGTCTCGCGCCAGCTGCCTTCCGAGGCCACCACCGCGCCGCCATCAACGTACACCGTGCGCTTGCCCTGCGCGCGGTGCGCGGCCAGCACGGGGTTGTGCGGATCGAGCGCAAAATAGATGATGCCGCCCGGGCACTTGGGCGCCATCGCCACCACGATCGGGTCGGCCGCGTTCAGCACCGCGTAGCCCTCAGGCGCCACGTTCATCACGATGACGCGCTTGAGCACCGCCAGATCTTCCACGGTGGTGATGTAGTTCAGGCCCAGGTGGTCGCCCGCACCGATGTTGGTGACGACAGCCGTGCCGCAGCGGTCGAAGCCCAGGCCTTCACGCAGGATGCCGCCACGCGCCGTTTCGAACACCGCCGCGTCGACGTCCGGGTGCATCAGCACATTGCGCGCACTCTTGGGGCCCGAGCAGTCGCCGCTGTCGATCTGGCGGCCATTCACGTACACACCGTCGGTGTTGGTCATGCCCACACGCAGCCCGCTCGTGGCCAGCAGGTGGGCAGTCAGCCGCGCCGTCGTCGTCTTGCCGTTGGTGCCGGTCACGGCCACGATGGGGATGCGCCCATCGTCACCCGGCTTGTAGAGGTTGGCCACCACGGCCTCGCCCACGTTGCGGCCCTTGCCGTAAGACGGCGACAGGTGCATGCGCAGACCGGGTGCGGCGTTCACTTCCACGATGCCGCCGTTCTGGGCTTCGAGCGGGCGGTGCACGCTCTCGGCCAGCACGTCGACCCCGCAGATCTCCAGCCCGATGCACTGCGCGGCCGCAATCGCGCGGGCGGCGACTTCAGGGTGCACGTCGTCCGTCACGTCGGTGGCGGTGCCACCGGTCGACAGGTTGGCGTTGTTGCGCATGATGACGCGACGGCCCTGCTCCGGCACATCGTCGGGGCTCAGCCCCTGCACCTGCAGGCGGGCAATGGCGATCTCGTCGATGCGGATCTTGGTCAGCGAGGTGGCATGGCCGTCACCCCGGCGCGGGTCTTCGTTCACCCTGGCCACCAGCTCGCGCACGGTGTGCACGCCGTCGCCAATCACATGGGGCGGATCACGGCGCGCCGCAGCCACCAGACGGTCGCCCACCACCAGAAGACGGAAGTCGTTGCCGGGCAAGTAGCTCTCGACCATCACCTCGCCATACTCGGCGGCGACCTTGTAGGCGATCTCCAGGTGCTCGGTGCTGACGATGTTGACCGTCACGCCCTTGCCCTGGTTGCCATCGCGCGGCTTGACCACCACCGGCCAGCCGATTTCTTCGGCCACCTTGCACGCATCTTCAAAGTCGACCACCGGACGCCCCGTGGGCACCGGCACACCGGCTGCGGCCAGCAGGCGCTTGGTCAGGTCCTTGTCCTGGGCGATCGATTCGGAGACGGCGCTCGTGTTGTCGACCTCGGCCGCCCAGATGCGGCGCTGCTTGCTGCCCCAGCCGAACTGCACCAGGCTGCCCTGGGTCAGGCGGCGATAGGGAATGCCCCGGGCCACGGCCGCATCCACGATGGAACCGGTGCTGGGGCCCAGGCGCACGTCTTCATCCAGCTCGCGCAGTTCGGCGAGCGCCGCGTCCACGTCGAACGCGGTGTCCTTCAGCGCGGCATCGACCAGCGCGATGGCGTGGTCGAAGGCCTTCTTGCCGACGACCTCCTCGCTGTACTCGACGATCACCTGGTAGATGCCTTCTTCGACCGTCTCCGCCGTGCGGCTGAAGGTGACAGGGCAACCGGCCTGAGCCTGCAGCGCCAGGGCGACGGTCTCCAGCACGTGGGCCAGGCCGATGTGGCCCGGACGGCCATCGGGCCGCAGCGGCCCCATGCTCGGAAAGCGCTTGCGCAGCCGGGCTTCGAAGCCCTGCAGCTGATCGATGTTGCGCTCTGCGGGTTCACACGCCACCACCGCCTCGATGGCGGTATGACGGCTCCAGAGGTTGGGGCCGCGCAGGGCCCGGATGCGGGACACGTCCATGAGGGGTCTCTCGTTAGCGCGAAGGCCTGCGTTTTCTTATTGTTTGGGTGTCGGGTCGAAGGTCTCGATCCCGGCGCTGATCAGTTCCGGCGAAATGCCCAGGGCCCAGGCCGCGGCCACGGCGGCCAGCAGCCAGCTGACGCCGGCCCCCGACTCACCCGCGGCCACCAGGCGGCGTGCTGCCGCGCTGTCCAGGTCGGCACAGCGCACGGCCACCTGGCCATTGTGAGCCAGCACCAGATGGTGGCCCTCGACGGCCACCGTGCGGCCGCCCTGGGCGCGGTGCGCGGCCAGCACCGGGCTGGCATGGTCCACGTCGTAGAGGATGACTTCGCCATCGCACAACTCGGCCATCTCGACCAGCTGCGGGTGGGCGGCGTTCAACACGCCGACGCCCTCGGACAGCACCACATCGATCTGCGTGCGCAGCACCTTGAACATCTGCTCGGGCTCGCGGATGTCGTGCTCCGCCAGGGCCGGTGCCACGGGCGGCTCGGCACCCAACAGGTCTGTCACCACGCCCACCGTGCAGCGGTCGTAGGCCAGGCCGTCGTTCAGGATGCTGGCGGCGCCGTTTTCCAGCACCACGGCGTTGACTTCGCGGTTCATCAGCAGGCGTTGACCGGCTGCAAAGTTAGCGCGGTCCTTGCCCTCCACGCGGCGGGTACCCAGAAAGAGGCCGTCGCGGCACGCCAGACCCACATGGCGCCCACCCAGGTGCAGCAGCCACGCGATCAGGCGGGCAATGTGGCTGGTGCCCACCGAGCCGGCCACGCCGACGATGGGCACGCGGCCGGTTTCCGTCTCGTCGAACAGGTGGTCGGCAATCGCCTTGCCCACCGGGCGCGGCAGGCCTTCGGCCGGCTTGAGGTGCATCAGCAGGCCGGGGCCGGCATTCACCTCCACGATGGCGCCACGCTGGGGCGCGAGCGGCTGGGAGATGTCCTGCACCACCAGGTCGATGCCCGCGATGTCCAGGCCCACGGCGCGCGCAGCCAGGCCGCACTGGTAGGCCACATCGGGGTGCACGTCGTCGGTGCAGTCGATGGCGACGTTGCCGTTGCGCTGCACCAGCACGCGCTGGCCTTCGGACGGCACCGATTCACCGTTCAGGCCCTGGCGCTCCAGCAGCAGGCGCATGGTGGGTTCGCGCTCCAGCACGATGGTCTCGAGCGGGAACTCCTCGGCCTCGCCGCGGCGCGGATCGCTGTTGAGCTGGTCGTCGATCAGCCTGGTGACCTTGTCGCGGCCGTTGCCGATGATCCAGAGGCTCTCGCCCCGGGCCGCGGCCACCAGCTTGCCGCCCACGACCAGCACACGGTGCTCGTCGCCGGGAATGAAGCGCTCGACGATCACGTCGCTGCCCTCGGCCTCGGCCACCTTGAAGGCGGCCTCGATGTCGGCGCGCTCGGTCAGCTCCAGCGACACGCCCCGGCCATGGTTGCCGTCCAGCGGCTTGACCACCACCGGCACGCCGATGTCTTCTGCCGCTTCCCACGCGGCCTCGGGGCTGTCCACCACCTCGCCTTCCGGCACGGGCACGCCGCAGGCCTTCAGCAGGGTCTTGGTCAGGTCCTTGTTGCCGGCAATGCCTTCGGCGATCGCGCTGGTCTTGTCGGTCTCGGCCGTCCAGATGCGGCGCTGCGCGGCCCCGTAGCCCAGCTGCACCAGATTGCCCTCGTTGAGCCGGATGTGCGGAATGCCGCGGTCGGTGGCGGCGTTCACGATCGCCGCGGTCGACGGGCCGAGGTAGCAGTCGTCGATCTGCTCGCGCACCAGTTCGACGGCCGCCTTCACATCGAAGGGCTCGTCGTTGATGGCCGCCATGATCAGCGCATGCCCTTGCTGCAGGGCCACCCGGGCCACCTGCTCGTCACGGGCGCGGAACACCATGCGGTAGACGCCGCGCTGGCTGGTCGAGCGGGTCTGGCCGAAGCCCGTGGCCATGCCGGCCAGGTTCAGCAGTTCGATGACGATGTGCTCCAGCACGTGGCCGCACCAGGTGCCCTCCTGCAGCCGCTGCAGGAAACCGCCCCGCTCCCCGACGCCGCAGTGGTGCTCGATCAGCGCCGGCAGCCAGGCCGTCAGCCGTTCGTTGAAGCCGGGCAACTTGTTCGAGGGGCAGTCTTCCAGTTCACCCAGATCCAGCCAGACCTCCAGCACCGAGCGGTACGTCCAGATGTTGGGGCCGCGCAGGTAATTGATGCGCAGGAGCTTGATGTCGTTCTTCTTGGTCATGGGGCGACAAGGGTCACAGGCGGGGCGTGGACGGGCAGAAAGACGGGCGGATCGACATGGCGCGGGCTGCTTCGGTCAAAATGCGACACCTCGCACAAGGGGCCGAAGCCTGGCCCC
The DNA here is from genome assembly GCF_947366995.1 of uncultured Aquabacterium sp. Taxonomy (GTDB): domain Bacteria; phylum Pseudomonadota; class Gammaproteobacteria; order Burkholderiales; family Burkholderiaceae_C; genus Aquabacterium. The sequence continues at coordinate 19,874 of NZ_CANBCC010000001.1, read as the reverse complement.
CGCGTCGGGCCCACAGATCAACATGCACCATCACCATCCTGCTGACGACGCCCAGGGGCGTCAGGCTGTTACAGATCTTGCCAGCACGGACTGGCCGCTGGCTCCCGGAGAAAACGTTTTATGTCGCCTTGAGGTTGACCTGAACGCACAACTCCGTTTCCAGACGTCGCCCATTATCCTGACTGACCAGCGTCTCGGCGCACGCGAAGCGGCCTCGGCACCCTGGGAAATGTGGCCTCTGACCCCGGATCTGGCGCTTCAGCACCACGATCACGCCGGCGTGGGCACCCTGGAGCTGCTCAACGCCCAGGGGCGACTGGCCCAGTGGCACTTCACGCTGGAGCACCAGGTCCAGGTTGTCCGTCTGATCGAACAGTTCGAACGGCGCCAGGCCACCCTGCACACCGGCGAAGTGTCGCCGGACGAGGACAAGGCCCAGTGCCCGAGCTGCAAGGCCCCGCTGCCCCCGGACAGCGACGAGTGCCCGGTGTGCCACCGCGAACTGCAGACGCCGCCCTCGACCTGGGTGCTGCTGCGCCTGTGGCGCTTCGCGCGGCCCTACCAGGGCAAGCTGCTGGCCGGCTTCCTGCTCACGCTGGCCTCCACCGCCGCCACGCTGGTGCCGCCCTACCTGACCATGCCGCTCATGGACGAGGTGCTCATCCCCTTCCAGAACGGCCAGGCCATCGACCGCGACCTGGTGACGCTGCTGCTGAGCGGCCTGCTGGCCTCGGCGCTGGTGGCGTGGGCGCTGGGCTGGGCCCGCACCTACCTGCTCGCGCTGGTGTCCGAGCGCATCGGCGCCGACCTGCGCACCACCACCTACGAGCACCTGCTGCGCCTGTCGCTCGACTACTTCGGCAGCAAGCGCACCGGCGACCTGATGACCCGCGTGGGCTCGGAAACCGACCGCATCAACGTCTTCCTGTCGCTGCACGCGCTCGATTTCGCCACCGACGTGCTGATGATCGCGATGACCGCCGCCATCCTGGTGTCCATCAACCCCTGGCTGGCCCTGGTCACACTGGTCCCGCTGCCCTTCATCGCCTGGCTGATCCACCTGGTGCGAGACCGCCTGCGCACGGGCTTCGAGAAGATCGACCGCGTGTGGGGCGAGGTCACCAACGTGCTGGCCGACACCATCCCCGGCATTCGCGTGGTGAAGGCCTTTGCGCAGGAGCAGCGCGAGGCCAACCGCTTCCGCGCGGCCAACCAGTACAACCTGCAGGTCAACGACAAGCTCAACAAGACGTGGTCGCTGTTTTCGCCCACCGTGTCGCTGCTGACCGAGATCGGGCTGCTCGTGGTGTGGGCCTTCGGCATCTGGCTGGTGTCGGAAAGCGACATCACGGTGGGCGTGCTCACGGCCTTCATCGCCTACATCGGCCGCTTCTACGGCCGGCTCGACTCCATGAGCCGCATCGTGTCCGTCACGCAGAAGGCAGCGGCCGGCGCCAAGCGCATCTTCGACATCCTCGACCACGTCTCCAACGTGCCGGAACCGGCCAACCCGGTGAAGCTGCCTGCGCTTCAGGGCCGCATCACGATGGAAGAGATTGCCTTCCGCTACGGCAGCCGCTCGGTGATCCGCAACCTCAGCCTCGACATCCAGCCCGGCGAGATGATCGGCCTGGTCGGCCATTCCGGCTCGGGCAAGAGCACGCTGGTCAACCTGATCTGCCGCTTCTATGACATCAGCGATGGCGCGATCAAGGTCGATGGCGTCGACATCCGCCGCATTGCCGTGGCCGACTACCGGCGCCACATCGGCCTGGTGCTGCAGGAGCCCTTCCTGTTCTTCGGCACCATCGCAGAGAACATCGCCTACGGCAAACCCCACGCCACGCGCGACGAGATCATTGCCGCGGCCCGTGCAGCGCACGCGCACGAGTTCATCCTGCGCCTGCCGCAGGGCTACGACTCGCTGGTGGGCGAACGCGGCCAGGGCCTGTCGGGCGGAGAACGACAGCGCATCAGCATTGCGCGGGCCCTGCTGATCGACCCGAAGATCCTGATCCTGGATGAGGCCACATCGGCCGTGGACACCGAAACCGAGAAGGAAATCCAGCGCGCGCTGGACAACCTGGTCAAGGGCCGCACGACGATTGCGATTGCGCACCGCCTGTCGACGCTTCGCAAGGCCGATCGCCTGGTGGTGATGGACCGCGGCCAGGTGGTGGAAGTCGGCCCGCACGACGAGCTGATGGCGCGCCAGGGGGCCTACTGGCGCCTGTACGAGGCGCAGGCACGCAAGGCCGAGCAGGACGCCCTGCTGGATGCCGAGCCACCCTCACCCAACGCCGACACCGCGGCCTGAACCTTGCACGACCCCGACATGAGCGACTTTCAGATCACCCGCGACCCTTTCGGCAAGCTCGTCTACACCGGTGCCGACGGCGTGGCCCACGTGGGCGTTGTGCCCGTACGCGCCTTCCCGATCGCTGCACCCGACGAGGGCCTGTCCATCGTGGGCCCGGACGGCCACGAACTGGCGTGGATCCCGCGCTTGAGCGCCCTGCTCAACCCCGAACGCGCCCTGCTGGAAGCGGAACTGGCAGTGCGCGAGTTCACCCCGACCATCACCCGCCTGCGAGCGGTCTCGACCTTCTCGGTGCCCAGCACCTGGTCCGTCGACACCGACCGAGGGCCCACGGACGTCGTGCTGAAGAGCGAGGACGACATCCGCCGCCTGGGCAACGGCCGGCTGCTGATCGGGACCAGCCACGGCCTGAACCTTGCCATTCCTGACATGGCTGCGCTGGACCGGGCTTCGCGCAGGCTGCTCGAGCGTTTCCTCTGATTCGGGCGGGGTCCTAGGGCAAGCCCGAGGCCCTGGCAGGAATGCGTCCCGCGCGTTTTCCCGCGAGATGACGTGAATTGGCGCGAGCAGCGCGCGACATACCCGGATTTGCGGGGACACGCCTTTTGCGAGTCGGTGCACGATTAACACCACACCAACAACGCTTGCCGTATGGCAGGTAACGCAAAAGGAGTCCCGCATGATCTCGTCTCTGCACTTCCGCCACGCGGCCATTTCGGCTGCCCTGGTCTTCGGCGCTGGCGCTGCCTCTGCGGCCGGGCTGACACTCAACGTCGCCAACAAGCAGGCAAACTCTGTCCAGACCTTCTCGACATTCGCCCAGGGGCAATTCCGCCAGGTGGGCATCACCTTCACGGCGCTGGGCAATGCCACGGCGGTCACCGGTGTGGCGGGCGCCTACAACCTGCCCATCACCACCATCAGCATTGGCTCCAACCTGAAGGTCGCATCCGGCGCGGCGGTGGGCTCGGCGCTCAAGCTGGACCGCGTCGGTGAAGACGAGGAGACGGGCGAGGAAGTGGCCGTGAGCCTGGTCCTCGCCAACTTCAAGATCGATTACACGCAGAACGTCGTGCTGGCCGACGCCACGCCCAAGGGCGGCGCCACGATCCCGCAAATGCCGCTTTACAAGTTCAACGTCAGCGAGGCTCTGAAGCTGAAGTACGTGTTCCCGTTGACCATCACCGGCCATGAAGTGCTCGACAAGCTCTTCCTGACCCCCGAAGCCAAGAGCCTGTTCATCAGCGCGCTGAAGCTGCCGACGTTCGTGATCCCGCTGCTGGACACGACGGACTTCGGCACCATCGTCAACGACATCAGCACCAAGGCGCGCACCCCGGCTGTCCCGACTGCACCGTACGTGGTGCAGTGAGCCTGCAAGCGGCATACGGTCGCGCTGACGGACGGGGCGACGACCCCTTCCGTCGGCGAGCCGAACTAACCCGAAAAAGGGGGTTCCGCAACGTACCCCGGTTAACCCGAAGGATGCGGTTAACCCTTAAAACCGCCCTTTGGACAAGCTAGCGGCTTTCCCTCGGAATGGCAGCAAATGTGCCATCTGCACGGTCAGGCCATCGAGTCGAGGGGGGCGGGCGTCCCATCCACGCCGGTGAAGATAGAGCCCATGGAACGAGCCGGTTTGTCAGGCTCGGCATACAAAAGGAGCGCACCATGAGCTTGTCTCTGTCTTTCCGTACTGTCGCTGTTTCCGCCGTTCTGGCCGGCACCGCTGTTTCGGCATCCGCCGCTGGCATCGCCATCCCCGTGAACGCCTTTGTGGCGAACTCGGTCCAGGATTTCTCGATCGAAGCCAACGCCAATTTCCGCCAGGTCGGCATCCAGGTGTCGGCCAAGGGCACGGCCTACGCCAACGCCGACAAGACGAACTCCTTTACCCTGCCGGTCACGAGCATTTCCATCAGCCCGCTGCTGAAGATCCTGTCGGGTACGGCCGTCGGCTCGGCGCTGCAGTTCGACCGCATCGCTGAAGACGAAGAGACCGGCGAAGAAGTGCCGACCCGCCTGACGCTGGCCAACTTCACCATCAACTACACCACCAAGCAGGTGCTGGCCGATGCCACGCCGATGGGCGGCGCCACCACCAAGCAGGTTCCCATCTTCAACTTCCAGACGCTGACGCCGCTGGGCCTGAAGTACAAGTTCCCTCTGAACATCACCGGCCACGAAGTGCTGGGCGACCTGGCCCTGACCCCGGAAGCCAAGAACCTGTACAAGGTGACCCTGAAGCTGCCCACGTTCGTGTGGCCGCTGCTGGACACCCTGCGCTTCGGCACCCTGACGCAGGACATCTCGACCAAGCTGCGCTCGACCCCGATCTCGACCAAGCCCTACGTTCCGGCCCCCTGAGCGGCACGACGCTGACGTCACGCCGTTGCGGCTGACCGCAACGGGACAGCACACAATGTGATCCGGCTCATCCTGGGACGCCCCCAGGGCGACCGGATCATTTTCATTGACGACCGCCATGATCATCTACAAGCAAGCCAAGCCCGCGCAGCGTCTGCTGCTGACCGTCGTGACCGGGGCCATCGTGGCCGGTGGCGTGTGGATGCTGGTGAAACCGGATGCGCCCCCGTCCGGTCAAGCGGCCGACGCCAGCCCCAGCGCTGAGGCCGGCACGTCGGGCACGGCGGCCCCGTTCGGCACCGCCGTGGACACCGTGGCGGCGGACGGGCGGCCCGTGCACGTGCAGCCGGAAGACTGGAAGGCGCTGAACACAGCCCTTCGCCGCCAGCCCGACCCGCAGGCAGAGGCCCAGCGGATTGCCAGCTACCTGCGCTACCAGCATGACTTCGAGTTCTGGCAATCGACCATCGATTCGAAGAACGTGCGCGCGCGGCACCAGCTGGCAGAGCAGCTCATGGCGCAGTTGCCCGAACGGGTGGCCAAGGGCGAGTTCACAGGCATGGAAGCGGTGCTGATGGGCACCGTGCTGCTCGGTGATCTGGAGCCCGACGAAACCCGCCGCCAGCAACGCATCGACGAATGGACGCAGAAGCTGGCGTCCGTGGCGCCGCAACCGACCGACGAACGGCAACTGGCCGACAAGGACCGCAACACCGCCTACATGCGCAAGCGGGCGGTGGCCTTCCTGGAGTGGCAGGCGCTGCCGGCCGGCGAGCGCTCGCAGGACAAGCTGGACAAGGGCATGGACGACGCTCAGCGCTGGTACGCCAGCGGTGCCGAGGACGAGTGACCCCCCGCTTGCCTTGACGTGGCGCAAGGCTCTTCTCGGGGTGAAACGCAGAATCGAATCAGATTCGCGTGTTCTAACCCACCCCTTGCTGGAGGCCCCATGCCCGCCACCGTTGTTGCCCCGGAACAAAGCACCACACCCAGAGGCCGTCCCGTTCAGCCGTTCGATGTGCTGGACGCCTGCCACCAGCAGATGGTCACGGCCCTGCAGCGCTTGCAGGATCTGGTTGCCCACCTTGAAGAGAACAAGGGGGTGGACGGCAAGGCGCAAGAGATGGCGCGCGCCATCTTCCACTTCTTCATGGACACGGCCCGCCAACACCACATCGACGAGGAAAAGCACATTTTCCCGGCGATGCTGCGCAGTGGCGACGACGACCTGATCCGTCACACGCTGCGCCTGCAGCAGGACCACGGCTGGATCGAAGAGGACTGGCTGGAGCTTGCACCGCAGATTGAATCGATCGCCGCCGGCTACAACTGGTACAACCTCGAGCAGCTCAGCCTGGCCGTGCCGGTGTTCGTGCAGCTCTATCAGGACCACCTGGCGCTCGAAGAGTCGCTGATCTACCCCGAAGCCAGGAGCCGCATTGCCGAGTGGGATCTCAACGGCATGGGCCGCGAAATGGCCCAGCGCCGCCGCGCCAGGGTCTGACACCCCTGCGCCGCCGCACCACGGCCGGACCCGCTGCCAGTGCGACGGGTGCCGGCCGTTGTGTTTTCAGCCGAGGCGGTAGGTTTCGAGGTGGATGCTGGTTTCGGTGCTGCTGATGCCGCGTATCAGGCGAATGCGCTCCAGCACCTTTGACAACCCGGCGAGGTTTTCAGCTCGGAGTTCGGCCAGCAGGTCCCAGCGGCCATTGGTGTCGTGCAGCGACGCCACGCCGGGCTCCCCCAGCAGCTTGCCGATCACCGAGCGCACGTCGTTGCCCTCCACGGCAATGCTCATCCACGCGCGGATCTCGTTCGGTTCGGTGTCGGGCCGCAGCCGCACGGTGTAGCCCACGATCACGCCACTGTCTTCCAGCTTGCGGATGCGGTTGGTGACGGTGCCACGCGACACGCCCAGCTTGCTGGCCACCGTGGCCACATTCAAGCGGGCGTCCTGCCGGAGCAGGGAAAGGATCTGCTGGTCGAGGGTGTCCATCTGCAAAACGACAATCCGATCTGACGATCTGGCAATTGTCTTCGCGTTCTCGCGCAGGATTGACGATTTTCATTGCCACCGCCTTTGGTCACACTGTGTGCATCACCCCGACGCACTTCGACCATGCGCCTTCGCACCCACCTCGATACCCGCTTTCTGAGCGCCCGCGATGCCGTCGAGCTGGTTCGCCGCGACGGCCTGGCGCCCACCCTGTCAGGCATCGCTCGCTGCATCGAGGAAGACTTCCGCCGCTGGCCGGATTTCGACAAATCGGCCCGCATGGCGAGCCATTCACGCGACGGTGTGATCGAACTGATGCCGGTCGCCGACGGCCAGCGTTACAGCTTCAAGTACGTCAATGGCCACCCGCGCAACACGCGTTTCGGCCTGCCCACGGTGATGGCCTTCGGCGTGCTGGCTGATGTGGCCACCGGCGCCCCGACCCTGCTCAGTGAATTGACGCTGACCACCGCCCTGCGCACGGCCGCCACGTCGGTGGTGGCGGCCCGGCGGCTGGCCCGGCCCGACAGCCGCGTGATGGCGCTGATCGGCAACGGCGCGCAGAGCGAGTTCCAGGCCCTGGCCTTCCATCACCTGTTGGGCATCGACACCGTGCGCCTGTACGACGTGGACCGGCAGGCCACCGCCAAGCTGGTGCGCAACCTGACCGGCACGGCGCTTCGGGTGGTGGTGTGCCAGAACGCGGCCGAGGCGGTGCGCGGCGCCGACATCGTCACCACGCTGACTGCCGACAAGACCAACGCCACCATCCTGCACGCCGACATGCTGGCCCCCGGCCAGCACATCAACGCCGTGGGTGGAGACTGCCCCGGCAAGACCGAGCTGGCGGCTGACGTGCTGCGGGCCGGGCGCGTGTTCGTGGAATACGAGCCGCAAACGCGCACCGAGGGCGACCTGCAGCAGATGCCGCCCGACTTTGCGGTGACCGAGCTGTGGCAGGTGCTCACCGGCGCGGCGGCCGGCCGCCAGAACCCCGACGAGATCACGGTGTTTGACTCGGTGGGCTTTGCGCTGGAAGATTTCTCGGCGCTGCGCCATCTTCAGGAGGCCGCACAGCGCCACGGCATCGGGCAGCCGCTGGACCTCATCCCCACGCCAGATGACCCGAAGGACCTCTTCGGAACGCTGGCCCCAGACGGGCCCGGCGCTTGCTGCGTGACGCTGGCCCCTCAACCCGAGACGCAACACGCAGCATGATCCATCCCGACATCCAGGGCGTCACCCTGGTCGGCGTGCCCACCGACGTGGGCGCCGGCAGCATCGGCGCCCGCATGGGGCCCAGCGCTTTGCGCGTGGCCGGCATCGCGCAGGCCATCCGAAATTTCGGACTTGATGTACGGGATTCCGGAGATTTGCACGGCCCCGACAACCCCTGGGAGTCCGCCGTGGACGGCTTTCGCCATCTGCCGCAGGTGGTGCGCTGGAACGAGCTTTTGCACGATGCGGTGTTTGCCGAGCTAAGCAGCGGCCGCCTGCCCATCGTGCTGGGTGGCGACCATTGTCTGGGCATCGGCTCGATCAGCGCCGTGGCCCGCCACTGCCGCGCCACGGGCCGCAAGCTGCGCGTGCTGTGGCTCGACGCCCATGCCGACTTCAACACCGCGGCCCTTACACCCACCGGCAACATCCACGGCATGCCGGTGGCGTGCCTGTGCGGCCACGGCCCGGATGCGCTGACCCACATCGGCGGTCACGTGCCGGCCCTGTCGCCCGCCGACATCCGGCAGATCGGCATCCGCAGTGTCGACGAAGGCGAAAAGCGCTTTGTGCACGAGGCAGGCATCGAGGTGTTCGACATGCGCTACATCGATGAGATGGGCATGCGCCACACGATGGAGCAGGCCCTGCTTGATCTGGACGAGAACACCCACCTGCACGTGAGCCTGGATGTCGATTTCCTCGACCCGGACATCGCGCCGGGCGTGGGCACCACGGTGCGCGGCGGGCCCAACTACCGCGAAGCGCAGCTGTGCATGGAGATGATTGCCGACACGGGTCGGCTGGCTTCGCTGGATGTGGTCGAACTGAACCCAGCGCTGGACGTGCGCAACCAGACCGCGCAACTGGCTGTCGACCTGATCGAGAGCCTGTTCGGCAAGAGCACGCTGATGCGGCGTTGACGCCTTCTGCCTTTCCACACGCTGCGAGGCCCCATCCCGCGCGTCTGTCCCCCGCTGAAGTGTCCGACGAAGCCAGGCACGGTTCATGCTATTACCGCCCCTTGCCTGACCGACTACCTTTCCCCCAAGGACCCGACAATGACGCAACCCGGCAAGTGGATTCGACGCGGCGTGCTGATCGCCGTCAGCCTGATGGCCGCCATGGGCGCACAGGCCCGCAGCTTCGATGACATCAAGAAGGACGGCAAGATCCTCGTCGCCACAGAGGGTCAGTTTCCTCCGTTCAACTACTTCCAGGGCACCAAGCTCACCGGCTTCGAGGTCGAACTGGCCGAACTGGTGGCGCACAAGATGGGCGTAACCATCGAATGGAAGGCACTGGGCTTTGACGCGCTGCTGGCGGGCCTGCGTCAGGACCGCTGGGATCTGGTCATCGCCTCGCATGGCATCACCGAAGAACGCGCCAAGGCGGTCACCTTCGCGAACCCGCATTACTGCTCGGGCGGTCAGGTGATCGCGCTCGACCCGGCCATCCGCACCGGTGCCGACCTCGCCGGCAAGGTGGTGGCCGTGCAGACGGGCACCACCTACCTCGAGAGCGTCAAGAAGCTGCCCGGCATCAAGGAAGTGAAGAACTTCCCGAAGGACACCGACGCACGCACTGCCCTGCTGAGCCAGCGGGTCGATGCCTGGGTGAGCGACCGCTTTGTGGCCAAGCAGGCTCTGGCCGCCGCCCCGAACGCTGGCATGAAGGCGGGTGAGATGGTCTTCATCGAGCGCATTGCCGCTGCCGTGGCCAAGGGCAACCAAAGCGTGGCCGCGGGCTACAACAAGGCCCTGGCCGAGGTGATGGCCGACGGCAGCTATGCCGCGCTCTCGAAGAAGTACTTCAACGAAGACGTTCGTTGCAAGTAAGCCCGAGGGCCTGACACCATGCTGACCCTGCCTGGCTGGCCCGCCGGCTGGAGCAGGTCGACGCGTAGCAACGCCACCATGGTGGTGGCGAGTGCTGCGCTCGTCCTGTTCCTCTGGCTGATGGCCATTCCTCTGTCGTGGGCGCCCGAGCCGATCGGCCCGGCCGCACGCGATTTCGCCGACGGCACGCTGATCACCGTCGAGCTCACGATCGTTTCCGGCCTGGCGGGCATCGCCATCGGCCTCGTGGCCGCGATGGGCAAGCTCTCGCGCGTGGCCCCGGTGCGCTGGCTGGCCTCGTTCTACATCTGGGTCGTGCGGGGCACGCCGCTGCTGGTGCAGGTGCTGTTCGTGTACTTCGCGCTGCCCGCGCTGATTCCCTCGCTGCGGCTGAGCGACTTCACCTCGGCCTGCATTGCGCTCGCGCTCAACATCGGCGCCTACAACGCCGAGGCAATCCGCTCGGGTCTGCAGGCCGTGCCCAAGGGGCAGACGGAAGCCGCCCGCTCGCTGGGCATGTCCGCGTGGCACACCTTTCTCGACATCGTCTTCCCGCAGGCGATGAAGATTTCGCTGCCTTCGCTGGTGAACAACATCGTGTCGCTGCTGAAGGACTCGTCGCTGGCCTACACCATCGGTGTGGTTGAGCTGACCAACGTCGGCAACCGCATCCAGGCGGCCACCTTCCAGCCCATGGCCACGCTGGTGACCACGGCCTGCATCTACCTTGTGCTGACCACCATGCTCACGCAGATCTCGGACGCCATCGAGCACCGCTACGACGTGGAGGGCCGCCGGCCATGAGCCCCCCGCAACCGTTCATCACCGTGCAGCAGGTGCAGAAGGCCTTCGGGGCGCATCAGGTGCTGCGCAACGTCAACACGCATTTCGATGCGGGCAAGGTCACGGTCATCCTGGGCTCATCGGGCTCGGGCAAGAGCACGCTGCTGCGCATGCTCAACCGACTGGAAAAGCACGACAGCGGCACCATCACCGTCGATGGCATCGAGGTGAGCGACGACGCGAAGGCCCTGAACGCGCTGCGCCGCGAGGTCGGCATGGTGTTCCAGCAGTTCAACCTGTTTCCGCACCTGACCGTGCTCGACAACGTGACGCGCGCGCCGCGCCGTGTGCGAGGCACGCCCAAGGCCGAAGCCGAAGCCAAGGCCATGGAGCTGCTGCGCAAGGTGGGCATGGAAGCCCATGCGCACAAGCACCCGTTCGCCCTGTCGGGCGGGCAGCAGCAGCGCGTGGCCATTGCACGCGCACTGGCCATGGAGCCCAAAGTCATGCTGTTCGACGAGCCCACGTCGGCCCTCGACCCGGAGATGGTCAAGGAGGTGCTGGACGTGATGAAGCAGCTCGCACGCAGTGGCATGACGATGATCATCGTCACCCACGAAATGGGCTTTGCCCGCGAGGTGGCCGACCGGGTGCTGTTCCTGAACCAGGGCGAGATCCTGCAGGACCGACCGCCCGAGGCCTTCTTCGACCAACAGGACAACCCACGCATCCGGGCCTTCCTCGGCCAGATCGCGCACTGAGCTTCCTTCCCCACTTTCCCCATGCAAAGGCACACCATGATGAAACGTAGCGCCCTGAGCCTGGCCCTGCTGGCCGCCTCCGTCACGTCCCTGCCCGCCCTGGCCCAGTCGGCCAAGGATTTCGAGTTGCTGCGCAACGAAGTGCTGCGCCTGCGCAAGGAACTGGACGAGCTCAAGGGCCAGCAGGCCGCCAAGCCGGCGCCCGCACCTGCCGTGGTGGCCGCGCCCCAGCCAGCCGCCGACACCGCCGCACTGACCGAGCGCATCGAGCAGGTCGAGCTCAAGCAGAAGGACGCGGTCGTGGCCGGCGACATCCCGGGCAGCTTCCGTCTGCCGGGCTCGGACACGTCCATCAAGCTGTACGGCTACGTGGAAGTGAACGCCGTGCGCGAATTCAAGGGCGCGAATGGCGGCAACGACTACTCGACCTTCCTCCCCTACGCCCCGCTGAACGGCAGCACCGCGCGCAAGGGCGAAACGTACCTGCACGCCCGCACGTCGCGCATCGGCATCGAGACCTCGACCCCGACGGCGTACGGCCCGCTGGGCATCAAGCTGGAAGGCGACTTCAACAACGACCCGCGCCTGGGTGGCTCGGCCGTCAGCGGCGACGTGAAGGCCATCTACACCCAGCAGGCCACCAACTCGTACAACTTCCGACTGCGTCAGGCCGTGGCCACGTTCGCCGGCTTCACGGTGGGGCAGACCTGGTCGACCTTCATGGACGTGGACAACGCGCCCGAGACGGTCGACTTCAACGGCCCCATCGGTTCGACCTTCATCCGTCAGCCGGTGGTGCGCTACACCTACGCCACGCCAGACCTGGGTGGCTTCACGGTGGCCGTGGAGAACCCGGTGAGCTATGCGCTCGCCAAGACGGTCGATCCTGACACGGGCGAAATCTCCCGCGGCACGACGGCATCTGGCTTCTCGAAGACGCCCGATCTGGTGCTCCGTTGGGACAAGGGCTTCGACTGGGGCGCTGCCAGCGTGCGCGGCGTGACCCAGCAGGTCAAGGTCATCGATGATGCGGGCATCAACGCCGACAAGCGCGGCTACGGCATCGCCGGCACCGGCCTGATCAAGCTGCGCGGCGGTCAGGACACCCTCAGCGTGGGCCTGACCTATGGCGACGGCGTGGGCCGCTACTTCAACTACCTGGAAGGCGCGATCGTCAACACCGAGGCCAACCGCATCCTGATGGAGCGCGCCCTGGGCACCGTGATCGGCTACCAGTACAAGGCCAGCGACACGCTGCGCGCCAACTTCGTGGGCGGCTGGCAGAAGAACTTCAACAACGCCTACACCGAGTACGCGCTGACCAACGGCTTCGGCACGGGCCAGTACGGCATCAACAAGCGGATGTACCAGTTGCACGCCGGTCTGATCTACAACCCGGTGAAGAACGTGGACCTGGGCGCCGAGTACATCTGGGGCGAGCGCGAGACGCTGGCCGGCGAGAAGGGCTCGCTGTCGCGCTTCAACCTGATGGCGCGCTACACCTTCAACTGATCTGCCAACCCGCCCCATCGCGCGCATGAGTGAGACGTCTTCCCTTCAGCCTGCATCGCCCGTGCGCGCGGGCTCTCGCCACCGCGTCGGCATTGCGGCGCTGGTGCTCGTCACCGTCGTATGGGGCACCACCTTCCCGGCGATGAAGGCCATGAGCGGCGACCTGCAGGCGCTCGAGATCATCTCGCTGCGCTTTGCAGTGGCCTGTGCCGTGCTGTGGCCCTTCCTGCGGGGCGTGCAGGCGCATGAGCTGCGTTGGGGCTTGCTGATGGGGGCGGTGATGTTCGGTGCCACGGCGCTGCAGGTCAGCGGTCTGGGGCTCACCAGCAGCAACCGCAACGCCTTCATCACCGGGCTGAACGTCGTCATCGTGCCCCTGCTGGCTGCCGGCCTGGGGCAGCGGTTGGGCTGGCCCGTGCTGGCTGGGGCGGCCCTCAGCGTGGTGGGCATGTACGGCCTTTTCTACGAGGCCGCACCCTGGAGCTTCGGCGACACGCTGACGCTGGCCAGCGCCTTTGTCTACGCGGTGTACGTGCTGCTGTTCGAGTACTGCGCGCGATCGCCCGTGCGGTGCCGTCCCGAGCGGCTGGCCGCCGTGCAGGCGGTCGTCATGCTGGGCCTGGGTGGTGTGGGCGTGGCCTGGCAAGGCGGTGTGCCGGCCGAGGTGCTGGCGCGTGCCGAAGACCACCTCCTGCCGCTGATCTACCTGGGGCTGCTGGCCAGCGCCGGCATTGTGTGGCTGCAGGCGTGGGGCCAGGCGCGGGTGCGGGCGGTCGAGGCGGCCCTGATCTACGGGCTGGAGCCGGTCTTCGCTTCGCTCACGGCCATCTGGTACATCAACGAGGTGTTGGCCGGGCGCGCGCTGATCGGCGCGGCGCTCATCGTGCTCGGCGTGATGCTGTCGCAGTGGCCGGCCCGGGCGCCGGATGCCGAAGCGGCCCGCGTCTGACCCTCCTTCTTGCCGAGCGCACCATGGAACACGATTTCCTCTCTGCCTTCATCGTGCTGCTGATCGTGACCGACCCGCTGGGCAACGTGCCCGTCGTCATCAGCCTGCTGCGCAATGTGCCGCGCGAGCGACGCCTGCTCGTCATCACGCGGGAATGCCTCATCGCCACGGTGATGCTGCTGCTGTTCATGCTGGTGGGCGAGCGCCTGTTGCAGGCCATGCACCTCACCAACGTGTCGCTCGAGATCGCAGGCGGCGTCATCCTCTTCCTGATCGCCCTGGGCATGGCCTTTCCCAGCATGGGCGTGAGCTTCGCGTCGCAGACCACCGAGGGCGAACCCATGCTGGTGCCGCTCGCCATCCCGCTGATCGCCGGCCCCTCGGCGCTGGCCACGGTGGTGCTGCTGGCCTCACGGCAGCCGGATCGCGCCTGGTCATGGACGGCCGCCATTGTGCTGGCCATGGCGGTGGGCTGGGTGGTGCTTGCTTCGGCCGACCGCCTGTCGCGGCGACTGGGGCCCTCGGGCCTCGTGGCGTTGGAACGCTTCATGGGGCTGCTGCTGTCGGCCATGGCGGTCGAGATGCTGATCTCGGGCCTGCATCGCGCCTTTCCCGCCCTGGCGCCCATCGCAGCGCAATGAGGCGCCGGCACCACGCCGAGCGCACTCGACCTGATCCGCATCAGGGATGCAGGCCCCCACCCGCGCCCCGGTGGTAATAGAGTGTGCAGGTGGCTCAATGGTGAGCAGAAGGACAAGAATCATGACGACCTGCACCACCCTGACGCGCGCGCTGATCGCCGGCGCCATCCTCGTCGGCCTCGCCGGCTGTGCCAGCAACCCGATGACGCCCGACCGCTACAGCGGCCCCGTGCGCGTCATTGCCGGCGATGCCCCCCAGGGCTGCACGTTCCTGGAACGCATCGAAACCAGTTCGGGCCTCGTGGGCCTGTTGGGGCCGCAGGGCGCCGAGAATGCGCGCCAGACCCTGCTGTGGCAGGCCGACCGGTTGGGTGGCACCCACGTCGTCTGGGACAAGCCCGTGGTGGGAGACCGCCGCACCACCCTGTCGGCTCAGGTTTACCGCTGCCCGGACGCCCGCTGAGCATCGGCGGACGGCTTTTCAGGCCGGTGCCGGGCTCGGGGCACCGGAGGCCGGCCGGCGCGCCAGCCCGCGCAGCACCTCGTCCAGTGCGAGGTCCAGTTCGGCCTTGTGCAGCTGAACGGCCGCCTGGTCTTCGCCAAGCAAGGCGGTTTCCAGTGAGCGAGCCACATCGGCCAGCCGCGTGGCCCCCACCGTGGCCGCGTCGGCCTTCAGCACATGAAGCACTCGCGCAGCGGCAGGCCAGTCTGGTGCCGCGATCTGATCGGACAGCCGCCGGGCCACGTCCCGGTGAGCCTTGAAAAAGATGTCCAGCAGGTGCTGGTGCAGCGCAGGGCGGCCACCGCAGTGCAGCTCTCCCAGCGCGCGGTCGATGCCTGGCAAGTCGGGGGGTGCAGCTGCCGCCACTGGCGCCGCAGCCGGCACTGGTGCGGGTGCGGCCTGTTGAACCGGGGCCGCCTGGCGGCGTCCATGCCGCCAGCGACACAGCGCATCGATCAGCATCGCCACGCCGAGCGGCTTGGTCAGCACCTCGTCCATGCCGGCATCCAGCGCGGCCTCGCGGTCGCTGGCCTGGGTGTGGGCGGTCACCGCCAGCACGGGCAGATCGGCCCACGCCGGGTTGTCTCGAATGCGGCGGGTGGCCTCCAGGCCGTCCATCACGGGCATCTGGATGTCCATCAGCACGACGTCGACCGGTTCACGTGCCAGGTGGTCCAGCGCCGCCTGGCCCTGTTCGGCCACCGTCACCCGGGCACCCGCATCCATCAGCAACTCAGCCGCCACCTGCTGATTGAAGGGGTTGTCTTCGACCAGCAGCACACGCAGCCCGGACAGTGCCGCTCCTTTCACGCTCGAGGAAACCGTGGGCGCAGCCGACGGCGTCCGCGCCGCCGCCTCGCCGGGCGCGCTGGCCGATCTCGCCCGCTCGGCCAGGCGGGCCAGCTCGTGTGCCAGCGCGGTGGTCGAGGCTGGCTGGGGCAGCGCCGCATCGAACAGGTTGCCGCCGGCCGCCAGCAGCGGCGCCTCGCTGCCCGGCGCACACGCGAGCAGCCGCAATGGCACCTGCGCCAGTCCGAGTTGCGCCACGTCTCGGGCCAGTGCGAGCACATCGGCATCGGGCATCAACCAGTTCAGGACAACGGCGTCCCAGGGGGCGTCTGCTGCATCGGCCTCGGAAAGCGCGCGCAAGGCGGCCTCTCGTCCGCTCGCCACCGACGCCGTCAACCCGAGGACTTCCAGTTGCCTCTGCAACACGTGGGCCGCTTCCGGGTGAGCATGCACGACCAGCACGCGCCAGCTTCGCCACGGCCCCTCCGGCCAGGCTGCGGGGCTCTCGCCCGCCCCATCCACGGGATCCAGGCTCAGCGGCAGTTGCACCGTGACGTCACACCCGGTGTCGACGTCGCTGCGCAAGGTCAGTGTGCCGCCCATGCGCTCGACCACATGGCGGCTGATGGCCAGCCCCAGTCCCCCGCCCCCATGCCGCCGCGTCGCCGAGTCGTCGCCCTGCTGGAACGGCTGGAACACGCGAGCCTGGTCTTCCGGTGGGATGCCCGCCCCCGTGTCCCGCACAGCGGCCACCAGCCAGCTCGTCTGCGCGCCGGGCGGCGAGGTCATGCGCACCGTCAGGCTCACTTCGCCCGCATCGGTGAACTTCACGGCGTTGTGGCACAGCTTGGTGAGCACCTGTGCCAACCGGGGCCCGTCGCCCACCGGCCGTTGCGGCTGGTCGAACACCGCATCCAGAACCAGAACCAGCCCCTTCTGCTGGGCCGGCAGGGCCACGGCGCCCATGACCTGGTCCAGCACGTCGTCCAGCAGGAAGGGCTGATGCTGCAGTGTCAGACGCCCGCTCTCGATGCCGGACAAATCGAGGATGTCGTCCAGCATGGCCAGTAGCGAGGTGGCCGCCTGCCGAGACTTCTGCAGGTAGTCACGCTGCTGGGGCGACAGGCTGGTCCGCAGGGCCAGCTCCGTCATGCCCAGCACCGCGTTCATCGGGGTGCGGATCTCGTGGCTCATGTTCGTCAGGAAGGCGCTCCTGGCGCGCGCCATGGCCATGGCCTCCTCCCGCGCGTCGATCAGGGCCTGCTCGGTCTGGCGCCGCTGACTGAGGTCGCGCAGCACGATCTGCACCCGCACCACCGCCCCCGCGTGTCCCCGCTCGATCACCGACAGGCTGGCCTCCACCGGCAACACGCCCCCCTGGTGCGACATCGTCAGTTCGCAGCCCACCACCCGGTCCTGCTCGCGCAGCATCTGGCACACCTCGGGCCAGGATGGCGACCGCAGCCAGCTTTCCACCGGCATGGGCGTGGCCTCGTGCGGCGCGCCACAACCCAGCATCTGGGCCCACGCCGGGTTCATCAGCACAATGCTGCCCGCCTCGTCCAGCAGGCCGGCGCCGTCGGCCATGTGACTCAGCACGCCGTCAAGGCGCTGCGTCTGACGCGCCAGCACCATGTTGAGCTCGTCACGCTGGGTGGCCAGTTCGCGCGCCACCGCGTCCCGATGGGCCAGTTCCTGGGCCAGCGCCTGCTGAAGTCCCGTGATGCCCCTGGCCAGCCGGTGCAACTCCGTGGCGGGGCGATGCCGTGGTTCGGGCGCTGGCGTGGCCAGGTTCCCCGACAGCAGCGTGCCCAGGTGGTGCGACAACGCCGAGACCGGATGCCCGACCCGCCTGCGCACCAGCCAGAACACCAGCCCGCCCATCAGCAGCAGCAAGGGCACCACCAGCATCAGGAAGCGTCGGGTCTGAGTCCACACCTCACCCTGCAGAGCGGCCTCATCGAGCGTCAGATGCCAGATGCCGATGACCTCGTCGCTGCCCGGGGCGTGCAGCGGCTCGCGCACGGTCTGCACGCTGCCCCGCGCGGCCACGCCCTCGCGGGCATAGCGCTGACTCAGGCCGCCACCTTGCACTTCGGCCGACAACACCACCGGGAAACGGTGCAGCGCGGCCAGTTGCGCGGCCACCGCCTGGTCGTCGAGCTCCCACAAGGCCCGGGACAGCGCAACCCGGTGCACGGACACCACGGCGTCCAGCAAGGCGCGCTGCTGCGCCGCCTCGTGGTTCTTCTGCAGATGGGCCACCAGCAACGCCGCCCCGATGGACAACAGCAGGCTGAAGCCAATCACCCGCCACAGCAACACCCTCGACAGCGGCGTGATGCGGTCCGGTCCCGGCTCCGGTCGGGATGCACTCATGGCGTGCCTCCCGCCGCGCCCACGTGAACCTTGAACGGGGTGCGAACGAACGCGTCCACACGCCCGCCGCCGGCCAGCCGCTTCATGGCGAGGTAGGCAGCGCGACCCATGGCGTCGAAATCCAGCTCGACCGCCCCACCCAGCAGCCCTCGCCTCAGCAGCAAAACCTGCCCCGCTGTCATCGTGCCGATGCCGACGAACACCGCCTCGCCCGCGTTCTCTTTCCGGGGCGCAAGGCCCTGTATCGCAGCTTCATAGGCGGCCACGTCGGCCACCGGCCAGTGCCCGACCGAAATCAGCACGTCCGCCTTCAACGTGTCAAGCGAGAGCACCATCTGCCGGCGGGCCCGCTCGGGCTGATCGCCGTTGAACCAGGGGCAGCGCGCCAACTCCGTCCAGCCCGCCTGCCCCCGCAGCGGCGCCGCACCGGCACTCGCGTCCTGCCCGAGCGACCGACGCACGCCCTTGAGACGCAGATCGAGGTTGGGATCATGGGCGTCGGCACTCATCAGGCAGACCTTGCCGCCGCGCGGCAGGCGCTGGCGCACCAGATCACCCAGCGTGCGCCCGAAGGCCTCGTTATCCGGCCCGATGTAGCTGCGGCGCAGCGCCTGGTGCGATGCATCAAGGTCGGAGTCGAACGTGACCACGGGCACGCCATCCGCTCGTGCGCGCGCCAGACCGTGCTCCGCAAGGTACGCCGAGTGCGTCACCGACACCGCAAGCCCATGAAGACCTTCTTCCAGCGCCTGCCGAATGGCGGCGTCCTGCACCCGCACGTTGGCCGGGCCCGGCTCACCCAGATGAAGGCACCGGTCACCCTGGCGACGGGCTTCCGCCTCACACCCCCGCCACGCCGCCTGAAAATTGGCATCGTCCACCCGCTTGCCCGCCAGCCCGAACACCATCCCGGCCGCCCCGGCGGGGGCGATTCCCGCCGCCCAGCACAGCAGCGTCAGCATCAGCCACAGGCACCGCCGTGTCATGCTCATTCCATCAGCGTCGCAGGGCCCCTGCCCCATGGCCTGTGGATGCATCCGCATCGGGCACCGGCGGAACCGATTCCGGCTCGTCAGGCGGGGTGTCGAGCGAAGCGCCAGGGTCTTCCTCACCGGCAGCCGATTCACCTGGCACATAGCCCGGCGCTGGCCCCTCGTGCGGCTTTGGCCGATCCTCCTGCTGCGCAGGCGTCATGCCCTGTCGGGATGAACCCCCCATGGTCTGCCTCCTTGGTGTCGTGACAGGGCCGAAGCCCCTGGTTCGCGCCAGTGTGCAGCCTTGCGCAGCCGGACGGTGCCATGCCCTCGGGCCTGCCGAGGTCAGCGCGAGGAGTGCCCGTAATGAATGGACTGCACCTGCCCCGCGCGCAAACGCACCGTCACAGGCAGATTACCGGGTCCGCGGTCGTAAAGCCACTCTTCCGTCACCACACAGGGCGCCACGAACGACCCGAGCCAGGGCGGAACGGGCTGAAAGCCGGGGCCTGCGACGGGGGCGCAGTAGGCATCGCTCAGCCGGGGGGCGCCACACCGGTCCATCAGCGTGATGCGCAGATCGCCTTCGGTCACGCTGCCACCGGTGCACCGCAGCGACTCGGCGCTGGCGGGCTGCAGCAGGGCGCCCAGCCACCCCAGCGCCACGAGCTTCAACCAACCGCACCGCATGTCGACCTCACTTGCACGTCTGTTCAGACACGCTCGCGTTTCTACAAGATCACGCCGCTGCAGGTCGCGCGCCAAAGAAAAAAGCCACCCGTCGGGTGGCTTTTAACTGCTTTTGCATCTGTGCTGCAGCATGCAGTGCAACACAGCAAATTTGG